>NZ_DALZYX010000024.1:0-3797 GCF_031987975.1 Pseudescherichia sp. | reverse complement strand
TGACCCGAGAGCTGCTCGCTGCCGCTCGCCAGCCGTCCCAGCTCGTCATACGCCAGGGTCTGCACCGTGCCGCGCCCGTCCCGGCTCCACACCGGACGGCCCGCGGCATCAGACAACATTACCTGTTCACCGCTGTCGGTGCTTTCGCGCCGCAGCATCTGGCCTGCCAGCGAGGACGTGGTGCGCAGGTTTGCCGGAGCCGTGCTGTCGGCGGTCCGGGCGGCAAACAGGCGTGGGTCACGGTGTGTTGCTATCCGGCTGGCATCATCCGTATATGAATGGCTGACCAGCAGGCGCAGCGGGTCGGTGCTGCTGTCATGGTTCCAGTTGAGGGCGCGCACGGCCAGCCCCCGGTTATCATGTACGCTGACCACTGGCGTGCCGGTGGCGGCGGTTGGATTACTCATTGTTGGCTCTCCGAAGAAAAAAAAGGATTAAATAGAAGAGAGGAATAATCGTTCAGTATAAAAATTGGAGAGTTATTCAGATGCGCAATTTTGAGGATGAATTGTCGAAAATAGAGTGTTTGGGAAACCGGCTGGCTGGAGCGTCGCGGCTAGTATGAGAAAGGGAAAGAATCATCTCGTCGGCCCGGCGGCGCGAAGCTCGCCGGGCCTGGAGGTACTACAATACTGCGTTACTTCGCGTCATCAGGCAGTGCGTAGGCAACGATATAGTCGCCCATTTTGGTACCAAACGAACCGTGACCGCCCGCAGAGATGACAACGTACTGCTTGCCATTCACTTCATAGGTCATCGGCGTCGCCTGGCCACCCGCTGGCAGACGGCCCTGCCACAGTTTCTCACCGTTGCTCATGTTATAGGCGCGCAGGTAGTTATCTGCGGTCGCCGCGATGAACAGCACGTTACCGGCGGTAGAGATCGGGCCGCCCAGCATTGGCATACCGGTGGTGAACGGTAACGGGATCGGCATCGGGAACGGCAGGCTATCCTGCGGGGTACCGATACGTTTTTTCCAGACCACTTCGTTGGTTTTCAGATCCAGCGCGGAGATGTAACCCCAGGCAGGCTGTTTACACGGCAGGCCAATCGGTGACAGGAACGGGTTCAGGGTGACACCGTACGGCACGCCGTACTGCGGCTGTATACCCGACTCGGAGCCGGTACCCTGGCCATTTTCTGGCTCTTCCATCGGGTTGCCCGGACCGCGCGGCATCAGCTTAGAGACGAACGGCAGCGCCATCGGGTTGGCAATCGCCACCTGACGGTGCGGATCGACAGAGATACCGCCCCACTCGAACATCCCCAGGTTACCCGGGAAGACGAGTGTGCCCTGCTCAGACGGCGGCGTGAAGATGCCTTCATAGCGCAGGTTCTGGAAGATCACGCGGCACACCAGCTGGTCAAACATAGTGGCACCCCACATGTCTGCCCCGGTCAGATCTTTCTTCGGACGGAAGCTCAGATCGGAGAACGGCTGGGTTTTGGTAACGTAGTCGCCTTTGGCCGCACCCTGCGGAACCGGCTTCTCAGGTGCCGGGACAACCAGCTGGCCGTTACGGCGATCCAGTACGAAGATGTTACCGGTTTTCGCCGGAGCATAGATTACCGGTACGGTCTGGCCCTTAACGGTAATATCTGCCAGCGTCGGCTGGGACGGCATATCCATATCCCACAGATCGTGGTGGACGGTCTGGTAGCTCCACACCAGCTTACCGGTAGTGGCGTTCAGCGCCAGGATAGAGCTGGCATAACGCTCCTGCTCCGGCGTGCGGTTGCCACCCCAGATGTCCGGCGTGGTGACGCCCATCGGCAGATAGACCATATCCAGCTTGGCATCATAGGCCGCCGGTGCCCAGGAGTTTGGCGAGTTCGGCGTAAAGTGGTGCTCGTCCGCCGGAATAGCGTTCGGATCTTTTGCGCCCGGATCGAAAGCCCAGAGCAGCGCGCCGGTGTTGATATCGAAACCGCGAATAACGCCAGACGGCTCGCGGGTAGAGTAGTTATCGGTTACCGCACCGGCAATGATAATCACCTTGTCGGTAACAATCGGCGGCGAGGTCGGCTCGTACATGCCTGGCGTGGTGACCGGCATATTGGTTTGCAGGTTCAGAATACCTTTGTTAGCAAAGGATTCACACAGCTTGCCGTTGTCAGCGTTGACGGCGAACAGACGGCCATCGTTCACTGGCAGAATGATGCGGCGCGGGCAGTTAGCCACCACGTCCGGGCTGGCATTATTGGCGTTCGCCTCATGGTAAGAGACGCCGCGGCAGGTCACATGCTGGAACGACGGGTTGGTGTTCAGCTGCGGATCGAAGTGCCACTTCTCTTTCCCGGTTGCGGCATCCAGGGCAAACAGACGCTGGTGCGCGGTGCAGAGGAACAGCGTATCGCCAACCTTAATCGGCGTTACTTCGTTAGTGATCTCGCCCGGATCGTTTGGCAGCTTCAGATCGCCAGTGCGGAATACCCAAGCCTCTTTCAGATTGTGTACGTTATCGGCGTTAATCTGCTTCAGCGGGGAGTAGCGCTGCCCCTCCTGGTTACGACCGTAGGCCGGCCAGTCAGAGTCCGCCACCTGAGAGATGGGCGCGGCAGGCGTCGCGTCAGCGCTCAGCGTACCGTTGATCTCCTGCGGATCGTTAAAGCCCGCCCAGGTCAGTATCCCGCCGGTGATCACCAGCGCCACCAGCAGGGCAGCGACCGCGCCGTTGGCAGGGACGATCAGGCGACGCCAGACAAACGGCAGCACCAGCCAGATCCCAAAGAAGACGAGGATATCGCTGCGCGGCGTCAGCGCCCAGAAGTCAAAGCCGACTTCCCAGACGCCCCAGATCATGGTGCCAAGCAGGAGCACAGCGTAGAGCCAGAGCGCTGCACGTTTGCTGCGCCATAGCAACCAGGCGACGCCAAGCATCAGAAGACCGGCGACAGGGTAGTACCAGGAGCCGCCGACGGCGACCAGCCAGACCCCACCGATCAGAAGGAATAGCCCGCATAGTGCTGCGAACAGGGCTGTTAACGTCACGAGCACGCGCGACGTCCGGGGTTTTGTTTCTGCCATAGAAAGACACTCTTCATGTTTAATATTTTGATAGCAATTAATTATAGGATTTAACAAGTGTGACCGTCATCACATATTTGGCTTTTCTTAACTCAATGCCCGAATAAAAGCATTTGCTGGTTGAGCGGGGGCTGGCTAAGGGAAGCGGATATGCCATACCCCATTAGCCAGCAGGGTATGCACTGCCAGATTTTAGAAGTTACAAAATCAGTGATTTGATTCATTGAATCAATGTAAAACTGCAAATCATAATCCACTGTAATTTAAGTAATTTTCCATTACACAATTGCCGTTGTGTGTTCCTTCAGCAGGGTTAAAGTGATGCCTTTATAACCACCTTACAAGTAAGGGCTTGTGCTGTCATCCGTCACTGACGTGACAGTCTCACGCTAAGGAGAGGCATCATGAACACCTGTTTTCCGGCCCGTAAGCAGAACGGGGAAAACTACGCCACCCTGGATGAAATGATGCGCCTTATTGGCCGGGAGCCGCATGGCTCATGGCTGGCGGGCACCAACAAGATGTGGCACGGCGGTATCCATATCTCAGAGGTCTCTGCTCCGGGTTCATTGCTAACCCCGGAAACAACCGCAACGGCGGTGCCGCTGCCGAGTATGGCGGACGGCGAAGTGGTGGCCTGGCGTCTGGGGAGGGACTACCAGAAAGCCCGCTACCTCAGCCATGCCGTGCAGTATTCGACCACCTTTGTGCTGATGAAGTCCGTGTGCAAACCGGACCCGGACAATGCACAGACCTGGCTTGAGTTTTA
>NZ_DALZYX010000023.1:0-4269 GCF_031987975.1 Pseudescherichia sp. | reverse complement strand
ACTGCCAGGCATCAAACAAGCAGAAGGCCATCCGTAAGGATGGCCTTTTTGCGTTATTTCCTGCAAAGTAAGCCATTACGACAACCACAAGCGATCGTCCATCATATGGGGTACACTAGCCCTGTTTTTGTCTTTGGATGGCGTCTATGAATCACTCCCTTAAGCCCTGGAATACCTTTGGCATTGCGCATAATGCGAATCACATCGTGCTTGCCGAAAATGTGCAACAGCTCCTTAGCGCCTGGCAGAATGCCGCGCAGATCCAACAGCCAGTATTGATCCTGGGTGAGGGGAGTAACGTTCTTTTTCTGAATGATTTTGCCGGAACCGTTATTGTTAACCGCATCATGGGTATCGATATCACCGACAAATCTGATGCCTGGCATCTGCACGTTGGCGCTGGGGAGAACTGGCACCGGCTGGTTCAGTACACGCTGGGTAGAGGAATGCCTGGCCTGGAGAATCTTGCCCTCATCCCCGGTTGCGTAGGTTCATCCCCCATTCAAAACATCGGCGCGTATGGCGTTGAGCTACAGCGCGTGTGTGACTACGTTGACTGCATAGAGCTGGCCACAGGCCATATGCAGCGGCTTACCGCCCAGGCGTGCCGCTTTGGCTACCGGGACAGCATCTTTAAGCATGAATATCAGCACAGCCATGCCATTGTTGCGGTGGGGCTACGCTTGCCCAAAGCATGGCAGCCGGTACTGACTTATGGCGATCTGGCGCGTCTCGATCCCGCTACCGCCACGGCGCAGGAGATCTTTGATACCGTCTGCAATATGCGCATGAGCAAGCTTCCCGATCCTAAAGTCAACGGTAACGCGGGCAGCTTCTTTAAAAACCCCGTAGTAAGCACAGAGGTGTCGCAGCAGCTGCTGACTCACTATCCTGATGCGCCGCACTATCCACAGGCTGATGGCACCGTTAAGCTGGCCGCCGGCTGGCTTATCGATCGTTGCCAGCTGAAAGGCACAACGGTAGGGGGAGCGGCCGTTCATCGCCAGCAGGCGCTTGTGCTTATCAATGAGCACCAGGCGACCAGTAAGGATGTAGTAGCGTTGGCACATCATGTACGTCAGCAGGTAGGTGAAAAATTTAATGTCTGGCTGGAGCCGGAGGTGCGCTTTATCGGCCCAACGGGAGAAGTGAACGCTGTGGAGATTATTGCGTGAAGGATAATACAATTCCATTAACCCTGATTTCTATCCTTGCCGACGGCGAGTTTCATTCAGGAGAGCAGTTAGGCGAGCGCCTGGGAATGAGCCGGGCGGCCATTAACAAACATGTCCAAACCCTGCGCGACTGGGGCGTTGACGTCTTTACCGTACCCGGAAAAGGCTACAGCCTGCCGGAACCCATCCAGCTGCTAAGCCAGGAATTCATCAGTAGCCAGATAAACCAGGGCCAGGTAGCGGTACTGCCGGTTATTGATTCAACGAATCAGTACCTGCTGGATCGTATTGGTACCTTACAGTCAGGCGATGCGTGCGTTGCCGAATATCAGCTGGCAGGGCGGGGCCGACGCGGGCGTAAATGGTTCTCTCCTTTTGGGGCGAATCTCTATCTTTCCATGTACTGGCGTCTTGAACAGGGCCCTGCTGCTGCTATTGGACTGAGCCTGGTCATCGGTATCGTGATGGCAGAAGTGCTGCGCGACTTGGGTGCCAGCCAGGTACGCGTTAAGTGGCCTAACGACCTCTATTTGCAGGATCGCAAGCTGTCAGGGATCCTCGTTGAGCTAACGGGTAAAACCGGCGATGCGGCGCATGTGGTCATAGGCGCGGGCATTAATATGGTGATGCGGCAGGTTGATACTGAAGTGCTGAACCAGGGTTGGATCACTCTGCAAGAGGCGGGGATCAACCTCGATCGTAATACGCTGGCCGCCCGCTTAATCAACGAACTGCGGGTTGCGCTGGAACTATTTGAGCAGGAGGGCTTAACCCCCTACCTCTCCCGCTGGGAAAAACTGGATAACTTTATTAACCGGCCAGTCAAACTCATTATGGGCGAAAAAGAGATAGTCGGTATTTCACGCGGAATAGATGCGCAAGGTGCGCTACTGCTTGAGCAGGAGGGCGCAATTAAAGCATGGATGGGCGGTGAAATTTCGCTAAGAAGCGCGGAATAATAATGAGAAAGGGAGCTTAGCGCTCCCTCTTTTATTTGCGTAACCGAACCTGCTCAACTGCGTGATTAGCGCTTTTGGTCATGATAAGGCTCGCTCTTTCACGGGTAGGCAAGATATTCTCTTTTAGATTCAGGAAATTAATCTCCTGCCACAAGGAGGTGGCGACCTTAACGGCCTCCTCTTCAGAGAGCTTCGCATAGCTATGGAAGTAAGAGTCCGGGTTACTAAACGCCCCTTCACGGAATTTTAAAAAGCGGTTGATATACCAGCGCTGTAATAGCTCTTCCGGGGCATCGACATAAATAGAGAAATCGACAAAGTCCGAAACAAATACATGATGCGGATCGTGAGGGTAATCCATTCCGCTCTGCAACACATTCAGACCTTCGAGAATTAAAATATCGGGGTGGGTGACCGTCTTATCCCCATCCGGAATCACATCATAAATAAGATGGGAATAAACGGGGGCGGTCACGTCCGGCACGCCAGACTTGAGATCGGAAACAAACTTCACCAGCCGGTGCATATCATAGGACTGCGGGAAGCCTTTCTTCTTCATCAGACCGCGATCTTTAAGCACCTGGTTGGGATGGAGGAAGCCATCGGTGGTAATTAACTCCACCCGGCGGTGCTCTGGCCAGCGGCTCAGCAATGCCTGCAATACGCGAGCGGTAGTGCTTTTACCCACGGCCACGCTGCCGGCAATGCTGATGATATAGGGGATGCGCTGTCCGTTAGTACCCAAGAACTGTTCCAGTACCGCCTGACGGCGCAAATTGGAGCTGATATAAAAATTGAGTAAACGCGACAGGGGCAGATAGATCTCGGCAACCTCCTCAAGGGAGAGATCTTCATTAATACCTTTTAACCGCGCAATTTCCCCTTCCGTCAGGGTCATCGGCACCGAATCTCGAAGTGCAGCCCACTGGCTGCGGTTAAACTGTAAGTAAGGCGTCATTAACGTTTGCTCTGCTGCATTCATAAGCATGTTTCTGCCTGCCATTGATCGTCACCGTTGCGGAGATAAACGTTCAGCGATGCGCAGTCCTGAAAGACAGCTCAATGGCACGCTACATTGAAGTTTATTATGGACAATGGGCAGGAGGGTAACATCAGATTGCGGGTAAGGATAAGAAAAAATAGTGGCGAATAGTGCTTTCACTGATACGCATCACGTAACAGGATCGGCACACAATCGTTTAGTCTCTTTCTCACTTTCTCATCTCCCTGTATAAACCTACAAAACGTTGAATATTTGTTCGTCGTTGCATGAAATGACAGCATTTTTTCATGCCAGCGCACAAAATGTGAGCGATAGAACGTTTTATGCGATTTTTTTGTTGCATGAGTCCGCAGGTCTCCCTAGAATGCGCGCTACTTGATGCCGACTTAGCTCAGTAGGTAGAGCAACTGACTTGTAATCAGTAGGTCACCAGTTCGATTCCGGTAGTCGGCACCATCAAGTCCGGTGGGGTTCCCGAGCGGCCAAAGGGAGCAGACTGTAAATCTGCCGTCACAGACTTCGAAGGTTCGAATCCTTCCCCCACCACCACTTTCTGGCAGCGTTTTCGCCGCCGGAGTTGGTCAAAAAAATCGACCAGCTCGAACTTAAAAAGAGAGAGATCTCTTTTTTTGTTACAGAAAGAACTGGGTAGCCGAGTTTCAGGATGCGGGCATCGTATAATGGCTATTACCTCAGCCTTCCAAGCTGATGATGCGGGTTCGATTCCCGCTGCCCGCTCCAATACGTGCTGATATGGCTCAGTTGGTAGAGCGCACCCTTGGTAAGGGTGAGGTCCCCAGTTCGACTCTGGGTATCAGCACCACTTCACTTCTCCCTCCCGTTTCTCTCTGTTTCAATTTAAATGTATTCAACAGTTCAGGCATTTTCGCCTGGTTGATGTGGTGATATCACCGATTTATCCGTGTCTTAGAGGGACAATCGATGTCTAAAGAAAAGTTTGAACGTACAAAACCGCACGTTAACGTCGGTACTATCGGCCACGTTGACCATGGTAAAACAACGCTGACCGCTGCCATCACTACCGTTCTGGCTAAAACCTACGGTGGTGCTGCTCGCGCATTCGACCAGATCGATAACGCGCCGGAAGAGAAAGCTCGTGGTATCACCATCA
>NZ_DALZYX010000022.1:14586-17628 GCF_031987975.1 Pseudescherichia sp. | reverse complement strand
ACCGCCGACCCCCTCCGTGTAAAGGAGATGCTCTACCAACTGAGCTAATCGCCCAATCTCACTACTTATCTACACTGCGGTCATCATCTTAATGATGGTGGGTGATGACGGGCTCGAACCGCCGACCCCCTCCGTGTAAAGGAGATGCTCTACCAACTGAGCTAATCACCCCCGCTGTGTGGAGTCGCATTATAGGGAGAGTTGAAAATGAGTCAACGCCTTTTCTCAAGATTTTGTTTGTTCGTCGTAAATTTAGACAAAGCGGCGCATAAATGACGGCGTAAGCATGATTTGTATACAAAAAGCCGCTTTGAGGCACCCGGAGTAGTAACAACATTGAGGAATCAGCGCAGGGTGATAGAATATTCCCCACTCTGTTTTCCAGGACTTGCCGGCTGTCGGCACCGTTATCAACGTAAGGCCATTTCATGAAAATCAAAACTCGCTTCGCGCCAAGCCCGACCGGCTATCTGCACGTCGGTGGTGCGCGTACCGCTCTCTATTCCTGGCTTTTCGCACGTCACCAGAACGGTGAGTTTGTGCTGCGTATTGAAGACACCGATCTTGAACGCTCTACGCCAGAGGCTATCGAAGCCATTATGGATGGCATGAACTGGCTGAATCTGGAGTGGGACGAAGGTCCCTATTTCCAGACCAAACGTTTTGATCGCTACAACGCGGTTATCGACGATATGCTGAAAGTGGGCACCGCCTACCGTTGCTATTGCTCCAAAGAGCGTCTGGACGCGCTGCGTGAAGAGCAGATGGCGAACGGCGAGAAGCCGCGCTATGACGGCCGCTGCCGCCACGACCACAGCGAACATGCTGCCGATGAGCCATGCGTTGTGCGCTTTGCCAACCCGCAGGAAGGATCAGTGATCTTTGACGATCAGATCCGTGGCCCGATCGAGTTCAGCAACCAGGAGCTGGACGATCTGATCATTCGCCGCACCGACGGTTCCCCTACCTATAACTTCTGCGTGGTGGTAGACGACTGGGATATGCAGATCACCCACGTGATCCGTGGCGAAGACCATATCAACAACACCCCGCGCCAGATCAACATCCTGAAAGCGCTGAACGCACCGGTGCCAGTCTATGCTCACGTTTCGATGATCAACGGCGATGACGGCAAAAAGCTCTCCAAGCGCCACGGTGCGGTGAGCGTTATGCAATATCGTGACGACGGCTATCTGCCGGAAGCGCTGCTCAACTATCTGGTGCGTCTGGGCTGGTCCAACGGCGACCAGGAGATCTTCAGCCGCGAAGAGATGATCAACCTCTTCTCGCTGGGGGCGGTGAGCAAATCCGCCAGCGCCTTTAACACCGATAAGCTGCTGTGGCTGAATCACCACTATATCAACACCCTGGCTCCTGAGTATGTGGCAACACACCTGCAATGGCATATCGAGCAGGCAAATATCGACACCCGTACCGGTCCGCAGCTGTCCGAGCTGATCGCGCTGCTGGGCGAGCGTTGCAAAACGCTGAAAGAGATTGCCGAAAGCTGCCGCTATTTCTATGAGGAGTTTGCCGAGTTCGATGCTGATGCAGCGAAGAAGCATCTGCGTCCGGTTGCGCGCCAGCCGCTGGAAGTCGTGCGCGACAAGCTGGCCGCCATTACCGACTGGACGGCAGAAAATATCCACAATGCGATCCAAGCCACTGCCGATGAGCTGGAAGTTGGGATGGGTAAAGTGGGGATGCCCCTGCGCGTAGCCGTAACCGGGGCAGGGCAGTCACCTGCGCTGGACGTTACCGTACATGCGATTGGTAAAACCCGCAGCGTTGAGCGTATCAGTCGTGCGCTGGGCTTTATTGCAGAGCGTGAAAGCCAGCAGTAAGCCTGCGGTAACCGCACTAACAGAAACGGCAGGTTAACCTGCCGTTTTTTATGCCTGCTCGGTATCGGCAATCCCCAGCCGGGTCAAAAAACCACGCAGGCCTTCACGCGCCAGAAAGCGTTCCAGACGCTCCTGCTCTGCTGGCGTCATATTCTGCAGGACGTTGCTAATCTGGCGCAGCGAGGCTGTTTGAAACAGCGTGCTGTAGTCTGCAGAGGGTTCCGCCATTGACCAGGCCGACTGGCGGTGACGCACTACCGGTGTTTTACGCATATAGGCCAGCACGCGCTCGTCGATAAGGATCAGCCGCGCCCGTCCGCCTTTCACTCCGGTCAACGTCTCGGTTTGCCAGTTTTGTTCACGGATCCAGCGGTTAACGGTTTGCCTGGCAACGCCAAGGTAGTCCGCCATCTCTTCAGGCGTCATTTTATCAGGTAGCTTCATCTTATTGTTCCCTACTGCGAATGCCGAGCCGTTGGAGTAAGCCGCTGATCCCTTCGCGCATGAGCAGCGAGGTCAGCAGTTTCTGTTCTGAAGGGGTCATCTCTTTTGCCAGCGTCACCAGCAGCACATCGAGTGATGTATCCATACTCGCCTCAGAGTAGAGGGTCGCGTCGGCAGCCCGGCGCGCGTTACGGATAAACTCACGTACCTGCTCATTAATATGCACCACGCGCGCTTTCCCACCCTGTACTCCCGGCTTGGGTGACGTTACCCACCCCTCCTTGCGTACCCACTTATTGATTGTTTGACGGCTATAGCCTGTCAGCCTGGCTAACTCTTCCGGCGTCATTCGTTCCTTGATCATACGATTTCCTGACGAGCAGTAGGGATAATTAGTGGTTCATTTTATAGCACCATTTTACGCGAAAGTGTGACGGGTTTAGCTCATGACTGCGAGCAAGCCCGCAATGTGTTTCATTTGTTTGCTTTTTCAGCGGTTGAGAGGCAGAGAGAGATTTTGCCGTTGACACCTGACAAAGGAATTCATATTATGCCGCCCGTCAACACGACAGCTTTACGCAACGGGGCTATAGCTCAGCTGGGAGAGCGCTTGCATGGCATGCAAGAGGTCAGCGGTTCGATCCCGCTTAGCTCCACCAAATTTTGATCCCAACAAATTTGGTGCGTAAAGAAAAATGTGGGGCTATAGCTCAGCTGGGAGAGCGCTTGCATGGCATGCAAGAGGTCAGCGGTT
>NZ_DALZYX010000022.1:0-14486 GCF_031987975.1 Pseudescherichia sp. | reverse complement strand
AGCGCTTGCATGGCATGCAAGAGGTCAGCGGTTCGATCCCGCTTAGCTCCACCAATATTCAGACCCTCGCTTTTAGCGGGGGTTTTTTTATGCTTCTCATTCCTGCTTCGATACCCTTTTTATCATCCCTGGTACCATTAAGGCATTGCTTAACTCTTGTTAAGCGGTCATTCATTATCATTGCGCTAACTTGATTCACCCGGTGAATAAACCTATTATTTCTGTCCAGCAATCCCGGCAGCAAGAGCACATTTAATTAACTCAAATGAAAATGAAAATATACAATCATGTGAAAGCGTTTTTACTTGCTTTAATAATGTGCATAGCGGTTGTCCCTTTTTCCCGTTTTATTTCTCCACGCGCGCTGGTGGATGCAAGTGAAATCTTCCTGGCATGGTTACCCTTCAGCGTATCGCTAGCGATGATACTGTTATTTGGCCGCCGGGCCGTCGTACCGCTGGTAGTGGGATTTGCACTGGTTTATGAGTGGCTGCTGGATTTAACTCTGTTGCAAACCGTCGTTTATCTTTTTTGTCTATTCTTTCCGCTTCTTCTGACATGCTCCGTTATACGCTGGCAGCTAGGCAAGCGCTGGCGACACGGCTTACCTAACCGAAACATGGGGGTGCGCACCGTCTGGCTGGCGTTTGTTGCCCCTGCCGCTATTAAGGCGGCGATGTATGTTGCAGGCAGCAGCCTGGCATTTCCTGCTCAGCTGGCGAGGTTTTTTGATACGGGTTCGGTAATTTACAGCATCATTGATATACAGAGCCTGATTTGCGCGGCGCTGATTTTTACAATGATGTTTTATTATCCGTTGCGCATGTTGCTTAATCCTCGCTATGGCCGAACGCTGTGGCGAAAAAGCATCAGGCCTTTTTTGTCGCGGCGAAGAAGAAATTTCACTTTAGGCTGGCTGCTGACATTAACTCTTTTTCTTATCATCATCTGCTCACCTTATCAGTCTGACTATATAGCCGGCTATCTGGTACCGGTTATCTTCATTTTATTTACCTTAGGGATCGGTAAGCTTAGCCCGCCATTAATTAGTCTGAGCTGGGCCGTTACGGCTCTGATGCTGCTCGCCAATAACCAAAACTTCTTGCAGGGCGTTTACACAGAATACTCGATGGCTTTTGTACTGTCGGTGCTGATCTCTTTTACCATCTGTATTCTCTATATGGCTGCTATCTACCGGCGTAGCGAGTGGCTTAAGCGGGCGTGGAAGGCACAGGCGTTAACCGATCCGCTCACCGGCCTGCCGAATTTGCGCGCCCTTGAACAGCAGTTGGAAAAGCATACGCACCGGGTGGTGTGCTGCCTGCATATCAGCAATCTGGAGTTTCTTAGTCGTCACTACGGCATGATGATGCGTGTGGAGTGCAAGCGCAGTATCACCCGGGAGCTACAGCCGTTGCTGATGAGACATGAGAAGGTATACCAGCTCCCGGGAAGCGAGCTGCTGCTGCTGCTCAACGGAGCCGAACCGACAGCGCGGTTGCAGCATATGGTGGATTACCTTAGCGGGCGGAAAATTTTCTGGCATCACACCGCCATGGATATCGAATTTGGTGCCTCATGGGGAATTATCGAAGGTGCCGGAGAGGGTTTTCACCAGACGCTGGGGCAGCTGAGCTGGCTTTCCGAGCAGGCCTGTGCAACCTCGCACGTGCTGGCCCTAACCCAGAGCCTTGAAACGGTGTGCGGCCATACCACCGATCGCGTGCTGCTGCTTAACCGCGTTAAGCGTGCGCTGGAAGAGGATGGCCTGTTGCTCTATGCTCAGCCGATCCAGAACGCCGATGGGGTGGGGTACCATGAGGTGCTGACCCGTCTCTCCGTTGAGGGCGAAATTCTTACCCCTGACCGCTTCCTGCCGGTTATCGCTCAGTTTAACCTGAGCATTCGCTTCGATATGCAGGTGCTGGAGACCCTGCTGCGCTGGCTGCGTGCGCATCCCGTTCCCGGTACCCAGGCTCGTTTCTCTGTTAACCTGATGCCGTTAACCCTGATGCAAAAGGAGTCTGCCACGCAGATAATGGCGCTGTTTAAAAACTATGGCGTTGCTCCCCAGTGCGTCATCATTGAGATCACCGAAGAGCAAGCCTTCTCTAATTCGGAAACCAGCATGCTCAACATACAGCGTCTGCAAAACTACGGCTTTAAAATTGCGATCGATGATTTTGGTACTGGCTACGCTAACTTCGAGCGCCTGAAGCGGCTGCATGCGGACATCGTCAAGATTGATGGCTGCTTCGTGAAGGATATTCTTACCGACTCGCTGGATGCGATGATCGTCAAATCGATCTGTTTTATGGCAAAAGCCAAATCCCTGACGGTGGTGGCGGAGTATGTAGAGACCGAGGAGCAACGCGATCTGCTGCTGTCGCTGGGGGTAGACTATCTACAGGGATATCTGTTGGGTAAGCCCGAGAAGCTGGCGGACTAAGCATAAAAAAACCGGGGCAGGCCCCGGTTTTGTTTGCGTGCGGCGTCTGCTTACAGCACGAGCGCAGCGATAGAGGCTGACAGCACGCTTACCAGCGTAGAGCCGTAGACCAGCTTCAGGCCGAAGCGTGATACCACGTTACCCTGCTCTTCGTTCAGACCTTTAATGGCGCCTGCGATAATGCCGATAGAGGAGAAGTTAGCAAAGGAGACGAGGAACACGGAGAGGATCCCTTCCGCACGCGGCGAAAGAGTACCGGCGATCTTCTGCAGGTCCATCATGGCAACAAACTCGTTAGAGACCAGTTTGGTCGCCATAATACTGCCTACCTGCAACGCTTCGCCTGCCGGCACGCCCATAACCCATGCAACCGGGTAGAAGATGTAGCCCAGGATGCCCTGGAAAGAGATACCCAGCACGGCGGCGAACAGGGCGTTCAGGCCAGAGATAAGGGCGATAAAGCCAATCAGCATAGCGGCAACAATAATCGCCACCTTAAAGCCTGCCAGGATATACTCACCCAGCATCTCAAAGAAGCTTTGGCCTTCGTGCAGATTGGCCATCTGCAGATTCTCTTCGCTCTCTTCCACGCGGTAGGGGTTGATCAGCGACAGGACGATAAAGGTGCTGAACATGTTAAGAACCAGCGCCGCAACGACGTACTTCGGATCCAGCATGGTCATGTAGGCGCCAACAATTGACATGGAGACGGTAGACATTGCCGTAGCCGCCATGGTGTACATGCGGTTGCGCGACATTTTACCGAGAATATCTTTATAGGCGATAAAGTTTTCTGACTGTCCCAGAATCAGCGAGCTTACCGCGTTAAAGGACTCCAGCTTGCCCATGCCGTTAATTTTGGACAGCACGGTACCGATAGCGCGGATGACGATTGGCAGCACGCGAATGTGCTGTAGGATACCGATCAACGCAGAGATAAAGACGATAGGGCACAGCACCTTCAGGAAGAAGAATGCCAGACCTTCGTCATTCATTTTGCCGAAGACGAAGTTTGTCCCTTCGTTAGCAAAGCCGAGCAGTTTTTCAAACATCTCGGAGAAGCCGCGCACGAAGCCCTGGCCGACGTCAGAGTTAAGGAAGAACCAGGCGAGCAGAACTTCAATGACCAAAAGTTGAACAACGAAACGAAGACGAATTTTCTTGCGATCGCTGCTAACCAGCAAGGCAAGCAGCGCCACAACGGCAAGCGCCAAAACAAAGTGAAGAACGCGGGACATATTTTTTGCTCCAAACATGAGGCAGGTTTAGTTTTCGTGCACATTCTATGAAACAAGAGTAAATAAAACGAGATCAAATACACACTATCGTAATGTCCTGTGACGAGACTCAAAAATAGTGATCAAAGATACAATTCTGTTATGTTAATAAAAGAAGTGTAAAACCCGTTTACGCTGCTAGACTGTTACAAATGGGTTAACCCCTCAACGCACCACCGCTCTTTTTCTGTCCTTCACACCGTTAATCGGTTTTATCTATCAAAGAAATCCACCCAAACGAACTTGATAATCATTCGCATTTTGCTAGCATGAAACATAGCAAAGGCTATATTAGAGGCAAAAATGAACGATAGCAGCGTTGAGAGCAGTAGCGGACGTACAGCGCGTAAGCTTCGGTTCGCATTAATGGGACCGGCCTTTGTGGCAGCGATCGGCTATATCGATCCCGGTAACTTTGCGACCAATATTCAGGCCGGGGCCAGCTTCGGCTATAAGCTGCTGTGGGTGGTGGTGTGGGCAAACCTGATGGCAATGCTGATCCAGGTGCTCTCCGCCAAGCTCGGGATAGCCACGGGCAAAAACCTTGCCGAGCATATCCGCGATCGCTATCCGCGCCCGGTAGTCTGGTTCTACTGGGTACAGGCAGAGATTATCGCCATGGCAACCGACCTGGCAGAATTTATCGGGGCGGCGATTGGCTTTAAGCTTATTCTTGGCGTCTCGCTGTTGCAGGGGGCGGTGCTGACCGGCGTCGCCACCTTCCTGATCCTGATGCTGCAGCGTCGCGGCGATAAACCGCTGGAGAAGGTCATCGGCGGGCTGCTGCTGTTTGTCGCGGCAGCGTACGTGGTTGAGCTGATCTTCTCCCAGCCTAAGCTGGTGGATCTGGGCAAAGGGATGCTGATCCCGAGCCTGCCGACCACCGAAGCGGTGTTTCTGGCGGCGGGCGTGCTGGGCGCGACCATTATGCCGCACGTCATCTATCTGCACTCCTCATTGACGCAGAACCTGCACGACGGATCGCGTAAAGAGCGCTATTCAGCGACCAAGTGGGATGTGGCTATTGCGATGACTATCGCCGGCTTCGTTAATCTGGCAATGATGGCCACCGCCGCTGCCGCGTTCCACTTTAGCGGCCATACGGGGGTTGCCGACCTGGATCAGGCCTATCTCACCCTTGAGCCGCTGTTAAGCCATGCGGCCGCGACCATCTTTGGCCTGAGCCTGGTGGCGGCAGGTCTGTCTTCTACCGTGGTGGGGACGCTGGCCGGGCAGGTCGTTATGCAGGGGTTTGTCCGCTTCAGCATTCCGCTGTGGCTGCGTCGTTCCATCACCATGCTGCCATCGTTTATTGTGATCCTGATGGGGCTGGATCCGACGCGTATTCTGGTGATGAGCCAGGTGCTGCTGAGCTTTGGTATCGCGCTGGCGCTGGTGCCGCTGCTGATCTTTACCAGCAACAGCAAGCTGATGGGTGAGCTGGTCAATACCCGGCTGGTAAAACGCCTTGGTTGGGTGATTGTAGGTCTGGTGGTAGGACTTAACCTGTGGTTGCTGATAGGGATGGCGCTGGGGCTGTAATGTGATGGTAACGCCGGGTGGCGGCTGCGCCTGACCCGGCCTACGAAATTATTTACGCTCTTATCAATGATGATGATGATGACCATGGCCATGACCGCGTCCCGGACCTCGACGGTCGCTGCGATCGTGCCAGCCTTCGCGGTAACCGCGCTCGTAAGCCTTACGATTGTCCCAGCCGCGATGGTTTCCGCGATCGTGTGGACGCCAGCGGTTATCACGCCACTGATAGTGACGGTTCCAGTAGTCCCGATCGCGCCAGCCTCGGCCATCCCAGTAGTGGCCCCGATCGTCCCGGTCGCCAATCTGTAATTTTATAGACGGTAGCAGAGTGATCTCACCGGCGTGGGCAACCAGCGGAGCTGCCGTAGCCATTAACAGTGCTGCCAGAATAAGTGACCTGAACATATTGAATTTCCTCCACGAGCGGGCCAGAAGGGCCTGTAAGCAAATATTACGAGACGTAAAGTCCCGTAGCATCGCCTTAACTCCTAATTCGTGGAGGGCAGCACTTTTTGTTAAAAAACAGTTATCCTGCGTCGTTCAGGATCGCATCGATGGTGGCGCACTCCTGGTCGGTAAAGTGGCGGTTAGCCAGCATACCGGCGGCATCGTCTAACTGGGCAATTTTACTCGCGCCAATCAGCACTGAGGTGACTCTGTCACCGCGCAGCACCCATGCCAGCGCCATCTGAGAGAGCTTCTGCCCGCGCGCCTGCGCCAGGGCATTAAGCTTGCGCACCTTCTCTAGCTTCTCATCAGTAAGCTGATCGGGGTTGAGGAAGCGACTACCGCTGGCGGCCCGGGAATCGGCCGGAATGCCGTTCAGGTAGCGGTCCGTGAGCTGTCCACCTGCCAGCGGCGAGAAGGCAATGCTGCCGACGCCTTTGTCCGCCAGCAGATCCAGTAGCCCGTCCTCTACCCAGCGCTCAAACATGGAATATTTAGGCTGATGGATCAGGCAGGGCGTGCCCAGATCGTCAAGGATGGCGATGGCCTCGCGGGCCAGATCCGCTGGGTAGTTAGACAGCCCCACGTAGAGCGCTTTCCCCTGACGCACGATATGATCCAGCGCGCGCATGGTCTCTTGCAGCGGGGTATGCGGATCGGGGCGGTGGTGATAGAAGATATCGACATATTCAAGCCCCATGCGGCGGAGGCTCTGATCGAGGCTGGCAATAAGGTATTTGCGTGAACCCCAGTCGCCGTAGGGACCGTCCCACATGGTATACCCGGCCTTGCTGGATATAATCAGCTCGTCGCGGTACGGCAAAAAGTCTTCCCGCAGGATGCGGCCAAAGTTGCTTTCAGCTGAGCCTGGGGGCGGACCGTAGTTATTGGCAAGGTCAAAGTGGGTGATGCCCAGATCGAAGGCGTGACGTAACAGCTGGCGGCTGGTCTCAACCAGCGTCGCGTCGCCAAAGTTGTGCCACAGCCCGAGCGATATTGCCGGTAGTCTGATGCCGCTCTCGCCGCAGCGACGATACTCCATTCCCTGATAGCGCTCAGGATTAGCCTGATAAACCATGCCCTTATCCTCTCTCGTTCGTCAAAAACAGCAACATTACAACCGACGGGCCAATAAAACCCGTACGGGGGTTAATCTTTGCGACGTGGCGCAATCATCAGCGGTTTACCTGCCAGCAGCAGCCACGCGGGGAGCATTACAATACAGAGCAGCGGCAGCAGGGTGGTATCGGGTACCACCGCCGCCGCCATAAACAGGCTCAGCCAGCCGTCGCGGGTCACCACCAGCACCAGACCGAGAATAGCGCACGATACGGTAATGGCTGCCGGGACGGCCTCGACGTGCTCATGCAGCATCAGCCCTAACGCCACGGCGACAAATACCGCCGGGAAGATACGTCCGCCGCGAAAGCCGCAGGCGGCGGCCACCACCAGGGCGGCAAGCTTTACCACGGCAAACAGCAGGTAGTCGCTGACGGTAAAGGTCTGGCTGAACGCCAGCTGCTGCATCTCGCTCAGCCCCTTAAACAGGGTGATATTGCCGCCAATGATGCCGAGAATGCCCAGCACAAAGCCGCCGATGCCGAGGATCAGCACCGGATGACCCAGCCGGTGCATCAGCTGGTGCAGGCGTGGCAGGCACCACACCGCCATCATTCCCAGCGCAATCGCGATAGCGGCGACTACCGCGCCGCTGAAGATATCCACCAGCTGCATCTGCCCATAGTGGGTAATCGGCAGCGAGAAGTGCGGGTGGAAAAAGAGACTGGTAGTCAGCGCGCCAGCGGCGGCGGACATCAGCGGGGCAAAGAGGCGATCCCACAGCGGGACGTCGCTATTGTTTCCCAGGGTTTGGGAGAAGATCAGTGCCGCAGCGACCGGCGTACCAAAGAGCGCGCCAATGGTGCCCGCAGAGGCCAGCACCGTCCAGTCAAGTGCCGTTACCCTGGGAAAAAGCCGCGCCCCCACGGCAACCGCCAGGGCAATATTAACCACCATAATAGGGTGCTCAGGCCCAAGGCTTACGCCTCCCGCCAGGCCAATAATCAGCGCGCAGAGCAGGCCGGGAAGGGTAGAGGTTGCCACCGGCGCACCAATCAGCGGCTCGGTTGCCGGATCTGGTCCGCCGTGGCCAGTGCTGTAGCGCAGCACCAGCCCGACGGCCACGCCGGTTAGGGTCAGCATCAGCAGCGTCCAGAAGGGTGAGCCGAGGGGAACTCCCAGCTTTGCAGGCAGACTGGACCAGAGAATAGATTGCAGCACGGAGGCGACTTTCATCACCATCACCAGCACGACACTCGACGCTATGCCGATAATCAGCGCAGGGAGCGATAGCAACAGCATAGTTCTGGCTCGCGGATGGAGCATGATGATTTCCTTCTGCTTTCACTTAGGTGCACTATTGTACGGTTCGCCTGGCGGTGTCGATACAAATGATGCGGAAAGAGTAAAGTTATTCTGTGATGAAGCTCTATAATCCCTCAGCACTCGTGCTATGGTCGTTGTTGTTACAGCGCCTTGAATTTACAGTGTGCCAAAGATTTATTCTGACTTTAGCGGAGCCGTAAAAGAATGACAAAGTATGCTTTAGTAGGAGACGTAGGCGGCACCAACGCGCGTTTAGCGCTATGTGATGTCGCCAGCGGCGAAATTTCCCAGGCTAAGACCTATTCCGGGCTGGACTATCCCAGCCTTGAAGCCGTGGTTCGCGTCTATCTTGCTGAACACAACGTCAGTGTTGAAGATGGCTCCATTGCCATCGCCTGCCCGATCACCGGCGACTGGGTCGCCATGACTAACCACACCTGGGCCTTCTCTATCGCCGAGATGAAGCAGAACCTTGGTTTTGCTCATCTGGAGATCATCAACGACTTCACCGCCGTGTCGATGGCCATCCCGATGCTGGACAGAGAGCATTTGACTCAGTTTGGCGGCGGGGAGCCGGTCGAAGGTAAACCGATTGCCGTCTACGGCGCGGGAACCGGCCTCGGCGTTGCGCACCTGGTGCATGTGGATAAGCGCTGGGTCAGCCTGCCGGGTGAGGGTGGTCACGTTGACTTCGCACCAAACAGCGAAGAGGAGGCCATCATTCTTGAGGAGCTGCGTGCCGAAGTGGGGCATGTGTCTGCCGAGCGCGTGCTTTCAGGCCCAGGACTGGTCAATCTCTACCGCGCGATTGTGAAATCCGACGGCCGCCTGCCGGAGAATCTGCAGCCGAAAGACGTGACCGAGCGTGCTCTGACGGACAGCTGCACCGACTGCCGCCGGGCGCTGTCGCTGTTCTGCGTGGTAATGGGGCGCTTTGGCGGTAATCTGGCGCTGACGCTAGGCACCTTCGGCGGGGTTTATATCGCGGGCGGTATTGTGCCGCGCTTCCTCGACTTCTTTAAGGCCTCCGGGTTCCGCGGTGGCTTTGAGGATAAAGGGCGCTTTAAAGCCTACGTGCAGGACATTCCGGTCTACCTGATCGTGCATGATAACCCGGGCCTGCTGGGCGCAGGGGCACACATGCGCCAGACCCTGGGCTACGTCCTTTGATCACAGGTGCATTAGCTGCCTGAACTCTTTGACCTTGCTGCGGCTGACGGGAACCTGAAAATCGAGATCCCGCAGCCGCAGAATATAGGTGTTGTTAAACCAGGGTTCAATCTCACGGATCTTGTTCAGATTGACGCAGTAGGAGCGATGGCAGCGGAAAAAGTGCGCTGCCGGCAGCTTGCTGCAAAATTCGGTAATGTTCATCGGCATCACATAGGACTCCCGCCGGGTGTAGACAAAGGTCATCTTCTCATGGGCTTCAGCGTAATAGATATCGTGAATGCTGGTTACGATGATACGCTCGTCTTTAATGAGATTGATGGTGTCGTTTTCACGGGTCGCCACTGTACTGCCGCCGGTGCCGGACTGCTGCTGCCAGGCCGCCTCCAGCTTTTGCAACATGGTGATGATGCGTGACTCCTGGTAGGGCTTCAGAATGTAATCAAACGCCTCCAGCTCAAACGCTTCTACTGCATGCTCTTTCCAGGCGGTAATGAACACAATAAAAGGCTTGTGCGCGAACTGGCTGATGTTCTGTGCCAGCAGCACGCCGTCCAGCGATGGAATATTGATATCAAGAAACAGGGCATCTACCTTGTTGTGCTGAAGGTACTTCAGCACGTCCAGGCCGTCATCAAAGGTCGCGACAATCTCCATCTGGCTGTGCGCTTTGATAAGCCAGCTCAGCTCCTGCTGGGCAAGAATTTCATCTTCAACGATGATAACTTTCAATCTGGCTCTCCTGTTTAACGCAGCAGGGTGGCCGGTCCGGGAACCGGGACGCGCTGATGCGGTACGTAAAAGGCAATCTCTGTGCCTGGCTCGAGGCGGCGAATATGCAGCCCTTCACCGTAAAGCAGCTTCACGCGATGATGCACGTTCAGCAGGCCGATTTTATTCCCGGGCATCTCATTAGCTTCAACGCGCTCAATCACTTTTGGATCGATGCCGTGGCCAGTGTCACGTACGGCAATACGCACCCGGTTGCCGCACTCCTCCACGCTAATCGTCACCACACCCTTGCCCTTACAGGGCTGGATGCCGTGGACGATGGCATTTTCTACCAGCGGCTGGATCAGGAGGCTAGGGATCACGCAGGTGACCTCTTCATCAATATCATAAATCACCGTCAGCTTGTCGCCGAAACGCGCCTGCTCAATGGCGATGTAATCTTTAATCTGGTACAGCTCTTTTTTAATGTCGATCTGCTCATCGTCATTAAGCTCGATGTTATAGCGCAGATAGCGCGACAGGTTGATGATCAGCTGCCGGGCGGTGTCTGGATTCATACGAATCGACGATGAGATGGCGTTCAGCGCGTTAAACAGGAAGTGGGGGTTAATCTTACTCTGTAGCGCCCGCAGCTCTGCTTTGTTAGCCATCTCTCGCAGCTGCTCGGCGCGGGAAACCTCCAGCTGGGTGGAAATAATCTGCGACAGGCCGACCGCCATCTCCTGGAGTGACGAGGTGATCTGGTGGGCGTGGCAGTAGTAGATCTTGAGCGTGCCGGTCACCACCCCTTTTTCCCACAGGGGGATCACCAGCATGGAGTGGATCTCCGGGGTTCGGTGCGCCTCATCATTATTCTTAATCACGATTTGGCCATTATCGATCGCCTGCCGGGTCGTCGGACTGATAATGTCATCGCTGTCGCGATAGTTATTCTCCCCAACGCCGACGTAGGCCAGAACGTGATCGATATTGGTGATAGCTACCGCATCAGCGTGAATATCGCGGCGGATAATATCGCACACCTGGCGCAGCGACTCGCTGTTGACGTGGCGGAACAACGGCAGCGTTTTATTCGCAATGTCGAGGGCCAGCTTCGCCTGACGTGCCGCACTAGCCTCCTTCTCACCTTCAACGCTCTGCACCAGCAGCACAATAAAGCCGATGCATACCGTACCCAGGATCATTGGCACGCCGATCTTGGAGACGATATCCAGCCCCAGCTCGGTAGTGGGTGCCCAGAGCACCACCAGAACCATTGTCAGAGTTTCACAGAGCATGCCCGCGATGATCCCCACACGCCAGCGCTGCGCTTTCGGGATTTTAATATTGATCCAGCCGGAGAGAACGCCTGCAATGATACTGGTAATAAAGCAGGGAATAGCGGTCACGCCGCCAATATCAATCAGGTAGCGGTGAATGCCGGCTATCATGCCGGTGAGGATGCCGACCCAGGGGCCGAACAGGATCCCTCCCGACATGACCGCAATAATTCGCACGTTGACCAGCGATCCCTCTACCGGAACGCCTGACCAGGTACTAAACAGCGCAAACAGCGAGAAGATAGCGGTAACGCCCAGCAGCTCTTTTGGCGAGTGGGCCGTTTTGTGCAGCAGCTCGCGGAACAGGCGGATACGGATAAGAAAGAAGAGGCAAATAAGCATCAACGCCGCGCGATCGAAAACCGCCAGCAGCATATTAAAAATTTCGTGCACGGGTCACTCTTGTGAATAACGTGAAAAAGTGATGATAAAAAAATTAGCGACAGAAGACCAGTTAACTTACCGGAGGAGAAACAGGGAAAAACCCTTAACATAAAAGGGGATTGGCGGGTGCAGGCGGCTGAAGGTGCAAAACGCCGTGTGCAGAGTAACCTTAGGGTAATTTCATTGATATCATGGTGTTAAATATTTCTATATATACTGTTTAAACCAACCTCAGCACTCACTGTCATCCAGCCACCGGTTCCGCTTTTCCTGCGTTAAACAATTTTTGCTTTTTTTCTCGACAGCGGGAAATTTTTCAGGCTATTTTCAATGCTATGTCACCACGACAGGTGACAACGTCGCTCGGACGGTCCGGGCGCTCACGTTATCCGAGGAATCTATGGCTGAATTCAGTCCTGAACGCCGCTTTTCGCGTATCGATCGTCTCCCCCCTTACGTTTTTAACATTACTGCCGAGCTGAAGATGGCTGCGCGTCGGCGCGGCGAAGACATTATTGACTTCAGTATGGGCAACCCTGACGGTGCGACCCCGCCGCACATCGTTGAAAAGCTCTGTACCGTGGCGCAGCGTCCGGATACTCACGGTTACTCAACGTCTCGCGGTATCCCACGTCTGCGGCGAGCTATCTCCCGCTGGTACCAGGAGCGCTACCAGGTTGAGATCGATCCAGAAAGCGAAGCCATCGTAACTATTGGTTCAAAAGAGGGGCTGGCGCACCTGATGCTGGCTACTTTGGATCATGGCGACACCGTGCTGGTACCTAATCCAAGCTACCCGATCCATATCTACGGTGCGGTCATCGCCGGGGCGCAGGTGCGTTCCGTACCGCTGGTAGAGGGCGTTGACTTCTTTAACGAGCTGGAGCGCGCCATTCGCGAAAGCTATCCGAAGCCCAAAATGATGATCCTCGGCTTCCCCTCGAACCCGACGGCGCAGTGTGTTGAGCTGGACTTTTTTGAAAAAGTGGTCGCGCTGGCGAAACGCTATGACGTGCTGGTGGTTCACGATCTCGCCTATGCCGATATCGTTTACGACGGCTGGAAAGCGCCGTCTATCATGCAGGTGCCCGGCGCACGAGATGTGGCGGTCGAGTTCTTTACCCTGTCCAAAAGCTACAACATGGCGGGCTGGCGAATTGGTTTTATGGTAGGCAACCCGGAGCTGGTTAACGCTCTGGCGCGGATCAAAAGCTACCACGACTACGGAACCTTTACGCCGTTACAGGTGGCGGCTATCGCTGCCCTTGAGGGCGATCAGCAGTGCGTGCGCGATATTGCTGACCAGTATAAGCGCCGCCGCGATGTGCTGGTCAAAGGCCTGCACGAGGCGGGCTGGATGGTAGAGATGCCAAAAGCCTCTATGTACGTATGGGCAAAAATTCCGGACGCCTACGCTGAGATGGGCTCGCTGGAGTTTGCCAAGAAGCTGCTTACCGACGCTAAAGTCTGCGTTTCACCAGGGGTAGGGTTTGGCGAGTATGGCGACACCCACGTACGCTTTGCCCTGATTGAGAATCGGGACCGTATCCGCCAGGCCGTGCGCGGGATCAAAGCGATGTTCCGCGCCGACGGCCTGCTTCCCGTTACGCCAAAAGCACCGACGGTAGAGAGCGAGTAGGGGCATACCGACACAATAGAAACAGGAGCCAAATGGCTCCTGTTTTTTTATGCGTGATAGCTGCTCAGATCATCAGGGCGAACGTGCCGGCCCAAACGATGACCATCACTGAAATGCCCATAAAAAAATATTTCACGTTTCATCACTCCGCATACGCCTGGGTACGCATTAATGAACATCAGGACTGATTATAGAGAGATGACGCTGAACCAAAGCCAAATTGAGAACTTTCTCGATTGGACGGGCAGCATCACCCCAGAATTTCGGGCGCACCTTACGCCAGACGGCGCTAATGTACGCTTAATTTTTACGGGGTGCAAGTGGGTTTTTCTTAAATACTTTTAATGACTTAGCTGTGTCGTTGAACGACGACACTTTTATTTCTTTGCGTAATCATTTGCCTTTCAGCGACGCGGTTAACGCTACGGCAGAGCGCTTTTTTACGCTTGATTCATAAGGAATATTTGGCGGAAAAGTGTGCGTTAGATCACTTTTCACGCCGCGTTGAGTAGCTTAAAAAGCCCGCCGGGAAAGGGCGGGCGAAAGCATTACTCCATCGCAGCTTTCGTCAGATCGTCCTGTACCTGCTGGCGCTGCGCCGGGGTCAGAACCTGGTTAAGATCGAAGTAATATTTTACCTTGTAGTAACGCGCCTGCTGTTCGGCATTGCTGAACGCGGTAAGCTGCGTTTTCACCGTGCTATCACTCCATTTGCCTGAACGGATCATATCGATGATCGCGCCATCTTTCGCACCAGAGACTTTGATCTGATCAATATTGGTTTTGAGCTGCTGGTGCAGCTGCTGAATTTTGGTTACCTGATCCTGGCTCAGTTTCAGATGCTGCACGATGGGGTCCTGAGACGGGGCTGGTGCCGTAGAGACATTTGCTGCAAAAGCCGCACCTGAAGAGAGTGCCAGCGCGGAAACCAGTAAAGCGGAACGCAAAATTTTGTTCATATTTTTTAATCCAACAAGCGAGATGAAAGCAGGCTGGCGAGTACATCCTGTCGCCGCTATCTGCTGTAATAAAGCGCCGGGGGAAACACGATAATTAATATCTCCCGACGTACAGCAGCATACGCATTTAAAGCCGGGCAGCAATGCAGATTTGTTTTACTAATGGTAAACGAATGAAAGCAA
>NZ_DALZYX010000021.1:0-25228 GCF_031987975.1 Pseudescherichia sp. | reverse complement strand
CTGTTTCCGTGAAGTGATTCACGTTTGCCGTTTCGATGGAGGCGCATTATAGGGATCCCATTTTTTTGCACAAGCCTTTTTTAGATCTTTTTAACCGACCGTCGATTTTTCACGCTTTCTGCTGGGATCCTGTGCGATCTGCTTAAATTTTGGCGTGTAAAAGGCTTGCGCCGGGCCTCTAAAGCTACCAAAGTCATCCATATCACTTCTGTTCTGACGAGGTAACTATGTCTGCTGTCCTACGCTCTTATAAAGATCTCTACCCTAAAATTGGCCAACGCGTGATGGTTGATGCCACCAGCGTGGTGATCGGCGATGTCAGAGTAGCCGATGACGTTGGTATCTGGCCGCTGGTTGCGATCCGCGGTGACGTTAACTACGTACAGATTGGTGCCCGCAGTAATATTCAGGATGGCAGCGTGCTGCACGTTACCCATAAATCTTCCTATAACCCGGAAGGCAATCCGCTCATTATTGGTGAAGACGTGACGGTGGGGCATAAAGTCATGCTGCACGGCTGCACCGTAGGCAACAGAGTGTTGGTCGGGATGGGATCCATTTTACTTGATGGCGTGGTAGTAGAAGATGACGTCATGATTGGTGCCGGTAGCCTGGTCCCGCAGAATAAACGGCTGGCGAGCGGCTTTCTCTATTTAGGCAGCCCGGTTAAACAGATCCGCCCCCTAACGGAGGCGGAGATTGAGGGGCTGAAGTACTCCGCCAATAACTATGTGAAATGGAAAGACGACTATCTGGATCAGGCTCAGGAGAGCCACACCCAGCCCTGATCGTCCTCCTGCTGCTGTTGGATCAGTAGCTCAGCCTCCTCTTCCAGGTCCCAGCGATGCGCCTGAAAAAGCGCCAGCCACTGGGCTGGCGTCTCACCGCCGAACCGCTTTGCTAACGTTTCGGCTTTAATGGCGCAGCTAAGTTGCATACCGTTAACCAGCGCCGGGAAGCAGACGGCCTGCAGTTCGTCACGCCACGCTTCCCGATCGGGAAATTGAATCGCCTGATTCACCCAGCCAGCTCCTGTTTGAGGCGTTCAATTACCGGCGCGGTTTCCGGCAGCACGCCATGCCAGAGCAGTACCGCATGGGCAGCCTGCGCCACCAGCATACCCAGCCCATCCGCACGCTGTTTTGCGCCATGCTGTTCACACCAGCGCAGGAATGGCGTTTCTCCCTTCTGATAGAACATGTCATAGCAGCGAATATGGCTATCGATTAAAGATTCAGGGATCTGCGGCGTTTCACCGCTAATACCGCTGGAGGTGGCGTTAATAATGAGATCGAACTCGTGTCCGGCCAGATCTTTCATCGCTACCGCGCTAACGCTACCGGTATGGGCGAATAGCGTTGCCAGCTCCTCAGCACGTGCGAAAGTCCGGTTCGTTATGGTCACTGCGCAGTCGAGGGAGAGGAGCGGCAGCAGCACGCCGCGTGAAGCTCCGCCTGCGCCAATCAGCAGAATGCGAAAGCCAGGCTTAATAAATTCCAGCCGCTGCAGATCGCTGAGCAAACCGATGCCATCGGTGTTATCTCCCAGCAGACGACCATCCTCAAGACGCTTGAGGGTGTTTACCGCTCCGGCTAGCGCCGCGCGCTCCGTCAGCTCATCCGCGCGGGCAAACGCTTCTTCTTTGAAGGGAACGGTGACGTTAGCCCCTTTCCCGCCCGCGGTGAAAAACGTGTTTAGCGTTGCAATAAAATCATCAACGGGAGCCAGAACGCGCCCGTAAGGGTGCGCAATCTGCAGCTGTTTAGCGAACTGCTGATGAATAAACGGCGATTTGCTGTGCGCAATGGGATTACCAAAAACGGCATAGGTTTCCATAGATCACCCCTGGCGAAAGCGTTCGCCGGTCAATGCGTCTCGAATTTCAGACGGGTTTTCACGTCCGCCGGTTTTACCTTCTACAACCGGAAACGCCTCGCCAAACTGCGCGCGCACCTCTTCGGTTGTCCGGCACGGCGGCAGACCGGTCAGGTTGGCGCTGGTAGAGACTAGCGGTTTGCCGTATGCCTTACACAGCTCCACCACCAGCGGATGATCGGTAACCCGTACGGCCAGAGAGTCAAAGCGCCCAGTCAGCCAGCGCGGCGTGGTCGGTTTTGCCGGGAAGACGAAGGTCACCGGGCCGGGCCAGCAGGCAAATACCGCCTCTCGCTGAGCATCATTCAACGCCTGCTCATCAATATAGGGTTGCAGCTGCTCAAAGCTGGCGGCAATCAGGATGAGTCCCTTCTCTACCGGGCGTTGTTTTAACGTCAGCAGGCGGTTAACCGCTGTTTCACTGTCGGGATCGCAGCCGACGCCAAAAACGGCTTCGGTTGGATAGGCGATGACTTCTTCTCTATTCAGTACCGCCACCGCATTTACGATGGAGTCTGAAGGCAGGTTATTATTCACTGTTCTTTTCCGCCGTGACCGGCTTTCCACATTGTTTACTGGCACAGAAGCGTTTCACGCCCTGCGCGGTTTTCTTCTCTATTAGTAGCGGGTAGTGACAAGCCGGGCACTCTCCCGCTACCGGTTTGAAGTTGATAACGAACTGGCACTCCGGATAGCGATCGCAGGAGTGGAAGGTTTTGCCATAGCGTGAACGCCGCTGGACCAGAGAGCCTTGATTGCACTGCGGGCAGGTAATGGCGGTATCGTCGGGTTTATCGATGGTCTCCGTATGTCCGCATTCCGGGTATTGGCTACAGCCAATAAACATGCCGAAGCGCCCCTGGCGAAGCACCAGCACCGACTGGCAAAGCGGGCACAGCTGCCCCTCCAGAACTTTAACGATATGCCCATCGGCCTGGCTTTTCAGGGAGCGAACATAGTCACATTCAGGATAGTGGGAACACCCCAGAAACGGCCCGCGTTTCCCGGTCCGAATAACAAGCGGAGCCCCGCACTGCGGGCAGGGCTCTTGATTAGACACCGAAAACAGTGCTGATTTGGCCATAACAACTCTTGATGCTGCGACGATAGTTAGTGCAGCATACCTTCATTCACTTCAAAGAGTAATTCTTCCATCTGCTGATAGGCATTTTCACACCCTGGGATATTGAAGAGCACCATCAGGATGACCCACTTGAGATCTTCCAGCTCGAACTCTGCCGTATCCAGCGCCAGCACACGCTCAATCACCATTTCTCGTGTTTCGAGGTTTAGCACCTGAATCTGCTCGAGGAATAACAGGAAACCCCGGCAGCTGGCATCCAGTCGTTCACACTCTTCTGCGGTATAAATACGCAGAGAGAGAGGGTCTGAAGCAAGCTGCATCGGTTCGGCGAGGCCTTCCTGATAGTCAGCGAGCTTCTCCAGCCACAGTAACGCGTTGTAGATATCCTCACGGTCAAAACCGGCATCAGTGAGGTCCCGTTCCAGTTTGTCCTGATCCACACGCAGTTCTGCTTCATTGTGGATATAAGTCTCAAACAAATACATTAGTACGTCGAACATGGCTTGCCCTCCTTAATCGGACATAGCCGCCGGGTACAGCTGCGATCCATCCTGCTAACTCCAGTTCGAGTAGCTGGGCCACAATCACTGGCACAGGTTGGCCGGCACGTTCAGCGACGACGTCAACAGGTGTTACCTCATCTCCTACGTTAGCCAGGAGCTCAGGAAATGGCAATGCCGCCGCTTGGTGTTCTGACGAATAAATTGGTTTTTCGCGTGCATTTTGTAGCCAGCGTAAACCATGCTGTAGAATTTCGAGGATCTCTTCCGGGGTGGTCACCAGTGTCGCCCCCTGCTGGATCAGCCAGTGCGATCCTTCGCTACCGGGACTGCCTAACGCACCGGGCAGCACGAAGACCTCCCTCCCCTGATCCATTGCGCAGCGCGCGGTTATCAGGGAACCGCTGCGTAGGGCAGCCTCAACCACCAGCACCCCCTGGCTAAGGCCGCTAATAATGCGGTTACGTCGGGGAAAGTTACCCGGCCTGGGCGGCGCGGCCAGCGGAAACTCTGATACCAGCGCGCCGCCGGCGTCAATAAGCTGTGCCGCCAGCGCGGCGTGCCGCCGGGGATAAATCTGTTGTAAGCCATTTCCCAGCACCGCCAGGCTTTTGCCGCCCCCACGAAGAGCCGCACGATGAGCAATCCCGTCAATGCCTAACGCCAGGCCGCTGGTGACCGTAATACCTTCAGCCGCGAGCCGTTCGCAGAAATGGCGTCCCCAGCGCTCGCCATACCATGAGTTTGCCCTGCTGCCGACGACGGCCAGCTGTGAGCTATTGAGAAGGCCCACATTCCCTTTTACAAACAGCGCACCGGGAAAATCAGTAATGGCGCGCAGCGCTGGCGGGTAATCCGCATCGCTCGCCAGCAGCAGGCGATGCCCAGGCTTACTCAACCACTCAAGCGTACCGTCGATATCGCGGGGAGAGAGAGCATAAAAGCGTGCGCGCTGTTTTGCCGTCAGCCCGGCGAGCGAGAGCGTTTTTGCGTCGGGATGGGGGTAAGCTGCTAAACATTGTGCGGCCTCCAGCATCCTTTCACCGTAGAGTTCATCAAGGTGGATCAGGCGCAGCCAAATCTCTTTCAAAGTCATCCTTGTCCCTTGCCACACGCGGCGGTTGCAATCCTTGCGATTGGTCACTGATGCTGTCAATCGGAGGGGGATTTGTCTAGAATAGTGGTAACGATCTTTTCAACTCCTGAACACAACTCCTGGGTAATTATGTCAGTTTTGCACGTGTTACATATTCCGGACGAGCGTCTTCGCAAAGTCGCTACGCCGGTGAAAGAAGTAAATGCAGAAATTCAGCGCATCGTGGATGATATGTTTGAAACGATGTACGCCGAAGAGGGTATTGGCCTTGCCGCCACGCAGGTGGACATCCACCAGCGTATTATTGTTATCGACGTCTCTGAGAACCGCGACGAGCAGCTGGTGCTCATCAACCCTGAACTGCTGGAAAAAAGCGGTGAAACCGGTATTGAAGAGGGTTGTCTGTCGATCCCTGAGCAGCGCGCGCTGATCCCGCGGGCGGAGAAAGTAAAAATCCGTGCCCTCGATCGCGAAGGGAAATCCTTCGAGCTGGAAGCTGACGGCCTGCTGGCCATCTGCATTCAACACGAAATGGATCACCTGGTCGGCAAACTGTTTATCGACTACCTGTCGCCAATGAAGCGTCAGCGCATTCGCCAGAAAGTGGAAAAACTGGACCGCCTGAACGGGCGCGCATAACCGAAGCCAAAAGGATCAACGTGTCGGATTCACTACGTATTATTTTCGCCGGTACGCCTGACTTTGCAGCGCGTCATCTTGACGCGCTGTTGTCATCCGGGCACCAGGTGGTTGGGGTCTTTACCCAGCCTGACAGGCCCGCCGGGCGGGGTAAAAAACTGATGCCGGGTCCGGTGAAGGCGCTGGCTGAAGCGAAAGGTCTTCCTGTCTTTCAGCCAGTCTCTTTGCGCCCGCAGGAAAATCAGCAGCTGGTAGCCGATCTCAACGCTGACGTGATGGTCGTCGTTGCCTATGGCTTAATTCTGCCGAAGGCGGTACTCGATATGCCGCGTCTCGGCTGCATCAACGTCCACGGCTCTCTGCTGCCGCGCTGGCGTGGCGCGGCCCCTATTCAGCGCTCGCTGTGGGCGGGAGATGCCGAAACCGGCGTGACCATCATGCAGATGGATGTGGGTCTGGACACCGGCGATATGCTCTACAAGCTTTCCTGCCCGATCACCGCAGAAGATACCAGCGCCTCGCTCTACGACAAGCTTGCTGACCTTGGTCCGCAGGGGTTAATCGAAACTCTGGCCCAGCTGGCCGAGGGCACTGCCCAGCCGCAGGTACAGGACGAAGCCCTCGTAACCTATGCTGAAAAGCTCAGCAAGGAGGAGGCGCGCATCGACTGGTCGCTCTCTGCAGCACAGCTTGAGCGCTGCATCCGGGCATTTAATCCATGGCCGATGAGCTGGCTGGAGATTGACGGGCAGCCGATCAAAGTGTGGAAGGCGTCGGTGATTAACCAGCAGTCCCGCGCCGAGCCAGGCACAATTGTTGATGCCAACAAACAGGGTATTCAGGTTGCGACCGCCGACGGCATTCTAAATCTGGAATCGCTGCAGCCGGCAGGTAAAAAAGCGATGAGCGCTCAGGATTTACTGAACTCACGTCGCGAATGGTTTATTCCCGGCCACCGTCTGGCCTGACGGCCCCTACCTTTAACGCCCGGTGTTACCGGGCATTTTTATTTTTGCGGTTATGAAAAAAACGATCAATTTACGCAGCATGGCAGCACAGGCCATCGAACAGGTTGTTGAGCAGGGGCAGTCGCTGAGCAACGTCCTCCCTGCCCTGCAGCAGAAAGTCTCGGATAAAGATAAAGCCCTGCTCCAGGAGCTGTGCTTCGGCGTGCTGCGCACGCTCTCCCAGATGGAGTGGCTTATCAATAAGCTGATGTCCCGTCCTATGACCGGCAAGCAGCGCACCATTCACTATCTGATCATGGTCGGGTTTTATCAGCTTCTCTACACCCGCGTTCCACCGCATGCTGCTTTAGCAGAGACGGTAGAGGGAGCGGTAGCCATTAAGCGCCCGCAGCTTAAAGGGCTGATCAACGGCGTGCTGCGTCAGTTCCAGCGTCAGCAGGAGCTGCTGCTGGCGGAGTTTGCCTCCAGCGAAAGCCGTTTTTTACATCCTGACTGGCTGCTGAAGCGTCTGCAAAAAGCGTATCCGCAGCAGTGGGAAAGTATTGTTGAGGCTAATAACCAGCGCCCTCCCATGTGGCTGCGCGTGAACCGTAACCATCACTCCCGCGACGCCTGGCTGGCCCTGCTGGAGGCTTCCGGCCAACAGGGTTTTCCCCATAGCGACTATCCCGATGCCGTACGTCTGGCCTCACCAGCCCCGGTACAGGCTCTGCCCGGCTTCGATCAGGGCTGGGTAACGGTACAGGACGCCTCGGCACAGGGCTGCATGAACTTTCTGGAGCCACAGAACGGCGAGCAGATCCTCGATCTCTGCGCGGCTCCCGGCGGTAAAACCACACATATTCTGGAAGTTGCGCCTGAGGCGAGCGTGCTGGCAGTTGACGTGGATGAGCAGCGCCTCTCCCGCGTCTACGATAATCTGAAACGCCTGGGGATGAAGGCGCAGGTTAAGCAGGGCGATGGCCGCTTCCCTTCCCAGTGGTGCGGCGACCAGCAGTTCGATCGTATTCTGCTTGATGCTCCCTGCTCGGCGACGGGCGTGATCCGTCGTCATCCGGATATCAAGTGGCTGCGCCGCGATCGCGATATCCCGGAACTGGTCCAGCTGCAGTCCGCTATTCTCGACGCCATCTGGCCACACCTGAAACCGGGCGGCACGCTGGTGTATGCCACCTGTTCCGTCCTGCCGGAGGAGAACAGCCTGCAAATTGCCGAGTTCCTCAAGCGTACACCGAATGCGAAGCTGACCAGTACAGGTACGCCAGTGCAGCCGGGACAGCAAAATCTTCCGGGCGCGGAAGAGGGTGACGGCTTCTATTACGCTAAGCTAATCAAACAGTGATTGAGATGACGGGTCGCAGCTGATGAAGATAATCATTCTGGGTGCAGGACAGGTGGGCGGCACGCTGGCCGAAAACCTGGTCGGTGAAAATAATGACATTACCGTTGTCGATATCAATGGCGATCGTCTGCATATGTTGCAGGATAAATTCGATCTGCGCGTTGTTCAGGGGCACGGCTCACATCCCCGCGTTTTGCGTGAAGCAGGAGCGGACGATGCGGATATGCTCGTTGCCGTCACCAGCTCTGATGAGACCAATATGGTGGCCTGCCAGGTCGCCTACTCCCTGTTCAATACGCCAAACCGCATCGCCCGTATTCGCGCGCCTGACTATGTGCGCGATGCAGACAAGCTGTTCAATACCGACGCCGTGCCTATCGATCACCTGATTGCCCCCGAGCAGCTGGTAATCGACAGCATTTATCGTCTGATTGAGTATCCTGGCGCACTGCAGGTGGTTAACTTTGCCGAAGGAAAAGTAAGCCTTGCGGTGGTGAAAGCCTACTACGGCGGTCCACTGGTGGGTAACGCCCTTTCGATTATGCGCGAGCATATGCCACATATCGATACCCGGGTTGCCGCTATTTTCCGCCACGACAGGCCGATCCGCCCGCAGGGATCCACCATCGTTGAAGCGGGCGATGAGGTATTTTTTATCGCGGCATCACAGCATATTCGTGCAGTCATGAGCGAGCTACAGCGTCTGGAAAAACCCTACAAGCGCATCATGCTGGTGGGCGGCGGCAATATTGGCGCAGGTCTGGCGAGCCGGCTGGAGAAAGACTATAGCGTTAAGCTGATCGAGCGCGATCAGCGTCGGGCTGCGGATCTGGCCGAGAAGCTGCAAAACACGATCGTCTTCTATGGTGATGCATCGGATCAGGAGCTGCTGGCAGAAGAGCATATCGATCAGGTGGATCTTTTCATTGCCGTGACCAACGATGATGAAGCCAACATTATGTCCGCCATGCTGGCCAAGCGGATGGGGGCGAAAAAGGTCATGGTGCTGATCCAGCGCCGCGCCTACGTCGATCTGGTTCAGGGCAGCGTCATTGATATTGCCATCTCGCCGCAGGAAGCCACTATTTCTGCGCTGCTAAGCCACGTGCGTAAGGCAGATATTGTTGGCGTCTCCTCGCTGCGCCGGGGCGTTGCCGAGGCGATCGAGGCCGTGGCCCACGGTGATGAAAGTACCTCACGCGTTGTAGGAAGGGTGATTGATGAGATCAAGCTGCCGCCGGGAACAATCATCGGCGCAGTGGTGCGCGGCAACGACGTCATGATCGCTAATGACAATTTACGTATTGAGCAGGGCGATCACGTCATTATGTTCCTGACGGACAAAAAGTTTATTACCGACGTCGAGCGACTGTTCCAACCCAGCCCGTTCTTCCTGTAATAAGCTGAGAAATGGAAATTAGAGAGACCTTTGTTAGACTTAGTGGGTCTTTGGCATAAGGAGAATCAAATGAGTTTGTTAAAAGAGTTTCGCGCTTTCGCCATGCGCGGCAACGTTATCGACCTGGCCGTCGGGGTCATCATTGGTGCGGCTTTCGGTAAAATTGTCTCGTCGCTGGTCGCCGATATCATTATGCCCCCCCTTGGCCTGCTGATTGGCGGCGTTGACTTTAAGCAGTTCGCCTGGACGTTGCGTCCGGCTCAGGGCGATCTTCCGCCTGTTGTTATGCACTACGGCGTATTCATTCAGAACATTTTTGATTTTCTGATCGTTGCGTTTGCGATCTTTATGGCGATCAAACTGATCAACCGCCTGCATCAGAAGAAGAAAGAAGAGCCGAAAGCACCACCCGCGCCTTCTAAAGAGGAAGTGCTGCTGGCTGAAATCCGCGATCTGCTCAAAGAACAAAACAGCCGTCCTTAATGGAAAGCTAGCGGCAAAGGTGAATACGCTTTTGCCGCTGGCCTTCAACATCCCTTCCTGGCTTCACCGTTTAACCCACCCTGCTCCAGCGCTTCCAGAATCGAACAGTAAACGCTGCTATGGGCCGTGCCGCAACAGGCGTCGTTTAGTCGCTGGAGGGAGCGGCGCATAATCTGTAACTCTTCAATCCGCGCATCAACCTCGCTCAGGCGGGACTGGACAATGCTCTTTGACTCCTGGCATGTATGATGCTCAGGATCGATACGGATCGACAGAAGCTCGCGGATCGACTCCAGGGTGAATCCTAACTGTCGCCCGTGGCGAATAAATTTCAGCCGCTGAAGATCGCCTTCGGTATAGAGGCGGAAACCACCCTGGGTTCGCACCTCGTGCTCCATCATCTGCTGCTTTTCATAATAGCGAACGGTATCAGGCGTTACCTCTGCGAGCTTCGCCAGCTCTCCAATTCGGTACATTGCTACTCCTCGCCAATTTTTTTCATTAACCTGTCGGCATACTCGCCGCGTAGAAACTCGGTGCTTAAGCCAGCCTGACGCAGTTGAAGCTCGAGCAGCGTTAACCTACGACTCAGCTCCTGATAGTCAGGATGATCCTGCTGCACCGTCTTTAACAGATCGGCCAGCGCCAGCGCCTCTTTACGCTGGGCCAGTTCGGGAGGTAGACAGCCAGCGTTTTTCAGCAGTCGGTAGCCTGCCCGTAGCTCGGCAGGAACATGGGCATCGTCGTCGAGACGCAGCGGCTCACCGGTACCGGGTAGATTATCGAACTCACCTTGTTGCTGGGCATCGCGAATATGGCGTTCTGCCCACTGATCGAGTAACCACATAGATAACTCCAGGGGATGAACTAAGGCACAGGGCTATTCTAGCAGGGAGAGAGGGGGTGGATGAGAGAAATAAAAAAACCCGCCGAAGCGGGTCTTTTTATGTTGCTACAGATTACTCTGCAGCAGCTTCTGCTTGCGATTCTGAACGATCAACCAGCTCGATGTATGCCATCGGCGCGTTGTCGCCTGCACGGAAGCCACACTTCAGAATGCGAGTGTAACCACCGGCACGGCTCGCGAAACGCGGGCCCAGCTCGTTAAACAGTTTTGCCACGATCTCGTTATCACGAGTACGGGCGAATGCCAGACGACGATTAGCTACGCTATCAGTCTTGGCAAGAGTAATCAGCGGCTCAACTACGCGGCGCAGCTCTTTCGCTTTAGGCAGGGTCGTCTTGATGATTTCATGACGAACCAGTGAACCTGCCATATTGCGGAACATAGCCTGGCGATGGCTGCTGTTGCGGTTCAGTTGACGACCACTCTTACGATGGCGCATGACCTTATCCTTCTCAGTAAAACCTTAACCTGTGATCCGGTTACTCGTCAGCAATGCTTGCCGGTGGCCAGTTTTCCAGGCGCATGCCCAGAGACAGACCACGGGAGGCCAGCACGTCTTTAATCTCGGTAAGAGATTTTTTACCCAGGTTAGGCGTTTTAAGTAGCTCAACCTCGGTACGCTGTACCAGATCACCGATATAGTGGATAGCTTCTGCTTTAAGGCAGTTAGCAGAGCGGACAGTCAATTCCAGATCGTCAACAGGGCGCAGCAGGATCGGATCGAATTCTGGTTTCTCTTCTTTCACTTCCGGCTGACGTACATCACGTAAGTCAACGAAAGCTTCCAGTTGTTCTGCCAGGATGGTTGCCGCACGACGAATCGCCTCTTCAGGATCGATTGTGCCGTTGGTTTCCATTTCGATGACCAGCTTGTCCAGGTCGGTACGCTGCTCTACACGCGCTGCTTCAACATTGTAGGCAATACGCTCTACAGGGCTATAGCATGCGTCGACCAGCAGACGGCCAATCGGGCGCTCATCTTCTTCCGAATGAATTCGGGCAGAAGCCGGCACATAACCACGACCGCGCTGAACTTTGATACGCATGCTAATAGACGCGTTCTCATCGGTCAGGTGGCAGATCACGTGCTGCGGCTTGACGATTTCGACATCACCGTCGTGGGTGATGTCGGCTGCAGTCACAGGGCCAATGCCAGATTTATTCAGGGTAAGAATAACATCATCTTTACCTTGAACTCTCACCGCCAGCCCTTTCAGGTTGAGCAGGATCTCCAGGATATCTTCCTGAACGCCTTCTTTGGTGCTGTACTCGTGCAGTACACCATCAATCTCAACCTCGGTCACCGCACAACCCGGCATCGATGAGAGCAGAATACGGCGCAGTGCGTTACCCAGAGTATGGCCGAAGCCACGCTCTAAAGGCTCAAGGGTCACCTTGGCGTGCGTCGAACTCACTTGCTCGATATCTACCAGGCGCGGTTTTAGAAACTCTGTCACAGAACCCTGCATTGTGTCCTCTCTTTGGTACTAAGCTTTACTTGGAGTAAAGCTCGACGATCAGGTGTTCGTTAATGTCCGCAGACAGATCAGAACGCTCAGGCTTGCGCTTGTACGTACCTTCCATCTTGCCAGCATCAACTTCCAGCCAGGTTGGCTTTTCACGCTGCTCAGCCAACTCCAGAGCGGCCTTCACGCGAGATTGCTTTTTGGCTTTCTCACGGATGCTAACTACGTCATTCGGAGTTACCTGATAAGAAGCGATGTTAACAACGCGGCCGTTTACCATGATTGCTTTATGGCTAACGAGCTGACGTGCTTCCGCGCGAGTTGCGCCAAAGCCCATACGGTATACTACGTTGTCCAGACGACCTTCGAGCAGAGCCAGCAGGTTTTCACCCGTGTTGCCTTTCAGACGAGCTGCTTCTTTATAGTAGTTACGGAACTGACGCTCCAGCACACCGTACATACGGCGAACTTTCTGCTTTTCACGCAACTGTACACCATAGTCAGACAGACGCGGTTTACGCGCACCGTGCTGGCCAGGAGCTTGTTCAATTTTACACTTGGTATCGATCGCGCGAACGCCAGACTTAAGGAATAAGTCGGTGCCCTCACGACGGCTCAGCTTGAGCTTAGGACCCAAATATCTTGCCATTTTCTTTCTCCAACAAACCTGGAAACGACAGCGTTATACGCGGCGTTTTTTCGGCGGACGACAACCGTTATGAGGGATCGGAGTCACATCAGTAATGTTAGTGATGCGGAAACCAGCGGCGTTCAGAGCACGAATAGTAGATTCGCGGCCTGGACCCGGACCTTTAACCATAACTTCCAGATTCTTGATACCGTATTCTTTTACGGCGTCAGCGCAACGCTCTGCTGCAACCTGAGCTGCGAACGGAGTAGATTTGCGAGAACCACGGAAACCGGAACCACCGGCTGTTGCCCAACCCAGCGCATTACCCTGACGATCGGTAATAGTTACGATGGTGTTGTTAAAAGAAGCATGGACATGAGCCACGCCGTCAGAGACTTGTTTTCTTACACGCTTACGTGCACGAACTGGTGCCTTTGCCATTATTCAATCACCCCGATTATTTCTTGATCGGTTTGCGCGGACCCTTACGGGTACGTGCGTTGGTCTTAGTACGCTGACCGCGCACTGGCAGACCACGACGATGACGCAAACCGCGATAGCAACCAAGGTCCATAAGGCGCTTGATGCTCATGCTAACTTCACGGCGCAGATCACCTTCAACGACAAATTTGGCAACTTCGTCACGCAGCGTGTCGATTTGTTCTTCAGACAGCTCACTGATCTTAACATCTTCAGCGATACCCGCAGAAGCCAGAATGGCTTTAGAACGGGTCTTGCCGACACCGTAGATCGAAGTTAATGCGATCACGGCGTGTTTCTGATCAGGAATGTTAATGCCTGCTATACGGGCCACTATGCACTCCTACTATTTAATATGTACGCCCCATGCTGAAAAGCCCGTTTTCAGGATACTCAAATGGAAACGTACAGACATACAAAAGATTGGCTGGCTAATCTAGCCAGCTCAACCCAACTTTGCAAGAAAAATATGCGAAATAATCAGCCTTGGCGCTGTTTATGCTTCGGCTCGGCACTGCAAATCACGCGGATGACGCCATCACGCTTAACGATTTTGCAGTTACGGCATAATTTCTTGACGGAAGCACGAACTTTCATTTTTACTCTCCGTAACTTCTCGGGCGACCTTTAGCGGCCATAGCCTTTCAGGTTCGCCTTCTTCAATGCAGACTCATACTGACTCGACATCATCAGAGTTTGCACTTGAGCCATAAAGTCCATAATCACGACAACAACGATGAGCAGTGAGGTTCCACCAAAGTAGAACGGCACCTTCATTGCATCACGCATGAACTCCGGGATCAGGCAGATAAAGGTAATGTAGAGCGCACCGACCAGAGTCAGGCGGGTCATTACTTTATCGATGTACTTCGCCGTTTGTTCTCCCGGACGAATTCCTGGTACAAATGCACCGGACTTCTTCAGGTTATCTGCTGTTTCACGCGGGTTGAAAACCAACGCCGTGTAGAAGAAACAGAAGAAGATGATTGCAGTCGCATAGAGTAACACATAAAGCGGTTGCCCAGGCTGCAAATACAGCGAAATTGTTGTCAGCCAGTTCCAACCAGTACCGTTCCCGAACCATGACGCGATGGTCGCTGGGAACAGGATAATACTGGAAGCGAAGATTGCCGGGATTACCCCCGCCATATTCACTTTCAGCGGTAAATGTGTGCTCTGTGCAGCATAGACACGACGACCCTGCTGACGTTTCGCGTAGTTTACCACAATGCGGCGTTGACCACGCTCAACAAATACAACAAAGAACGTCACTGCAAATACTAATACTGCAACCAACAGCAACAGGAGGAAGTGCAGGTCGCCTTGACGCGCTTGCTCGATCGTATGGGCAATGGCTGGCGGGAGTCCCGCAACGATACCGGCGAAGATAATGATCGAGATACCGTTACCGATACCACGCTCAGTGATCTGTTCGCCGAGCCACATCAGGAACATGGTTCCTGTGACCAGACTTACAACAGCGGTGAAATAGAATGCAAAGCCTGGATTCATTACCAGGCCCTGCATACCAGGCATATTCGGTAGACCGGTAGCAATACCGATCGACTGGAATATTGCCAGCACCAGAGTGCCGTAACGGGTGTACTGGCTGATCTTACGACGACCAGACTCCCCTTCTTTCTTCAGCTCTGCCAGCGGCGGATAAACCACCGTCAGCAGTTGGACAATAATAGAGGCCGAAATATACGGCATAATGCCCAGAGCAAAGATTGAAGCTCGGCTGAGAGCACCACCAGAGAACATGTTAAACATCTCAATGATGGTGCCTCGCTGTTGCTCAAGCAGTTTGGCAAGTACAGCGGCATCAATACCAGGGATCGGAATAAAAGAGCCAATACGGAACACGATAAGCGCACCGATTACAAACAGCAGTCTGCGTTTCAGCTCGCCTAAGCCACCTTTGGCACTTTGAAAATCTAATCCCGGTTGTTTAGCCATCTGCTACTTATTCCTCGATTTTACCGCCAGCAGCTTCGATAGCAGCACGAGCGCCTTTAGTAACACGCAGGCCACGAACAGTTACCGGAGTAGAAACTTCACCAGACAGGATCACTTTCGCGAACTCGATCTGGATACCGATAATGTTTGCCGCTTTCAGCGTGTTCAGGTCAACTACGTCGCCTTCTACTTTAGCCAGATCGGACAGACGAACTTCTGCCGTGATCATTGCTTTACGCGAAGTGAAACCGAATTTCGGCAGACGACGGTACAGAGGCATCTGACCACCCTCGAAACCGCGACGTACGCCACCGCCAGAACGAGAGTTCTGACCTTTGTGACCACGACCACCGGTTTTACCGAGGCCAGAACCGATACCACGACCCAGGCGTTTACCCGCCTTTTTGGAGCCTTCGGCCGGAGACAGAGTATTTAAACGCATCTCTTACTCCTCAACTTTAACCATGAAGGAAACCGCGTTGACCATACCACGAACAGCAGGAGTATCCTCGCGCTCTACGGTGTGACCAATACGACGCAGACCCAGGCCAAGCAGCGTTGCCTTGTGTTTCGGCAGACGACCGATTGCACTGCGGGTTTGAGTAATTTTAATAGTCTTTGCCATGGCTTATTTCCCCAGAATTTCTTCAACGGATTTACCACGCTTGGCAGCGACCATTTCTGGAGAATTCATATTTTCCAGGCCGTCGATAGTTGCACGAACCACGTTGATCGGGTTGGTGGAACCATAGGCTTTAGCCAGAACGTTATGAACCCCAGCGACTTCCAGAACGGCGCGCATTGCACCACCGGCGATGATACCGGTACCTTCTGAAGCCGGCTGCATGAATACACGAGAACCCGTGTGAACACCTTTAACCGGGTGCTGCAGGGTGCCGTGGTTCAGCGCGACGTTAATCATGTTGCGACGGGCTTTTTCCATCGCTTTCTGGATCGCTGCTGGAACTTCACGCGCTTTACCGTAACCAAAACCAACGCGACCGTTACCATCGCCTACTACAGTCAGAGCTGTGAAGGAGAAAATACGACCACCTTTAACGGTTTTGGATACGCGGTTAACCGCGATCAGCTTTTCCTGCAGTTCGCCAGCTTGTTTTTCGATGTGTGACATCTTACACCTCTACCTTAGAACTGAAGGCCAGCTTCACGGGCAGCATCTGCCAGTGCCTGGACACGACCATGATATTGGAACCCGGAACGGTCAAAAGAAACATCTTTGATGCCTTTTTCCAGAGCGCGTTCAGCAACAGCTTTACCTACAGCTGCAGCAGCGTCTTTGTTTCCGGTGAACTTCAGTTGTTCAGCGATAGCTTTTTCTACAGTAGAAGCAGCTACCAGAACTTCAGAACCATTCGGAGCAATTACCTGTGCGTAAATGTGACGCGGGGTACGATGTACCACCAGGCGAGTTGCACCCAGCTCCTGGAGCTTGCGGCGTGCGCGGGTCGCACGACGGATACGAGCAGATTTCTTATCCATAGTGTTACCTTACTTCTTCTTAGCCTCTTTGGTACGCACGACTTCGTCGGCGTAACGAACACCCTTGCCTTTGTAAGGCTCAGGACGACGGTAGGCGCGCAGATCTGCTGCAACCTGACCGATCACCTGCTTATCAGCGCCTTTCAGCACGATTTCAGTCTGAGTCGGACATTCTGCGGTGATCCCCGCTGGCAGCTGATGCTCAACTGGATGCGAGAAACCTAAAGACAGGTTTACTGCATTCCCTTTGACTGCTGCACGATAACCTACACCAACCAGCTGCAGCTTCTTAGTGAAGCCTTCGGTAACACCGATAACCATTGAGTTCAGCAGGGCACGCGCGGTACCAGCCTGAGCCCAACCATCCACGTAACCATCACGCGGACCGAAGGTCAGTGCATTATCTGCATGATTCACTTCAACAGCATCGTTGAGAGTACGAGTCAGCTCGCCGTTTTTACCTTTGATCGTAATAACCTGACCGTTGATTTTTACATCAACGCCGGCAGGAACAACGACCGGTGCTTTAGCAACACGAGACATTTTTTCCTCCGATTAGGCTACGTAGCAGATAATTTCGCCACCAAGACCAGCTTGGCGCGCTGCACGATCAGTCATAACACCTTTAGAGGTAGAAACAACTGCGATACCCAGACCCGCCATAACTTTCGGCAGCTCATCTTTTTTCTTATAGATGCGCAGACCTGGGCGGCTGACACGCTGAATGCTTTCTACAACAGCTTTGCCCTGGAAGTACTTGAGAGTCACTTCCAGTTCAGGCTTGGTGTCGCCTTCAACTTTAAATTCTTCAATAAAACCTTCTTCCTTCAGCACGTTGGCAATTGCCACTTTCAGCTTGGAGGAAGGCATGGTGACCGCAGCTTTGTTCGCGGCCTGACCGTTACGGATACGGGTCAGCATATCCGCGATCGGATCTTGCATGCTCATCTGTCTTTACTCCCGTGATTCAATTGGTGACAATTACCAGCTAGCCTTTTTAAGACCCGGGATTTCACCGCGCATAGCGGCTTCACGGACCTTAATACGGCTCAACCCGAACTTCCGCAGGAAAGCGTGCGGACGACCAGTTTGACGGCAGCGGTTACGCTGACGAGACGGGCTGGAATCACGCGGCAGAGTCTGCAGCTTCAGAACTGCGTTCCAACGATCTTCGTCGGAAGCGTTCACATCAGAGATGATAGCTTTCAGTTCAGCGCGTTTAGCGAAGAATTTATCAGCTAAAGCTACGCGTTTTACTTCGCGTGCTTTCATTGATTGCTTAGCCATTCAGTAACCCTACCTTACTTGCGGAACGGGAAGTCAAAGGCAGCCAGCAGAGCACGGCCTTCTTCATCAGAATTCGCAGTAGTGGTAATGGTAATATCCAAACCACGCACGCGATCGACTTTATCGTAATCGATTTCTGGGAAGATGATCTGCTCACGGACACCCATGCTGTAGTTACCACGACCATCGAATGACTTAGCGGACAGGCCACGGAAGTCACGGATACGCGGTACAGCAATAGTGATCAGGCGCTCAAAGAACTCCCACATGCGTTCGCCACGCAGAGTTACTTTACAGCCGATCGGATAGCCCTGACGGATTTTGAAGCCTGCAACAGATTTGCGTGCTTTGGTGACAAACGGTTTTTGACCGGAGATTGCTGCCAGGTCAGCTACTGCGTTATCCAGCAGCTTCTTGTCAGCGATCGCTTCACCAACACCCATGTTCAGGGTGATCTTCTCGACCCGAGGGACTTGCATGACAGAATTGTAGCTAAACTCAGTCATGAGTTTGTTAACTACTTCGTCTTTGTAGTAATCATGCAGTTTCGCCATCGTACTACTCCAAATTACTTGATAGTTTCGCTGTTAGACTTGAAGAAACGGACTTTTTTGCCGTCTTCGAATCTAAAGCCTACACGGTCAGCCTTGCCGGTTGCCGCATTGAAGATTGCAACGTTAGAGATCTGAATAGCTGCTTCTTTCTCTACGATGCCGCCTGGCTGGTTCAGGGCCGGAACCGGCTTCTGATGTTTCTTAACCAGGTTGATACCTTCAACGACGATTTTGCCGGAAGACAGAACATTTTTTACTTTACCGCGCTTACCTTTATCTTTACCGGTTAACACGATAACTTCGTCATCACGACGGATTTTAGCTGCCATGATTCGCTCCTTAGAGTACTTCTGGTGCCAGAGAGATAATTTTCATGAACTTTTCAGTACGAAGTTCACGAGTTACCGGCCCAAAAATACGCGTACCGATAGGCTGCTCGCTGTTATTGTTTAAAATAACGCATGCATTACCATCGAAGCGAATGACAGAACCGTCCGGGCGACGAACACCCTTCTTGGTGCGCACCACTACCGCCTTCAGCACATCACCTTTTTTGACCTTACCACGCGGAATTGCTTCCTTGATGGTGATCTTGATGATGTCGCCTACGCCTGCGTAGCGACGGTGCGAGCCACCCAGAACCTTGATACACATTACGCGACGTGCACCGGAGTTGTCGGCGACGTTCAGCATAGTCTGTTCTTGGATCATTTCAGTGCTCCGCTAATGTCAACTACTACTTTGGGACCCAAAATCTCGGGTCATTAAAAAGCCCCATATCGAGGGCGCGGCATTATAACACCGCTTTCTGCGTATGGGTAGAAAAAATAAACGGTCCATTGCTGGACCGTCTATCTTGAGAGAGCGTACTGTATTACAGAACCGCTTTCTCTACAACGCGAACCAGCGTCCAGGACTTAGTCTTGGACAGTGGACGGCATTCACGGATTTCAACCTTGTCGCCGATACCACATTCGTTGTTCTCGTCATGTACGTGCAGTTTGGTCGTACGCTTGATGAATTTACCGTAGATCGGGTGTTTCACAAAACGTTCGATAGCAACAACGATGGATTTCTCCATTTTATCGCTAACAACGCGACCTTGCAGAGTACGGATTTTATCGGTCATTACGCACCCGCCTTCTCAGTCAGTAAAGTCTTAACGCGTGCGACGTCACGACGCACTTGCTTCAACAGGTGAGACTGTTGCAGCTGGCCACTTGCTGCCTGCATACGCAGGTTGAACTGCTCACGCAGCAGGTTCAGCAGCTCGGTGTTCAGCTCTTCAACACTCTTCTCACGCAGCTCTTTTGCTTTCATTACATCACCGTCTTAGTTACAAAGGTGGTTTTAATCGGCAGTTTCGCTGCTGCCAGGCTGAATGCTTCACGGGCCAGCTCTTCAGGAACACCGTCCATTTCATACAGGACTTTACCTGGCTGAATCAAGGCAACCCAATACTCCACGTTACCTTTACCTTTACCCATACGAACTTCCAGCGGCTTCTCAGTGATCGGTTTGTCCGGGAATACACGGATCCAGATCTTACCTTGACGCTTAACTGCACGGGTCATAGCACGACGTGCTGCTTCGATCTGACGGGCAGTCAGACGACCACGGCCAACAGCTTTCAGACCGAAAGTGCCGAAGCTAACATCCGTACCCTGCGCCAGACCACGGTTGCGGCCTTTGTGCACTTTACGGAATTTTGTACGCTTTGGTTGTAACATCAGCGACGCTCCTTATTTACGGCCTTTACGCTGCTGCTTTTTAGGTTGAGCAGCCGGTTCCGGTTGTTCAACAGCAGCCATACCACCCAGGATCTCACCTTTGAAGATCCATACCTTAACGCCGATTACACCATAGGTGGTGTGCGCTTCAGAGGTGTTGTAGTCGATGTCCGCACGCAGCGTGTGCAGCGGAACGCGACCTTCGCGGTACCATTCGGTACGTGCGATTTCCGCGCCGCCCAGACGGCCGCTAACTTCAACTTTGATACCTTTAGCGCCCAGACGCATTGCGTTCTGTACAGCACGCTTCATTGCACGGCGGAACATCACACGACGCTCCAGCTGTGAAGTGATGCTGTCAGCAACCAGTTTTGCGTCCAGTTCAGGCTTACGCACTTCGGCGATGTTGATCTGTGCAGGAACGCCAGCGATATCCGCTACGACCTTGCGCAGTTTTTCTACGTCTTCGCCTTTCTTACCGATAACGATACCCGGGCGAGCGGTGTGAATGGTCACACGGATGCTCTTAGCCGGACGCTCGATAACGATACGAGATACAGACGCTTTAGCCAGTTCCTTAGTCAGGTACTGACGTACTTTAAAATCGCTGTCCAGGTTGTCAGCGAATTCTTTGGTGTTCGCAAACCAGGTTGAGTTCCATGGTTTTACAATACCCAGGCGAATACCATTAGGATGTACTTTCTGACCCATTGCTAGTCTCCAGAGTCTCAGCGATCGGACACAACCACAGTGATGTGGCTGGTGCGCTTCAGGATGCGATCTGCACGACCTTTCGCACGCGGCATAATGCGCTTCATGCTCGGGCCTTCGTCTACGAAAATTTTCGCAACTTTCAGATCGTCAATGTCAGCGCCATCGTTGTGTTCAGCGTTAGCAATGGCAGATTCCAGTACCTTCTTAACCAATACCGCAGCTTTCTTGTTGGTATAGGTCAGGATGTCCAGGGCCTGCGACACTTTCTTACCGCGAATCAGGTCAGCAACAAGGCGAACCTTCTGGGCAGAAGAACGAGCATGGCGATGTTGAGCTAAAGTTTCCATCTCTTCCTCCTACCTTATTTCTTCTTCGCTTTTTTATCAGCAGCGTGGCCGCGATAAGTACGAGTCGGTGCGAATTCACCCAGTTTGTGACCAACCATTTCGTCGGAAACAAAGACTGGAACGTGCTGACGACCATTATGGACAGCGATGGTCAAACCGATCATGTTAGGAAAGATCGTTGAACGACGGGACCAAGTGCGCAGGGGCTTCTTGTCTCCGCTTTCCACCGCTTTCTCTACCTTCTTCAGCAAGTGCAGGTCAATAAAAGGACCTTTCTTGAGAGAACGTGGCATGGCTTATCCTCTAAAATTATTTGCTACGGCGACGTACGATAAATTTATCAGTACGCTTGTTGCTGCGGGTCTTCTTACCTTTGGTCTGAACGCCCCACGGAGTTACCGGGTGCTTACCAAAGTTACGACCTTCACCACCACCATGTGGGTGGTCGACTGGGTTCATCGCAGTACCGCGAACGGTAGGACGAACACCACGCCAGCGTGCAGCACCTGCTTTACCCAGAACGCGCAGCATATGCTCAGCATTGCCAACTTCGCCCAGGGTAGCGCGGCAGTCTGCTTCGACTTTACGCATTTCACCAGAACGCAGACGCAGGGTGACATAAGCACCGTCGCGTGCAACGATCTGAACGTAAGTACCAGCAGAACGCGCCAGCTGACCGCCTTTACCTGGTTTCATTTCTACGTTATGAACGGTAGAACCAACCGGGATGTTGCGCATCGGCAGGGTGTTACCCGCTTTGATTGCAGCATCAACGCCAGACTGAATCTGGTCGCCAGCTTTCAGGCCTTTAGGGGCCAGGATGTAACGGCGTTCGCCATCTTTGTACAGAACCAGCGCGATGTTCGCGGAGCGGTTCGGATCGTACTCAAGACGTTCAACAGTCGCCGGGATACCGTCTTTGTTGCGTTTGAAGTCAACAATACGATAAGCCTGCTTATGGCCACCACCGATGTGACGGGTGGTGATACGGCCATTGTTGTTACGACCACCGGATTTGCTGTTTTTTTCAACCAGCGGAGCAAAAGGTTTGCCCTTATGCAGCTCAGGGTTAACCACTTTAACAACGTGGCGACGACCCGGAGATGTCGGTTTACACTTAACAACTGCCATTGTATTACTCCTCCGACTTACTCAGCGCCGCCAACGAAGTCCAGGTTCTGGCCTTCTTTCAGGGTGACGTAAGCTTTTTTCCAGTCGCTACGACGACCGATACGCTGTCCGTGACGTTTAACTTTCCCTTTAACAACCAGGGTGTTAACGACTTCGACTTCGACTTCAAACAGTTTCTGCACAGCAGCTTTGATCTCTGCTTTAGTCGCGTCTTTAGCAACTTTGAGCACGATGGTGTTGGTTTTTTCCATCGCAGTAGACGCTTTTTCAGAAACGTGCGGTGCACGCAGCACCTTCAGCAGACGTTCTTCACGAATCATGCCAGCATCTCCTCAACTTGCTTAACAGCCTCAGCAGTCATTACGACTTTGTCGAAGGCGATCAGGCTAACCGGGTCGATACCTGCTGCGTCACGTACGTCAACCTTGTGCAGGTTACGTGCGGCCAGGAACAGGTTCTCGTCCAGCTCACCGGTGATGATCAGCACATCTTCCAGAGCCATGTCTTTCAGTTTCTGAGCCAGAAGCTTGGTTTTCGGCGCTTCCAGAGAGAACTGCTCGACAACGATCAGACGATCCTGACGTACCAGCTCGGACAGGATGCTTTTCAGCGCGCCGCGGTACATCTTTTTGTTAACTTTTTGACTGTGGTCCTGCGGACGCGCAGCGAAGGTCACGCCACCTGAACGCCAGATCGGGCTCTTAACAGAACCTGAACGCGCACGGCCGGTGCCTTTCTGACGCCACGGTTTTTTACCGGAACCAGTTACTTCAGCACGAGTCTTCTGAGCACGAGTACCCTGACGAGCACCAGCTGCATAAGCAACAACAACCTGGTGAACCAGCGCTTCGTTGAAATCACGACCGAAGGTAGTTTCGGAAACAGTCAGCGCGCTTTGCGCGTCTTTCAATACTAATTCCATTGCTATCCCCTTACGCCTTCACAGCTGGTTTAACGATCAGGTCGCTACCGGTTGCACCCGGAACAGCACCCTTAACCAGCAGCAGGTTGCGCTCAGCGTCAACACGTACTACGTCCAGGCTCTGAACGGTCACACGTTCGTTGCCCAGCTGACCAGCCATCTTCTTGCCTTTGAACACTTTGCCCGGAGTCTGGTTCTGACCGATAGAACCCGGAACGCGGTGGGACAAGGAGTTACCGTGAGTCGCGTCCTGGGTACGGAAGTTCCAGCGCTTAACGGTACCGGCGAAACCTTTACCTTTAGAGGTACCGGTTACGTCAACTTTTTTAACTTCAGCAAACAGCTCAACGCTGATGTCCTGACCTACGGTGTACTCTTCGCCTTCAGCAAGACGGAATTCCCACAGACCACGGCCAGCTTCAACGCCAGCTTTAGCAAAGTGACCTGCTTCAGGTTTGGTTACACGGTTAGCTTTTTTAGCACCGGTAGTGACCTGAACGGCACGGTAGCCATCGTTAGCCAGATCTTTGATCTGAGTAACGCGGTTTGCTTCAACTTCGATTACGGTTACTGGGATAGAGACGCCATCTTCAGTGAAGATGCGGGTCATACCCACTTTTTTACCGACTAAACCAATCATTGTATCAACCTCTCAATCGCTCGATGACCTGATTAACCCAGGCTGATCTGCACGTCTACACCGGCAGCCAGGTCCAGACGCATCAGAGCATCAACGGTTTTCTCGGTTGGCTCAACGATGTCAACCAGACGCTTGTGAGTGCGAATTTCGTACTGATCGCGCGCGTCTTTGTTAACGTGCGGAGAGATCAGAACGGTAAAGCGCTCTTTGCGGGTCGGCAGCGGGATCGGACCACGAACCTGCGCACCAGTGCGCTTGGCAGTCTCGACGATTTCCGCGGTTGATTGATCGATCAGACGATGATCAAACGCTTTAAGACGGATACGGATTCTTTGGTTCTGCATGAGACCAGAGCTCCAATTATTTATAGACGAAATAGTTACTCCTCAAACCCATTACGATTGATGGGAGAGTGTAACCGTTCTTACAGAGTTCCCCGATTGGGAACATTGTCTGGTATCGCTTACGCAGTACCGGTGGTTCATATCGAACCGCTGTCTATATTAGACAAGCCCGCGCATTATACGTAAAACTGACATTAACGCAAGTGTCGTGTAGAAAATAAGCACTATAAAAAACCCGCGGCCGTTAGCCGGCAGCGGGTTCGATGATGCTGTAGTGTGTGTTGTACGGTATGGCTACTTCGCCTGCTCTCTGAGCTGTGACTGCAGGTAGTTCTGGAGACCAATTTTTGTAATCAGGTCCAGCTCGGTCTCCAGCCAGTCGATATGCCCCTCTTCATCCGCGAGGATCTCAATCATCATATCGCGGCTGACGTAGTCATGAACGCTATCGGCATAGGCGATGGCTTCACGCAGATCTTTAGCACCCTCTAGCTCAAGGTTCAGGTCAGAGCGCAGCATCTCCTCTACGTCTTCACCGATCCCCAGCTTGCCGAGGTCCTGCAGGTTTGGAATACCTTCAAGAAACAGAATACGCTCGATGTACTTATCGGCGTGTTTCATCTCATCTATGGATTCGTGATATTCGACGTCGTTGAGGCGGGTAAGGCCCCAGTTCTTGAACATACGGGCATGAAGAAAATACTGATTGATTGCGACAAGCTCATTTCCCAATAATTTATTGAGATAACTTATGATTCTGACATCACCTTTCATTATTAGTCCCTCCGCTTCCACTAAGTGAAGCGTAGATGGCGCTACCGGGATGTCAAAAAAAGATTTTCGCTTATGCGATCTCCTGGTATTCAGGGATTTGCATCAGCTCGTTCTGCATAATCTCGCGGGCCGCGCGGACGCACTTACCGCACTGGTTCCCCACGGGAATAAACTTGCGCAGTTGCTGGAAGGATTGAGGGCGAAACTGGCGCACGGCCTGGCGAATTTTTTTATCACTTACCCCATTACACAAACAGACGTACATAATCGCTCCCGTTCAATTTATGCGCAGAGTGTAAATGAGAATAGTTATGATTACAATAGCAGAAAGCCGAAAGCAGAACGTAAAAAAGGACGCCGAAGCGTCCTTTTTTTATTCAGAGATAATAAATTATTAGCTCAGAACTTTAGCAACAACGCCTGCGCCAACGGTACGGCCGCCTTCACGGATTGCGA
>NZ_DALZYX010000020.1:0-26970 GCF_031987975.1 Pseudescherichia sp. | reverse complement strand
TACGCTTTCCTCTCTCAGAGTCAATCCTTAATTTCAGGATTTTTTCTCTTCAACCAACCCGGCTTACCGTGTGAAGTGATTCACATCCGCCGTGTCGATGGAGGCGCATTATAGGGAGTTCTCGAGCGCCCGCAATAGTTAAATTGCAGAAAAATGACTGACTGCTGCATTCCACAGCAAAACGCGGGCTTATACCTTTTTACACACAGAGTTATCCACACGCCTGCGAAAAAATGAAAATTAACGAGCGGTGCGCAAACGTTTTCGTTAAAATGCCCTCGCCATATAAAGGCAGCCCCTTGTGGGGCGTTAGCTGAGTTTTTAGAGAAAAATTCAGCTAACGCTCTCTGTAATGTTCAAATCCCGGGGATTTATACCATGCAACAACGTCCAGTCCGCCGCGCCCTGCTCAGTGTTTCTGATAAGGCCGGTATCGTCGAATTCGCTCAGGCTCTCTCCCAGCGCGGCGTGGAGCTGCTCTCCACCGGCGGTACTGCCCGTTTGCTGGCAGATAAAGGCCTGCCGGTCACCGAAGTCTCCGATTACACCGGCTTCCCGGAAATGATGGATGGACGCGTCAAGACCCTGCACCCGAAAGTGCACGGCGGCATCCTTGGTCGTCGTGGCCAGGATGATGGGATCATGGCCCAGCATGACATCGCTCCTATTGATATGGTGGTTGTTAACCTCTATCCCTTTGCCGCTACCGTTGCCCGTGAAGGTTGCTCTCTGGAAGACGCCGTTGAGAATATCGATATCGGCGGCCCTACCATGGTTCGCTCCGCAGCCAAGAACCATAAAGATGTGGCGATTGTAGTAAAGAGCAGCGACTACGACGCCATTATTAAAGAGATGGATGCCCACGAAGGCTCTCTGACCCTTGAGACCCGTTTCGACCTGGCGATCAAAGCATTTGAGCATACCGCTGCCTATGACAGCATGATCGCTAACTACTTCGGTAGCCTGGTGCCGGCTTACCACGGCGAGACCAAAGAGCCAGCTGGCCGCTTCCCACGCACGCTTAACCTGAACTTTATCAAGAAGCAGGATATGCGCTACGGCGAAAACAGCCACCAGCAGGCTGCCTTCTATATAGAAGAAGGGGTTAAAGAAGCTTCCGTAGCGACGGCTACCCAGGTACAGGGAAAGGCGCTCTCCTATAACAACATCGCCGACACCGACGCGGCCCTGGAGTGCGTGAAAGAGTTCAACGAGCCGGCCTGTGTCATCGTCAAGCACGCCAACCCGTGCGGCGTGGCGGTAGGCGACTCCATTCTCAGCGCTTACGATCGTGCTTATAAGACCGACCCGACTTCGGCTTTCGGCGGCATCATTGCCTTTAACCGCGAGCTGGATGCCGATACCGCTCAGGCGATCATCTCTCGCCAGTTTGTTGAAGTGATTATTGCCCCCTCCGCCACTGAAGAGGCGCTGAAGGTCACCGCCGCCAAACAGAACGTTCGCGTTCTGACCTGCGGCAAGTGGGCAGAACGTGTTGCGGGTCTCGATTTTAAACGCGTTAACGGCGGCCTGCTGGTCCAGGATCGCGATCTCGGCATGGTCACCAACAAAGAGCTGCACGTGGTTAGCAAACGCCTGCCGACCGAAGAGGAGATGCGTGATGCCCTCTTCTGCTGGAAAGTGGCGAAGTTTGTGAAGTCCAACGCCATTGTGTACGCCAAAGATAAGATGACCATCGGCATTGGCGCAGGCCAGATGAGCCGCGTCTACTCTGCGAAAATTGCCGGTATCAAAGCCGGTGACGAAGGTCTGGAAGTGAAAGGCTCCGCGATGGCCTCCGACGCCTTCTTCCCGTTCCGCGACGGCATTGATGCAGCAGCGGCCGTGGGCGTGACCTGCGTGATCCAGCCGGGCGGCTCTATTCGCGATGATGAGGTTATTGCTGCCGCCGACGAGCATGGCATTGCAATGATCTTTACCGGTATGCGTCACTTCCGCCATTAATTCACGGAGCAGAGAATGAAAGTATTAGTTATTGGTAACGGCGGACGCGAGCATGCCCTGGCGTGGAAAGCGGCCCAGTCCCCGCTGGTGAGCACCGTTTTTGTTGCCCCTGGCAATGCCGGCACGGCGCTGGAGCCAACCCTGCAGAACGTCGCCGTGAGCGCGACGGATATTCCAGGGCTGCTAAGCTTCGCCCAAAGCGAGAAGATCGATCTGACCATCGTTGGCCCGGAAGCGCCGCTGGTGATTGGCGTGGTGGATGCATTCCAGGCGGCGGGGCTGAAAATCTTCGGTCCCACCCAGGGTGCCGCCCAGCTTGAAGGCTCTAAAGCGTTCACCAAAGATTTCCTCGCTCGCCATAATATCCCGACGGCGGAGTATGAGAACTTTACAGAAGTAGAGCCTGCGTTGGCTTACCTGCGCAAGAAAGGCGCGCCGATCGTCATTAAAGCCGATGGCCTGGCCGCCGGTAAAGGCGTCATTGTGGCAATGACTCTGGAAGAAGCAGAAGCCGCCGTACACGATATGCTGGCAGGCAATGCCTTTGGCGATGCCGGTCACCGCATCGTTATCGAAGAGTTCCTCGACGGTGAAGAGGCAAGCTTTATCGTGATGGTTGATGGTGAACACGTCTTGCCGATGGCTACCAGCCAGGATCACAAGCGCGTAGGCAACGGTGATACCGGCCCGAACACCGGCGGCATGGGAGCCTACTCCCCTGCGCCGGTGGTGACCAGTGAGGTACACCAGCGCACCATGGATCGCGTGATCTGGCCAACCGTGAAAGGCATGGCAGCGGAAGGTAATACCTACGTTGGCTTCCTCTATGCCGGGCTGATGATCGATAAGCAGGGCAACCCGAAGGTTATCGAGTTTAACTGCCGCTTTGGCGATCCAGAAACCCAGCCGATTATGCTGCGTATGAAGTCCGATCTGGTAGAGCTGTGCCTGGCCGCCTGTGAAGGCAAGCTCGACGAGAAAACCTCTGAGTGGGACGATCGCGCCTCGCTTGGGGTGGTAATTGCCGCAGGTGGCTACCCGGGCAACTACCGCACCGGCGACGTGATCCACGGCCTGCCGCTGGAGAGCGTCGGCGGTAAGGTGTTCCATGCCGGTACCACGCTTGCTGACAACGAGCAGGTGCTCACCAGCGGTGGACGCGTGCTCTGTGCTACCGCGCTGGGTAACACCGTTGCTGAAGCGCAGAAGAACGCCTATGCGTTAATGGCAGATATTCACTGGGATGGCAGCTTCAGCCGCCAGGATATTGGCTATCGCGCCATTGCGCGGGAAGAGCAACAGTAACCCCTTCAGGGCGGCCCGGCGCTTGCGCGTCTCCGCCCTGTTTCAATCCCTTCAGAAACTCTTCGCCTGCGGTTGCCAGGTACAAAAATCTTCGTTTGCTACCAGCAGTAGCTGCGTCCCCTCCGGTGCTTCTAACCATGCAAGGCTAACGTCCGCTGAGGAGTGCTGCTGACGACGCTGGATATGGCTCAGCGCCTGCGGTTCGAAATCGGGCTTGATGGTTTGGCCTTCACAGGTGGTGACCGAGCCATTGCTGTGCCAGCGCCCCTGACGCAGCATTACATGGCCTTGGCGTAGCGCATCGCTGGTCTGACGGATCTGGTCGGCGCGATAGCGGTAGAGGGCGATCTGGTCACTGGAGAGCTGCTGCTTCTGACCGTTGACCTCTCGCTGCATAAAGCTGAGTTCGCCACGCTCGTCAAAGCGGGCGCGAATATGTTCCGGCGGCGTGCCGTAGACGTTGAGTTCGATCAGCGCGAGCCGATTGCCCTGCCAGCGGTATTCGCTGATAGAGGTATCCCCGCTGCGCCACGGGCTAAACGCCGTGAGGAGATGGACGGCGTCTCCGTCGTCCTTCCGCCATATGCGCACTGCCCCTTGATCCCCCGCATAGCCGCTGGCGGTAAAGGGTGGCAGTGAATCATCATGGCTACAGGCGGTCAGCAACAGCAGGCCCGCCAGCGTCAGGGTGCGACGCCAGACAGACAAAAGGGGCGAAACCGCCCCCTCATCAAAACTGTTCGCTGTCACGCGGTCTTATTTAACTGCGTCTTTCAGAGCTTTGCCAGAAACAAATGCCGGCACGTTAGCTGCGGCGATTTTGATCTCGTTACCGGTCTGCGGGTTGCGGCCAGTACGCTCAGCGCGGTGGTTCACTTTGAAGGTTCCGAAACCAACCAGTTGTACAGCATCGCCTTCTTTCAGAGACTCAGTAATAGCAGCCAGGGTGGATTCCAGGGCAGCTTTTGCCTGTACTTTAGACAGGTCAGCTTTGTCTGCAATTACATCAATCAGTTGAGTCTTGTTCATAAGTTATCCTTACAATGTGTTTATCGCTTGCTAAGCATCGAGTGCGACGAAAATGCCAGAAAAGCACTCTCCTGCATACACGCACCGATAGCCACTTTTTTTCGCCCTCCAAATGTAGACCAGACGGGGGGCCAATGGGAAGCCTTCCAGAGAGACAAAACAGGCGTTAAATCACGTTTTGTTGTCTCATTGCTGCAAAAGTATACCGATATTACTCTCGCCCGCCTCGCGTAAGTCCGCGCGTAGCCCTTTAATCAGCTCAATATCGCGTTCTTCGCAGTCAGCCAAAAGTCGGAATATTTCCCACTGAATATCCCACTCCTGCTCTACAGCCGGGTTCGCTTTCAGCTCATCATCGGTCATTTCGCGACCTGCCTGGGTCATCTCCAGCATCGCTACCGTGGTGATTGAGGTCTTGCTTACCTCAATGGTGTGCTCCAGGGTCTCGCCGCTCAGGCGCGAGTGCAGCAGTTCGCTCAACGCCACGCAGGCGTCAATGGCCGGATAGACGCCGTAGAGATCGTAATCGTCAGCCACCGGGATCGCCTCTTCCAGCTTCTCGAGCTGGCTGTCGAAATTCACCTTCGCGTCTTTCACCGTCAGCGTCTCCCAGATCAGGTCAACAATGCGGCGATAAAGCTGCGCGTCACCGAAGCCGGTCTGCTGGCAGAACATGGCGTAGTTCGGATACATGCGCTCGCACAGGCAGGCCATAAAGGTGACGTGCTGCCAGCTCTCCAGCCTCTCCAGGCGCAGGTGAATAGGGTTTTGTAACATGGTGGATTCTCGCTATCGGAAATTAGCCGCAGTGTACCTGAATCAGGGCTGAATTTCCTGCCATCGCATAAACGCCGGACGCCGCGACGCAACGGCATCGGCCCAGCGCGTGGGTTCTGGCAGGCGGTAGCCTTTGGTGCAGCGCTGAACCCACGCCAGGGCGCTGTCTACGCTGACCCGGTGACCGGTAGCCACAAACAGCGGATTGCAGCGTGCCTTGCTGCGCCACACCCATGCCAGCTGCTCGCCCTTGTCCATCAACGGCGCGAGCGCCCCTGGCTCAGGCGAGAGCGGCTCAAACTTGCCGCACAGGCGTTTCTTCGCCACGCCGATGGTCGGCACGTCCACCAGCAGGCCGAAGTGGCTGGCAACGCCAAGGCGGCGCGGGTGCGAGATACCGTGCCCATCAACGAACAGCAGATCGGGTTTTTGCGACAGCATATCCCACGCCGCCATCAGCGCAGGATACTCACGGAAGGAGAGAAAGCCGGGGATATAGGGCATGGTGGTGGCAATACGCGCAACCTGGTACTCCACCAGCTCCAGCGACGGGTACTTCAGCAGTACCATCGCCGCCCGGGTCACTTCGCCACCCTGCTCAAAGCCGACGTCCGCGCCGCCGATAAACGCCGGGGGATCGTTGATAAACCGATCCTCGCGGATCACCGATGAGGCCAGTTCGATTTGTTGAGCGCGTAGCGACGCGAGATCCATATATGCTCCTTAGCGGTGATATTGCTCCGACAGACGATGTACCGCCTCGACAAATGCGCCCGCATGTTCAGGCGGCACATCCTGATGAATACCGTGGCCGAGGTTAAAGACATGGCCTTCGCCCTGGCCGAAACCAGAAAGTATAGTCGCGACTTCCTCTTCGATGCGGGCCGGTGGGGCATAGAGCATTGACGGATCCATATTGCCCTGCAGCGCAACCTTATGTCCTACGCGGCGGCGGGCGTCGGCAATATCAATAGTCCAGTCGAGGCCCAGCGCATCACAGCCGGTCTCCGCCATCGCCTCCAGCCACTGTCCGCCGCCTTTGGTAAACAGGGTCACCGGCACGCGGCGGCCCTCGTTCTCCCGCAGTAGGCCGTCAACGATCTTATGCATGTAGTAGAGCGAAAACTGCTGGTAGTCGCGCCCGGTCAGCACGCCGCCCCAGGTGTCGAAAATCATTACCGACTGCGCACCGGCTTTAATCTGCGCGTTGAGATAGAGCGTGACGCTTTTCGCCAGCTTCTCCAACAGCATGTGTAGGGTTTGCGGCTCGGCATACATCATCTTCTTGATCACGGTAAAGGCCTTGCTGCTACCGCCTTCCACCATGTAGGTCGCCAGCGTCCACGGACTGCCAGAGAAGCCAATCAGCGGCACCTCGCCCTTCAGCTCACGGCGGATGGTGCGCACGGCATTCATCACGTAGCCCAGCTCCTGCTCCGGATCGGGAACAGGCAGCCGCTCAACGTCGGCCTTGCCGGTAATCGGCAGGCTAAAGCGCGGGCCTTCCCCGGCTTCGAAGTAGAGGCCCAGCCCCATTGCATCCGGAATGGTCAGGATATCTGAGAACAGAATGGCGGCATCAAGGGGGTAGCGACGCAGCGGCTGCAGCGTGACTTCGCAGGCCAGCTCGGCGTTTTTGCACAGCGACATAAAATCGCCCGCCTGGGCGCGCGTGGCTTTGTACTCCGGCAGATAGCGCCCGGCCTGTCTCATCATCCATACCGGCGTGATGTCCACGGGCTGGCGCAGCAGCGCGCGCAGGTAACGATCGTTTTTCAGTTCGGTCATTTTGCAGTTCCTCAATGCGTCAGACCGTTATTGTAACACGCCGCCTCATGCTTCACTCATACTCTGCCCGACCCTCATACTCTGCACGGCATAGTGCGACCGTATCCTCAATCAGCCGACGCGCTACCGTGCCCGGCGGCGGCAGCAGCGGCAGCTGGTCATAACGATACCAGCCTGCATCCAGCAGCTCGTTAGGATCGATGACGATATCGCCGCTGTCATACTCGGCCATAAAAGCGGTCATCAGGGATTGCGGGAACGGCCAGGGTTGGGAGGTGACGTAGCGCAGGTTTTTCACCCGGATACCGCTCTCCTCCATCACCTCGCGGGCAACGGTCTGCTCCAGGGTCTCACCCACCTCGACGAAGCCGGCCAGCACGGTATAGACGCCGTTGCGATGGCGGGTGTGCTGGGCCAACAGAATATGGTCGTCACGGCGGATCGCGACGATAATGCAGGGGGCAATTTGCGGGTAGTAGCGTTCGCGGCAGCCGCCGCAGAGCATTGCCCACTCGGTTTTGCTCGGGTGCATGGTGTGCCCGCAGTAGCCGCAGAACTTATGCGAACGGTAGAACTCTGCCAGCTGTACGCCTCGCCCGGCAAGCTGGAACAGACCAACCTCCTGATCCATCAGCTGGCGCACCGAAGCCATCTCCTGATGTCGGGACTGGCGAACCAGCCACACCGATTCCCCCTGCCATTCGCCGATAATTAACCCACGCTGGCCCACAAGATCAAAATTTACTGCCTCGCCGTGTGGTAATTCTCCAGCGGGCAACCATAATTTTTGTTCATGGCTGACGATCCACCAGCCCTGATCGGTTAATTCGATGACACGTTCCATAATCTGTTGCACTACCTTAGCGACACTGGCATGTTGGTTACATCATTTTTACATATTTTGGGTGAAAACTTTTTTAATCTTAAACCACGGAGTTAATCATGCTAAACCACCTGGAGAGCCTGACGGCGCGCGTAGGCGGGACGAATAAACTAGTCGATCACTGGTTACAGGTGCGCAAGCATTTGCTGGTATCGTATTACAACCTGGTGGGCATTAAGCCGGGCAAGGAGTCCTATTCAGAGCTGGATGAGAAGGCTCTGGACGATTTTTGCCACAATCTGGTCGATTACCTGTCCGCCGGACACTTTAGTATTTATGAACAGATTATCAGCGAAATGGAAGGCAGCAGCCCACTTTTAGCGGCCACGCAAATCTATCCACAGCTGGAAGCCAATACCCAGCAGATCATGAATTATTACGACTCTAGCCTGGAAAACGCGATCGAAGACGACAAATGGGTTGAGTTCCAGGAAGCACTCTCCGGCATTGGCGAAGCGCTGGCCGCACGCTTTACGCTGGAAGACCAGCTGATTGTCATGGCGTTCGATTTTAATCTTGTGGAAAGCGCTAACGACGATACCAACATCGCTCGCCCCGCTTGAGTTCTTAAGCATTAACGCGTAGTTTAACTATCTCCCCCTGCTGCTGAGGGGGTTTTTCTTGTCGGAGTGCCGAGTGCGCAAGCACCGGCTGAGACCGTTAATTCGGGATCCGCGGAACCTGATCAGGTTAGAACCTGCGAAGGGAACAAGAGTCAATCTGCTGTCGCGCGCCCTCTCTGGCTGCGTGTACCTCTTGCTTCATCCGTCGTTCTGACAAGCCATGTCCTTAACTTTTTATGGAATGAGCTATGTCTGAGTCTGCTACTAAACCTACCCGTCGTGAACAGCGCGCCGCTGCCCAGCACTTTATCAACACGCTGGAGGGCACCACCTTTCCCAACTCAAAACGTATCTATATCCAGGGTACACAAAGCGATATTCGCGTGCCAATGCGTGAGATCCAGCTTAGCCCGACGCTTATAGGCGGCAGCAAAGCAGAGCCGCAGTTTGAAGAGAACGAAGCGATCCCGGTATACGACACCTCTGGTCCCTACGGCGATCCTGACGTTGCGATCGACGTAGAGAAAGGGATCGCGAAGATCCGATCCGCGTGGATCGCCGCCCGTCCCGGCAAGTGCGTCACCCAGCTGCACTACGCCCGCCAGGGGATCGTGACGCCGGAGATGGAGTTTATCGCCCTGCGTGAAAATATGGGCCGGGAGCGTATCCGTGGTGAGGTGCTGCGCCGCCAGCATCCGGGCGAAAGCTTTGGCGCACGCCTGCCGGAGAATATCACCCCGGAGTTTGTCCGCGACGAAGTGGCTGCCGGGCGCGCCATTATTCCTGCCAACATCAACCATCCCGAATCTGAGCCGATGATCATCGGCCGCAACTTCCTGGTGAAGGTCAATGCCAACATCGGCAACTCGGCGGTGACCTCCTCCATCGAAGAGGAGGTGGAGAAGCTGGTGTGGGCCACCCGCTGGGGCGCAGACACGGTGATGGATCTCTCCACCGGCCGCAATATCCATGAGACGCGGGAGTGGATCCTGCGCAACAGCCCGGTCCCTATCGGCACCGTTCCGATCTACCAGGCGCTGGAGAAGGTCAACGGCATCGCCGAGAATCTCTCCTGGGAAGCCTTCCGCGAGACGCTGCTGGAGCAGGCTGAACAGGGGGTGGATTACTTCACCATCCACGCTGGCGTGCTGCTGCGCTATGTGCCAATGACCGCTAACCGCCTCACCGGCATCGTATCGCGCGGCGGCTCGATCATGGCGAAGTGGTGCCTCTCCCACCATCAGGAGAACTTCCTGTATCAGCACTTCCGCGAAATCTGCGAAATCTGCGCCGCCTACGACGTCTCTCTGTCGCTGGGTGACGGCCTGCGTCCTGGCTCGATTCAGGATGCCAACGACGAGGCACAGTTTGCCGAGCTGCATACCCTGGGCGAACTGACCAAAATTGCCTGGGAGTACGACGTGCAGGTGATGATTGAAGGCCCGGGCCACGTGCCGATGCAGATGATCCGCCGCAACATGACTGAAGAGCTGGAGCACTGCCATGAAGCGCCGTTCTATACTCTCGGGCCATTGACCACCGATATCGCGCCGGGCTATGACCACTTCACCTCCGGTATTGGCGCGGCGATGATCGGCTGGTTTGGCTGCGCCATGCTCTGCTACGTGACGCCCAAAGAGCACCTTGGCCTGCCGAACAAGGAAGATGTGAAGCAGGGGCTAATTACCTACAAAATTGCCGCCCACGCCGCCGATCTTGCTAAAGGCCACCCGGGAGCGCAGATCCGCGACAACGCCATGTCGAAAGCGCGGTTTGAGTTCCGCTGGGAGGATCAGTTTAATCTCGCCCTTGACCCGTTCACCGCCCGCGCCTACCACGATGAGACTCTGCCCCAGGAGTCCGGCAAGGTAGCCCACTTCTGCTCCATGTGCGGACCCAAGTTCTGCTCGATGAAGATCAGCCAGGAGGTGCGTGACTACGCCGCGGCCCAGGCGATCGAGGTGGGCATGAGCGATATGTCGAACGACTTCCGCGCCCGCGGCGGCGAGATCTATCTCAAGAAGGAGGAGGCCTGATGTATCAGCCCGATTTCCCGCCGGTGCCCTTCCGCCTGGGTCTCTATCCGGTTGTTGACAGCGTAGCGTGGATTGAACGCCTGCTGGAGGCGGGCGTGCGCACCCTCCAGCTGCGGATCAAAGACAAGCAGGACCATGAGGTAGAAGCCGACGTCGTGGCGGCCATTGCGCTGGGCAAGCGCTACGCTGCCCGGCTGTTTATTAACGACTACTGGCGGCTAGCCATTAAACATGACGCTTACGGCGTGCATCTGGGGCAGGAGGATCTGGAGACGACGGACCTTAGCGCAATCCGCAACGCGGGTCTGCGCCTGGGCGTCTCCACCCATGATGATATGGAGATCGACGTTGCGCTGGCCGCCCGCCCCTCCTACATCGCCCTCGGCCATGTCTTCCCAACCCAGACCAAGCAGATGCCCTCCGCGCCGCAGGGCCTGGCGCAGCTGGCAAGCCACGTTGCCCGGCTGAAGGATTACCCGACGGTGGCCATCGGCGGCATTAGCCTTGCGCGCGCGCCGCAGGTGCTGGCAACCGGGGTTGGCAGCATTGCGGTGGTGAGCGCCATCACCCAGGCAGCGGACTGGCGCAGCGCCACCCGGCAGCTTATCAACCTCGCGGGGGTGGGCGATGAATGACAGCGACTTTATGCGCTACAGCCGACAGATCCTGCTGGAGGATATCGCCATCGACGGCCAGAGAAAGCTGCTGGCCAGCCGGGTACTGATTATTGGCCTCGGCGGCTTAGGCTCTCCTGCCGCGCTCTACTTGGCGGCGGCCGGGGTTGGGACGCTGGTGCTGGCGGATGATGATGCGGTGCACCTGAGCAACCTGCAACGACAGATTATGTTCACCACCGACGACATTAACCAGCCAAAAGCCGACGCGGCCCACCAGCGGTTACGGCAGCTCAATCCCCACATTGAGTTACTTACCCTGAAGACGCGTCTGGAGGGCGAAGCGCTCCGCCAGCAGGTGGCCCAGGCCGACGTGGTGCTCGACTGTACCGATAACATGGCGACGCGCCAGGCAATTAACGCCGCCTGCGTGGCACTAAACACCCCGCTGATCACCGCCAGCGCCGTGGGATTCGGCGGCCAGCTGATGGTACTCACTCCACCGTGGGCGCACGGCTGCTACCGCTGCCTGTGGCCGGATGACGACGAGCCACAGCGCAACTGCCGCACGGCGGGCGTGATCGGGCCGGTAGTGGGGATGATGGGCACATTGCAGGCGCTGGAGGCATTAAAGCTGCTCAGCGGCATGCAGGCAGCCGAGGGCGAGCTGCGCCTGTTTGACGGGCGCAAGCACCACTGGCGCACGCTTGGACTCCAGCGGGCGGCGGGCTGCCCGGTTTGCGGAGGGCGAGATGCGCATCCTGTTTAATGACGAGCCGATGCAGTGCGCGGAGGCGCTAACCCTGCACGGGCTGCTGGAGCAGCTTAACCAGCTCAAGCCGGGAACGGCGCTGGCGCTCAATCAGCAGATTATTCTCCGCGATCGCTGGGATCATCATCAACTGCGGGACGGCGATCGGATCCTGCTTTTTCAGGTTATCGCCGGAGGCTAACATGTTACGTATTGCAGATAAAACTTTTGAATCACACCTGTTTACCGGCACGGGGAAGTTTGCCTCATCGCAGCTGATGACCGATGCGATCCGCGCCTCGGGTAGCCAGCTGGTCACCCTGGCGATGAAGCGTGTAGACCTGCGCCAGCGTAACGATGCGATCCTCGCCCCGCTGCTGGAAGCCGGGGTGACGCTGCTGCCGAACACCTCCGGAGCGAAAACCGCCGAAGAGGCGGTATTTGCCGCCCGGCTGGCACGCGAGGCGCTGGGCACCCACTGGCTTAAGCTGGAGATCCACCCGGATGCACGCTGGCTGCTGCCCGATCCGGTTGAAACCCTGAAGGCGGCAGAGATGCTGGTCAAAGAGGGTTTCGTGGTGCTTCCCTATTGCAGCGCCGATCCGGTGCTGTGCCGACGGTTGGAGGAGGCAGGCTGCGCCGCCGTGATGCCGCTCGGTTCGCCGATAGGCTCAAATCAGGGTCTGGCCACCCGTGCCATGCTGGAGATTATCATCGCCCAGGCTAGCGTGCCGGTGGTGGTAGATGCCGGGATTGGCACTCCCAGCCACGCCGCGGAAGCGCTGGAGATGGGGGCCAGCGCGGTGCTGGTGAACACCGCGATTGCCGTCGCCAACGATCCGGTTGCGATGGCCCGCGCGTTTAAACTGGCCGTTGAAGCCGGAACGCTGGCGCGTCAGGCGGGGCCGGGCGCAATAAATAGCGTTGCCAGCGCCACCAGCCCGCTGACCGGCTTTCTGGAGGCGGGCGTATGAAGACCTTTAGCGACTACTGGCGACAGCTCGACTGGGAGGATATCCGGCTGCGCATCCACAGTAAGACTCGCGCCGACGTTGAGCGGGCGCTGGCGGCCACCCACCTGACTCGCGATGACATGATGGCTCTGCTCTCCCCTGCCGCCAGCGACTATCTGGAGCCGCTGGCCCAGCGGTCGCAGCGTCTTACCCGCCAGCGCTTTGGCAACGCCGTCGGCCTCTACGTCCCGCTCTATCTCTCTAACCTGTGCGCCAACGACTGCACCTACTGCGGCTTCTCGATGAGCAACCGCATCAAGCGCAAGACCCTGGACGAGGATGAGATCCTCCGCGAGTGTGCGGCGATCCGCGAGATGGGCTTTGAGCATCTGCTGCTGGTGACCGGCGAGCATCAGACGAAGGTGGGAATGGACTACTTTCGCCGTCATTTCCCGACCATTCGCCGCCAGTTTGCCTCTTTACAGATGGAGGTGCAGCCGCTGTCGCAGGCGGAGTATGCCGAGCTTAAGATGCTGGGGCTGGACGGGGTGATGGTCTACCAGGAGACCTATCACGAAGCGACCTACGCCCGTCATCACCTGAAGGGCAATAAGCAGGACTTCTTCTGGCGGCTGGAGACGCCGGACCGGCTTGGCCGGGCGGGTATCGACAGGATTGGCCTTGGCGCGCTGGTGGGTCTTTCCGACAGCTGGCGGGTGGATTGCTACATGGTGGCGGAGCATCTGCTCTGGCTCCAGCAGCACTACTGGCAGAGCCGCTACTCTATCTCCTTCCCCCGCCTGCGCCCGTGTGCCGGAGGCATTGAACCCGCCTCGCTAATGGATGAGCGCCAGCTGGTGCAGACCATCTGCGCCTTCCGCCTGCTGGCACCCGACGTGGAGCTTTCACTCTCTACCCGGGAGTCGCCGTGGTTCCGCGACCACGTTGTCCCGCTGGGCATCACCAGCGTCAGCGCCTTCTCAAAAACCCAGCCCGGCGGCTATGCCGACAACCATCCTGAGCTGGAGCAGTTTGCACCGCACGACGGCCGCCGCCCGGAGGAGGTCGCCAGCGCCCTGCTGCGCAACGGCCTACAGCCGGTGTGGAAAGACTGGGACGGCTACCTTGGACGGACAGTTTGAGGCGAGTGGATTTCGTTCGTAAGAATTGTTTGTGATACTCCACACACAATCAGGGTAAGGCGGTTGTTGAACCAGACGGTGGGATTAATGTTTATTTATCCCATCGTTGTCGAGGCTGACTATGAAAAACATCGTCTTATGCTGTGCAGCGGGTATGTCCACCAGCATGTTAGTTCAACGCATGAAAGATGCGGCGCAGAAAAAAGGCGTCGAGGTCTCTATCAAGGCGGTTCCGGTCTCCGAGTTCAAGGAGAATCTCGCCGAGGCCGATATTATCCTGCTCGGCCCACAGGTGAAGTATGAGCAGGCAAAACTGCAGGCGCAGGCGGATCCGCTGGGTAAGAAGGTCGCGGTGATCGATATGATGGATTACGGCATGATGAAGGGTGACGTCGTGCTGGATAAAGCGCTGAAGCTGCTGGAGTGAACCGCATGGAGGATCTCGAAACTACCATTATGGAGCTGCTGGTTAACGCTGGGGCGGCACGCAGCCAGGCGCTTACCGCGCTGCAATTAGCACGCAAAGGCGATTTCACGGGTGCAGAGCAGGCGATGGACGAGTCGCGCGAGTTCGTGAAGCATGCGCATAAAATCCAGACCGAGCTGATAGGCCTGGACGAAGGCGTCGGCAAGCTGCCGGTAAATCTGATCACCGTTCACTCTCAGGATCACCTGATGAACGCGATGGTGATTCAGGATCTTGCCGGGGATATGATCGAGCTATACCGACGGCTGCCGGTAGCTCAGTAAACAGACATAAAAAAACCCGCCGAAGCGGGTTTTTTATTAGCGGAAAGCAGCGTTAGTCGTTGTCGGAACCGCCCAGGCCTGCGTTCAGCAGCTCTGCCAGGCTGGCAGAAGCGTCTTCAGCAGTTACCTGCGGTGCTGCCGGCAGTTCGCCAGCGGCGCGACGGCGCATACGATCCTGGTGGTACGCATAACCGGTACCGGCCGGGATCAGACGACCCACGATAACGTTCTCTTTCAGACCGCGCAGTTCGTCGCGTTTGCCCGCAACGGCTGCTTCGGTAAGCACACGAGTGGTCTCCTGGAACGATGCCGCGGAGATGAAGGACTCGGTTGCCAGAGACGCTTTGGTAATACCCAGCAGGTCGCGAGCATAGCTTGCCGCGATTTTGCCGTTCGCTTCCAGATCGCGGTTGGCGATCTTAACGCGAGAGTATTCGACCTGCTCGCCTTCCAGGAAGTCGGAGCTTCCCGCATTAGCGATGGTCGCTTTACGCAGCATCTGACGCACGATAACTTCGATGTGCTTATCGTTGATCTTAACGCCCTGCAGACGGTAAACGTCCTGCACTTCGTTCACGATGTAACGGGTTACCGCATGAACGCCACGCAGACGCAGAATGTCGTGCGGAGCTTCCGGACCGTCGGAAACCACGTCACCACGCTCTACGCGCTCGCCTTCAAACACGTTGAGCTGACGCCATTTCGGGATCATCTCTTCGTACGGATCGCTACCATCAACCGGGGTGATCACCAGACGGCGTTTACCTTTGGTCTCTTTACCGAAGGAGATAATACCGCTGATCTCAGCCAGGATTGCCGGCTCTTTCGGACGACGTGCTTCGAACAGGTCCGCAACGCGTGGCAGACCACCGGTGATGTCCTTGGTACCGCTGGATTCCTGAGGAATACGCGCCAGAGCATCACCCGCACCGATCTGAATGCCATCTTCCAGCTGAACAATCGCTTTACCCGGCAGGAAGTACTGAGCCGGCATGTCGGTGCCCGGGATCAGAACGTCGTTACCGTTGGCATCAACGATTTTCAGTGCCGGACGCAGATCTTTACCACCCGCGGTACGTTCTGCAGAGTCCAGAACCACCAGCGAGGAGAGACCGGTCAGTTCGTCGGTCTGACGAGTAATCGTCTGGCCGTCGATCATATCGGTGAAGCGGATGAAACCAGCCACTTCGGTGATTACCGGCATGGTGTGCGGATCCCAGTTTGCTACGGTTTCGCCGCCAGCAACCTGCTCGCCATCACCCTTGGCCATAACAGCACCGTAAGGCACTTTATAGCTCTCTTTGGTACGACCAAATTCGTCGATCAGCTTCAGCTCGGTGTTACGGGAGGTCACTACCAGCTTACCGGCAGAGTTCACAACCGACTTCGCGTTACTGAGCTTGATGCTACCTTTGTTTTTCACCTGGATGCTGGATTCAGCAGCCGCACGCGATGCCGCACCACCGATGTGGAACGTACGCATCGTCAGCTGTGTACCCGGCTCACCGATGGACTGTGCTGCGATAACGCCGATAGCCTCACCTTTGTTGATGATGTGGCCACGCGCCAGGTCACGACCATAGCAGTGGGCGCACACACCAAAGTCGGTGTCACAGGATACAACGGAACGCACTTTCACAGAGTCAACGGAGTTCTCTTCCAGCAGGTCACACATCTGCTCATGCAGCAGCGTGTTGCGTGGAACCAGAATGTCCGCCGTACCCGGCTTCAGGATATCTTCCGCAGTGACACGACCCAGAACGCGATCGCGCAGCGGCTCTTTAACGTCACCACCCTCGATAACCGGGGTCATGGTGATGCCTTCCAGCGTGCCACAGTCATCTTCGGTCACAACCAGATCCTGCGCGACGTCAACCAGACGACGGGTCAGGTAACCGGAGTTTGCCGTTTTCAGTGCGGTATCCGCCAGACCTTTACGCGCACCGTGCGTGGAGATGAAGTACTGGAGTACGTTCAGACCTTCACGGAAGTTCGCCGTGATCGGCGTTTCGATGATGGAGCCATCCGGCTTCGCCATCAGACCACGCATACCCGCCAGCTGACGAATCTGTGCCGCAGAACCACGCGCACCGGAGTCGGCCATCATGTAGATGCTGTTGAAGGAGACCTGCTGCTCTTCCTGACCGTCACGGTTAATCACGGTTTCGGTTTGCAGGTTATCCATCATCGCTTTGGATACACGATCGTTCGCCGCAGCCCAGATATCGATAACTTTGTTGTAGCGTTCGCCAGCGGTTACCAGACCAGACTGGAACTGCTCCTGAATCTCAGCAACTTCAGCTTCCGCTTCGCTGATGATCTCGTATTTCTTCTCCGGGATGACCATGTCATCGATACCAACGGATGCACCTGAGCGCGCTGCATAAGCAAAGCCGGTGTACATCGTCTGGTCCGCGAAGATTACGGTCGGTTTCAGGCCCAGAATGCGGTAACAGGTGTTCAGCATTTTGGAGATCGCTTTCTTACCCAGCGCCTGGTTGACGATGGAGAAAGGCAGACCTTTCGGTACGATCATCCACAGAATGGCACGGCCAATGGTCGTGTCTTTCAGGCTGGTTTTCGCAACAAACTCGCCGTTTTCATCTTTTTCATACTCGGTGATACGCACTTTTACGCGCGCATGCAGAGAGGCCAGGCCAGCGCGATAGATACGCTCAGCTTCTTTCGGGCCAGTCAGCACCATGCCTTCGCCTTTGGCGTTAACACAGTCACGGGTCATGTAGTACAGACCCAGTACAACGTCCTGGGACGGAACGATGATAGGTTCGCCGTTCGCCGGGGACAGGATGTTGTTGGTAGACATCATCAGCGCACGCGCTTCCAGCTGGGCTTCCAGCGTCAGCGGTACGTGAACTGCCATCTGGTCACCATCGAAGTCGGCGTTGTATGCCGCACAAACCAGCGGGTGCAGCTGGATCGCTTTACCTTCGATCAGAACCGGTTCAAACGCCTGGATACCCAGACGGTGCAGGGTTGGTGCACGGTTCAGCAGTACCGGGTGTTCGCGGATCACTTCGTCCAGGATATCCCAAACGACAGCTTCTTCACGCTCAACCATCTTCTTAGCGGCTTTGATGGTGGTGGCCAGGCCACGCAGCTCCAGCTTGCCGTAGATGAACGGTTTGAACAGCTCCAGCGCCATCTTCTTCGGCAGGCCGCACTGATGCAGACGCAGGTATGGACCTACGGTGATTACAGAACGACCGGAGTAGTCAACACGCTTACCGAGCAGGTTCTGACGGAAACGACCCTGCTTACCTTTGATCATATCGGCCAAAGATTTCAGCGGACGCTTGTTAGAGCCGGTGATGGCACGACCGCGACGGCCGTTGTCCAGCAGGGCATCTACCGCTTCCTGCAGCATACGTTTTTCGTTACGTACGATGATATCCGGCGCAGCCAGATCCAGCAGACGTTTCAGACGGTTGTTACGGTTAATGACGCGACGATACAGATCGTTCAGGTCAGAGGTCGCGAAACGACCGCCGTCCAGCGGTACCAGCGGACGCAGATCTGGCGGCAGAACCGGCAGAACGGTCAGGATCATCCACTCCGGCTTGTTGCCAGACTGTACGAACGCTTCCAGCAGCTTGATACGCTTGGTCAGCTTTTTACGTTTGGTTTCGGAGTTAGTTTCGTTCAGCTCTTCACGCAGCTGCTCGCACTCTTGCTCCAGATCCATGCTCTTCAGCAGGGCCTGGATAGCTTCCGCACCCATCTTCGCGTCGAACTCGTCACCGAACTCTTCCAGCGCGTCCAGATACTGCTCTTCAGTCAGGATCTGATGACGCTCCAGATTAGTCATGCCGCCTTCGATAACCACATAGGATTCGAAGTACAGCACGCGCTCGATATCACGCAGGGGCATATCCAGCAGCAGACCGATACGGGACGGCAGCGATTTCAGGAACCAAATGTGGGCAGTCGGAGACGCCAGCTCGATGTGGCCCATGCGCTCACGACGCACTTTAGTCTGGGTCACTTCAACGCCGCACTTCTCACAGATCACACCACGGTGTTTCAGGCGCTTGTACTTACCGCACAGGCACTCATAATCTTTTACTGGCCCGAAAATACGCGCACAGAAAAGGCCGTCACGCTCAGGCTTGAACGTACGGTAGTTAATGGTTTCCGGCTTCTTCACTTCACCGAAAGACCAGGAACGGATCATGTCTGGCGAAGCCAGAGCAATTTTGATCGCATCAAACTCTTCGGTTTTCGTTTGCGCTTTCAGAAACTTTAATAAATCTTTCACGGATTTGCTCCCGTCGGAGTTAGCACAATCTGGTGCCGGGTATTACCCCAGCACCAGTGACCTGTTTGAGCGAGAGTTACTCGTCTTCCAGTTCGATGTTGATACCCAGCGAACGAATCTCTTTCAACAGTACGTTGAAGGACTCAGGCATGCCCGGTTCCATCTGATGGTTGCCGTCCACGATGTTTTTATACATCTTGGTACGACCGTTCACGTCATCAGACTTAACGGTGAGCATCTCCTGCAGGGTGTATGCCGCGCCGTATGCTTCCAGCGCCCACACTTCCATCTCCCCGAAGCGCTGACCACCGAACTGCGCCTTACCACCCAGCGGCTGCTGAGTAACCAGGCTGTAAGAACCGGTAGAACGCGCATGCATCTTGTCATCAACCAGGTGGTTCAGTTTCAGCATGTACATGTAGCCAACGGTAACCTGGCGCTCGAACTGCTCGCCGGTACGACCGTCGAACAGCGTGATCTGACCGGAAGTCGGCAGGCCACCCAGCTGTAACAGCTCCTTGATTTCAGACTCTTTCGCACCGTCGAATACCGGCGTGGCGATCGGCATACCTTTACGCAGGTTTTCAGCCAGACGCAGAACTTCTTCATCGCTGAAGGTATTCAGGTCAACTTTCTGGCGAACGTCAGCGCCCAGATCGTAAGCACGCTGGATGAACTCGCGCAGTTTCGCGACTTCCTGCTGCTGTTTCAGCATGGCGTTGATCTTCTCGCCGATGCCTTTCGCAGCCATACCCAGGTGGGTTTCGAGGATCTGACCGATGTTCATACGAGACGGTACGCCCAGCGGGTTCAGTACGATATCTACCGGCGTACCGTTAGCATCGTGCGGCATATCTTCGATCGGGTTGATCTTAGAGATAACACCCTTGTTACCGTGACGACCTGCCATCTTATCACCAGGCTGGATCTGACGTTTAACGGCCAGATAGACCTTAACAATCTTCAGCACGCCCGGTGCCAGATCGTCGCCCTGAGTGATTTTGCGGCGTTTCGCTTCGAGTTTTTTCTCGAACTCGTGTTTCAGTTCGTCATACTGCTCAGCCAGCTGCTCCAGCTGATTCTGTTTCTCTTCGTCGGTCAGGCCCAGCTCCAACCAGCGGTCGCGCGGCAGTTTGTCGAGCTTCTCAGCTTCAACGCCACCGGACACCAGCACGGCATGGATACGGCTGAACAGGCCAGCTTCGAGGATCTGCAGCTCTTCAGACAGGTCTTTCTTCGCCTGCTTCAGCTGCATCTCTTCGATTTCCAGCGCACGTTTGTCTTTCTCTACGCCATCGCGAGTGAAGACCTGAACGTCGATAACCGTACCGGACACACCGTTTGGTACGCGCAGAGAAGAGTCTTTAACGTCAGACGCTTTCTCACCGAAGATCGCACGCAGCAGCTTCTCTTCTGGGGTCAGCTGGGTTTCACCTTTCGGCGTTACCTTACCTACCAGAATGTCACCGCCGGTTACTTCCGCACCGATGTAAACGATACCGGATTCATCCAGTTTAGAGAGCGCAGCTTCACCCACGTTCGGGATGTCAGCGGTGATCTCTTCCGGCCCCAGCTTGGTGTCACGAGACACGCACGCCAGTTCCTGAATGTGGATCGTGGTGAAACGATCTTCCTGGACCACACGCTCGGAAACGAGGATGGAGTCTTCGAAGTTGTAACCGTTCCACGGCATGAACGCTACGCGCATGTTCTGACCGAGCGCCAGTTCACCGAGGTCGGTAGACGGGCCGTCAGCCAGCACGTCGCCGCGCTCAATTGGCTCACCCAGAGAGACACACGGCATCTGGTTGATACAGGTGTTCTGGTTAGAACGGGTGTACTTGGTCAGGTTGTAGATGTCGATACCCGCTTCGCCCGGGTACATCTCGTCATCGTTAACTTTGATAACGATACGGGACGCATCCACATACTGAACGGTACCGCCACGTTTAGCCACCGCAGTTACACCGGAGTCAACGGCAACAGCACGTTCCATACCGGTACCTACCAGCGGCTTATCAGCGCGCAGGGTCGGAACCGCCTGACGTTGCATGTTCGCACCCATCAATGCACGGTTGGCGTCATCGTGTTCCAGGAACGGGATCAGGGACGCACCGACGGAAACCACCTGCTGGGTGGAAACGTCCATGTAGTCAACCTGGTCGTTGCTGAACAAGCTGGATTCGCCTTTGCTACGGCAGGTAACGAGGTCATCAACAAAGCGACCTTCTTCGTCCAGGTTGGTGTTCGCCTGGGCGATAACGTAGTTACCCTCTTCGATAGCAGAGAGGTAGTGAATTTCGTCGGTCACAACGCCGTCGGTGACTTTACGGTACGGCGTCTCAAGGAAGCCATATTCGTTAGTCTGTGCGTACACGGACAGGGAGTTGATCAGACCGATGTTCGGACCTTCAGGCGTTTCGATTGGACATACGCGACCGTAGTGGGTCGGGTGTACGTCTCGAACTTCAAAGCCTGCGCGCTCACGGGTCAGACCGCCCGGGCCGAGTGCAGAGATACGACGCTTGTGCGTGATCTCAGACAGCGGGTTGTTCTGGTCCATAAACTGGGACAGCTGGCTGGAACCAAAGAACTCTTTCACTGCCGCAGAGATCGGCTTGGCGTTGATCATATCCTGAGGCATCAGGGTGTCGAGATCGCCCAGAGAGAGACGCTCTTTCACCGCACGCTCAACACGCACCAGGCCAACGCGGAACTGGTTTTCCGCCATTTCGCCTACGGAACGGATACGACGGTTGCCGAGGTGGTCGATATCATCCACTTCGCCGATACCGTTACGGATACCGATGAGCTTTTTCATCACTTCGATGATGTCATCTTTGCTCAGGATACCGGAACCTTCGATCTCGTCGCGCAGCAGAGAACGGTTGAACTTCATACGACCAACCGCAGAGAGATCATAGCGGTCTTCGGAGAAGAACAGGTTCTCGAACAGGCTTTCCGCAGCTTCACGGGTCGGCGGCTCACCAGGACGCATCATACGGTAGATCTCTACCAGCGCGCTCAGGCGATCGGTGGTCGGGTCGACACGTACGGTTTCGGACATGTACGGACCGTGGTCCAGATCGTTGGTGAACAGCGTTTCGATACGCTTGTGGCCTGCCTGGCTCAGTTTAGCCAGCAGATCCAGAGACAGCTCCATGTTCGCCGGGCAGATCAGCTCGCCGGTGGAGGTATCAACGTAATCTTTAGCGGCGACTTTGCCCGCAATGTATTCAACCGGTACTTCGATGTGTTTGATCTCATCTTTTTCCAGCTGGCGAATGTGGCGCGCGGTAATACGGCGGCCTTTTTCGACATACACTTTGCCGTCGGCTTCGATATCAAACGAGGCGGTTTCGCCACGCAGACGCTCCGGGACCAGCTCCATCTGCAGCTTGTTGTCACGGATTTCGAAAATGACTTTCTCAAAGAACAGGTCAAGGATCTGTTCAGTGGTGTAGTTCAGCGCGCGCAGGATGATGGTCGCAGGCAGCTTACGGCGACGGTCGATACGCACGAACAGGTTGTCTTTCGGGTCAAACTCGAAGTCCAGCCAGGAGCCGCGGTAAGGAATGATGCGCGCGTTATACAGCACTTTACCTGAAGAGTGCGTTTTACCTTTGTCGCTGTCAAAGAATACGCCAGGACTACGGTGAAGCTGAGACACGATGACGCGCTCAGTACCGTTAATAACAAAGGTACCGTTATCGGTCATGAGCGGAATTTCGCCCATGTAAACTTCTTGCTCTTTGATGTCTTTAACGGTGCCTTCCGGCGCTTCGCGCTCGTAGATCACCAGGCGCAGTTTTACACGCAGCGGTGCCGAGTAGGTCACGCCGCGGATCTGGCACTCTTTCACATCAAAGACAGGCTCGCCCAGACGGTAGCTGACGTATTGCAGCTCTGAGTTACCGCTGTAGCTTGTGATCGGGAATACGGAACGAAACGCCGCTTCCAGACCATACTGTCCTTCAGGATCTTGCTCGATAAACTTCTGGAACGAGTCAAGCTGGATAGAAAGGAGATAAGGAATGTCCAGTACTTGCGGACGCTTTCCAAAATCCTTACGAATACGTTTTTTCTCGGTATAGGAGTAAACCATTAGGGTTCCTCAGCTCGCTGACAAGTCGACCCATCTGCCCGACGACGGGGGCAGTTTGTGCAACACTATTTTGTTGACCGGAAAGTGGAGCACTTTCCGCAATGCCTGTTGCTATCACGCTTAAACCATTTCGTCACGATTTACACAGCGCGGGCGCGCTGTCGCAATATATTAAGTCGTCGATAGAAACAAGCATTGTGAAGGAAATCAGTAGCCAAACAGTGTGAAACGCTACTAACACCCTACAGCGCAAAAAGGCTGGTGACTAAAAAGTCACCAGCCATCAGCCTAATTTCTCAGGCTGCAACCGGAAGGGTTGGCTTATTTAACTTCAACTTCAGCGCCAGCTTCTTCCAGAGATTTTTTCAGTGCTTCGGCGTCATCTTTGCTGATGCCTTCTTTCAGAGCGGCAGGAGCAGATTCTACCAGGTCTTTAGCTTCTTTCAGACCCAGGCCAGTTGCGCCACGTACTGCTTTGATAACAGCAACTTTGTTAGCGCCAGCAGCTTTCAGAATTACGTCGAATTCAGTTTTTTCTTCAGCAGCTTCAGCCGGGCCAGCAGCTACAGCTACAGCAGCAGCAGCGGAAACACCGAATTTTTCTTCCATTGCAGAGATCAGCTCTACAACGTCCATTACGGACATAGCGGATACTGCTTCAATGATTTGATCTTTAGTGATAGACATTTAAATTGTTCCTGAATATCAGAATAAGTTTATACGTAAGCGAATGCTTGATAAAGATAACTGCGATTAAGCAGCTTCTTTCGCATCGCGTACAGCAGCCAGAGTGCGAACCAGTTTGCCTGCAGAGGCTTCTTTCATGGTTGCCATCAGGCGTGCAATTGCTTCTTCGTAGGTCGGCAGGGTTGCCAGGCGATCGATCTGCGATGCCGGGATCAACTCACCTTCAAAGGCTGCGGCTTTGACCTCAAATTTTGCATTCGCTTTCGCGAACTCTTTGAACAGACGAGCAGCAGCGCCCGGGTGTTCCATAGAGTATGCAATCAGGGTCGGACCAACGAACGCGTCTTTCAGGCACTCGAACTGAGTACCTTCAACAACACGGCGCAGCAGGGTGTTACGAACAACACGCATGTATACGCCGGCTTCGCGACCTGCTTTACGCAGTTCGGTCATTTTATCTACGGTAACGCCACGGGAATCCGCAACAACCGCAGACAGCGCGCCTTTGGCTACTTCGCTGACTTCAGCAACAATCGCTTGTTTGTCTTGAAGATTTAAAGCCATTAGCTTTGCTCCTGGATGTTTGCCAGAGCTCATGCTCTGGAACTCACTTCACTCCCCTCAAAGAGGGGAGCGTCTAAATACGGTGAGCAGAAACAAGCCAAAGATACTTAAAAAATGTCTTCAGGTTCTGTCACCGTCTACGCAGGGAATTAAGTCTCTTGCGAGGCACCTGCGGTCTTGGACGGAGGCCTGGATTAGGCCAGGCTCCAACCGAAAATCTTTCGTGGGCGAAGATTGTAGACAAATCCACCGCCCACGTAAAGGCGAATATTAGTTCGCCGCTGCGCTCAGACCAGCCTGGTCAACCGCAACACCTGCACCCATGGTGGTGGAGATGCTAACTTTCTTGATGTACACGCCTTTCGCCTGAGTCGGTTTTGCTTTTTTCAGCGCAACCAGCAGGGCTTCCAGGTTTTCTTTCAGTTTGTCAGCGTCAAAGTCCACTTTACCGATGGTGGTGTGGATGATGCCGTTTTTGTCGTTACGGTAACGAACCTGACCTGCTTTCGCGTTTTTAACCGCTTCAGCAACGTTAGGGGTTACGGTACCAACTTTCGGGTTCGGCATCAGGCCGCGCGGGCCCAGAACCTGGCCCAGCTGGCCAACAACGCGCATTGCATCCGGGGAAGCAATAACAACGTCAAAGTTCATTTCGCCTTTTTTGATCTGGTCAGCCAGATCTTCCATACCTACCAGCTCTGCGCCAGCAGCTTTAGCTGCTTCAGCGTTCGGGCCCTGGGTAAATACGGCTACGCGTACGGAACGACCGGTACCGTTAGGCAGTACGGTTGCACCACGAACGTTCTGGTCAGATTTACGAGCGTCGATGCCGAGGTTAACAGCAACGTCAACGCTTTCGTTGAATTTAGCGGTGGCCAGCTCTTTCAGCAGAGCAATGGCTTCGTTGATGTCGTACTGTTTGGTCGCATCAACTTTCTCACGGATCACACGCATGCGCTTGGTCAGTTTAGCCATTTCTTAACCCTCCACTACCAGGCCCATGGAACGTGCAGTACCTTCGATGGAGCGAGTCATCGCTTCAACGTCAGCACCAGTCATGTCCGCAGCTTTAGTCTGTGCAATTTCTTGCAGCTGAGCGCGAGTAATAGTACCCACTTTGTCTTTGTTCGGCTTGCCGGAACCAGACTTGATACCTGCCGCTTTCTTCAGCAGAACTGCTGCCGGAGGCGTTTTGGTAACGAAAGTGAAAGAACGGTCAGCGTAAACGGTAATAACAACCGGAATCGGCAGACCTTTCTCGATGGAATCAGTTTTGGCGTTAAACGCTTTACAGAATTCCATGATGTTAACACCCTGCTGACCCAGAGCCGGACCAACCGGTGGGCTCGGGTTTGCCATGCCAGCTGCAACCTGCAGCTTGACGTAGGCCTGGACTTTCTTAGCCATTCTCAAATCCTCGGTATGGGTAATAACGCTTCAATGAAGCTCCCCGTGATAAATATAGTGTCTTACGGGTACGTGACCCATAAAAACAAAAGGCGCGAAATTGTAGTCCAATCTCGCGCCCTGTGCAACGGGTAAATCGTCGCTTTTTTGATCGCCTGGGTTATTAGGCTTTTTCGACCTGGCCGAAGTCCAGCTCTACCGGGGTCGCACGACCGAAGATAGAGACAGAGACTTTCAGGCGGGACTTCTCGTAGTCCACCTCTTCCACCACGCCGTTAAAGTCAGCAAACGGACCGTCGTTAACGCGAACCATTTCACCCGGCTCAAACAGCGTTTTCGGACGCGGCTTATCGCCAACCTGCTGCAGGCGGTTCATGATAGCGTCAACTTCTTTGTCGCTGATCGGGGCCGGACGGTCTGACGTACCGCCGATAAAGCCCATCACGCGCGGCACGCTGCGAACCAGGTGCCAGCTCGCGTCGTTCATGACCATCTGGACCAGAACGTAACCTGGGAAGAACTTGCGCTCGCTCTTGCGACGCTGGCCGCCACGGATCTCGACCACTTCTTCGGTCGGTACCATGACTTCACCAAACAGCTCTTCCATATTGTGTAATTTGATATGCTCACGCAGCGAAGTCGCTACGCGGCCTTCAAAACCGGAAAACGCCTGAACGACGTACCAGCGCTTTTTAGGGGCTTCAGACATCTCAGAACCTCAGGCCAGTGATAAAGGATACCAGGCGAACCAGAATACCATCCAGTCCCCACAGGATAAGTGACATAACAGCGGTCACTGCGGCCACAATCAGTGTAGTGTGCAACGTTTCCTGGCGAGTTGGCCAAATCACTTTACGGACTTCGGTTCTCGCTTCACGGGCAAAAGCAACGGTCGCTTTACCCTTTGTCGTCAACAGCGCGACACCACCCGCTGCAGCAATAAGAATTACTACTGCCAGCGCGCGTAACGGCAGCATCATGTCACGATAGAGGTAGTTGCCCACGATAGCTACGATCAGCAATACAGCAACGGCAACCCACTTCATCGCTTCCAGGCCGCGCCCGCTCCCTTGAGCTTCGGTATTCGCACTCATAAACCAACCTGTCACAAGAATTCAGAAAAACATTTTGCCCCGCGGACGCGAGGCAAACCTAACCGAAATGCTCCGGCTCTTACGCCATCTACAGAGCCTGTCTCAGCAATGATTATGACAAAAAAAATCACTGATGAGCCAGGTTCTGGTTCGAAAGCGTGCAAAAAGGGCATCAAATGATGCCCTTTTCATGCGCATTGCGTCAAATGTTATCAGCGATTAGCTGAGAACTTTAGCAACAACGCCTGCGCCAACGGTACGGCCGCCTTCACGGATTGCGA
>NZ_DALZYX010000019.1:0-28202 GCF_031987975.1 Pseudescherichia sp. | reverse complement strand
CGGATAGATTTTGCGAAGAAGTGGCTGGATGACATGGAGTGGATGAGCCAGGTGGAGCCGTTCACGTCGGGCCAGGCGGTGTGGCATATGCATCCGGTGGTGTTTTTGAATGCATTACGGAAGAAAAAAACTGGATGGGCGCATAGTAAATTTGGCAATTTAATCGGGCAAGCAGAGTCAAATAATAATTATAATGCTTATAATGGACCAGCAGCACACGGTTATAGGCCTACCTATCATGGTGATTTGACTGCACTGACTATTGCAGATGTAATGCAAAAGCAGGTAAATAAAGAAATATTTGCTGCCGGAAGATTTCAAATTATTCATGATACATTAACCATGGCAGTAAATGAGCTAAATCTTGATACAAATCTTAAGTATAATGAGGGAATGCAAGATTATATTTTCGATAATTATTTGATTAAAAATAAGCGTTCAAGCATCTTCACTTATTTAAGCAGTGGTAAAAATATTGAAGCAGCCATGTATGCCTCAGCACAAGAATGGGCATCTGTAGGCATCAAAAAAGGTCAATTAAAACAGAAAACCCCCTTATTAAACTCTAGCGGGGCAAAACAATACGACTACACAGGTAAATTAATAACTATACAATACCCGGCTACATTTGATGGAGAGTCTTATTACAATGGAGATGGTATAAATCATGCTTCAATAACACCAGTGCAGTTAAGAGAGGCTCTTGAAGCCTCAAGGGATAATTAATGAAAAAATTTCTCTTTGCTATAATATTTATAAGCTGGGGCGTCTTTGCATCTTGTCCGCCAACATTTTCAGAACATCCGGTAAAAAACATTTACACCGGGGATGTTCACTCCCTGGCGCTAACATCAGAACAAGAGAACTATGTTTATGGAGAGTATCTAAATGCTGCAAAAAACGCCATTAAAGTTAACTTTGCAGGTCATTATATTGTTTTCATTTATGGTTGTGGTGGTGGCGTGTTATGTGCAGGAGTTAAGGACGCAATTAACGGCCAACTTCTGGATACTGGAGCCGGGGCATATGACATGACCACTTGGGAAGGGGCCAAATTTGAAAAGGATAGTTCGCTACTAATAATTTCCGGGCGAAACCTTGAGTCAAGCAAAGCTGGCGATGACTATTTTAAACTAGATGAAAAAAAATTAATAAAAATAAGCGAATGTAATTAACAACATTATCCTCGGTCGGCAAGGATAAACTCATCATCCTGCCAGTGAGGAGATACAATCCAAAAGAGAGTGACGGCAATCGTAGTTTGTCGGCCCGGCAGGCTTGCGCCGCCGGGCGTGAGCGCAGCTTAGGCTTTGGCCTGCTGGTAGAGTCTCTCCCACATCTCCAGCACCAGCACCTGATCGCGCGGAGAGAGTTCGCCGCCCTGAATCGCCTGCTCAAGGCTGGAGGTCACCTGGGCGTAAACCGCCTCCGGGGAGTGATCGTCACCGTTTTCCAGCACGGCAACGGCCAGCGTCAGGTGGCCGCTCAGGTAACCGCTGGCGAAAAGCTCATCGTCACTGGCGTGCTCAACCATGTCATCAATTAACGCCAGAATGCGTGATTCAAATTCCGCGATCATCTTCTTTCCTCTTTAAAAAAACCGTGCCGCTAGTTCAGATCTTCCGGCCACGGGAACTGGTCTGCCGTTAAGGACGGCGTGTGATAATAATCCTGGAGTGCCTTGATAAACCGAGCCGGGCGTTCGGGGATGCCCTGTTCCAGCCAGCTCATCACCTGGGCATGCACCCGGCGCTGGAAGGCGATGCGATCCGGCTCAACGTCACCCTCAAGGTTGTCGCAGCTGACGTTGAACGGGAAGCCCGCCGCCACGCAAAAGAGCCATTCAAAAGACTGGGGCTTCACCTCAACGTCTTCGAACTGCCCCTGGGTGACGGCATCGCGGCCATCCGGGCAGTACCAGTAGCCAAAATCGACCAGCTCACGGCGCGCCTTACCGGCGACGCACCAGTGTGAGATTTCGTGCAAGGCGCTGGCGTAAAAGCCGTGGGCGAAAACAATCCGGTGGTAGTCGATTTCGTCGTCAGCCGGAAGATAGATAGGTTCATCGTCGCCCTTTACCAGGCGCGTATTAAAATCGTCAGCAAAGCAGCCGTTAAAGATCTCAATCAGCTGCTCGTAGCGGTGTGTCGTACTGCTCATGCGTGTATCCCCACCCACTGGAGGATCTCCTGTCCGTGACTGTCAAAAAGTAGCTTGGCGCTCATCACCGCCGAGACGATAACGATCATCGGACGGATCAGCTTCTGCCCTTTGCTCAGCACCAGCCGCGAGCCAAGGCGCGCGCCGATAAATTGCCCGGCAAGCATCACGAACCCGGTAGCCCACACCACCTTGCCGCCGATAATAAACAGCAGCAGACCGCCAATATTAGAGGTGGCGTTGAGCACCTTGGCGTGCGCGGTAGATTTCGCCAGGTTGTAGCCGCAGAGGGTCACGAACGCCAGAGCGTAAAATGATCCTGCGCCAGGGCCAAAAAAGCCATCGTAGAAGCCTACGCAACCCCCGGCTACCAGCGCAAACGGCAGGCCGTAGAGGCGACGCTGACGATCCTCTTCCCCCAGCTTCGGCATCAGCAAAAAGTAGAGGCCGATGCCGATGACCAGCAGAGGCAGGATCTGGCGCAGTATGTCGGACTGCACATGCTGTACCAGCAGTGCGCCCGTGGTCGAACCGATAAAGGTCATCAGAATATTGAGCTTCTGATCGCCGAGCTTTACCACCCCACGGCGAAGGAAGTAGATCGTTGACGAGATGGATCCGCCGCAGGCCTGCAGCTTGTTGGTCGCCAGTGCCTGGGCTGGCGTCATGCCTGCCGCCAGCAGTGCCGGAACGGTAAGCAGCCCACCACCGCCCGCCAGGGCATCAATAAACCCGGCCAGCAGGGCAACGAAAAACAGGACCGCTAACAGCAGCGGGGAAACCAAAAAAAGATCGCTAAAATTTTCCATTAAAGTACATGCTCGTCCAGTAGCGCCTGGCAGGAAGGCGGCAACGGCGGCGGTGTCTTCTTCTCAGGCTTTGTTGAGGCAGGTTTAGGCGGTTCAAACCAGCTTTGCAGCTCTGCACCGCAGCCGTCTCCCGGCGGCGGCAGAGGCTGATCGACGCACTCCAGGCTATCCGCCGGGCAGCGCAGGCGAACGTGCATATGCGCCCGGTGCTGGAACCAGGGGCGCACTTTGCGCAGCCAGTCGCGATCGTTGCCTGCATCTTCGCAGAGCTGCTGCTTAATGGCCGGATTAACAAAGATGCGCGTGACGTCGTTATCTTCCGCTGCCAGCTTAATCAGCTGGCTGATCTCCGGCTGCCACAGGGAGGGAACAACGCGCTTGCCGTCATGGGAGACCAGATCCAGCGCCTGGGGCTTCAGCAGCTGCGCCGCGCTCCAGCGCGTTTTCGGCAGCTGTAAGAAGATATCGACGTCCAGCCCGGTCTGGTGACTGGCGTGGCCGCCGTTGAAGCGCCCGCCGGCGGGCATGCCCATATCCCCTATCAGCACCGTTCCGAGACCGAGATTGTGCACCCGTCCGCTAAGGCGCTGAATAAACTGCACCAGATCCGGGTGACCAAAGTAGCGGCGCTGATCGGTGCGCATTACCTGATAGGTATCGGACTGCACCGGCAGCGCGTTCGCACCGACAATACAGCCGTTAGAGAATGCGCCCACCGACTGCGCGCTACCGGCAATCGGATGGGTGATCTTTTGCCACGGCGTCGCCGCGAGGGTGGCATGGCTGGCGAGAGCCGCCAGCAGCGCTATCAGCGTTTTTTTCATCGTTTACCAGCGTGGGATGGTTGTCGTCACGTCCGCGTTCTGCGCCCGCTGGCGCATAAAGTGATCCATCAGAACAATCGCCAGCATCGCTTCAGCAATCGGTACGGCCCGAATGCCGACGCAAGGGTCGTGACGACCTTTGGTGATCATCTCCATCTCTTCCCCGGTGCGGTTGATGGTTTTCCCCGGCACGGTAATGCTGGAGGTCGGCTTCAGTGCGATATTAGCGACAATCTGCTGGCCGCTGCTGATACCGCCAAGAATGCCACCCGCATGGTTGCTGGTGAAGCCCGCGTGGGTAATTTCGTCGCGGTTTTCACTGCCGCGCAGGGCTACTGACGCAAAACCTTCGCCAATCTCCACGCCTTTAACGGCGTTGATGCTCATCAGCGCGTGGGCAATATCGGCATCCAGACGGTCAAACACCGGCTCACCCAGCCCCGGCGGTACGCCGTCGGCTACCACGGTGATCTTCGCCCCGATAGAGTCGCCCTCTTTTTTCAGGGCGCGCATCAGTTCGTCAAGGGCGTCAATCTTGTCCGGATCCGGACAGAAGAACGGGTTCTGCTCAACCTGGTCCCAGGCTTTAATCTCCAGCGGGATATCGCCCATCTGGGTCAGGCAGCCGCGAACGGTGATGCCCAATTTTTCCGCGAGGAATTTTTTAGCAATCGCTCCCGCCGCCACGCGCATGGCGGTTTCACGGGCTGACGAACGGCCGCCGCCACGGTAGTCGCGCAGGCCATACTTCTGCTCGTAGGTGTAGTCAGCGTGGCCTGGACGGAAGACGTCCTTGATGGCGCTGTAGTCCTGGGAACGCTGGTCGGTATTCTCAATCAGCAGGCCGATGCTGGTGCCGGTGGTCATCCCTTCAAAAACGCCGGAGAGGATCTTCACCTGGTCCGGCTCGCGGCGCTGGGTGGTATAGCGCGAGGTGCCCGGTCGGCGGCGATCCAGATCGTGCTGCAGATCGGCTTCGCTCAGGGCGATCCCCGGTGGTACGCCGTCGACAATGCAGCCGAGCGCCAGGCCATGTGACTCCCCGAAGGTGGTCACGCGAAAGAGTTGTCCAATACTGTTTCCTGCCATCACGGCTCCACTGTCTTTATTTAAATAGGCGTTATCGTTTTATTAATCTTTGTAGATGCTGAAGTGCTCCCGGGCCGCCAGCAGCTGCGCTTTATTGAGCATAAAGACGCCGTCGCCGCCGTTATCAAACTCAAGCCAGGTAAAGGGAACCTCAGGGTACTGCTCTATCAGATGTACCATGCTGTTGCCGACTTCACAAATCAGTACGCCGTCATCGGTGAGATAGTCCGGCGCGCAGGCGAGGATGCGACGCGTCAGCTTCAGGCCATCGCTGCCGGAGGCCAGGCCCAGCTCAGGCTCGTGGCGATACTCATTCGGCAGATCTGACATATCCTCTTCGTCCACGTAGGGCGGGTTGGTGACGATCAGGTCGTACTGCACCTTAGGCAGATCGCGGAAGAGATCGGAGCGGATAGGCGTCACGTTATGGATCAGGCCGTGCTCTTCGATATTGTGCTCGGCCACGGCCAGCGCCTCGGGAGAGATATCCACGGCGTCGACTTCCGCTTCCGGGAACTCGTAGGCGCAAGCGATGGCGATGCAGCCACTGCCAGTGCACATATCCAGAATGTGCTGCGGCTGATGGTTGATGATGCCGGCAAAGCGGCTGGTAATCAGCTCGCCGATAGGTGAACGGGGCACCAGTACACGCTCATCGACGTAGAACTCGTGGCCGCAGAACCAGGCTTTATTGGTCAGGTAGGCGACCGGGATGCGCTCGTTGACGCGGCGGATCACGCGCTCAACGATACGGTGGCGCTCGCTGGAGGTCAGGCGCGCGCTGCGCATATCTTCCGGAATATCCAGCGGCAGGTAGAGGGTCGGCAGCACCAGCTGCACCGCTTCGTCCCACGGGTTGTCGGTACCGTGTCCGTACCAGATGTTTGCCGCGCTGAATCGGCTGACCGACCAACGTAACATGTCCTGAATGGTGTGCAGCTCACTCACTGCTTCATCGACAAATATTTTATCCACGCTATCCTCCGGGACATGCCTTGCTATAAATTCGGCGGCTAGTTTGCCATGAAGACGCCGATAAATCAGCATTCTCGCGCACAGCCAGCCGGAAAAAAGCATTTTGCCTGAACACAGAGCGCGGCGAGTCGGGTAAACTGAAAAAAATCAGAAATGAGATGAATGAATGAAGAAGAAAACATCGCTTAGCGAGGCGGATCAGTCGCTGTTCCGCCAGTTGATGACCGGCACGCGCCAGATCAAGCAGGATACGATTGTGCACCGTCCCCTGCGCAAGAAGGTCAGCGAAGTACCGGTAAAACGACTGCTTCAGGAGCAGGCCGACGCCAGCCACTACTTTTCTGATGAATTTCAGCCGCGGCTCAACACCGACGGGCCGGTCAAGTATGTCCGCCCGGACGTGAGCCACTTTGAAGTAAAGAAGATGCGCCGGGGAGATTACTCGCCGGAGCTGTTTCTTGATTTGCATGGTTTAACCCAGCAGCAGGCCAAGCAAGAGCTGGGGGCGCTGATCGCCGCCTGCCGTCGGGAGCATGTCTTCTGCGCCTGCGTGATGCACGGCCATGGAAAGCACGTTCTGAAGCAGCAGACGCCGCTGTGGCTGGCGCAGCATCCACACGTTATGGCTTTCCACCAGGCACCGAAAGAGTACGGCGGCGATGCGGCGCTGCTGGTGCTGATTGAAGTAGAAGAGTGGCAGCCGCCAGAGCTGCCGTAATGGCGGGCCTTAGCAGAAATGACAAGAGCCGCATAAGCGGCTCTTTAGCGATGACCTGGCGGCGTTAAATTGCCTTGGCCATTTTCAGGTTGCAGGGGCTGACCTGCCAGTTAAAGGTTCCTTTACCTTCGCCGTCCAGCGTCACGCTGGCAATCGCAGAGGTCAGGAACATCGGCGGCGCCTCTTCCGGGCATAGCTCGGAAACCAGGTAGCCCACCAGCGGCAGGTGAGAGATCACCAGCACCGAGGAGACGCCTTTGCTGGCCAGCGCCTGGAGATAGTCGCCGACCAGAGCCACGTCGCCGCCGGGCGTTAACTCAGGCAGTACATCTACGCTGTCCGGCAGGTTCATGCACTCCCCTACCTTCTCCAGCGTCTGTTCAGCGCGCAGAAACGGACTCACCAGCACGCGCTCAACGTTTACTTTTTGCCCTTTTAACCAGGTTGCCATTTGACGAGACTCATCACAGCCACACAGGGTTAAAGGACGTACCGAGTCACTGGCTGCTTCGAGAGCAGCGTCGCCGTGACGCATGATAAAAACTTGCATATTGCACCGCTTTTGTTAACCAGAAGCACCGGTATCGCCCGAACAGAACAGCGTAAACACGTCGGGAGATAGCAGTGGCCGGGCATTGTGCCTTATCCATTCGTCGAATGAAACGCTGTGTTTTACCTCAACGGCGTAATGCTAGTCAATCTCTGTTTAGAAATTGAGCAACACAGACTCATTCAACGCCAGATTTACCCTTACCAGACCTTAACTTACCCGATCGGCGTCCTCTTGCGACCAGAACGTGAAGCCGTGCTGCGCCATGTGTAACAAAACTTCACAGGGCACAAACCGCTCTCCATACTGGGCGGCTAAACGCTGCAGGGTGGCAACCATGTTATCCGCCCCAAGGCGATCCATGTAGCGGAACGGCCCGCCTAAAAATGGCGGAAAACCGATACCAAACACTGCGCCGATATCGCCATCGCGCACGCTTCTGATGACCTTCTCATCGATACAGCGTGCAGCTTCATTAAGCATCATCATCACGCAGCGTTCAGCCACCTGGGCTTCGTTTAAACGCCCGCTGTCTGCTGCACCCACCAGCGAATAGATCGCCGGATCCACCTGTTTCTTGCTTGTACGCCCTTTTGACTCATAAAGATAGAAACCGCGGCCATTTTTTCTGCCTTTGCGATCGTCGTTCAAAATTGCTGTTACGACGTTTGCCGGCGGTGAAAAACGTTCTCCGTAAGCCGCTTCGAGCACAGGTATAATTTTAGTGCCGGTATCGATTCCCACCTCATCCAAAAGTTGGATCGGGCCGACCGGAAAACCAAATTTTACCAGCGCGTTATCGATATGTTCTACGCGCTCGCCCTCGGTCAGCATGCGCATCGCTTCGTTAATATAGGGGGCAAGGATACGGTTAACATAGAACCCGGCTCTGTCCGCCACGACGATAGGCGTTTTCCCCTGTTTTTTCGCCAGCTTTACCGTGGTGGCGATGGTTTGCTCATCCGTGCCAGCGTGGGGAATAATCTCGACCAGCGGCATCTTCTCTACCGGGCTAAAGAAGTGCAGGCCAATGACCTTCTCCGGCCGCGCCGCACGGGCGGCGATGTCGCTAATTGGCAGTGAGGAGGTGTTGGACGCGAAAATAGTATGCGGCGCGCAGTGCGCTTCAATCTCAGACACCATCTGCTGCTTCAGGCTCAGATCTTCAAATACCGCCTCAATGACCACGTCCCGTCCGGAGAAGCCACGATAGTCCGTAGTGCCTGAAATCATCGCCATTTGACTATCGCGTTCACTGGATTTGATATGGCGGCGGCGGACCTTTTTATCAAGCTCCTGCCAGCTGTATTTCAGCGCATGGTTAATGCCCGTCGGGTTGATATCCTTGATGCGTACCGGCAGCCCGGCTTTGCTGGCAGTAACGTACGCGATACCGCCCCCCATCAGGCCGCCGCCGAGCACCCCCACCGACCGCAACGGGCCGGGATCAACACTGCTGCCCGGATCCTTTTTGATCTCAGTGGTGGCAAAAAAGATCTGCCGCAGCGCCCGGGACTGGGGCGTCATGGCCAGCTCGCCAAAGGCGCGAGCCTCGGCGGTATAGCCGCTGCCTTTGCCCTGCGCCAACCCAATATGCACAACCTCCAGAATACGCGACGCCGCCGGATAGTTACCGTGGGTCTTCTGCTGGGTCTTTTTGCCTACAAAATGGAACAGCATCGCCCGCCCAAGGGGACCTGCGAGAATGCGCTCCTTCACCGGCAGTTGACGACTGGCTGGACGGCCTTTCAGCGCCAGAGCTACCGCCGCCTCCAGCAAAATTGAGTGCGGCACCACGTCATCCACCAGCCCGACCTTCCGCGCCTGCCGCGCCCGTAGTTGCTTGCCGGTGAGGATCATCTCCAGCGCCGTGCTGACCCCAATTAACCGCGGCAGACGCTGAGTTCCCCCAGAGCCAGGGAGCAGCCCTAGCTGGACCTCCGGCAAACCTAATACCGTTTTCGCATCGTCGGTGCAGACGCGCCCGTGGCAGGCCAGGGCCAGCTCCAGACCGCCGCCGAGGCAGGGTCCGTGAATGGCGGCAATTGCCGGAATGGTGAGCGCATGAATATCCGACATCAGCTTACGCCCCTCGTAGGCCAGCGCTTCCGCCTGCTGGGCAGAGGTGCAGCTATCGATCATGTTGATATCGGCCCCGGCAATAAAGTTGTCCGGCTTGCCAGAGATAAACACCACGCCCTGCAGCTCTCTGTTGTCACGGATCGCTTTAATGATGGCGCGAACCTGGCTGCCAAACTCGGCCTTAAGGGTGTTCATCTTCTCGCCGGGTACGTCAATAGTGACGACAGCAATGTTGTCCGGCCGCACGTTCAGGGTAAATGCGGAGGGGGTTACCATTTCAGTTTCCATTTCCATTATTCGGCCTCCAGAACCATGGCCGCGCCCAGCCCGCCGGCGGCGCAGGCGGTTACCAGCCCGAAGCCGCCCCCGCGACGACGCAGCTCGTGCAGCGTCTGGGTAATCATCCGCGCGCCGGTGGCGGCGAACGGGTGACCATAGGCGATCGAGCCGCCCAGCACGTTGAAGCGGCTCTCATCCACTTCACCAGTGGCACGATCGCGCCCCAGCACCTCGCGGGCGAAGCGGTCGCTGGCCATCAGCTTCAGGTTCGCCAGCGTCTGGGCGGCAAAGGCTTCGTGCATATCAAACAGAGTGAGATCGTTCAGCGTCAGCCCGGCGCGCTCCAGCGCCAGCGGCGTTGACCACGCCGGACCGAGCAGCATGTCTTGCTTTACGTCAATAGCGGTAAAGGCATAGCTGCGCAGGTAGCCGAGCGGTGTTAGTCCCAGCTCACGAGCACGGGATTCGGTCATCAGGATCACCGCCGCCGCGCCGTCGGTGAGCGGCGTACTGTTGGCAGCAGTTACCGTGCCGTGCTGGCGATCGAAGGCCGGACGCAGCTTCGCGTAGTCGGAGAGCGACGCGTTAGCGCGCACCGTATTGTCCTGGGTAAAAGGCTCGCGGTAGGGTGGTGCATAGGCGGTCATCACCTCATCCGCCAACCGATTGTCTGCCCATGCCTGGGCCGCGCGCTGATGGGAGCGGTGGGCGAAGACATCCTGCTCTTCCCGGCTGATATGATAGGTTTTCGCCATCTGCTCGGCGGTATCCCCCATGCGCAGCCCGGTGGAGTACTCGGCAACCGCAGGGGGCACCGGGAGCAGATCGCGTAGGCGCAGGCGGGAGAGCAGCTTGAGCTTTTGCCCACCGGAGCGGGCCTTATTGAGATCGACCAGAGTACGCGCCAGGGTTTTACTGACGCCAATGGGCAGGACGGATGAGGAGTCGGCTCCCCCGGCTATTCCGGCGCGGATAGTGCCCGCGAGCAGGCTCTCGGCAACGTTTGCTACCGCCTGAAAGCTGGTAGCGCAGGCGCGGCTCACGCTGTAGGCATCGGTATGTACGTTCATCCCGGTCCCCAGCACAATTTCGCGGGCGATGTTTGGCGCTTCCGGCATCTGGACGACCTGACCAAAAACCACCTGTTCAATAACATCGGGTGGTATTTCGCTGCGCGCCAGCATCTCGCTCACTGCCATTTTCCCCAGCTCGATGGCGTTTATGCCATGAAACGCGGTGGCCTGGCGGGCAAACGGGGTGCGTAACCCGCTGACAATGGCTATACGATCGCCCTGACGGGTGACAAGCGGTAATGCCTGACTCATAACACTCCCCTGTTGACATAATGCGCAAAGTGGTCTGACCTGATATCAGTCTTAACCATTTTTTTACATTTAGCCAAGCGGAAGGGCAAAAAAATGCGAGCTAAAACACAGAGAAAAGTGCAGATAACGCCCCCGGTACCGGGAGCGTCAAAGGAAGATTAACGCAGGCCCAGCTGGAAGATCAGGGTTTCGGCTTCGCAGGCAAAAACAAAGTCGATATCGAGTTGTACACCGCCCTCAACCTCAATGAAGGTTGGTTTGATGTCGCACGGCTCTGATTCAACGCCGCGCGCCTTTTCCGTCAGCGCCGCAAGAGTCTCTTCAGCCTGAGCACGATCGGTAAATACACGGCTGTAGGAGGCCGTGCAATCGCTGTTGTCCATGATGGTGCCAACGTCCATACAGCAGCAAACGGGGGTTTCATCAGCACTGCATTTACTCATCTTGAATTCCTCTCTCATTCGCACGTAGCGTGCCCGATAAATAGTGAGGATATTTTACGCGCTGACGGTTGCGGTCTCCAGCGGTTAGCGCGCCAAAAGTGGATAAGTGACCGATATCACACTTAAAAATGATCTGGCGCAATAATCACCCTTTCCCCTCATTGATGGCCGTCGCGTTTTTGCCAGCCAGATCGCGTTTCCGTGATCACATTTGAAAATACTTATCAACATACTTGCAACATTCATGCTGGTCAGACCTATACTCTCGCCACTGGTCTGATTTGTCTGTCGTAACTCAGACCCTACACTCCGCGCTCCTGTTACGGCATGTAACATTTATTGTATAAAAATAAATTATGAGGTTATGGTCATGAGCCAGAAAACCCTGTTTACCAAGTCTGCACTCGCAGTTGCAGTGGCAATTGTCTCCACACAAGCCTGGTCAGCAGGCTTCCAACTTAATGAGTTCTCTTCCTCTGGTCTTGGCCGTGCCTACTCAGGTGAAGGCGCTATCGCTGATGACGCAGGCAACGTCAGCCGTAACCCGGCGCTGATTACGATGTTTGACCGCCCTACTTTCTCCGGCGGTGCCATTTTTGTTGACCCGGACGTGGATGTCTCCGGTGTCTCGCCGTCACGCCGTAGCCTGGACGCGGATAACATCGCCCCGACGGCATGGGTGCCTAACCTGCACTTCGTTGCGCCGATTAACGACCAGTTTGGCTGGGGCGCGTCCGTAACCTCTAACTACGGTCTGGCGACTGACTTTAACGACACCTACGCCGCAGGATCGATGGGCGGTACCACCGAGCTGGAGACCATCAACCTTAACCTCAGCGGCGCGTATCGCCTGAATAACCACTGGAGCTTCGGCGTTGGCTTTGATGCGGTATACGCTAAAGCGAAGCTGGAGCGCTACGCCGGTGACCTCGGCCAGCTGACCGCAGCACAGCTGAGCCAGACCCCGGGCTTTGCTTCTAACCCACAGCTTCGCAATATTGCGGGCTACGCCAACAGCCTGACCAGCGATACCCAAATTGCTTACCTGAAGGGTGACGAGTGGGGCTTTGGCTGGAACGCCGGCATTCTCTACGAGCTGGATAAAGACAATCGCTACGGCCTGACCTACCGCTCAGAGATCAAAATCGACTTTGACGGCGACTACCGCAGCAGCCTGAACCCGGCGCTGAATAGCTTCCTGACTTCGCGCGGCCTGCCCTACGGCACCGGCGGCGGCACCATCGACGGTTCTCTTGATTTGAACCTGCCGGAGATGTGGGAAATTTCAGGGTACAACCGCGTTGCGCCGAAGTGGGCGGTACACTACAGCCTGGCCTACACCAGCTGGAGCCAGTTCCAGGAGCTGAAGGCGAAGAGCAGCGATGGCGGCACTCTGTTCTATAAAGATGAGGGCTTCCGCGATTCCTACCGCCTGGCGCTGGGTACCACCTACTATATGGACGATAACTGGACCTTCCGCAGCGGTATCGCCTACGATGACAGCCCGATCCCGGCTGACAAGCGCTCCATCTCTATTCCTGACCAGGATCGCCTCTGGCTGAGCGCGGGTACCACCTACGCCTTCAATCAGGATGCCTCCGTGGACGTCGGCGTCTCCTATATGCACGGCCAGAAAGTGAAGTTCACCGAAGGCCCGTATAATTTCGAGTCTGAAGGCAAGGCCTGGCTCTACGGCGCGAACTTCAACTATGCGTTTTAAAAACCAGGCTTTCTAAGTCCGCAACGCGCATAAAAAAGGTGAACTTCGGTTCACCTTTTTTTATTCCTTGCGCCGGGTTACTCGGCGTCGATGTCCTGCAGATCGCCCTGGATCGCCTGCGCGTTTGGATTCTCCTCCGGCTTCAGCTGTCCACCGTTAGCAATAAAGTCATGCTGCTGGAAGTAAGCCTCGCGTACCAGAATATAGGGGTCAGAGGACTGACGCAGCAGCCCGTCGGAGTCCAGCAGCTGCGCTCGTGACTCAACGCCCTCGACAGCCCACTTGCCAACCGACAGCGGCCATGTCAGCCAGGAGAGCACCGGATAGAGCGTATCTGCCGCATCGCCACCGTCTTCACGCAGCGTGAAGCTTCCGTAGAACGGCAGCTGCACATAGGGACCGTAGCCGACGCCATAATGGCCCAGCGTGCTGCCGAAACGGCGCGGCACGGTGCGCTGCAGATCTTTGTTCGCCATACCGGCAACGTCGATAAAGCCGCCCATACCCAGAATAGTGTTCAGGAAGAATCGGGTGAAGTGCTTCATCCCCTGATAGGGATCGCCCTGCAGAAAGGAGTTCACCATTATTGCAGGCTCTTCGAGGTTGCTGGTGAAATTGCTCAGGCCGTTGCGCGCGGGCTGCGGCACGTAATCGCGCCAGGCGACCGCCACCGGACGCAGAACATAGGGATCCACCACGTTAAAGTTAAAGTTGTACATTGTGCGGTTGAACCCTTCCAGCGGATCCGAGCGTCCCTGTGGCTCCCCGGAGTCGGAGCTGGCACAGCCGACCAGTAGCGTTGTGCCCAGCGCGAGCGCCGTCAGGCGAAGTTTCATAGATATCTCCCTGTAAAAATTGGCGATGACTGCATGTCACCCGTGACGGCACATACGCACAGCGCCCCGGCGATTGCCGTAGAATACGCAAGCGATTGTATCAGCACGATTTAAGATGTCCATGCGCGAGGAATAGCGCATCGGTATGATTTCATCATAGCCTGGCTTTGGCGTTATCTTCTTCGTTTCTCTACCCATTTTAAACTCGCCTGTAAATAACGCCGTTGCGATGGGTGCGCTTCCCGGCAAAATTAGCGGATACCGCTACGCTTATAACAGTGAAGTGAGTAATGGAAAGGTGACCCATCGTGGATGAATTAAAAGAAGAGAAGATCAACAAGGACTCAGATGAGCTTTCGGAGGATATTGAAGTAGAGAGCGAGGAGAACGAGCGCGGTGAAGAGATAGAGGTGGATGAAGAGCAGCTCCCCTCCCGGGCGATGGCGATCCATGAGCATATTCGCCAGGACGGTGAGAAAGAGATGGAGCGTGACGCCATGGCGTTGCTCTGGTCGGCTATCGCTGCCGGGCTGTCGATGGGGGCGTCGCTGCTGGTGAAGGGGATCTTTCACGATAAGCTGGAGGGGATTCCCGGCAGCTATGTGCTGGAGAGCTTCGGTTACACCTTCGGCTTTATTATTGTCATTATGGCCCGCCAGCAGCTGTTTACGGAGAATACCGTGACCGCCGTACTGCCGGTGATGCAAAACCCGACCAGGAAAAATGGCGGCCTGCTGCTGCGTCTGTGGAGCGTGGTGCTGCTGGGCAACCTGATCGGCACGGCGATTGCCGCTTGGGCATTTGAGTATATGCCGATCTTTGATGAAGCCACGCGGAATGCCTTTGTGGAAATTGGCATGGAGGTGATGAAAAACACCCCTGCCGAGATGTTTGCCAATGCGATCATCTCCGGCTGGCTGGTAGCCACGATGGTCTGGATGTTCCCGGCGGCCGGTTCAGCGAAGATTGTGGTCATTATCCTGATGACCTGGGTGATTGCCCTGGCGGACACCACTCATATCGTGGTGGGCGCGGTAGAGATCTTCTATCTGGTCTTTAACGGCAACATCCCCTGGACCGACTTCCTCTGGCCTTTCGCCATTCCAACCCTGGCGGGCAACATCTGCGGCGGGACCTTTATCTTCGCCCTGCTTAGCCATGCGCAGATCCGCAACGATATGAGCAACAAGCGCAAGGCCGAGGCGGCAGCCGAAGCGAAAGAGGCCCGAAAAAAGATGAATAAGGCTTAAAATGGTGACACTTTAAGCAGTTGGGTGGCACCGAGCTTAACGCAACGGTCAAATAGCGTTATACTCGTGCCGCCTCGTCCCCTTAGTTAAATGGATATAACGAGCCCCTCCTAAGGGCTAGTTGCAGGTTCGATTCCTGCAGGGGACACTTCGCTTCTCTTCTGATAGAGTGATCACTCTATATCGCAGCACACATGCCCGCCACATTGAGAACTTATTTATGCCTGTCATACTAAGATTCAAAGGGTATCGCTTTTTTTTCTATTCGAATGAGGGCGATCCTCGTGAACCTGCACATATTCACGTTAGGGGTTCTGATGGTGAAGCTAAGTTCTGGTTGATATCCGATGTGCTCCTGGCACGCAATGACGGCTTTAATGCTCGTGAGCTGAAAGAGTTAGTGGGTGTGGTCGAAGAAAACCGCAAAATGTTGATGGAGGCCTGGAATGACTATTTCGGCTAAAAATATACGCTTCGATGAGTACAACATGTGGGTCGAACTAAGCGATGCCCGCACGCTGGGCGTACCCCTGGCATGGTTCCCGAAACTCATGCATGCCAGCCCCGATGAGCGCAATGACTTCGAGCTAAGTCGCCGTGGTATACACTGGGATAGCCTCGATGAGGATATCTCCGTTGAAGGATTGCTGGCTGGCCGTGGCGATGTGACGTTCAAACCACACAGCGCTGCATAGGAACCCATCACGCGGTAACGCTTGCCTTCCCTTTACCGCTGTTCTGCTTACTCTCCCCACTGCCTGCAATACATCAAAAAAACCCATAAAAAAAGCCCCCGGCGCATCGCGGCGGGGGCTGACATAAGAGCTTAACGCTTACAGCGCCATGTCGTGCTGGGCAGGCGCGGCTTCAGCCGGTTTTGCCTGCGGCATAGGCTGCGCCGCGTCCTTCATCTGAATAACCGGCGGTTTGGTCAGATTCAGCGTAGAGGCGGTTTCATCCCACACCTGCTGGGTGAGCGCCACGTTACCGTTCAGCTTCTGGCCGTAGGTCGGCACGATGGTGTGCAGTTTTTCCTGCCACTGCGGAGACGTAAACTGCGCCGGGAAGAGCTGCTTGATCACGTTGATAGAGATAGGCGCCGCGGTGGATGCACCAGGCGATGCGCCGAGCAGTGCCGCCAGGGTTTTCTGCTGATCGGTAACGATTTCGGTACCGAGTTTCAGCACGCCACCTTTCTCTGCGTCCTTTTTGATGATCTGCACGCGCTGACCCGCCTGGATCAGTTTCCAGTCCTCTTTACGCGCCGACGGATAGTACTCTTTCAGCGCCTCGAAGCGGTCATCTTCGCTCAGCATCACCTGACCAATCAGGTATTTCACCAGGTCGAAGTTATCCAGACCGACATCGGTCATCGGGATCACGTTCTTCGTGGTCGTGGTGCTCAGCAGGTCAAAGAACGAACCCTGTTTCAGGAACTTGGTCGAGAAGGTCGCGAATGGCCCAAACAACACCACGCGTTTGCCATCAAGGTAACGGGCATCCAGGTGCGGAACCGACATCGGCGGTGCGCCCACGGAAGCCTGACCGTAGACTTTCTCGGTGTGCTGACGGGTAATTTCTGGGTTCTCGGTCACCAGGAACGAGCCGCCTACCGGGAAGCCTGCATAGTTATCCGCTTCCGGAATACCGGTTTTTTGCAGCAGCTTCAGCGCGCCGCCGCCAGCACCGATAAAGACATACTTCGCGTCAACTGCACGCTCTTTACCGCTCTTCACGTCGGTAATGGTTACGTGCCAGGAGTTGTCACCGTTACGTTCAAAATCAGTCACTTCGGAGCCAGTTTCCAGCGTGAAGTTGCTGGTCTTTTTCAGGCTGCCGACCAGCTGACGGGTAATCTCGCCATAGTTAACGTCGGTACCAACCGGGGTCCAGGTGGCAGCAACGCGCTGCTGCGGATCGCGGCCTTCAATGATTAGCGGCGCCCATTTTTTGATCTGCTGCTGGTCGGTAGAGAATTGCATCCCCTGGAACAGGGTCGTCTGCTGCAATGCCGCGTAGCGCTTGGTCAGATAGTCAACATTGTCGCCCCAGACAAAGCTCATGTGCGGGGTGGAGTTGATGAAGGAGTGCGGGTCGTTCAGCACGCCCCGCTTCACCTGAGATGACCAGAACTGGCGCGAGATCATGAACGCTTCGTTGATCTCAAGCGCTTTGGTCACGTCAATCGAACCGTCTGCACGCTCAGGCGTGTAGTTCAGTTCCATGTTGGCGGAGTGCCCCGTACCGGCATTGTTCCAGCCGTTAGAGGATTCCAGCGCAACGCCGTCCAGTTTCTCAACCATGACCTGTTTCCAGTCAGGCTGAAGTTCCTGTAACAACGTACCCAGGGAGGCGCTCATGATACCGCCACCAATCAACAGTACGTCTGTTTTCTCGGCACTGTCTTCAGCGTGAACATTGGAGGCAACCAGCATCGCGATAAGCGAGAAAGCGGGAATTACTTTTTTGAAATGTGACATCTGTTATTGCAATCAATTTAATTTGAAAAAATAGGCGATTATTTTAACGAATTAATTAACAATTTAAAGCATTTTAAACAAATTATTAACAGCCACACAGAGTGTGCGGAAAAAACTGCCTTTACCGCGGCCTTTTACCTTTCCTGATTCTTACTCGGGGAAGTATGCGCGCGGTAATCTGGCCCAGCCTCAACTGTTGGGGTTATAATCTCGCCACGATTTTATTAAATTTAGCGACGAACATGACAAAGTTAACCCTACAAGAGCAGATGCTCAAAGCCGGCTTAGTGACCAGCAAAAAAATGGCGAAAGTGCAGCGAACAGCCAAGAAGTCTCGAGTTCAGGCTCGCGAAGCTCGGGAGGCGGTAGAAGAGAACAAAAAAGCCCAGCTTGAGCGCGATAAGCAGCTCAGCGAGCAGCAGAAGCAAGCGGCCTTAGCCAAAGAGTATAAAGCTCAGGTTAAACAGCTCATCGAGATGAACAGGATTGTGATTTCAAAAGGTGATATTGGTTATAACTTCACCGATGGCAATCTGATTAAAAAAATCTACGTGGATAAAACGACACAGGCTCAGCTTATCAATGGCCGTCTCGCCATTGCGCGTCTGGTGACGGATAGCAGCGCTGAGAGCGAGTATGCCATTATCCCAGCCAGCGTAGCTGATAAGATTGCTCAGCGTGATGCGAGTAGCATTGTGTTACGTAGCGAGCTTAGCGAGCAGGCGAAGGATGAAGACGATCCGTATGCCGACTTTGTCGTGCCTGACGATTTGATGTGGTAAGCAAAAGCAGGCCGGATACGCGCAGCGCTATCCGGCTTTTTACAGGAACTACTTAACCGGACGCATCGCCGGGAACAGGATCACATCGCGGATGGTGTGGCTGTTGGTGAACAGCATTACCATACGGTCGATACCAATCCCCAGGCCCGCTGTTGGCGGCAGCCCGTGCTCCAGTGCGGTCACGTAGTCTTCGTCGAAGAACATCGCTTCGTCGTCACCGGCGGCTTTCGCATCCACCTGGTCCTGGAAACGCTGGGCCTGGTCTTCCGCGTCGTTCAGCTCGCTGAAGCCGTTGCCGATCTCACGTCCGCCGATGAAGAACTCAAAGCGATCGGTGATCTCCGGGTTCTCGTCGTTGCGGCGCGCCAGCGGGGAGACTTCTGCCGGGTACTCGGTGATGAAGGTCGGCTGGATCAGATGCGCCTCTGCCACTTCATCAAAGATTTCGGTGACAATACGCCCCAGTCCCCAGCTCTTTTCAACCTGAATACCAATTGACTCGGCCAGCGCTTTCGCTGCGTCGAAGTTATCCAGGTCGGCCATGTTGGTCTCCGGACGGTACTTCCCGATCGCCTCGCGCATGGTCAGCTTCTCAAACGGCTTGCCGAAGTCGAAGGTCTCTTCGCCATACGGAACCTGAGTGGTGCCCAGAATGTCCTGCGCCAGGGTGCGGAACAGGGACTCGGTCAGCTCGATCAGATCTTTATAATCCGCGTACGCCATGTAAAGTTCCATCATGGTGAACTCTGGGTTATGGCGCACGGAGATGCCTTCGTTACGGAAGTTACGGTTGATCTCGAACACACGGTCAAAACCACCGACCACCAGACGCTTCAGATACAGCTCCGGCGCGATACGCAGGTACATATCCATATCCAGAGCGTTGTGGTAGGTGATGAACGGACGTGCAGACGCGCCGCCCGGGATCGCCTGCATCATCGGGGTTTCCACTTCCATAAAGTCGCGGCCCACCATGAACTGACGAATACCGGCCATGATCTGGGAACGAATTTTGAAAGTCTTGCGGGACTCATCGTTGGAGATGAGATCCAGGTAACGCTGACGGTAGCGCGCTTCCTGATCCTGCAGGCCGTGGAACTTGTCCGGCAGCGGGCGCAGGGCTTTGGTCAGCAGGCGCAGCTCGGTGCAGTGGATGGAGAGTTCACCGGTCTTGGTCTTGAACAGCTTACCCTTCGCGCCGAGGATATCCCCGAGGTCCCACTTCTTGAACTGCTCGTTGTAGATCCCTTCCGGCAGGTCGTCACGGGAGACGTAGAGCTGAATGCGGCCGCCAACGTCCTGCAGAGTGACGAAGGACGCCTTGCCCATGATACGGCGGGTCATCATCCGGCCGGCCACGCTCACTTCGACGTTCAGCGCTTCCAGCTCGTCGTTCTCTTTCGCGCCAAACTCGGCGTGCAGCGCATCAGAGGTGCGATCGCGGCGGAAATCGTTCGGGAACGCAACGCCCTGCTGGCGCAGCTGCGCCAGCTTCTCGCGGCGGGTGTTTAATTCACTGTTAAGATCGGATGCCTCGTCGGCATTGGGCACCAGTTGTTCGGACATGTTGTCTCCTTATAGCGTTAATCACGACTGGGTTGCTGTATGCAGGGGGCCGGAGACATGAGTGTTAACCTCGCAGCGGCAAGCAGCGCCACAATCAGCGCCACGCAGCCGAAGGTCCACAGTCCCATCTGCGAAAAAAAGTGTTGGTAAACGGCGAGCGCAGCGGTACTGGTCTGCGGCTCGGTGGTTTGCTGGGCCACTACGCCTGCCAACCAGTTAGCAACCGCACCGGTTGCCAGCATATAGATGCCGGTCAGTACGCCAGCGATGCCGGGCATGTTAAAACGAGTAATCTGTGCCATTGCCACTGGGTCGATAAACAGCTCGGCAAAGCCCATCAGTGCCAGGCCGATAATCATCAGGCTCATCGAGGCATGGCCGCTTTGTTGGCCGCCCTGAGCATTCAGCGCCAGCAGCATAAAACCGCCTGCCATCAGCAAAAGGCCAAACGCAAATTTCAGCCACATGCGCAGTGGGGAGTGGACACTGCCCCGGGGGCTTGCCAGCCACGCCAGTACGACGCCTGCTGCCATTACCGCAACGGCATTTACCGACTGGAACAGCGCCGTCGGGATCTCTGCATGCAAAATATGACGATTAACAAAGCGATCGATAAACAGGCTGATAGAGCTACCGCCCTGCTGCGCCAGCACCCAGAACAGCGTGCCGGTTATCATCAGCAGGACGATCTGCCACAGGGCGCGACGGTGCTCTGGAAATTTCACCATAATCCTCGACACAATCCGGACGGCGATGGCGCAGACGATAGCCAGCAGATAGCCAGCCCAGTTATTTTTCAGCAGTAGTGAGAAGAAGAACGGAGCGACGCACAGGAGCAGTATCATCCAGGCCCAGGCAGGTAGCATAAAGCTCGCCGCGCAGAGGGCCGGTTTGTTCACGCTGCGAACGTGGCGAAAGTGGCGGTGCCCGCTTAAAAAGATGACCAGACCGATAAACATGCCGATGCCCGCCAGCGCGAAACCTGCATGCCAGCCATACCCGTGCGCTACTAGCCCACAGGCTATCGGCGCGGCTATCGAGCCGACGTTTCCAGCAGCGTAAAGCAGCGCAAACCCGCCGTCCCGGCGTGTATCCTCTGGGGTATACATTTCACCCAGTAGGCAGCTTACGTTAGATTTAAACAGGCCATAGCCGCAGATAATGATGGCCAGCGCGAGATAGAGGCTTTTTGTAGAATCAGCCCCCAGGCCCAGCACGACGTGCCCAAGGGTCATCAACAGTGCGCCAGCAACAACCGCAGCGCGATTACCAAGCAGGCGGTCGGCAAGCCAGCCGCCGAGAATAGGGGTAACATAAACTAACGAAGCGTAGGCGCTGAACAGGCTGATAGCATGCCTGTCATTAAAGCCGAGCTGATGAGTAAGATAGAGGATGAGTAAGGCACGCATGCCGTAAAAGCTGAAGTACTCCCAGATTTGGATCGCAACGATGTAGTAGATCGCGCGCGGCTGTGAGGGTGTTTTCATAGGGTCTCCCTGGGCTGTGATATCTGCCGGGTGGCGCTACGCTTACCCGGCCTACGATCCCGCAGGCCAGGTAGGCAGCTTTACTGTTTATTTGTCGTTTTTAAGCACCTTAACGGTGTAGCGACCATCCTTCTGGCGATAGGCACCATGAATATCGGTTTCAAAGCCCGGATAGTGCGCGCCGATTTCACACAGCATCTGCAGGAACTCCAGCACCGGGCGGCTCTCTTCACTGATCATCTCTCCCGGCATCACCAGCGGAACGCCCGGCGGGTACGGTAGGATCATGTTGGCATTGATACGGCCAACCATCTCTTCGAGGTAGACCTCTTCGGTCTGGCCGTGCAGCTCTTTCTGGAACGCCGCAAACGGGGTCATAACCATGGACGGCAGCACTTCAAATGCACGGAACATCAGATCCGGCAGGTTGTGCTTCTCAACCAGCTTGTGAATATTCTGCGCCAACTCCTGAACGCGCATATTTTCATAGAACTCAGGATCCTCGTGATACAGCGACGGCAGCATATTTTTCACCCGCAGGTTCAGATCGAAGCCGCGTTTAAAATCGGTCAGGGCGCGTAGCAGGCTCAGCGCTTTGGTCTTATCGATACCGATGCTGAACAGGAACAGCAGGTTATAAGGACCGGTTTTTTCCACCACGATGCCGCGTTCATCCAGGTACTTCGCCACGATGCTGGCCGGGATCCCGAACTCATCCATCGCGCCGTCTTTCGTCATCCCCGGCGTCAGAATGGTGACCTTGATTGGGTCGAGGTACATGTGCTCGTTATCGATGTTTTTGAAACCGTGCCAGGCGCTATCTGAGCGCAGCGGCCAACATTCTGGCTGGTCAATATGTTCCGGCTGCCAGACATCGAAGAACCAACCCTCAGACTCCCCTTTCAGGCGTTTGATCTCTTTACGGAACTTGATGGCACGCTGGATAGAGCCGTCAATCAGGCGCTTCCCGGCATTGCCTTTCATCATCGCTGCTGCGGTTTCTGTAGAGGCCACAATGCCGTAGTGCGGTGAGGTGGTTGTGTGCATCATGAAGGCTTCGTTGAAGGTCTCTTCATTAACGTCACCCTTCACGTGGATCATCGATGCCTGAGAGAAGGCGGCCAGCAGCTTGTGCGTGGACTGGGTTTCATAGATCACCTTCCCTTCCACACGGCCACCACTCATCCCGCACTTACCGGCATAGATAGGTGAGAAATTGGTGTAGGGAACCCAGGCAGAGTCAAAGTGAATCGACTTCACGTCGAGGGTTTTCTTAATGTAGTCCGTGTTGTAGAGCAGACCATCGTAGGTGGAGTTGGTAATTACCGCGTGTACCGGCCAGGTTGCATTGCGGGTCTCTTTGACGCGCTTAGCGATAGTGGCATGCTGGAACTCGCTCTGTGGGATACCCCCGAGAATACCGTAGGCATTGCGGGTAGGACGGAAATAGATGGGCGTAATGTCGCTCATCATCATCAAATGAGTCAGCGATTTGTGGCAGTTACGGTCAATCAGCACGGTACTGCCCGCTGGTGCAGAGTACATACCAACAATTTTATTCGCGGTGGAGGTGCCGTTGGTCACCATATAGCTACGTTCGGCATTAAATACGCGAGCGATATACTCTTCCGCTTCTTTATGTGGGCCGCTGTGGTCCAGCAGAGAACCCAACTCGGAGACTGAAATCGAAACGTCGGATTTCATGGTGTTCGGACCGAAAAAGTCATAAAAGAGGCTGCCGACCGGGCTTTTCTGGAAAGCCGTTCCGCCCATATGGCCTGGGGTGCAGAAGGTATATTTGCCTTCACGCACATATTTGAACAGCGCTTTGGTTAACGGTGGCAGGATAGCGTCGATGTACTCATCGGTGTTCTGCTTAATTTTGTGGGCGATGTCTTCAGCGGCACCCAGCGCATACTCAAAGAAGCGTACCTGCATGCGCAAATCGTTGAGGCTGACATCGAGGGTGGAGTAAGTATTGGCGAACGCGTACAGCGGCATATACTCGTTCATCTTACTGATCTCTTCGCACAGCTCGAGATTGTACTTATCCCAGTCGAAAATGACGCCGCACAGGCGAGCATTGTTTTCAATAAGCTTCAGCAGATCGTCACGATCGTTGGGGTAAACAACGCGGAAGTCGAGGCGTTCAAGGGCACGATGCAGTTCACGGATGGGCTCTTCTTTAAAGTAAACGCCCATATGATTCATGATAGCAATTACGTTCATAATCAAATCTCCGGGTAGAGCAAGCCCCTCCCGCCATAGGTGACAGGTGAAGGAAGGGCTGCGGGAAAGGGTTAAGGGTTACAGCGCGCTGGCGGTTTCTCTTTTGGCAGCGTCGTTGCCAAGCTGGCGCTGGTGCATTTTGCGACCGTAGAACATCAGGATGATCAAGCTAACGATGAAGGTGCCTGCCAGTTCAAAGGAGCTGGCTCCCATCAGAGCGATAAAGCAGAATCCACAGCCCAGCACGGAGCAGATCAGGCTGATAAGGTTGCGGGTATTGATGCCCTCGAAGCGGATCAGATCCACACAGGAGTAGAAGTAAGGCAGCATGGTCAGCAGTACCGCGATACCGGTTAGCTCTCCGAACAGGTCGGATGCTTTGCCCCCGGCAGAGTTCATCATGGTGATCAGCACCATCAGAACGGTCATTTTCAGTGCGGCCAGCAGCAGGCCCTTTTTCGGAATGCCATTGCTGTCTACTTCGCCATACACTTTCGGGAAGTTGTTATCATTTGCGGCGCGCACACCGGCCTGGCCGACAAGCATCATCCAGGATCCCAGCGAGGTCAGGCAGGCAAAGGCGGTAAATCCGGAAACGATTGGTGCAGCCCAGCCGCCAAGGATGGTGGAAGCGCTGACGGCGAACGGCGCACCGGATGAGGCCATCTGCGCTGCAGGGTACATACCGGCAATAACCTGAGTCGCGGCGATATAAACGATCCCGGCCAGCGCCGTACCCAGCATGGTCGCCAGCGGCACGGTACGTTTCGGGTTCTTCACCATACCGGTACTGACGGCGGCGGATTCAACGCCCACGAAGGCCCACAGGCAGAGCAGGATACTCTTGATTACCGCGTGGCTATCCGTGGTGGTAGAGGTGTTCCAGTTTGCCTGGTAGGTCGCCATATCAAACCAATGCCAGCCGACGACCGCCGTCATGACCACCGGAACCAGAACCAGCACCAGGCCGATAGTGGTCAGGCGGCTCACCCAGGTTCCGCCGAGCATATTGACGAAAGTAAAAAGCCAGACGATGGCAATACAGGCGATGCCGGCAGGAACAGGATTATTTAATACCGGGAAAAATGTTGAAAGATAAGAAACGGCGGTGATCCCAATGGCCAGGTTACCAATCCAGTTTGCGTGATAATAGAGAACGCCGGTCTGAAAACCAAAGGCGGGAGAGATTTCCCCTGCATAAGCGATAGGCCCACCCTGCTGCGGGTTTTTGGTTGCCAGTCGCGCATAGACATAGGCCAGTGACATGGCCCCAATAATAGAGATGACCCAGCCCCAGATAGAGATAGCACCAATGCTGGCGAGGTTCGCGGGCAATAATGCAATACCGCTCCCCATCATATTTCCGGCAACAACACCGGTACAGGCAAACAGCCCGATCTTTTTGGCAGTACTCATGTTTCGTAGTCTCCTGAGAGTTATTTGGAGGTGCGGATCATGAGTTAAAACGTGTTATTGACCCGACCAACTGCCAGCGAGATTACGCATCTGGAGTAACAAAGTCCTAAAGATAAAGTGAAATAAAAACAAACTGCAAAAAAGTGAGACCCTGACCTTTTTGGGTTACATCTCAGGATAACCTCTAAAGGTCAGGAAAAGATAAACATACCTAAATTACAAATAGTTACCCAGAAAATAACGTATTAAAAAAACTTTCCTGCGTAATGCACATGTACATTCAAATAACAAAACAAACCATTATTTAAACATTAATTTAACTTGCGAGGTGCTATTTATTTTTCTGCCAGGAAATTATCAAGGTAGGGCACCACCCGAGTCACCGAGGTTTGAAATACGCTGTTTTCGATCCAGTAGAGCGTATTGTCACCCGGACGTAAATTGAATGCGGTAATATAGGCATCTGCCGCCAGACGGTTCTGGCCTTTCATTTCATAGACCTTGCCTAGCAGCACATAGCTCATCCACGTCATCTCCAGGTCGATAGATTTGTTGATGTTTTTATACGCCTCATCAACTTTGCCTTTACTCAGCATATCGACGGTTTCAATTTGATAAAATATGGCCATCTCTTTCATGCCCGGGGTATTGCCCAGGCGCGTTATCTCATTATTAAGCGCCGCGAGCTGTTTCTCATTCAACGGCTGCTGGGAGTGGCGTAACACATCGACCAGTGCTTTTTCCGCCCTCGCATAGATAAATTCAGGAGAATGCTGCAATACTTCCTCTAAACGTTCACTGGCTTTATCGAGTGAGTCAACATCACCATTCATTAATAGCTGATGGGCCTGGTAGAAGGCCACGAGTGACGTACTCTGTGCTGGCTGGTACTGGGTGAGCATAGTCTGCAAACGTTCCGGCCACGGCTGGGTCAGCGCGTCCGACAGGCTGCTCATAAGATCCTTTTGAATCGAGAGTTGGTTATCACTGGTGACGAAGTAGCGTTTATCAAGCATGGTTGAACCATCTGCGTTATCCACCAGCTTAATCGACATAAAGCACTGCTGAGCGCGGTAGTGCCGCTGATTAACAAACTCAATGGTTAGCGTTTTACCTGAGCTACTTGGCTCATTGATGTTGTAGTTTGTTTTGTCGTGCACCATAAAGGTTGAAAAGGTGTTTAGCGTAGTCGTGATCAGGCTGCCAAGCCCTACCGCGTAGGCGTGCTGCACGCTACGGTTGGTACAGCCGCTGCCATCAACTAAATGAATGTCAATATCGCGCGGATTCAGCAGCAGGCGCGTTTTTGTTACCGGTGGATGCGCATCAAGCGTCGCCAGCGCAACCATTGCCACACATGAGCCTAGCGCCAGCAGGAATAGTCCCCAGACAGTAATCGCGTTAAGCCGACTGCGTAGTGTTGCAGCCGCCGGAGGTGGCTCAGCCGTTGCTTCTGGTAACGCATCTGCCGCAGTGGGCGGCACAGCACTGTTTATCTCTTCCTCTTCCCCGCCGCTCCAGGCCACCGGTACCGTGAGCTTATAGCCCCGTTTAGGTACTGTAACGATATATTCTGGCGCGTTAGGATCGCTATCCTTTAACGACTTACGCAGCTCGGAAATACTCTGGGTAACGACGTGGCCAGTCACTACGCTACGCGTCCAGACATTATCAATGAGTTCATCCCGGGTCAGAACCTGCCCCGGATGACGAGCAAAAAAAACCAGAAGATCGATTAAACGCGGCTCAAGGGTAAGCTGACGTCCTTGCCGGCTGATTTGGTTAACAGAGGGTGTAACCAGCCATTCACCTACATACACAACGGGCTGTTGCATATAAAAAATGCCCCAAAGCGAAAAGAGAAATGAGGGGCGGGATTATATCATGATTTAATTCACTCTAAACGGTAGCGATTTCCAGTAGAAATGAGTTGTGCGGCGCTGCTCGCGATATTTTATATCAGATTGTTCTCCCTTGGCTAAAATTGCCGTCTCATTTCGTGTTATTAAAAAGTGCTCCATACCGCCTGGCGCGACGGTATGGAGAGCGTGTTACGCTTACTCTTTCGCTGTCTGTGCCTCCTTTGGCGCAGAGACAGTATCGCTAAGCAGAACTCGATAGATGAGTCCGCCGATCAGGCCACCGATAAGCGGCATTACCCAGAATACCCACAGCTGTTGCAGCGCCCAGGTGCCCTGGAAAATCGCGACGGCAGTACTGCGTGCAGGATTAACAGAGGTGTTGGTTACTGGAATACTGATGAGGTGAATAAGCGTCAGCGCCAGGCCAATCGTCAGCGGCGCAAATCCTACAGAGGCGTATCTGTCCGTTGCGCCGAGAATGACCAACAGAAAAAATGCCGTCAGGACAATTTCAGCTATCGCACAGGCGGCAAAGGAGAAGCCGCCCGGCGAGTGTTCGCCAAAACCGTTGGAGGCAAAGCCACCCAGCGTCGCGTCAAAGCCGGTTTTACCGCTGGCAATAAGATAGAGCACCGCCGCCCCGACGATCCCGCCAATGACCTGCGCGATAATGTAGGGGATGACATGGCGAGCAGGGGTACGACCAGCAATCCACAGCCCCAGCGTCACCGCCGGGTTAAAGTGGGCACCGGAGATATGGCCAACCGCGTAGGCCATCGTCAGCACGGTCAGGCCAAACGCTAGCGCCACCCCGGCAAACCCTATTCCCAGCTCCGGGAACGCCGCCGCCAGCACCGCGCTGCCGCAGCCCCCCAAAACCAGCCAGAACGTGCCAAAAAATTCAGCCGATAACATTCTAAACATAAAAACCACCTTTAATGAGTATTAAATAACATCCTGCAAGCACAGGCGTGAATAGCGACACCTTTAATAACGAACCGTGTAGGTGGACAGGCCAATATTGAAGCAAAGAGATGAACTACCAATAAATCAAAAATAACGATCCTATACGGAAGTATAATTTCCGCGGAAGCGTATTCCCCTCATGCAAACTTATCAATCTGAAAAAACCCAAAAACCCTTAACCAATCAACGCCAATTGCTCCCAGGGCGCGCCGGGACTCGTTTTCTTTTTTTTGAAAAAAAATATTTATCTCAAACAAAATTAATAACCTATGTAATTCATTGATCACATAAATTTAAAATTATTATTTATTCATTATTATATATAAGTAACGGAACGCACTATTGCTTTCATTC
>NZ_DALZYX010000018.1:0-28565 GCF_031987975.1 Pseudescherichia sp. | reverse complement strand
TTTGGAGCGGGAAACGAGACTCGAACTCGCGACCCCGACCTTGGCAAGGTCGTGCTCTACCAACTGAGCTATTCCCGCAAACTTGTTGCTGTCGTAACGTCAATTTCTCATCGTTACGGGAGGCGCATTATACGAGAAATCCTTTTAGCTGCAACCCCCCTGAAAGCGAATTTTGCGAAATTAAGTTTGAATGCTGCAATATTCGACACATTGTCTATTTTCACAGCAAATCACTTTTCGTAGGCCCGGCAGACGGTCCGCCGGGCATCCTGCTTAAAGCTTAATAAAGTTCTCGCGATAGTAGACCAGCTCCGCCACGGACTCGCGGATATCATCCAGCGCCTGGTGAGTATTCTGCTTTTTCAGGCCATCCAGTACCTCTGGCTTCCAGCGCTTAGCCAGCTCTTTCAGCGTGCTGACGTCAAGGTAGCGATAGTGGAAGTAGGCTTCCAGCTCGGGCATATACTTAAACAGGAAGCGACGATCCTGGCCGATGCTGTTGCCGCAGATAGGGGATTTTCCCGCCGGGACCCACTCCTTCAGGAAGGCAATGGTCGCCAGTTCAGCCGCACGATCGTCCTGGGTACTGGCCTTAACCCGCTCCACCAGCCCGCTACCGGTATGGGTGCGCACGTTCCACTCATCCATCAGCGCCAGCTGTTCGTCGGACTGATGCACGGCAATCACCGGGCCTTCCGCCAGAATATTCAGGTTGGCATCGGTGACCAGGGTTGCGATCTCAATAATGCGATCGCGCTCGGGATCCAGCCCGGTCATCTCCAGATCGATCCAAATCAGGTTGTTTTCATCTGCACTCATGCTATTTTCCACCCATCTCGCACGACTATAATTATCTAAATTAGCATCTATCATAGAGGTTTTGCCCACCAGGGGCGACCAGGAGTCAGTACGATTGAGTAAAAATAAACTCTCCAAAGGCCAGCAGCGCCGTGTGAAAGCAAACCACCAGCGTCGGCTTAAAACGTCTACGGAGAAGCCGGACTACGACGATAACCTGTTTGGCGAGACCGCCGAAGGGATCGTTATTAGCCGTTTTGGTATGCACGCCGACGTTGAAGCCGCCGACGGCGACGTCCACCGCTGCAACATCCGCCGCACTATCCGCTCGCTGGTAACCGGTGACCGGGTTGTCTGGCGTCCAGGCAAGGCCGCTGCTGAAGGGGTTAACGTAAAAGGTATCGTTGAGGCAGTGCATGAGCGCACGTCGGTGCTGACCCGCCCCGACTTTTACGACGGGGTAAAACCCATCGCTGCCAATATCGATCAGATCATTATTGTCTCTGCCATTCTGCCGGAGCTGTCGCCTAACATCATCGACCGCTATCTGGTAGCCTGTGAAACGCTGGACGTGGAACCGCTCATCGTGCTCAACAAGATTGACCTGCTGGATGACGAAAGCAGAGCCTTTGTGGACGAGCAGATGGATGTCTACCGTAAGATTGGTTATCGCGTGCTGATGGTCTCTAGTCATACACAGGACGGCTTAAAACCGCTGGAAGAGGCGCTGACCGATCGCATTAGCATCTTTGCTGGTCAGTCCGGCGTCGGCAAATCGAGCCTGCTGAACGCTCTGCTGGGGCTCCAGGAGGAGATCCTGACCAACGATGTCTCTGACAACTCGGGGCTGGGCCAGCACACCACCACGGCGGCGCGGCTCTATCACTTCCCGCACGGTGGGGATGTGATCGACTCCCCCGGCGTGCGTGAATTTGGTCTCTGGCACCTGGAGCCGGAACAAATCACCCGCGGCTTTGTCGAATTTCACGACTATCTCGGCCACTGTAAATACCGCGACTGTAAGCATGCCAGCGATCCCGGCTGTGCGATCCGGGAAGCCGTTGACAGAGGTGAGATTGCTGAGACGCGGTTTGAAAACTATCACCGCATTCTGGAAAGCATGGCGCAGGTAAAAACGCGTAAAAGCTTTTCTGAATCCGACGACTGACAATTAAGCTGAGCATCGCTAAAATCGTCCCCTTTTTTTAAGGGTCCGCCGCTGCGTTGCGGATCAGGAACGACCAAAAAACTAGCCTGGAGGCTACCTTGTTAGACTCATTTAAACTTTCGCTTCAATACATTCTGCCTAAACTGTGGCTCACTCGCCTCGCGGGCTGGGGCGCAAGCAAACGCGGGGGATGGCTGACCAAGCTGGTCATCGACCTGTTCGTCAAATACTACAAGGTCAATATGCAGGAGGCGCAGAAGCCGGACACCGCCAGCTATCGCACCTTTAATGACTTTTTTGTCCGCCCGCTGCGCGACGAAGTCCGCCCGCTGAATACCGACCCCAGCGTGCTGGTGATGCCTGCCGACGGCGTGATCAGCCAGCTGGGCCGCATCGAAAACGACAAGCTGCTGCAGGCCAAAGGCCATCACTACAGCCTGGAAGCGCTGCTGGCCGGTAACTATCTGCTGGCGGACAAGTTCCGTGACGGTAGCTTCGCGACCACCTATCTGTCGCCGCGCGACTATCACCGCGTACACATGCCGTGCAACGGCATCCTGCGCGAGATGATCTACGTGCCGGGCGATCTCTTCTCGGTTAACCACCTCACCGCGCGCAACGTGCCGAACCTGTTCGCCCGTAACGAGCGCGTTATCTGCGTGTTCGACACCGAGTTTGGCCCGATGGCGCAAATTCTGGTGGGTGCGACCATCGTTGGCAGCATCGAAACCGTCTGGGCAGGCACTATCACACCGCCGCGCGAAGGCATTATCAAACGCTGGACGTGGCCGGAAGGCGAAAGCGAAGGTGCTGTGGCGCTGCTGAAGGGCCAGGAGATGGGTCGCTTTAAGCTCGGCTCCACGGTGATCAACCTCTTCGCACCGGGCAGCATTGCGCTGGCAGAGCATTTAGAGAGCCTGTCGGTGACTAAAATCGGCGAGCCGCTGGCCTACTCTACCGAGGCCGTTGCCCCAGACGTCTCTCCTACCCCGTTGCCGCAGGAAGAGATTGACGCCGAGCACGAGGCCAACCCGATGGTAGACGACAACAAAGATCCAGTTTGATTTAACAAAGATTTAATTTCACAAAGGTAGAGCAACGTGCGCCTGATTATCGCATTTCTGATGGCCTGGTGCCTCAGCGCGGGGGCGTACGCTGCGACGATCCCCGACGCCAAACAGATCACCCAGGAGCTGGAGCAAGCCAAAGCGGCCGCCGCCTCGCCAGAGCAGGCAGAGACCGTCGAGACGCTCCAGTCCGCGCTGAACGCCCTTGAGGAGCGTAACGGTTCCCTCGAACGCGCCAAACAGTATCAGCAGGTCATCGACGACTTCCCTAAACTCTCCCAAACGCTGCGCACCCAGTTCAGCAGCCTGCGCGACGAGCCGAAAGCCGTTCCGGCGGGTATCTCCACCGATGCGCTGAACCAGGAGATCCTCCAGGTCAGCAGCCAGCTGCTGGAAAAAACGCGGCTTGCCCAGCAGGAGCAGGAGCGCGCCCGGGAGATCAACGACTCTTTAAGCCAGCTTCCGCAGCAGCAGACCGACGCCCGTCGCCAGCTGAGTGAGGTAGAGCGCCGCATCGGTACGCAGACTGGCACAACCGCGTTGGCCCAGGCGCAGACTTTGAGCGCGCAGGCGAACTCTGCCAGGCTAAAAGCCCAGGTTGACGAGCTGGAGCTGGCCCAGCTGTCGGCGAACAACCGTCAGGAGCTGGCGCGGATGCGCTCCGAGCTAGCCCAAAGGCAGGCCCAGCAGTTAGACGCTTATTTACAGGCGCTGCGTAATCATCTCAACAGCCAGCGTCAGCGCGAAGCTGAGCAAGCGCTGGAGAGCACCGAGCTGCTGGCAGAGAATAGCGCCAATCTGCCTGCGGGCATCGTTGACCAGTTCAAAATCAACCGCGAGCTGTCGCAGGCGCTCAACCAGCAGGCCCAGCGGATGGATCTGGTTGCCTCCCAGCAGCGCCAGGCGACAGGTCAGACGTTGCAGGTCCGCCAGGCCCTGAATACGCTGCGCGAGCAGTCCCAGTGGCTGGGCGTTTCCAACATGCTGGGCGATGCGCTGCGCGCCCAGGTGGCCCGCCTGCCGGAGATGCCGAAGCCGCAGCAGCTGGATACCGAGATGGCCCAGTTGCGAGTACACCGCATGCACTATGAGGATCTGCTCAACAAGCAGCCTCAGCTGCGCCAGATCCGCCAGGCGGACGGCCAGCCGCTGACCGCCGAGCAGAGCCGCATTCTTGAGGCGCAGCTGCGTACCCAGCGTGAGCTGCTCACCTCCCTGTTGCAGGGGGGCGATACGCTGATCCTCGAGCTGACCAAGCTTAAAGTCTCCAACAGCCAGCTTGAGGATGCGCTGAAAGAGGTCAACGAAGCTACCCATCGCTATCTCTTCTGGACCGCCGACGTCAGCCCGATGACGCTCAGCTGGCCGATTGAGATTGTCCAGGATCTGCGTCGCCTCATCTCGCTGGATACCGTAAACCAGCTCGGCAAGGCAACGATGATGATGCTGACCAGCAAGGAGACGTTGCTGCCGCTGTTTGCCGCGCTGGTGCTGGTGGGCTTCAGCGTCTACTCCCGCAAGCACTTTACCCGCTTCCTGGAGCGCTCCAGCGCGAAGGTGGGCAAGGTGACCCAGGATCACTTCTGGCTCACGCTGCGCACGGTGTTCTGGTCGATCCTCGTCGCCTCTCCGCTGCCGGTGCTGTGGGCGACGCTCGGCTACGGCCTGCGATCCGCCTGGCCCTACCCGTTGGCCGTAGCGATTGGCGATGGCGTCACCGCCACCGTGCCGCTGCTGTGGGTAGTGATGATCTGCGCCACCTTCGCCCGCCCTACCGGCCTGTTTGTTGCCCATTTCGGCTGGCCGCGTAGCCGGGTCGCACGCGGGCTGCGCTCCTACCTGATGAGCATCGGCCTGATCGTGCCGCTGATTATGGCGCTGATCATGTTCGATAACCTCAACGACCGCGAGTTCTCCGGCTCTCTTGGCCGTCTCTGCTTTATGCTGATCTGTGGCGCGCTGGCCGTGGTAACGCTGAGCCTGAAACGCGCCGGGATCCCGCTCTACGTCGATAAGACCGGCAGCGGCGACAATATGGTTAACCATATGCTCTGGAACCTGCTGATGAGCGCCCCGCTGGCGGCGATGCTGGCGGCTGCCGTGGGCTACCTTGCAACCGCCCAGGCGCTGCTGGCCCGTCTGGAAACCTCGGTAGCGATCTGGTTCCTGCTGCTGGTGGTGTATCACATCATCCGCCGCTGGATGCTGATTCAGCGCCGCCGTCTGGCCTTCGACCGCGCAAGACAACGCCGGGCAGAGATCCTGGCCCAGCGCGCCCGTGGCGAAGAGGAGCAGGCCCACTCGACCAGCACGGAGGGTACGGTAGAGGTGGATGAGAGCGAGCTGGACCTGGATGCCATCAGCGCCCAGTCGCTGCGGCTGGTGCGCTCGCTCCTGATGCTCATCGCCCTGCTATCAGTGATTGTGCTGTGGTCAGAGATCCACTCGGCGTTTGGCTTCCTGGAAAATATCTCCCTGTGGGACGTCACCTCAACGGTACAGGGGGTAGAGAGCCTGGAGCCGATCACCCTTGGTGCGGTGCTGATCGCCATCCTGGTGTTTATCATCACCACCCAGCTGGTGCGCCACCTGCCGGCCCTGCTGGAGCTGGCGCTGCTTCAGCACCTCGACCTGACGCCGGGGACAGGCTACGCCATCACCACCATCACCAAGTATCTGCTGATGCTGTTTGGCGGCCTGGTGGGCTTCTCCATGATCGGTATCGAGTGGTCAAAACTGCAATGGCTGGTAGCCGCCCTTGGTGTGGGATTAGGTTTTGGTTTACAGGAGATCTTCGCCAACTTTATCTCCGGCCTGATCATCCTGTTTGAGAAGCCGATCCGCATTGGCGACACCGTGACCATTCGCGATCTCACCGGTAGCGTAACGAAGATCAATACCCGTGCGACGACCATCAGCGACTGGGACCGTAAAGAGATCATCGTGCCGAATAAGGCGTTTATCACCGAGCAGTTTATCAACTGGTCGCTGTCGGATTCGGTGACGCGTGTGGTACTGACCGTTCCCGCGCCCTCTGATGCCAACAGCGAAGAGGTTACCCAGCTGCTCTACACTGCCGCCGAGCGCTGTACGCTGGTGATCGATAACCCGCCGCCGGAGGTCTTCCTGGTGGATCTGCAGCAGGGGATCCAGCTCTTTGAGCTGCGTATCTACGCCGCCGAGATGGGCCACCGGATGCCGCTGCGCCACGAGATCCACCAGCTGATCCTGCAGGGCTTCCGCGAGCACGGCATCGACCTGCCGTTCCCGCCGTTCCAGATGCGTCTGGAGTCGCTCGACGGCAAACGCACCGCCAGAACGCTAAGCTCTGCCGGACGCGGCCAACGTCCATCGGGCAGTCTGTAAGAACTACGCCGCAGCTTAATCGCTGCGGCGTTTTTTTTAGCGAGGTGACAACCCACCCACGCGGCTAATACGCCGCTGGTAGCGCTCATAAAGCCCCAGTGCCAGCAGCGAGAAGAAGATCGGCCCGCCCGCCATCCACAGGGCGCTACTCAAATCCCCTTTTTCAATCACCGGCTCAATGACCGTAAAGATATTGGCGAAGGCCACCAGCAGTACAACTACGGCAGTCATCCCCAGCGTCGTACTGCGAGATTTAAAGATTACAAACGGTCGATGCAGATCCGTTTTAGCCTTAAAGAAGGGAAACGCCAGGGCCAGGAAAAGGTAAGGCAGCGTCATGGAGACGTTCGCCATCAGGGTCACTTTGTTATAAAACGCGGATGCCGTGCCGCCGCCAAACGAGACCAGCAGGATAATCAGGCTCACCAGCAGGCACTGTAGCCACATCGATGTTTCGGGCATCCCGCTCTTATTTAAACGCGTCATCGGCGCGGGCCACATCTCTTTCGGCGTACCCTGGATAATCGCCTTCAGCGGAGAGTAGATCAGCGTAAAGAATGCCCCCGTATAGGCGAGGAACATCGACAGCCCGGTTATTCTGGCAAACCAGACGCCGGTCAGGCTGGCCGCCTCAGGCGACAGATGCAACGCGTTACCCAACGTCGTGCCCAGACTCTGCATCAGCACGTAGGTAATGTTACCCAGGTTGGTGGAATCGGTGCTCAGTACCTGCTGCCAGTTGGTGCTAACGCCCCACAGAATAATGGCGAGGGAGTAGCCGATAGAGATCACAACGGCAGCGAAGATGATCCCTTTGGCAAAGTTTTTTTCCGAGTTTTCGGTCTTATCCACCAGGCCGCCTACCGCCTCAATGCCGCCATAGGCAAACAGGGCAAACACCATAAACGACAGCATAGAGAGATCGGAGTGATAGCCTGGATTCGGCGAGGCGGTGAAGTTGATCGCCTCGGCAAAGTGCCCGCCGTTGAGCAGTAAGATAGCGATGCTGGCAAGAAGGAGCACCAGGTTAAGACACATTACGGCAATCCCGCCGACGGCGGTGACTTTGGCGATCTTGTTAATGCCTTTTGCCGCGACAAAGGTCACGCCCCCCATCCAGACGACGGCCAGAATACCCACCACCTGCGTGGGTTGCAGGCCAGCGACGTGCCAGCGCTGCGTCATATCCGCGCCAACGATAAAGGTGGAGAAGGGAACCCACACCTTCGCTGCGGTACTCACCATCCAGATGACGTATGATGAAAACCACATAAAGGTGCCGATAAATGCATAGCGTGGCCCCACGCTGTTCTCCATCCACGAGTAGATACCGCCCTCCTCCTTACGGTAGGCAGCCCCCATCTCAGCCATCATTAAGGCAAAGGGAATGAAGAAGAACAGAGCCGCAAAAATATACCAGGGCGTGGCGCTGTGTCCCATCAGGTAAAACGCGCTGGCGCTGTTGGCGAAGCCAAAAACCGACGTAAATATCATGAGAACAAGCCCCATCAGGCTCATCTTTTTGAGATTGTCGCTCATAGATCTATCCATGTTGTCTGGTGAAAGAGAGAGGGTAAAAGAGTTACCCAAACGAACGGCTGGATAGTAACAAAGCGGTAGGTTTAAATTGTGACTTCAGGAGAGAAAGCAAAAGATGAAGTGGGCAATTAGCACGAAAAGTAATATTTTATTTTGCACTAGTGCTGCAATACCGTAGGCCGGGCAAGCAGAGCGCCGCCCGGCCATAACAATCAGGCGCGATCGACCGAAAAGGCCAGCACCTCGGCCAGGGTTTCGGTACCCAGAGCCAGCATCACCAGGCGATCGATCCCCAGCGCCACGCCAGAGCAGTCCGGCAGGCCAGCCTCTAACGCCCCCAGCAGGTTGTAGTCGATGGGCTGCTGCTCCAGGCCCATGGCTGCGCGCTTGCGGTTATCCTGCTCAAAACGCTGCTGCTGTTCACGTGCATCGGTCAGCTCATGGAAACCGTTCGCCAGCTCCATACCTTTGAAGTAGACCTCAAAGCGCTCTGCCACGCGGTGATCTTCAGTGCTGATCTGCGCCAGCGCCGCCTGGCTTGCCGGAAAGTGATAGACAAAGGCCGGGCGATCTTTGCCAATGTGCGGCTCCACGCCCATGGTAAAGAGCAGCTGTAGCAGCGTGTCCCGATCCTCTTCCCGATCGGCGATATTGCTGAGATCCAGCTTTGCCGCAGCGTCACGCAGCTGCTGCTTATCGGCGGAGAGCGGGTCGATATCCAGATGACGCTGGAACGCCTGCTGGTAGGAGAGCGAATCCGCCGCCGGGCAGTCCAGCACCTGTTGCAGTAGATCATCGACCTCATTCATCAGGCGGTACATGTCATAGTGCGGGCGGTACCACTCCAGCATGGTGAACTCGGGGTTATGATGACGTCCCATCTCTTCATTGCGAAAGCTGCGGCACAGCTGGAACACGGGACCACAGCCAGCGGCCAGCAGGCGCTTCATATGGTACTCCGGGCTGGTCATCAGATAGAGATCCAGCCCCTGTGAGTGGCCCGGGCCAACAAAACGGGTTTTAAACGGGAACAGATGAACGTCCGTTACCGTCGCCTGGCTCATGCAGGGCGTCTCCACCTCCAGCACGCCGCGATCGGTAAAGAAACGGCGTATCTCGGCCATTATTGCTGCGCGTTTCAGCAGGTTAGGAATAGATGCGCTCGGCCGCCAGGCTGCCGTTTCACTCATGGTGTGTTCTCCGATGTCAGACAAGGGCACGAAGTCTACTCGACGGGGAACCCTGAGACAAATTCTGTGCGGCAGATTTACGCAATCAGAACCCTTTTTCGTGACGGACCAGAACAAAAAACGGCCGCAAAGAACGGCTAAAAAATCGAACACGTCAAATTTCCCTCCGATCCCTGAGGTTATACTGGCGTACCCATAAAGGAGCAGTGGAACTGTTTACAGCCAATCTGGAGGAATGTCGTGCACACTTTTCAAGCCGATCTCGTCGTCATAGGCGCTGGCGGCGCGGGTTTACGCGCTGCCATAGCGGCCGCCCAGGCGGATCCCAATGCAAAAATCGCCCTCGTCTCAAAGGTCTATCCCATGCGCAGCCACACCGTGGCAGCCGAGGGCGGCTCCGCTGCCGTCGCACAGGATCACGACAGCTTTGAGTACCATTTTCACGACACCGTAGCCGGCGGAGACTGGCTATGTGAGCAGGACGTTGTTGACTACTTTGTCCGCCAGTGCCCGACGGAAATGACCCAGCTTGAGCTGTGGGGCTGCCCGTGGAGCCGGCGTTCGGACGGCAGCGTCAATGTACGCCGCTTCGGCGGGATGAAGATCGAACGTACCTGGTTCGCCGCTGATAAGACCGGCTTCCACATGCTCCATACCCTCTTCCAGACCTCTCTCCAGTTCCCGCAGATCCAGCGCTTCGATGAGCACTTTGTGCTGGACATCCTCGTGGACGACGGCCAGGTTCGTGGCCTGGTCGCCATGAATATGATGGAGGGCACCCTGATGCAGATCCGCGCCAATGCGGTGGTGATGGCTACCGGCGGTGCGGGGCGTGTCTATCGCTATAACACTAACGGCGGCATTGTCACCGGCGACGGCATGGGGATGGCGCTCGCCCACGGCGTGCCGCTGCGTGATATGGAGTTCGTGCAGTACCACCCCACTGGCCTGCCCGGCTCCGGCATTCTGATGACAGAGGGCTGTCGCGGTGAAGGTGGCATTCTGGTCAACAAAAACGGCTACCGCTATCTGCAGGACTACGGCATGGGGCCGGAGACGCCGCTGGGCGAACCGAAAAACAAATATATGGAGCTGGGGCCGCGCGACAGGGTCTCTCAGGCTTTCTGGCACGAGTGGCGTAAGGGCAACACCATCCCTACACCGCGCGGCGACGTGGTCTATCTCGATCTGCGCCATCTTGGCGAAAAGAAAATTCTCGAGCGTCTGCCCTTTATCTGCGAGCTGGCCAAGGCCTACGTTGGCGTCGATCCGGTCAAGGAGCCGATTCCGGTCCGTCCGACTGCTCACTACACCATGGGCGGCATTGAGACCGACAGCCAGTGCGAGACCCGCATTAAGGGATTATTCGCCGTAGGCGAGTGCTCCTCGGTCGGCCTGCACGGCGCTAACCGTCTCGGCTCAAACTCGCTGGCGGAGCTGGTAGTCTTTGGCCGCCTGGCTGGCGAGCGCGCTATTGCGCATTCTCGTGCCGTGGGCAAGGCTGCCGATAGCGCCCTGACCGCTCAGGCGGTTGATGTAGAGCAGCGTCTGAAAGCGCTGGTTAATCAGCAGGGCAACGAGAGCTGGGCAAAAATCCGCGATGAGATGGGCCTGTCGATGGAAGAGGGTTGCGGCATCTATCGCACTCCAGAGCTGATGCAGAAAACCGTCGATAAGCTGGCGGAGCTGCAGGAGCGCTTTAAGCGTGTGCGGGTTACCGATACCTCCAGCGTTTTTAATACCGACCTGCTCTATACCATTGAGCTGGGGCACGGTCTGAACGTCGCCGAGTGTATGGCCCACTCCGCGCTGGCCCGCAAAGAGTCACGCGGGGCGCACCAGCGTCTGGACGAGGGCTGCACCGAACGTGACGACGTCAACTTCCTTAAACATACCCTCGCCTTCCGCGATGCTGACGGCACGACGCGCCTTGATTACAGCGATGTCAAAATCACCACGCTGTCGCCAGCGAAACGCGTCTACGGCGGGGAAGCGGAAGCCGCCGAGAACAAGGAGAAGGCGAATGGCTGAGATGAAAAACCTGAACGTTGAGGTGGTGCGCTATAACCCGGAAGTGGATCCCGCCCCGCACAGCGTTTTTTATGAGGTTCCCTATGATGAGCAGACCTCGCTGCTGGACGCACTGGGCTACATCAAAGATAACCTTGCCCCCGACTTAAGCTACCGCTGGTCCTGCCGCATGGCTATCTGCGGATCCTGCGGCATGATGGTTAACAACGTGCCGAAGCTGGCCTGTAAAACCTTCCTTCGCGACTACGTGAAGGGCATTAAAGTGGCGGCGCTAGGGAACTTCCCGATTGAGCGCGATCTGGTTGTGGATATGACCCACTTTATTGAGAGCCTCGAGGCCATCAAGCCCTACATTATCGGCAATCCTCGTACGCCGGAGCAGGGTCCTAACCGCCAGACGCCAGCGCAGATGGCGAAGTATCACCAGTTCTCCGGCTGCATCAACTGTGGGCTGTGCTATGCCGCCTGCCCGCAGTTTGGCCTGAATCCAGAGTTTATAGGTCCGGCGGCCATTACCCTGGCCCATCGCTACAACGAAGACAGCCGCGACCATGGCAAGCGGGAACGTATGGCACAGCTGAATGGCGAAAACGGCGTCTGGAGCTGTACCTTTGTCGGCTACTGCTCTGAAGTCTGTCCAAAGCATGTCGATCCGGCGGCGGCCATTCAGCAGGGCAAGGTTGAGAGTTCTAAAGACTTTCTGATCGCCACCCTGAAACCACGCTAAGGAGCGCACGATGACAACGAAACGTAAACCCTGGGTGCAGCCGATGCCGTCAGGCTGGTGGAAAAACCTGCCCTTTTACCGCTTCTATATGCTGCGTGAAGGCACCTCCGTGCCAACGGTCTGGTTCAGCATTGTGCTGTTTTACGGTCTGTTTGCGCTGAAGCATGGCCCGGAGTCATGGGCGGGATTTGTCGGCTTTCTACAAAACCCGGTGGTGATTATCCTGAACTTGCTGACATTAGCCGCCGCGCTGCTGCATACCAAAACCTGGTTTGAGCTGGCCCCGAAAGCCGCCACTATTATCGTGAAGGGTGAAAAGCTGGGGTCGCAGCCGGTTATCAGGGCGCTGTGGGCCGTCACGGTGCTGGTCAGCGTAGTGATTCTATTTATTGCACTCTTCTGGTAAGGAGGCCACATGATTAATCCAAACCCTAAACGCGCTGACGAACCGGTATTCTGGGGGCTGTTTGGCGCAGGCGGCATGTGGGGGGCGATCGTCGCCCCGGTAATCGTGCTGCTGGTTGGCATTTTGCTGCCACTCGGGCTTTATCCAGGGGAGGCGCTGGGCTACGAACGTGTGCTGGCCTTTGCTCAGAGCCTCATTGGTCGAGCGTTTATCTTTCTAATGATTGTTTTGCCACTGTGGTGTGGCCTGCACCGTATCCACCACGGTATGCACGATCTTAAGATCCATGTTTCCCATGGCAAATGGGTGTTCTATGGCCTGGCCGCCATTCTGAGCATCGTCACGCTGATTGGCGTTATTACGCTTTAACGCCGCCGATGCCCGGCGCTACGCTGTCGGGCATCGCATTACGGAAATATCTCCCGACGAAAAACACATTTTTCTGAGCCAGGTTCTACACTTAGCAAAAAAGCCTGTAAGGAAAATACTATGCGTCTGCTACCCATTGTTGCCGCCGTTGCCGCTGCGTTTGTGGTGGTCTCCTGTAGCTCTCCAACGCCTCCCTCTGGCGTAACGGTTGTCGAGCATTTCGATGCCAAACGCTATATCGGTACCTGGTATGAGATCGCCCGCCTGGATCATCGTTTTGAGCGCGGGCTGACTAACGTCACCGCCACCTATACGCTGCGCGACGATGGTGGGCTGAACGTGATCAATAAAGGCTACAACCCTTCACGCGGAATGTGGCAGTCCACTGACGGCAAAGCTTACTTTACCGGCAGTCCGGATCGCGCCGCGCTGAAGGTCTCTTTCTTTGGTCCCTTCTACGGTGGCTATAACGTGATTGCGTTGGATAAAGACTATCAGCATGCGCTGGTCTGCGGCCCGAACCGTGACTACCTGTGGATCCTGTCGCGCACCCGTACTATCCCTGACAAGGTAAAACAGCAGCTGCTGGATACCGCTACCCGCCAGGGATTTGCCGTAGAGAAGCTGATTTGGGTGCCGCAGAACCGCTAGTGGGTGCTGAGCTTCAGACCAATAATCCCGGCAACGATCAGTGCCAGACTAACGATCCGCGCCGGGCTGGCTGACTCGCCCAATAACAGAATACCTGCCGTAGCCGCTCCCACCGCACCAATGCCCGTCCAGATAGCGTAGGCCGTACCTACCGGCAGGGTTTTCATTGCCCATGACAGCATGACAATGCTGACAATCATCGCGCTAACGGTGATCAGGCTTGGGATGAGACGGGTAAAACCGTGGGTATACTTCAGGCCAATAGCCCAGACAACTTCAAGCAGACCAGCAATAAACAGAATAAACCAGGACATAGCAGGCTCCCGACTGTGGGGCCGTCCCCGGTGAAAGATGGCGCTTGTGGGTCGTCCCGCAAGGCGAAGGTGAATGAAGAATTGTCGCCTGGGGTGCGCAGGTTTTCAACTATTAAATAAAACGACAGTTTTGCTACTTTAAAGCAAGAAATAGATGCAGTTAGCAGCGTAGTTCCCGCATTTACCCAGCAGCACTCCCCCCTATGATAGTGTGCTTTCTGCTAGCAGCAAGCCGTCACCCCTATCCTGACTGCGAATAAAGACATGCTGAAAATTCTTTTGATTGACCGTTGTTATTTCACCCGTTCTGGGCTGGAGATATGGCTCAATCAAGCTGGTTTATTTTCCACCCCGACAGTAACTACCGGGCTTAATAATCTGATGCTGGCCAAAGAGCACGCCATGCAGTGGCAGCCGGATCTGGTTATTGCCGATCTCTACGGTTTTGCCGGCGATCTGCACCATGTTCAACAGCTCTCATCATTGCTAACTGCCTGCAGCGAGCATAGCAAACTTATTTTATTACAGTCCGGCCATAATGCTGAGATGGAGAGTTACTGTCAGCAGTTTCCTGTCGCTGCCCGGCTGGCAAAATCCAGTTCGTTAGACGAGCTTGCACGCACGATTGATACCGCACTGCTTGCCCGCCCCGTCTATGCCAGCCCGCAGAGTGCTGCGCCGCTGCTAACGCGTCAGGAAGAGAAGGTGCTATCGCTGTGGATGGAGGGAACGAACAATCACTCTATTGCTCACCGTCTCGGGATTAACGGTAAAACAGTGTATACCTACAAGCGCAATATTCGCATGAAGCTGGGGATGTGTAATCGCTTTACGCCATTCCTGTCGTTGCCGGAAGGGGTAAGTTAACGGTACGGCGAGCGGCCGTACCGTCGCTGATTACTGCTGCGCTTTGGTTGCTGCACCAGAGATAGCGCTACCGCCGCTAGAGATATCTTCACCAACGCCACGGGTCGTGTTACAGGCGGTCAGTGCTGAAGAAAGTACCAGTACAGAAAAGATCGCTGCAATTGTTTTCTTAACCATAATATCTTCCTTTATAGCCAAAGTTATTTGTGTATAGCCACTTAAGCATAGACAAAATCTCGGGAAATGATGGGAGACGATGATTTTTTAAGAAAATTCGAGCGAGGGGAACAGCTGCAGAGACGGTAGAAAAGCTATCGGCGCAGCAGGAGCCACGCCGACAGGCTTAACGCATAAATTACTTCACGCGGGAAACGTATTCGCCAGAGCGGGTGTCAACTTTGATCACTTCGCCAATCTGCACGAACAGCGGAACCTTAACTACCGCACCGGTAGAGAGGGTAGCCGGTTTGCCACCGGTACCTGCGGTGTCACCCTTCAGGCCTGGATCGGTTTCAATGATTTCCAGCTCTACAAAGTTCGGCGGGGTCACAGCGATAGGCTGACCGTTCCACAGGGTCACGATGCACTCAGCCTGATCCAGCAGCCATTTAGCGTTCTCGCCAACCGCTTTCTCATCGGCAGCCAGCTGCTCGAAGGTCTGGTTATTCATGAAGTGGTAGAACTCACCGTCGTTGTAGAGGTAAGTCAGGTTCATATCTACAACGTCTGCGCCTTCAGCGGAGTCGGTAGATTTGAAGGTTTTCTCAACGCGGGTGCCGGTCAGCAGACGGCGCAGCTTAACGCGGGCGAAAGCCTGGCCTTTACCCGGTTTAACGAATTCACTGGCTTCAACCGCATACGGTTCGCCATCCATCATGATTTTAAGACCAGCACGAAAATCGTTGCTATAGTAAGTCGCCATAAGGCCCTCTGAAATTGATAACTGGTAGCTAAGCCACAAAATGGCGCATATTGTAACCCTAAATACCCCATCCAGAGAAGATTGGTTAGTACAACTTGCCGATGTAATTACCGATCCGGATGAACTACTGCGTCTGTTAAATATAGACGCCGATGAAAATCTGCTCGCAGGAAGGGCGGCGAAACGCCTGTTTGCCCTGCGCGTTCCCCGGGCGTTTGTCGCGCGAATGGAGCGGGGAAATCCCAACGATCCGCTGCTAAGACAGGTGCTTACCTCGCAGGAGGAGTTTGTTGCCGCCCCCGGATTCAGCACCGATCCGCTTGATGAGCAGCATAGCGTTGTCCCCGGACTGCTGCATAAATACCGTAACCGCGCCCTGCTGTTGGTGAAGGGTGGCTGCGCGGTAAACTGTCGCTACTGCTTCCGTCGCCACTTCCCCTATGCCGATAATCAGGGCAACAAGCGCAACTGGCAGGCCGCGTTAGATTATATCTCCGCGCATCCTGAGCTGGATGAGATCATCTTCTCCGGTGGCGATCCGCTGATGGCAAAAGATCATGAGCTGGAGTGGCTGCTGACCCAGCTAGAAGCGATCCCGCACGTGAAGCGCCTACGCATTCACAGTCGGCTGCCGATTGTGATCCCGGCGCGTATCACCGATACGCTGGCATCACGCTTTGCCCGCTCGTCACTGCAGATCCTGCTGGTTAACCACATCAATCACGCTCAGGAGATTGATGCCTCGTTTCGTCAGGCCATGGCGACGCTGCGCGCCACGGGCGTGACGCTGCTTAACCAGAGCGTGCTGCTGCGCGGCGTTAACGACAGTGCCCAGACGCTGGCGGATCTCAGCAACGCGCTGTTTGATGCGGGTGTCATGCCCTACTACCTGCACGTGCTGGATAAGGTGCAGGGAGCTGCGCACTTTATGGTGACGGATGATGAAGCCCGCCAGATTATGCGCGAGCTGTTGACGCTGGTATCGGGCTATATGGTACCGCGACTGGCGCGGGAGATCGGCGGCGAGCCAAGCAAGACGCCGCTGGATCTGCAGCTGCGCCAGAGTTAATTCGTTAGTCATGCCCGGTGGCGCTACGCTTACCGGGCCAACCAAACGCACCGCGCCTAATCAGTTCGGGCACTTATAGACCTGGCCGTTCATTTCGCTGGCGGTCGGAACAAAGCTCGACATAAAGCCCTGGGTAGGACTGGTAACGCTGTAAAGGACGTTGCCGCCCATCTCGGCGGCGTGGTTACGCAGCGATATGGCCGCGCCGCGCATGGAGCCACCCTCTTCACCATGCTGGCCAGAGAGCCAGTTGCTCTGCTTGCCCGTGGCGGTGCCAATATAGTGGCACTCCGCGCCCGGCTTATCTTCCACAAAGCGAACGCTCTGCCCGCCTGCGGTTAAGGTATTGCTGGAACTACAGCCTGCCAGCAGCAGTGCTGCACCTACGATCCCTGCAGAAACTTTTATGCGCATTTTCTTCCTCGTTCTTATCAGCTGGACACAACCTGTCCGTGTCTAAACCTTATACTAAAAAGATGACCAAAAGAAAAACCCCCGGACATTTCTGCCCGGGGGTTTCTCTTTATTTCTGCGAGGTGCAGAACAACATGATTACATCATGCCGCCCATTCCACCCATGCCGCCCATACCGCCAGCGCCGCCTAAGTCAGGTGCGTCAGCTTTCGGCAGGTCGGTCACCATGCACTCGGTGGTGATCATCAGACCGGCAACGGAGGCCGCGTACTGCAGAGCAGAACGGGTCACTTTAGTCGGATCCAGGATACCCATGTCGATCATGTTGCCGTACTCTTCGGTCGCAGCGTTGTAACCGTAGTTACCGTCGCCCGCTTTCACGGTGTTGGCAACAACAGACGGCTCTTCACCGCAGTTCAGCACGATCTGACGCAGCGGGGCTTCCATTGCGCGCAGCGCAACTTTGATACCGACGTTCTGGTCTTCGTTCTGGCCTTTCAGATCGGCGATTTTGCTGGCAACGCGGATCAGCGCTACGCCACCACCGGCAACCACGCCCTCTTCAACCGCAGCACGGGTAGCATGCAGGGCATCTTCAACGCGGGCTTTCTTCTCTTTCATTTCAACTTCGGTAGCAGCACCGACTTTGATTACCGCTACGCCGCCTGCCAGTTTCGCTACGCGCTCCTGCAGTTTTTCACGGTCATAATCGGAGGTCACTTCTTCGATCTGCTGACGGATCTGAGAAACACGGCCCTGAATGGCCGCTTCTTCACCCACGCCATCGATGATGGTGGTGGTGTCTTTGTTGATCACAACGCGTTTCGCCTGACCCAGGTCTTCCAGGGTTGCTTTTTCCAGCTCCATACCGATCTCTTCAGAGATTACGGTACCGCCGGTCAGGATAGCGATATCCTGCAGCATGGCTTTACGACGATCGCCGAAGCCCGGTGCTTTCACCGCAGCCACTTTCACGATACCGCGCATGGTGTTAACCACCAGGGTCGCCAGCGCTTCGCCTTCAACGTCTTCAGCGATAATCAGCAGCGGCTTGCCAGCTTTGGCAACGGCTTCCAGCACCGGCAGCATTTCGCGGATGTTGGAGATTTTTTTATCAGCCAGCAGGATGAACGGGCTTTCCAGTTCGATGGAGCCAGTTTCCGGCTTGTTGATGAAGTAAGGGGAGAGGTAGCCACGGTCAAACTGCATACCTTCTACAACGTCCAGCTCGTCCTGCAGGCCGGTGCCTTCTTCAACGGTGATAACGCCTTCTTTGCCCACTTTTTCCATCGCCTGAGCGATCAGGGTACCCACGGTTTCGTCGGAGTTAGCAGAGATGGTGCCTACCTGAGCAATAGCACGGGAGTCAGAGCACGGTACGGAGAGGGTTTTCAGCTCTTCAACGGCGGCGATAACGGCCTTATCGATACCGCGTTTCAGATCCATCGGGTTCATACCCGCCGCAACGGCTTTCAGGCCTTCGGTGATGATGGACTGAGCCAGTACGGTTGCAGTGGTGGTACCGTCGCCCGCAGCGTCGTTCGCTTTGGAAGCCACTTCTTTCACCATCTGCGCGCCCATGTTCTCGAACTTGTCTTCCAGCTCGATTTCACGCGCAACGGAAACACCATCTTTAGTAATGGTCGGTGCACCGAAAGATTTATCCAGAACGACGTTGCGGCCTTTCGGGCCCAGGGTCACTTTCACTGCATCTGCCAGCACGTTCACGCCACGCAGCATTTTCACACGGGCGTCGTTACCGAATTTTACGTCTTTAGCTGCCATTTTCTTTTTCCCTTAAATTCGTATGGTTCAGTTCGCGCGTGGATTACGCTTCAACAATTGCCAGAATGTCGGATTCGGACATGATCAGCACTTCCTGATCGTCGATTTTTTCTGCTTTCACGCCGTAGCCATCGTTGAAAATAACGATATCGCCGACTTTCACGTCCAGCGGCTGCACAGATCCGTTTTCGAGAATACGGCCTTTACCGACAGCGATGATTTCGCCACGAGTAGATTTACCAGCAGCACTACCGGTCAGTACGATGCCGCCAGCTGATTTAGACTCGACTTCTTTACGCTTGACGATGACACGGTCATGCAATGGACGAATACTCATTTTGATAGCTCTCCTTTGAGAAAGTCAGTATCGGTTATGGATGACGCCGGTTCCTTTTCTCTTCCCGGCTGGTGACGAGAGAGATGGGGATGGGTTTTTACCCCTTCAAGGGGCCAACGAAAAAAAATTTGTGAAAGTGTTACCATCATCGCTCTTTGGACAGGGGCAGGATAATAATAGATGAGTGGCTTAAAACAGGAGCTTGGATTGGCTCAGGGTGTGGGGCTGTTATCGACCTCACTGTTAGGCACCGGCGTGTTTGCCGTGCCTGCGCTGGCGGCGCTGGTAGCAGGCAATAATAGCCTGTGGGCGTGGCCAGTACTCATTGTACTGGTTTTCCCTATTGCCATTGTGTTCGCCCTGCTTGGACGGCACTTTCCCAGCGCGGGCGGCGTCGCCCACTTTGTCGGCATGGCCTTTGGCCCACGCCTTGAGCGCGTCACCGGCTGGCTCTTTCTGTCGGTGATCCCGGTGGGATTACCTGCCGCGCTGCACATCGCGGCGGGCTTCTGGCAGGCGCTGTTTGGCTGGCACGGTCCGCTGCTGCTGATGGCGGAACTGGGCACGCTGCTGCTGGTGTGGGCGGTGGGAACGCGGGGGGCCAGCTCCAGCGCCAACCTGCAAACCCTGGTCGCCGGCCTGATCGTGGCGCTGATTGCCGCCGTCTGGTGGTATGGCGATCTCACCGTAAATGAGATCCCCTTCCCTGCTCCGCTGGACGTTGACGCCTCCGGGCTGTTTGCCGCCCTGTCGGTGATGTTCTGGTGCTTCGTCGGCCTTGAAGCCTTTGCCCACTTAGCGTCGGAGTTTAAGCGTCCGGAGCGTGATTTCCCTCGCGCGCTGATGATCGGCCTGCTGCTGGCTGGCTTTGTCTACTGGGCCTGCACGGTGATTGTGCTGCGCTTTGACGCTTACGGCGCCGATCGTGCTGCGGCTGCCTCGCTGCCGGGCATTGTGGTGCAGCTGTTTGGTGAGAAGGCGCTGTGGGTCGCCTGCGTGATTGGCTATCTGGCCTGCTTCGCCAGCCTCAACATCTATATTCAGAGCTTTGCCCGCCTGGTCTGGTCCCAGGCGATGTACAATCCCCAGGGCCGCCTGGCACAGCTCTCGAAACGTCAGATCCCCTTTAACGCGCTGAATGCGGTGCTGATCTGCTGCGTTATCAGTACGCTAATTATCTACGTCCTGGAGATTAATCTCGACGCGCTAATTATCTACGCCAACGGCATTTTCATTATGATCTATCTGCTGTGTATGCTGGCGGGATGTCGTTTGCTGAAGGGGCGTTATCGTGCACTGGCAGCGGTCGGCGGCCTGCTTTGCTTGCTGCTGCTGGCGATGGTGGGCTGGAAGAGCCTCTACGCCATTATTATGCTGGCGGCGCTGTGGTGGTTTTTACCCAGGCGCGCCATCGTGCATTAAAAAAGGCCGGGTAGCGTGGCGCTTACCCGGCTTACGGTTATTTATCGTCTTTATGATCGATACGGTCGCGCTGGTCATCCTTGCGCTGGTACTCACCGTCAAAGGTTTGGCCGCCCTGGCTCCCGGCGCTAAATCCGCCGCCCGGCATCCGGGAAAAGCGCAGATGCGGGAGCAGGCGCAAAGTCAGCAGCTTCTGTATCGGCGGCAGGAGCAGCAGCAGGCCGAGCAGATCGGTAAAGAAGCCCGGCAGCAGGAGCAGCAGTCCAGCAATCATCAGCGACACGCTCTTAATCATCTCCGCCGCGGGACTCTCTCCGGCGGCCATCTTCTGCTGCATCAGCAAAATGTTTTTAAAGCCCTGGTTACGCACCAGCGACATGCCGATGACCGAGGTAAAGATCACCAGCACCAGCGTGAGCAGGACGCCAAAAACGTGGGCGACCTGAATAAAAATCGAAATTTCGATGTAAACGTATAAAAAGATTGCAATTAGCGGTATCCAGCGCACTGGCGTCTCCTGTAGGTTTGCGGCGTGCATCCTGTTGAGATGGTGCTTAATAGTAATAATTCAATAGGATTGCACGCCAGGTTTCCAGAAAATCTCTGGCCGGTGATGCATTTCACAAATCATTAAAACTAATGCAACGACTAAGATAATAAGTGATCCAGATTACGGCATTTCGCTATCATCAGCATATGATCCCGGGTACGTGGCCGATTAAGGAAATAATCGTCGGTCAGCAAACACACAAAACCCCAAACGTACTGTGTGTTTAGTACATTCATTCGCAGCTTGAAAAAGAAGGTTCACATGTTAAACAGCATTCGTATCGAAGAAGATTTGTTGGGCACAAGGGAAGTACCAGCGGACGCTTACTACGGCATCCACACTCTGAGAGCGATTGAGAATTTCTACATTAGCAACAGCAAAATCAGTGATATCCCTGAGTTTGTGCGTGGCATGGTGATGGTAAAAAAAGCTGCAGCGCTAGCGAATAAAGAGCTGCACACCATTCCTAAAAGCGTGGCGAATGCCATCGTTGCCGCCTGCGATGAAGTCCTGAATAACGGTAAATGTATGGATCAGTTCCCGGTTGACGTCTATCAGGGCGGCGCGGGCACCTCCGTGAACATGAACACCAATGAGGTGCTGGCGAACATCGGCCTTGAGTTGATGGGCCACCAGAAAGGTGACTACCAGTACCTCAACCCGAACGATCACGTTAACAAGTGCCAGTCCACCAACGACGCCTACCCGACCGGTTTCCGCATCGCGGTTTACGCCTCTATCGTTAAGCTGGTAGACGCCATTAACCAGCTCGGAGAAGGCTTCCAGAATAAAGCCGTTGAGTTTAAAGACATCCTGAAAATGGGCCGCACCCAGCTGCAGGATGCGGTGCCGATGACGCTGGGCCAGGAGTTCCATGCCTTTAACGTCTTGCTCAACGAAGAGACACGCAACCTGTTGCGCACCGCAGAGCTGCTGCTGGAGGTGAACCTTGGCGCGACGGCGATCGGCACGCGTCTGAACACCCCGGACGGCTATCAGCAGTTGGCGGTGCAGAAGCTGGCGGAAGTGAGCAACCTGCCGGTGGTGCCAGCGGAAGACCTGATCGAAGCGACCTCCGACTGCGGGGCGTACGTCATGGTTCACAGCTCGCTGAAGCGTCTGGCGGTTAAGCTCTCCAAAATTTGTAACGACCTGCGCCTGCTCTCTTCCGGCCCGCGTGCTGGCCTGAATGAGATTAACCTGCCGGAGCTGCAGGCTGGCTCCTCTATCATGCCTGCCAAAGTGAACCCGGTAGTGCCGGAGGTGGTTAACCAGGTCTGCTTCAAGGTTATCGGCAACGACATTACGGTAACTATGGCGTCCGAAGCCGGTCAGCTGCAGCTTAACGTGATGGAGCCGGTCATCGGCCAGGCAATGTTTGAGTCGATCCACATCCTGACCAATGCCTGCTACAACCTGCTGGAGAAGTGCATCAACGGCATCACCGCCAACAAAGCGGTGTGCGAGAGCTATGTCTATAACTCAATCGGCATCGTCACCTACCTCAACCCGTTTATTGGCCACCACAACGGCGATATTGTTGGTAAAATCTGTGCCGAAACGGGCAAGAGCGTGCGTGAGGTCGTGCTTGAGCGCGGCCTGCTAACCGAGGCTGAGCTGGATGATATCTTCTCAGCACAAAACCTGATGCATCCGGCTTATAAAGCAAAACGGTATACGGATGAGAACGAACAGTAACCGTTCAACCGGGTAAGACCTCAAAGGCACGTCAGCGATGACGTGCCTTTTTGTTTGTGGGCGCTACTAAAATTCAACAAATCAATATCAACTTGTAAACACATCAAGGAAGCCAATTATGTTTGCTGCGGAACTCGTGATTGTCCTGCTGGCGATTTACTTAGGTGCCAGACTCGGCGGGATCGGTATCGGCTTTGCCGGTGGGCTTGGCGTACTCGTCCTGACGCTCTTCTTCCAGATCAAACCCGGCGCGATCCCCTTTGACGTTATTGAGATCATTATGGCGGTCATCGCCGCCATTGCTGCGATGCAGGTGGCCGGGGGGATGGACTACCTCGTCAGCCTTGCGGAACGGCTGCTACGACGCCACCCTAAACACATTACCTTTCTCGCGCCGCTGGTGACCTGGTTTATGACCATTCTCGCCGGTACCGGCCACACCGCGTTCTCTACGCTGCCCGTGATCACCGAGGTGGCAAAAGAGCAGGGGATCCGCCCCTCCCGCCCCCTCTCTATCGCCGTGGTGGCTTCACAGATTGCCATTACCGCCTCGCCCATTTCGGCGGCAGTGGTCTTTTTCGCCGGGATCCTTGAGCCGTTAGGCGTCAGCTACCTGACGCTGCTGGCGATCTGTATTCCGGTGACCCTGATCGCCATCATGCTCACCGCCGTGGTGTGTAACTTCCTTGGCGCTGAATTGAAAGACGATCCGGTCTATCAGGAGCGGCTGGCCAAGGGCGAAGTGAAGCTGCGTGGTAATCAGGTTTTCCAGCTTAAGCCGCACGCCAAACGTTCGGTGTTGCTGTTCCTGGTCGGCATTGTGGCAGTGATGGTCTATGCCACCATCATCAGCCCGACGGTGGGCCTGATCGCCAACCCGGTACTGCCGCGCAACGAGGCGATAGTCGTCTTTATGCTCACCATTGCCACGCTGATCTGCCTGAGCTGCAAGGTAGATACCGGCGAGATCCTCAATGCCGGAACCTTTAAGTCGGGAATGAGCGCCTGTATCTGCGTGCTGGGCGTGGCATGGCTCGGGGACACCTTCGTCAAGAGCCATATTGAGGATATTCAGAGCGTAGCGGGCGACCTGCTGCACAGCTATCCGTGGCTGCTGGCGGTGGTGCTCTTTTTTGCCGCCACCCTGCTCTACTCCCAGGCGGCGACCACCAAAGCACTGATGCCCGCCGCGCTGCTGCTCGGCGTCAGCCCTCTGACTGCCATCGCCTCATTCGCCGCCGTGTCGGCGCTGTTTGTGTTACCCACCTATCCGACGCTGCTGGCGGCGGTAGAGATGGATGACACCGGCTCGACACGCATCGGCAAGTACGTTTTTAACCACGCCTTCCTGATCCCCGGCGTGATCGCCATTGCCCTTTGTGTAATTTTGGGCTTCGTAGTTGGCGGCATCCTGCTGTAAATGTCGTTAAAATCGGGCTGCCTGGCGGCCCGGTTGATTAATCCCCCGCCAGCGTCGTGCTATAGTGCCTTTTTTCGTCTGATACGAGATTGCCAATGAATACGTCTGATGCCGTCGTTGTGCTCTGTACCGCCCCGGATGAAGCCACCGCCCAGGACCTGGCGGCGAAAGTGCTGGCAGATAAACTCGCTGCCTGCGTCACGATCCTGCCCGGTGCCACCTCGCTCTACTACTGGGAAGGCAAGCTGGAGCAGGAGTATGAAGTTCAGATGCTGCTGAAAAGCACACCCGCACATCAGGAGGCACTGCTGGCCTGCCTGAAATCGCACCATCCGTATCAGACCCCCGAATTATTAGTGCTTCCCGTCGCACATGGAGACAACGACTACCTCTCATGGCTCAACGCATCCTTACGCTAATCCTGCTGTTATGCAGTACGTCCGCCTTTGCCGGGCTGTTTGACGCACCCGGCTCCGCGAAATTCGTTCCCGCTGACAGCGCGTTTACCTTTGACTTTCAGCAGAACCAGCACGACCTGATGCTCAACTGGCAGATCAAAGAGGGCTATTACCTTTATCGCCAGCAGATCAACGTGACGCCTGCACAGGCAGATATCGCCCCGCTCCAGCTCCCGAAAGGAGAGAGCCATAAAGATGAGTTCTTTGGTACCAGCGAAATCTACCGCCAGCGGCTCAGCCTGCCGGTGACGGTGCGCTCGGCCAACAAAGCAGCGACGCTGACCGTGACCTACCAGGGCTGCGCGGCGGCAGGCTTCTGCTATCCGCCTGAGACCAAAGTGATACCGGTTAGTGAGGTGCAGCCGCTGATGGAAAGCGTGCCGGAACCCCCTGCTCCAGCTGCTCCTACGCTGCCCTTCTCGGCGCTGTGGGCGCTGCTGATCGGCATCGGCATCGCCTTTACCCCCTGCGTGCTGCCGATGTACCCGCTGATCTCCGGCATCGTGCTGGGGAGCAAAACGCGTCTCTCCACCGGGCGGGCATTAATGCTAACTGTGCTCTACGTGCAGGGCATGGCTCTTACCTACACCGCGCTGGGCCTCGTTGTGGCCGCCGCCGGGCTACAGTTTCAGGCGGCGCTCCAGCATCCGTATGTCTTGATCGGGCTGTCGGTGATTTTCACCCTGCTGGCGCTGTCGATGTTTGGTCTGTTTACGCTCCAGCTGCCGTCGTCTATTCAGACGCGCCTGAGCCTGATGAGCAACCGCCAGCAGGGTGGCTCACCGGGCGGCGTCTTTGCGATGGGGGCGATTGCCGGGCTGATATGCTCCCCCTGCACCACCGCGCCGCTCAGCGCCATTCTGCTCTATATCGCCCAGAGCGGTAATCTGTGGCTCGGCGGCGGCACGCTCTACCTCTATGCGCTCGGCATGGGCATTCCACTGATGCTGGTGACCCTGTTCGGCAACCGTCTATTGCCGAAAAGCGGCCCATGGATGGAGCAGGTCAAAATCGCCTTTGGCTTTGCGATCCTCGCCCTGCCGGTGTTTTTGTTGGAGCGTATATTAGGTGAGACGTGGGGCCTGCGCCTCTGGTCGCTGCTCGGCGTGGCGTTTTTCAGCTGGGCCTTTATCACCTGTTTGGGCGGTACCCGGCGCGGGATGCGTGTGCTACAGATCGTCCTGCTTGGTGCGGCGCTGGTCAGCGCGAAGCCGCTGCAGGACTGGGCGTTTGGCGTCAGCGCCTCCGCCCCGCAGGCGCACCTTAACTTTACTCGTATCGCCAGCGTGGATGAGCTAAACCAGGCCCTGGCGCAGGCCAGGGGTAAACCGGTGATGCTTGATCTCTACGCCGACTGGTGCGTAGCCTGTAAAGAGTTTGAGAAGTACACCTTCAGCGATCCGCAGGTACAGGCGGCGCTGAAGGAGACGGTGCTGCTTCAGGCGGATGTCACCGCTAACAGCGCCGAGGATGCCGCCCTGCTTCGCCACCTTGGCGTGCCGGGCCTGCCGACAATTCTGTTCTTTGATGCCCACGGCAATGCGCAGCCAGCGCAACGGGTGGCAGGATTTATGGACGCGGAAGCCTTTAGTAGACATTTGCGCAATCGCCAGCCATAAACTACACCAGGAGTGGAAAAATGGTTCTAAAAACGCAGGAGAACACCGTGCAACGTGAAGACGTCTTAGGGAAAACATTGCAGTGGCTTGAGATCGAAGGCCTTGCTGCCACGACGCCCGAAATTATCGCCGAACGTCTTAATTATCCATTGGACGAGTTTTTGCGCTTTTGGCCCGATAAAGAGGCGCTGCATTACGATGCATTGCGCCACCTGAGCCAGCAGGTTGATGTCTGGCGCAGAAAGATGCTGCTAGAGGACAAACTCAGTAAAGAGCAGAAGCTGCTGGCTCGCTATGGGGCGCTAACCGAGTGCGTCGCCAACAACCGCTATCCCGGCTGCCTGTTCATTGCTGCCTGCACCATCTATCCGGACCCGGCTCACCCTATTCATCAGCTGGCGGATCAACAAAAGCGCGCAGCGTACGCCTACACCCACGAGCTGCTGACGTCGCTGGAAGTCGACGATCCGGCTATGGTTGCCAGGCAGATGGAGCTGGTGCTGGAGGGCTGCCTCAGCCGGATGCTGGTCAACCGCAGCCAGGCAGACGTTGATACCGCCTACCGGCTGGCAGAGGATATTCTGCGCTTTGCCCAGTGCCGCCAGGGTGGCGCGCTGACCTGATATCAGAGCAGCAGTCCTGCCCACGCGGAGATCAACAGGCACAGCGCCATTGCCCGTTGAAACCAGATTAGCGAGGCGGGGGTGCGAAAAATACGGTTTACCGCTCTGCCGCAGAACGCCCAGACGACCAGGCAGAGCTGGGAGATGATCAGGAACAGAAGCGCCATCACGGCGATCTCCCGCAGTGGATGCGCCCCATTGGGCGCAAACAGGCTCACCACCGCCAGCGCCATCATCCAGGTTTTTGGGTTAATCAACTGTAACATTGCCGCCGCCCGGACGCTAAAAGGGCGCAGCGCCTCTCCGCCCAGCTCAGTAGCCGGAGCACGAAGCAGCTGCCAGCTCATCCAGCTGAGCCACAGCACCCCCGCCCAGCTCATTCCCGTACGCACCAGAGGATACTGGCGCAGTATCTCTCCCGCGCCCGCCCCGGAGACCAGTACAATCAGGCTGGCAGCCGCACAGCCGCTCACCACCGCAGGCAGCGTCGCCTTTACGCCAAAGCGCTGGCTGCTGGACAGCACCAGGATATTGGTGGGGCCGGGGGTTATTGACGCTACGAAGGCAAACAGCATAAACGGCAGATAGACATAGAACATATTCACAGGCAGGACTCCTTATTATCGTTGTCCTGACTGTCGCGTTATTTCATCATCACGTCTGGAAGATTTGTGCACAAGCTACGGTAGCGCGCCGGAGAGAGGCGATACGCCCGTTGGAACCAGCGTCCGAGGTGGCTCTGGTCGGCAAAGCCCAGCGCCGCTGCAACGCTGGCAGGCGGCTCTCCTTTCGCCAGCATAGCGCGGGCGCTTGCCAGCCGGAGCTGGATTAGCCAGGCGTGGGGCGAAAGATGGAACTCGCGCTTGAAGCAGCGCGTGAGGGTGAAGCGATCCGTGCCGGTCTCCCGCGCCACATCGTCCAGGCCGATATTATCGCCCCGATGAGCGTAGAGATAATCCCGCGCCCGGTGGGCGATGGCCGCACTTTGGCGCTGCGCCGAGAGCCGCTTGCGCCATTGGCAGTGGTGCGTCAGCTGGCTAAGCAGGCCATCCATCATGCCCTGCTGCACGATACGCATCTCGTCATTGTGCAGCGTAAAGAAGGTCTGAGCGATGGTATTCACCAGCTGCGGCGCGCGGGCGATGGTTTGGTCAAAGTGCAGCGAGTAGCTTGAGGGCGTGGCGTCGTACAGTCCACGCAGGGTGTCGCTCAGCCAGCGTTCATCGAGATAAAACGTCAGGTAGGTAAAGCCGCCTTCTACCGGCGCGTCGCCGTCGTGGATCTCCCCTGGCTCAAGCAAAAAGGCGTCCCCCGGCGTGCTGCGATGGCGCTCGCGGCGGCAGTGAAACTGCTGAGTGCCGGTCAGAGTGATGCCCACCAGGTAGCTATCGTGCCAGTGCGGATCGAAGGCGTGGCCCTCAAAATGCGCGCGGATGGTTTCGATGCCGGTATCAGCATGCTGCCGCAGCTCCAGCCAGTCTGCCATATCAACCTCCTGAATGATTCCCGAGTGTAGCATCAATCATTCAGCATGAAAGGTCTGGAAGATTTGTGCAGCCTGATGTAAAAAACGGCTGAGATTGCGGCAAACTGCCGCAAAGTTAAGCAACCGAACGCGGTAAACGGAAATTAGGTTGACGATGCTGGGCAATCAAGGTTTAATACGCCCCGTTGCCCGGATAGCTCAGTCGGTAGAGCAGGGGATTGAAAATCCCCGTGTCGGTGGTTCGATTCCGCCTCCGGGCACCACTATTC
>NZ_DALZYX010000017.1:33424-34729 GCF_031987975.1 Pseudescherichia sp. | reverse complement strand
TACTACCCCTTCGGCGGCACGGCGGTGTGGACCGCACGCAACGAGGTGGAGGCCGACTACAAGACCGTGCGCTACTCGGGCAAGGAGCGGGACTGTACCGGGCTGTACTACTACGGTCACCGCTACTACGCCCCGTGGCTCTGCCGCTGGGTGAGCGCCGACCCGGCTGGCGAGGTGGACGGGCTGAATCTTTTTCGGATGATCAGAAATAACCCAGTAACTAGCTATGATATTACCGGTTTTATAACCCACAAAGAACTTGAGCAGCGTGGGATCACCGCGGGGATCGATATCGGAAAAAGGCTGCAACAGGCCAGTATAAATTCAGCATCGACAATTCCCGCTCAGATAGCTGAAATCAAAAGTATGATATTTGAATTCTCCCGGATTTTAACAGATTACAAATTACCCAAACAGAAAACTGGACAGGTGCTAAAAGCCTATACTTCTGCCACAAGTGGAAATAAAAATGACTATGCAAAACAGTACCGTAGCGCAAATCCCGATCAGGATGAGTTGATATCAACCCAGACTGTTTACTCTATTTTCTCTGGCATTAGCGAGCATTTTAAAACAGCAGGAATAACTATGACGTCCGATCAAGAATCCCTTGTTCAGGCGGCCTTCGAATTTATCTCTTTAATACGGTTACCTACAAAGGGGAGCGGTTACAATCTTCCGGGGGAAGTGATGCAGCATCCTACATCGCCAAAAACGCTCATGTTTGGCAGTAGTGGACAGAACCATGGTAAAGCTGATTTAGACAGAAGACATGAGGCCATATTAGAGCTGGAAAAAAATCTATCGACAGCAGCGCCCGCAGCAGTCATGAAGCCTCTCCTGGATATGGCCGAGCATATGGCTAAATACACATTACAGGAATTCACAGGGCCAGCAACTGCAAAGCATATGGTTACCCTTCCGCACATAAATACAGCTGAGAAGGATGAGCAGACGCGTGGACGAGATGCAATGAAACATCTTTCAGCCATTCGTCAGGGGCAAAAAAATAGACGTTTTAACCCTATAGCTGTACAAGGGACAGTAGACGCGACATGGAGTCGCCGGAAGCTTCCACCGAATGCAGGGAATCACCGAAGCTTTAGTCCATCCAGATTTGCTTGATTATACGATCAGGATGAAAAAACCCCGCTAGAAAGCGGGGTTTCTAAATGTGGTCGGCGAGAGAGGATGACTCGCCACTGCGTGGCTCGCCCTGCGGGCCGTTGCTGAAGCAACGTTCCCTCACTTCGTTCGGGTCGAACCTCCTGCCCCGGAGGTTCTTATCCTCTGTGAAATTTAGGC
>NZ_DALZYX010000017.1:0-33324 GCF_031987975.1 Pseudescherichia sp. | reverse complement strand
GAAAAAAAACCCCGCTATAAAGCGGGGTTTCTAAATGTGGTCGGCGAGAGAGGATAACTCGCCACTCCGTGGCTCGCCCTGCGGGCCGTTGCTGAAGCAACGTTCTTTCGCTCCGCTCAAGTCGAACCTCCTGCCCCGGAGGTTCTCATCCTCATTGAATTTAGGCGAAAAAAAACCCCGCTATAAAGCGGGGTTTCTAAATGTGGTCGGCGAGAGAGGATTCGAACCTCCGACCCACTGGTCCCAAACCAGTTGCGCTACCAAGCTGCGCTACTCGCCGATGTACTGCTTTTTGAATTTTTAGTTCAATTCATTTTAAGTCGTGGTGCGAGGGGGGGGACTCGAACCCCCACATCCTAAGGACACTAACACCTGAAGCTAGCGCGTCTACCAATTCCGCCACCTTCGCATTTCACAACTTTAAATAATGGGGTGGCTAATGGGATTCGAACCCACGACAACTGGAATCACAATCCAGGGCTCTACCAACTGAGCTATAGCCACCACTGATATTCTTTCTACGCGGTCCTGTTTACCTTCACAGTCCACCGCAGCTCCAGCACCGGGTAAAATGGTGCGCCCGACAGGATTCGAACCTGAGACCTCTGCCTCCGGAGGGCAGCGCTCTATCCAGCTGAGCTACGGGCGCTTAGCGCCGTTGCGGGGGTGGATATTACGTACTTCACACCCCGCTGTCTAGTGCCTTTTTAAATAAAATGCGCGTTTGGTTATGCTTTGCGCATTTTGTCTTTTATTTCCCCGTTTTTAACGTTGCAGTGTGCCGATTGAGGCGTAAAACCTTGTAGGCGAGCGATACCGCAGCCAAAAAGATGATGCCGACAAACAGCGACATACGGGTATCCTCGTTAATACCCATGCCGATTAATACACAAAACAGGAACGCCATCGTTAAATAGTTCGCCCACGGGAAGAGAACCGAACGGAACGGATGACGGGCAATCTCTGCTTTATGCGCCTCACGGAAACGCAGCTGGCTAATCAGAATCACAAACCATGGCACCATTCCCGGCAGCACGCTGGCGCTGTAGACATAAACAAATACACGCTGCGGGTTCGGAATGATGTAGTTGAGGCAGGAGCCAACCAGCAGGATAGCAATCGAGATAGCGACACCCACCACCGGTACGCCCTGGCGCGATACCTTTGCTACTGCCGCAGGCAGCTGGCGGTTTTTGGCCAGCGCGTAGAGCATGCGCCCGCAGCTATACATTCCGCTGTTGCAGCCGGAGAGCGCGGCGGTGAGTACCACAAAGTTAATGATCCCTGCCGCAGCGGTAATACCGATTTTGGCAAAGGTCAGGACAAACGGGCTGCCGTTGCTGCCAATCTCATTCCACGGGAAGATAGTGACGATAACGAAAATCGCGCCCACGTAGAAGATCAGAATACGCCACAGCACCTTACCCACCGCGCTGCGCAGCGTAACCTGCGGATTTTTCGCCTCACCGGCAGTAATACCGATCAGCTCAACGCCCTGATACGAGGCGACCACAATACAGAGCGCAGTCAGGAAGCCTTTCCAGCCACCAGCAAAGAAGCCGCCGTGCTCGGTCAGGTTACTGAAGCCTATCGCCTGCCCGCCGTTGCCAAAGCCATAGAAGATCACCCCAAGGCCGACGATAATCATCACCACAATGGTGGTGACTTTGATCATCGCAAACCAGAACTCAATCTCGCCGTACAGGCGCACCGCGGCAAGATTAGCCAGCGCCACCAGTCCAACGGCAATTAATGCCGGTATCCACTGCGCCATCTCCGGGAACCAGAACTGAACATAGACGCCAATCGCGGTGATCTCGGATATCCCTACCGCCATCCACATAAACCAGTATGACCAGGCCGTGAGATAGCCAAAGAACGGACTCATATAGCGGTGCGCATAGACGGCGAACGAACCGGCTACCGGCTCGAGGAATAGCATCTCGCCCATCGAGCGCATAATGAAGAAAACAAAAAGCCCGGCCACAATGTAGGCCAGTAAAACTGACGGCCCCGCCCACTTTAGGGTGCTTGCTGCGCCCATAAAGAGACCCACGCCAATAGTGCCGCCTAAGGCGATCAGTTCGATATGTCGTGCTTCCAGCCCACGCTGAAGCTCCGGTTTACTCTCGGCCATAAATCCTCTGTCGTGTTTACTACTGTCCCGACGCTGCGGGTTATCGTTATGAGTGCAATCTCAGCTCACCGCAGGCCGCTGCAAAAAGCACCGGAGCACTGCGTTGAGTGAGCGAATGGTTTCTTAATTTTGCTGAAATGGCAAACGATGCATAAGAAAAATCAATAGAAAGCACAATAAAGCAGCAAGGAGAGGCGATGACAGCGCAGCCGACTGGCTACGCTGTGGCAAGATTAGAGCTGGCCGCGATAGTGCCAGGCGAGGTAGCGCAGCAGCCGTAGCTGGCGCGTAATGCGGCTGGGCTGTGACAGCAGGCGATAGAGCCACTCAAGCCCCATCCGCTGCCATGCCTTCGGCGCACGCTTAACGTGGCCGGTAAAGACGTCATAGGTGCCGCCGACGCCCATATAGAGCGCATGAGGATAAACTTCACGACAGTCGCGCATCAGCAGCTCCTGCCGCGGCGAGCCCATCGCCACGGTGACAATTTTCGCCCCGCTGTCGCGCACCCGCTCAAACAGCGCCTGGCGCTGCTCGGGCTGGAAGTAACCATCCTGGCCGCCGACAATATTCACCTGCCAGCGATCGCGCAGCTGCTGCTGCGTCTGGGCGAGCACGCCAGGCTTGCCGCCGATCAGGAATACCGGCGTCCCCTCCTTCCCGGCGCGCTCCATTAGCGCTTCCCAGAGATCGGCTCCCGCCACGCGCTCAACCACCGCCTGCGGGTACTTTTTGCGCATTGAACGCACCACGCTGATCCCGTCGGCATATTTGAACTCGGCCGCCTCAATGAGCGCCCGTACCTGAGCATCATCTTCAAGGGTCAGCATCTTCTCGGCGTTGATGGCCACTAGCGTGCCCTGCTTCAGTTCGCCGCCAGCGTAGAGAAAATCCAGCGCGTGCGCCATGTTACGCCAGCCAATCAGCTGTAGGCCGCGTAAGGTGTAAGTCGGTGCGGTCGTCGTGTCCGTCATAATGATTATCCTTGTCAGGCTTGCGAGAGCGGTTGCGGTAATCGCCCGCCGCGTTTGTGGATCAGCCCCGCGCTATCAAACAGCCAGTAGAGCAGCTTCGCCATCAGCAGGCAGGCACCAAAGACCACGAGGAAGAAGACAACGCGAGAAACAAAGGCGTCCAACCCCTCGCGCGCCAGCACGATCATATTGAAGATGGCACCGAAACAGAAGCTGTGCAAAATCGCTGCCTTATAGCGGTTGGTCTCCTGATTGCCTAACTCATAAAGCCAGTCGAACCATTTAATAATTAACCCGACCACTACCGCCCCCAGCGGAATGAACCAGACGCCGCCCATCACCACCAGCGAACCGATCAGCGTTGGTGAGATCGCCAGTCCGGAGTGGTTGTTCAGCACTTCCCAGGTAAAGTAGTTCGCGGTGTTCAGCACGATGCCCGGCCTGTCCGGCCACAGCCAGGTGGGAATAAACACGTAAAAATCGCGCACGATGGGTGCCAACCCCTGGAAGTCGATCTTGTCATAGTTTTGTAGCAGCAGGGAGAGGTTCTCCCACGGCGAGAAGGTATCGCGGGTGAGATAGAGGAAGGTGTAAAACGCTTCGTCACCGCTCACCTGGAGTCCATAACGCTTTAGCGCCAGCCAGAACATTCCAACGATACCCAGCACGCCCGCCGCCGCCAACATCCACAGTGAGATCCAGCCGCGAATAATGCCGATAAACAGGAAAATAGCGAATGCAATGATGATGTTGGCCCGCGTGCCGCCCACAATCATGTAGGTCAGCAGGCCAAAGGCAACGGTGCTGACAAGGAAGAAGATCCAGCCCCGGCCATCCTGGCGCAGAAAATAGACCACCAGCATGGCGGGAATAAAGAAGTAGAAGAAGCGCTTAAGCGCCACGCCGGAAACTTGACTCGAAAAGATCTGGCTATAGGAGTGAAGCCGGAACAGCAGGAAGCCGTTGTGCAGAAAGAAGATGCTGACGCTCACCAGAGCGATAAGCATTAGCATCACCCACGCCAGGTGCGTCTCCACTCGATTCATGGTGAACAGGGGACGGCGCGGCCTCACCGCTGATGAGGGGCGCAGCCGCGTTTTATAGGTGACGTAGTAGATAGCGTAGAAGCAGACCGCTGCCAGCAGGGACTGCATCATCACCTCAGGCGGTGCGACGCCGACGTTGAAGCGAAAGACCAGAACGCTGGTAAGCGGGAAGCCAAAGAAAAACGTCAGTAAAAAAAGCAGCGAAAAGAATACGTTAAAATTAAAACGCACGCGGCGGAACTCAAACCAGGTCAGCGTGGCGATAAACAGCGTCGCCAGCAGCCAGATGGCCAGCAGGCCAGAGAATGCGAGCTGGCTCATTGCGAACCTCCTGCGGCAATGCGTAACGCCTCATGCCAGGGCGCAAGGTAGTTGGGGCTAAAGAAAGTAATGCTGCTCTTATCTACCGCTGCCAGCTGCCGCTGGGCCTCGCGGACTATCGCCTCATCGAGCTTGTCGCCGGTAAAGAGTACGGGAATGTGCTGCTCGACCATATCCTGCCAGAAAGGGTTTTCTCTGTTCAGCACGCAGGGTACGCCCGCCTGGATCAGCAGACAGAGCGTACCGATCCCCTGCTGGCGAGCAAAGATAAAGTAGCCAAGGTCGCACCGGCGCAGCAGCGCCAAATAGTCGTCAAATTCTAGCTTATCGGCAAGGATACGCAGGTTCTCTGTGCTAAACAGCGCCAGACCTGCCTGGCGCACCTCGGCAATATAGGCTTCGTTATTGGCCGGGTAGCCCATCGGCACAATGATGTTAACCGTATCACCGAACTGCTGGTGAACCGCCTTCAGGGCCGCGACATGTTCGTTGCTGCGATCGCCGGAGTTGCCGACCAGCACCGTCAGTTTGCCCTCGCGCTGCGTCTCCTGCGCCATCGTGTTGAGCGTGGGATCCATTCGCGTCGGGAAGTAGAGCAGTTCACCACGCACCTGCGGATGGCGGCGGGCGAAAAAGTGCAGGTCGCCACGGGTGGCAAAGATACAGCCGACCCGCCGCTGGGCGACACGCCGCAGCGGATAGAAAAGACGAAACTTCAGGCTTTGAGAGACCTCGTAGAGATCGGCTCCCCAGGCATGCCAGCTAAACTGCTGAGGCTGGATGGCACCGCGCAGCAGAGCCAGCCACAGGTCGGTATTGAACTGACCGTGAAAGAAAAAACGCTGCTGGCGATCGGCTTTGGCAAGGGCAATCACCGCCTGGGCCAGCGCTTTCTTATTGTTAAAGAAGCGTAGCGTAAGCGCCGGGAACTGCACGCACCAGCTCTTGTCGCCCCCGCAGATCATAAATTCACGGGCGTGCTCGCCCGTTTCCGCCAGGCTGTCGTTGAAAAAACGCAGCACGGTCAGGTTATGGTGTGGGATATCGGATCCCAGAATGTGAATCAGTGTAGTCATACCCTTTTACGCCAGAGTAGAAATACGCCACAACAGATGGCGAAATAAACGATATAGGTGGCCATATAGGCCTGCGCCGCCCCTAACGCGCCGTGCGCCGGAATGAGCCAGCGGGAAAAGGCCGTCAGCAGCGTAAACTGGCTAATCTCCGCCAGAATGTAAAAGCTTAGCGAGGCGCGGGCAATCACCAGATAGCCAAAGACGTACGCGCCCACTTTCAGTACGTCGCCTACCAGCTGCCAGGCAAAGAGATCGCGCATGGCAATAAATTTTTCGGAAAAGAGCAGCCAGATAGCAAAATCACGCAGCAGCCAGACGGTAAAACTCGCCGCCGCCACCGCGGGCAGCACAAACCGCAGCGACTTGACGATCTCGCGGCTTACCGCCTGCTTCTCCGTCAGCCGCGACAGCGTAGGCAGCAGATAGACGCTGAACGAGGCGGTGATAAATTGCAGATAGGCATCGGAGATGCTGCTCACCCCCTGCCAGATCCCAACCTCATCCCAGCCGTAGTGTGAGGCCAGCAGGTTTCGCATCATGACGTAGGCCACGGGTAGCGTCACGGAGGTGATCAGCGCCATCAGGGTGAACTTGCCAAGCTGCCCGGCCAGCGCGCCGTTCCACTGTGGCTTAAGATAGCCTAACGGGACGGTTTTACGACGGATAAGCAGCAGCAGCGCCGGGACGACGACCAGCGCCGGAACCAGCGCCAGGCCCAGCAGCGCGCCCTCGTAGCCGCCCAGCCGGTAGCAGGCGTAGTAGGCGATCACCCCGATAATGCTGCCGCTAATTAGCGACAGCGCGTTTCCTGCGGCATCGCGGAAGCCTTTCATCACCGCCAACAGGAAATTGGCCCACGCAATGCCCATCTGCACCAGCGCTACCAGTCTGACCAGCCCCTGAAAATGGGTATGGCCGAACAGCCCCTGACTGATGGGCGCGGCGGCCAGCAGAAAAACAACGGCTAACAGCGTCGAAAACCCCAGCACCATGGCCGATGAGGTGCCCACCACGTTGCGCAGCTGCGCCGGATCGTCATGGTGCTGGGCCACAAATTTGGTAACGCCATTAAAAATACCGGCCCCGGCCAGCACGCCCAGCACGGTCACCAGCTGGCGAAAGTTACCCGCCTGGCCCACGCCCGAGGGACCAAAGGAGACCGCCAGCAGCTTAACCACCAGCAGTCCCGCGCCGATTTTGACCAACGTGCTTGCCGCGGTCCAGAGTGAAGCTTTTGCCAGCGACATCTTAGTTGAAGTAGCTCAGCAGCGTATTGATCACCGTGCGCTGGTTAACGGGCGAGAGGTTGAAGAACAGCGGCAGGCGAAGCAAGCGCTCGCTCTCTTTCGTGGTATAAATATCTGCGTTGAATAATTCACCAAAGCGCTGGCCCGCCGGGCTGGAGTGCAGCGGAATGTAGTGGAATACCGCCAGGATCTCCGCCTCCTTGAGGAAGGCGATCAGGTTACTGCGATCCTCATCGTCGCGCAGCTTGATATAGAACATGTGCGCGTTATGTTCGCACTCGTCTGGAATCGACGGCAGCTCAATACGTCCAGCGCGAGCCAGCGGCGTTAGCGCGTCAAAATAGGTCTGCCACAGCGAGAGGCGCTGCTGGTTGATACGATCCGCCGCCTCCAGCTGCGCCCACAGATAGGCCGCCTGCAGATCCGACATCAGATAGCTGGAGCCAATATCGCGCCAGGTGTATTTATCCACCTGCCCGCGGAAGAACTGGCTGCGGTTGGTGCCTTTCTCGCGAATAATCTCTGCGCGCTCGATCAGCGCCCGGTCGTTGATCAGCGTTGCGCCGCCTTCACCCCCGGCGGTGTAGTTTTTGGTTTCATGGAAGCTGAAACAGCCGATATGGCCGATGGTACCCAGCGCACGCCCTTTGTAGGTTGACATTACCCCCTGCGCAGCGTCCTCCACCACGTACAGGTTATGCTGCGTCGCAATAGCCATAATGGTGTCCATCTCACAAGCCACGCCCGCGTAGTGAACCGGCACAATGGCTCGGGTATTCTCGGTGATCGCCGCCTGGATAAGCCTTTCATCAATGTTCATGGTATCGGGACGAACATCGACAAAAACGATTTTTGCCCCACGCAGCACAAAGGCGTTGGCGGTAGAGACAAAGGTGTAGCTGGGCATGATCACTTCATCGCCGGGCTGGATATCCAGCAGCAGCGCTGCCATCTCCAGCGAGGCGGTACAGGAGGGGGTCAGCAGCACCTTCGCGCTGCCGAAACGCTGCTCCATCCACTGCTGGCAGCGGCGGGTGTAGCCGCCGTCGCCGCACAGCTTGCCGCTGCCCATCGCCGACTGCATATAATCGAGTTCTGTACCGACAACCGGTGGAGCGTTAAAAGGGATCATAGAGTCACCTGTATAGCCAGTAGGCGGTGCTTGCCACGTTGGCACCGCTCTGAATGTAACGTTTAAGCGCCGCGGTATTGCCCATCTGGGTCGCGACACGCAGGATCGAAAGCTGACGCCGCTGTGCCCAGAGGAGTGCCGTCTGCATCAGAGCCTCCCCCGCACCACGTCCGGCCAGCAGGCCAATGCGCGCCTCGCTGTCGTTCAGCTGGCGCAGCGAAACAAAGGCGCGGATCTCGCCGCTGGCGGCGCGAAAGACCAGGCATTCGTGGTCGAAGGCACCTTTAACGGCGTTTTCAATCCACTGGGCATAGAAGCGTCCGCTGGCGTCAGAAGGATACCAGGGCGTACGAAACCGGCTTTGCGCGAAAGCATGAGCGGCCAGCTGGCGCAGCGGTGCAATATCTGCCCTGCTCGCCACCTCCGCGCCCGGGTCGGTCATCGTTGCCGGCACGGCCATGACCAGATCAACCTCACCCTCTACCAGTTGGAAACCCAGCGCCTGAAGCGCGTCCAGCCGCGCGGTATCCGTAGCCGGGACTTTGACCTGCACCCGTTGCCACGCTGCCAGCTGCGCCTCATCAAGCGGCGCAGCATCGTCGTTCAGACGCACAATAGCGCTGGAAAGCCCAAAGAACTGGTTCTCCCAGGTTAATGCCTCAACCGTACCGCGTACCGCCATGTTGCCGCCTTAGCGCCAGACGCCTTTGGTATCAATAACGTATTGCTGGGTAACATACTCCCCGGCAACGGCTTTAAATTCGCGATGATCCACCAGCATTACCAGCACATCCGCGTCGGCCAGCGCCGTATCCAGGCTGACCAGCTGGCAGCTATCCGTCAGTATTTTCGGCAGCTGATGAATATTCGGCTCCACTACCAGCGTCTCGCCGCTATGCCATTGGGCAATACTGTGGGCAATCTCCATCGCCGGGCTTTCCCGCAGATCGTCGATATTGGGCTTAAAGGCAAGGCCAAAGCAGGCAATTTTAATTTCGCTGGCACGCTTGTTATTTGCCGTCAGGCAGTCTGCCACCGTTGTTTTGACTTGATTAAGCACCCAGTGCGGCTTGCTATCATTCACTTCGCGGGCGGTACGGATCAGCCGCGCCTGCTGCGGGTTTTGCGCCACAATGAACCACGGATCGACCGCGATACAGTGGCCACCTACGCCCGGCCCTGGCTGTAGGATATTGACGCGCGGATGGCGGTTGGCGAGGCGGATCAGCTCCCAGACGTTGATGCCCTGGTCGGCACAGATCAGCGAAAGCTCGTTAGCAAACGCGATATTCACGTCGCGGAAGCTGTTCTCGGTCAGTTTGCACATCTCAGCGGTGCGGGCATTAGTGACCACACACTCGCCTTCAAGGAAGATCTTATACAGCTCGCTGGCGCGGGCGGAGCACACCGGCGTCATGCCGCCGATAACCCGATCGTTTTTAATCAGCTCAACCATCACCTGGCCGGGCAGCACGCGCTCCGGGCAGTAGGCAACGTTGATATCCGCCTGCTCGCCCGCCTGCTGGGGAAAGGTGAGATCCGGACGCAGATCCGCCAGCCACTGCGCCATCTGTTCGGTCGCGCCTACTGGCGAAGTCGATTCGAGGATCACCAGCGCGCCTTTTTTCAGGACGGGTGCGAGTGATTTTGCTGCCGCCTCGACATAGACCATATCCGGCTCGTGATCGCCTTTGAACGGCGTTGGCACCGCAATGAGGTAAGCATCCGCCTCGACCGGCGTGGTGCTGGCGTGCAAAAAGCCGCCCTCTACTGCGGCCTTCACGACCCGATCCAGCTCAGGCTCGACGATATGAATTTGTCCACGGTTAATGGTATCCACCGCGTGCTGATTAATATCGATACCTACAACACGCTTCTGCCGGGAAGCGAACGCCGCGGCAGTGGGTAGTCCGATATAACCCAGGCCAATGACGGAGATGGTTGCAAAGCTCATAGTGTTACCCGATTATTTTTGAGTGCGTGCAGAATAAGTTCACAGGCCTGTCCATCACCGTAAGGGTTATGCGCCCGGCTCATGGCCTGCCAGGCGTCGTTGTCCCGCAGCAGGTGTGTGACCTCTTCGACGATGCGCTGGCGGTCGGTACCAATCAGCCTGACCGTTCCGGCTTCGATAGCCTCCGGGCGCTCGGTGGTTTCACGCATGACCAGCACAGGCTTGCCTAACGACGGAGCCTCTTCCTGAATACCGCCTGAATCCGTCAGGATCAGCCAGGCTTTAGTCATCAGCCAGAGGAACGGCAGATAGTCCTGCGGCTCAATGAGGATAATATTTTTAACGTGTCCGAGGATGCGGTTCACCGGCTCGCTGACGTTGGGATTCAAGTGTACCGGATAGACAATCTGCACATCCTGATGCTTAGCCGCAATATCGACCAGCGCATGGCAAATCTGTTCAAAGCCCTGGCCAAAGCTTTCGCGGCGGTGGCCGGTGACCAGCACCAGCTTTTTAGATTCATCCAGGAATGGATAACGTGCCGCCAGTTCGCTGTGCAGATTTTCGTTATTCAGTACCGTATCGCGCACCCAGAACAGCGCATCAATCACCGTATTACCGGTGACAAAGATCTGCTTGTCTGCAATATTTTCGCGTAGCAGGTTCTGCCGGGCGTTCTGCGTTGGGGCAAAATGGTACATCGCCAGATGCCCCGTCAGCGTGCGGTTAGCCTCTTCCGGCCAGGGTGAGGAGAGATCGCCCGTGCGCAGCCCGGCCTCGACGTGCCCAACCGGAATACGTTGGTAAAATGCCGCCAGGCTGGCAGCAATAGTTGTCGTGGTGTCACCGTGCACCAGCACAACGTCAGGCTTAAAGGAGGCAAGGATCGGCTTTAGCCCTTCAAGAATACGGCAGGTTATTTCAGTCAGTCCCTGCCCCGGCTGCATAATATCCAGGTCATAGTCCGGAACAATGGAAAAAAGGTTCAGTACCTGGTCAAGCATCTCCCTGTGCTGCGCGGTCACGCAGACTTTGGCTTCAAAATAAGGGTCCTTTGCCAGCGCATGTACCAGAGGTGCCATCTTGATGGCTTCTGGTCGTGTGCCAAATACGGTAAGTACTTTCACAACGATTCTCTTCGATTAGATGATGAAGGCCTGGTGGCCTTCATATCAGGCAGCGCTTACAGTGAACGACGGCGCGTTAACGCAACACCAGCACCTATCAACGCCCCTACCATTCCCCACATAATCATCAGGAAGGCACGGCGCGGGCTATCGCGTTTTACCGGCTCTTCAGGCGTCCGCAAATAACGATAAGTCTGAAAACGGGGATCGAGCGTGGGACCAACGTTGAGGGTGTTCAGCATGGCTCGATTTTGATCATAGTCCAGATCGAACTCGGGTCCCACTGCCTGCAGATTTTCCAGCCGCGCCTGTAGCATCGGACGACCCAACAGGAAAAGCTCAGAGTCGGGAAGCTCGTCAGGCGGTACCTCGGTCTCGCTGCGTGAGATGTTATGCTGCTCGGCAACTTTTAACGCCTGCACGACGCTGTGCGCCCGACGTTTAAAGATTGCATTGGCTACCTCTTCCTGACGTTTCACCTGGGCTTTCATCTGGATAGTGCGTGCTGCCCATGCGCCTTTCAGCTCATCGTTAAGATGGCTGGCCGCACGCTGGCTGGCGAAAGCGATATACTGGCGCAGCAGGTTATTTGAGTCAGGCGCAGTCTCTGCCGTCAGCTTAACGCTGTCGCTCTGGTTATGCAGCGCGTCGGCTGGGGTGTATTGAATATTGTTAATCATCTCATCAAGTAGCGCGGCGTCCGACTTGCTGTTGCCTACCATCCGCTGCTTGTAGTAGTCGGTCTGCAACCAGAAGTCACGGCGCGTATCCCATGAGGCCAGCTGCATAATGAACTCTTTATAGGATTCGTCCATTACCGAGGGCTGATCGACCGGTGCCAGGTTAGCTTTGACATCAAGATTGCGCAGAAACTGCTGCTGGGAGTAGAACCCGCCCAGCATATTGACCGTCGGACGGTCGGTTATAGCTGTCGCGCCCCACTCCTGCCTCGCGAAGAAAGTGTAGGCGAGGGCGATTAGCGCAAAGGCCAGCGCCACGCCGGCAATCCAAAACTTCCCCGCCCATAAAGTACGAAACAAACCGCGAATATCCAGTTCATTTTCCATACTTCCTGTATGTTTTCCCGACAATGGTTGAGTCATCGCTATCCCAGAATTACTTGGTTAGAGTTGGTTTATGTCCACTATTACGACGCATTTTACGTTTGACGCGTTTGATAAAGCGCGCCACTTTCCATGCACGTTTAATGCACCAGCCGTACAGGAAGAAAGCTAGCACAAACAGTGCCAACATGACCCATTCAGGAATAAAATGCAGATATTCCGTTACTACACCGACGGCTGCCAGCAGGGCAGCGGCCAGGGTAATCAGGACAAAAGCCTGGCGGGAGGTAAAGCCAGCGCGCATGATCAGATGATGAATATGCTGGCGGTCGGGTGAGAAGGGACTCATCCCTTTACGCAGGCGGCGGTACATGATCGCAACCATATCCATCAGCGGAATGGCAATAATCCACAGCGCTGTCACCGGGCTAATCGGATGCGTCTGGCCCTGGGTCGTTTCTAACAGGATCCAGATGACAGTAAAGCCAATCAGCGTGCTGCCCGCATCGCCCATAAAGACTTTATAGCGGCGGCCAAGAATACCGAGGTTAAGCAGGATATAAGGAAGGATGGCGGCGATCATGGCAAAGCACCACATCGCGAGGCTCAGCTGACCGTCGAACCACAGAATAATGCCGATGGCCGCAAAGGAGACGCAGGATAGCCCGCCCAGCAGGCCATCAATACCGTCGACCATATTAAAGGCGTTAATGGCGGCCCAGACGGCAAACAGCGTCAGGAAGAAGCCAAACGGTCCCAGAACCATCTCCCAGGTACCAAAAATGTAGCCAAGACTGCTGAGATAGAGTTTACCCACCACCATCATTACAACAGCGATAATCGCCTGAACGGTAGCGCGAATTTTAACGCTGATATCAAAGCGGTCGTCCAGCGCCCCGATGAAAACCAGAACCCCGGCACACATCAGGTAGAGTGCAGCATGCGGAATATAGTAGTCAGCAATAGCAAACGTATAGCAGATCCCGGCATAGACTGAGATACCGCCCACTAAGGGGATGAGGCCCTGATGACGTTTACGAAAGTTTGGTTTATCGACCAGCCCTATCTTTTTTGCCACTTTGCGGGCAAAAAAGAGAAAGATAAACGTGAGTAAAAAAATACTGAATAACTCAGTAACTGCAGTGAGTAAATTCACAATGCATGCTCTCAGCAAATGTTGATCCCGGAAGTATAGCGACGATGCCCCCTCTCCAAAAGAGATAAAGCAGGTCACTTACGGGCTCTATTGTATATTTTTCATTCAATTAGAACATAATCAGCTTGAATGCTTTGCATTACCGCAGCCTGCCATGGCCGACAGCGGATCCCTTGGCTATAGCCTATATTCCATAAATAAAAAACGCCACGTAAAAACGTGGCGTTTACAGGCTTTATTTAAGTTACGAGCGCTTCATCATATCGAAGAAGTCATCGTTAGTTTTGGTCATCGCCAGCTTATTGATGAGGAATTCCATTGCGTCAATCTCACCCATCGGGTGAATGATTTTGCGCAGGATCCACATTTTCTGCAGCTCTTCTTGCGTGGTGAGCAGCTCTTCTTTACGCGTACCGGAGCGGTTGTAGTCGATAGCCGGGAAGACGCGTTTTTCAGCGATCTTACGGGAGAGGTGCAGCTCCATGTTACCGGTGCCTTTAAACTCTTCGTAGATAACCTCGTCCATTTTAGAACCGGTATCGATCAGCGCGGTGGCGATGATGGTCAGGCTACCGCCCTCTTCCACGTTACGTGCCGCACCGAAGAAGCGCTTCGGACGGTGCAGGGCGTTGGCATCCACACCACCGGTCAGTACCTTACCAGAGGCGGGCACCACGGTGTTATAAGCACGCGCCAGACGGGTAATGGAGTCGAGCAGGATGATAACGTCTTTTTTATGCTCAACCAGACGCTTCGCCTTCTCGATCACCATCTCGGCAACCTGAACGTGGCGAGATGCTGGCTCATCAAAGGTAGAAGCAACCACTTCGCCTTTAACCAGACGCTGCATCTCAGTCACCTCTTCCGGACGTTCGTCGATCAGCAGCACCATCAGCACGCAGTCCGGGTGATTGTAGGCGATGCTCTGGGCGATGTTCTGCAGCAGCATTGTCTTACCCGCTTTCGGCGGTGCAACGATCAGGCCACGCTGGCCACGGCCAATCGGTGATGCCAGATCCAGAACGCGTGCGGTTAAGTCTTCCGTTGAACCGTTACCACGCTCCATACGCAGACGCGAGTTAGCGTGCAGCGGAGTTAAGTTTTCAAACAGGATCTTATTGCGCGAGTTTTCCGGCTTATCGTAGTTAACCTCGTTAACCTTCAGCAGCGCAAAGTAACGTTCACCCTCTTTCGGAGGACGAATCTTACCTGAAATGGTGTCACCAGTGCGGAGGTTGAAACGGCGGATTTGGCTAGGGGATACGTAGATGTCATCAGGACCGGCGAGGTAGGAGCTGTCTGCGGAGCGGAGGAAACCAAATCCGTCCTGCAATATCTCTAACACACCGTCGCCAAAGATATCTTCGCCACTCTTAGCATGCTGCTTCAGGATGGCGAAAATGATGTCCTGCTTGCGCATACGAGCCTGGTTTTCCAGACCCATATTTTCGCCGAGAGTAATCAGCTCAGAAACCGGCGTATTCTTTAATTCGGTAAGATTCATAGTGGTGTGGGTTCTTAAACTCGGGGTAAATCTCGAACTTAATTTGTGAATGGTATGGCAGGATCATCCATGCCTGTTAGCGGCCATCAACTCATGTCTGTTCGCTGTCTGCTTACAGGAAGAACACAGAACTGAAACGACAAGACGGATTGAGTGACAAGCCCGGAATCTATCTGCTTCTCTCGCGGCGCTGTGGCTGGCGGGAAGCATCGGGTACAACATGATTCAAACTGACAAGGTTCAAATCACAAAGATATGTTTATTTCGAAGTCAAAACTAACTTAGCACGACTAACGCCGGGCGTCCAGCAATCCACTAAAATTAGGAGTGCCAGACGCCAGACGGTTAGAGCCTTTACGCCAGGTTAGCGTCAAGGAACTCTTTCAGCTGCCCTTTGGACAGTGCACCCACTTTAGTCGCCGCCACTTCGCCGTTTTTGAACAGCAGCAGGGTCGGGATACCACGGATGCCGTATTTCGGCGCGGTGCCCGGGTTCTGGTCAATGTTCAGCTTAGCCACGGTCAGTTTGCCCTGGTACTCGTCAGCGATCTCATCCAGAATCGGGGCGATCATTTTGCACGGACCACACCACTCTGCCCAGAAATCGACGAGGGTCAGCCCTTCCGCTTTGAGTACGTCCGTGTCAAAACTGTCGTCGGTCAGGTGAATAATTTTATCGCTCATATTTACTCCACAGGATTATGTCTACCTTATTAAGGTCTGTAGCATAGCCTGGCTAAAGGTTGACGTTATTTCACCCCGTTTATTTGAACGGATGTGCTTTCGTAAAGCAATAGTAAACTGATATTCTACCACACTATGAGCAAAACACATTTAACAGAACAGAAGTTTTCCGACTTCGCCCTGCACCCGAAGGTGATTGAAGCCCTTGAAAATAAAGGATTTCATAACTGTACACCCATTCAGGCACTGGCCCTTCCGCTAACGCTGGCGGGTCGTGATGTTGCGGGACAGGCGCAAACCGGTACCGGCAAAACGATGGCGTTCCTGACGTCAACGTTTCATTATCTTCTCTCTCACCCGGCGATCGAAGACCGCAAGGTGAACCAACCGCGCGCGCTGATCATGGCTCCAACCCGTGAGCTGGCGGTGCAAATTCATGCCGATGCTGAGCCGCTGGCACAGACTACCGGCCTGAAACTGGGCCTCGCCTACGGCGGCGACGGCTATGACAAACAGCTTAAGGTGCTGGAGAGCGGCGTTGATATCCTTATCGGCACCACCGGCCGCCTGATCGATTACGCAAAACAGAACCATATCAACCTGGGCGCGATCCAGGTCGTGGTGCTGGACGAAGCCGATCGCATGTACGATCTCGGCTTTATTAAAGACATCCGCTGGCTGTTCCGTCGCATGCCTGCGACAAACCAGCGCCTGAACATGCTCTTCTCCGCGACGCTCTCTTACCGCGTGCGTGAGCTGGCGTTTGAGCAGATGAACAACGCCGAGTATGTGGAAGTGGAACCGGAACAGAAAACCGGCCACCGTATTAAAGAAGAGCTTTTCTATCCGTCTAACGAAGAGAAAATGCGTCTCCTGCAGACGCTGATCGAAGAAGAGTGGCCGGATCGCGCTATCGTCTTCGCCAACACCAAGCACCGCTGTGAGGATATCTGGGGCCACCTGGCTGCCGATGGCCACCGCGTTGGGCTGTTGACCGGCGACGTGGCGCAGAAAAAACGCCTGCGGATCCTCGAAGAGTTTACCCGTGGCGATCTCGACATCCTTGTAGCGACCGACGTTGCTGCCCGCGGCCTGCATATTCCTGCCGTGACTCACGTCTTTAACTACGATCTGCCGGATGACTGCGAAGACTACGTCCACCGTATCGGCCGTACCGGTCGCGCGGGCGCAAGTGGGCACTCCATCAGCCTTGCCTGTGAAGAGTATGCCCTGAACCTGCCGGCGATTGAGACCTATATCGATCACTCGATTCCGGTCAGTAAATACAATCCGGATGCGCTGCTCAGCGAGCTGCCGCCGCCGAAGCGCCTGCCGCGTACTCGTCCGGGCAACGGCCCGCGCCGTACCGGTGGTGGTGCGCCACGTAACAGACGTCGTTCAGGTTAATCTCCTATGCTCACCTCTAACTCGCTCTATGCCGCTATTGATTTAGGTTCGAACAGTTTTCATATGCTGGTTGTGCGCGAGGTGGCGGGGAGTATACAGACCCTGACCCGCATCAAACGTAAAGTCCGTCTGGCGGCAGGGCTGGATCGCGATAACCGGCTCTCCCCGGACGCCATGGCGCGCGGCTGGCAGTGCCTGCGCCTGTTTGCTGAACGGCTGCAGGATATTCCGCCGATGCAGATCCGGGTGGTCGCCACTGCGACCCTGCGCCTGGCCGTTAACGCCGAGCAGTTCCTTGCCACCGCGCAGGAGATTTTAGGTACGGCTGTCCAGGTGATTAGCGGTGAAGATGAGGCGCGCTTGATCTATCAGGGCGTGGCCCACACGACCGGCGGGGACGATCGCCGCCTGGTGGTCGATATTGGCGGCGCCAGCACCGAGCTGGTGACCGGCACCGGTGCGCACGCTACTTCACTCTTTAGCCTGTCGATGGGCTGTGTCACCTGGCTTGAGCGCTTCTTTGCCGATCGCAATCTGGCCCAGGAAAATTTCGATGCAGCAGAGAAGGCGGCGCGGGAGGTTCTGCTCCCGGTGGCCGATGAGCTGCGTCGTCACGGCTGGAAAATCTGCGTCGGTGCCTCCGGCACCGTTCAGGCATTGCAGGAGATTATGATGGCGCAGGGCATGGATGAGTGCATCACCCTTGCCAAACTGCAGCAGCTAAAGCAGCGCGCTATTCAATGCGGTCGGCTGGAAGAGCTGGAGATTGAAGGGCTGACGCTTGAACGGGCGCTGGTCTTCCCGAGCGGGCTGGCGATCCTCATCGCCATCTTTAGCGAATTGGAGGTTCAGGGCATGACCCTGGCCGGCGGCGCGCTGCGTGAAGGCCTGGTCTACGGCATGCTGCATCTGCCCGTCGATCACGATATTCGCAGCCGCACGCTGCGCAATCTTCAGCGCCGCTTTATGGTGGATTCTGGCCAGGCCCAGCGCGTGGCCCAGCTTGCCTCCCGCTTTGCGGAGCAGGTTCAGAGTGAATGGCAGCTGGAGCCGTTAAGCCGCGAGCTGCTGCTTAGCGCCTGTTATCTGCATGAAATTGGCCTGAGCGTCGATTTTAAGCACGCTTCCCAGCACGCTGCCTATCTGGTGCGTAACCTGGATCTGCCCGGCTTTACCCCGGCGCAGAAGAAGCTGCTGGCCACGCTGCTGCTCAACCAGACCAACCCGGTCGATCTCTCCTCCCTGCATCAGCAAAATGCCGTGCCGCCGCGTACGGCGGAGCACCTCTGTCGTCTGCTGCGCCTGGCGATTATCTTTGCCAGCCGCCGCCGGGATGAGTTTTTACCCGAAGTCTCGCTGGCTGCCAGCGGTGAAGTGCTAACGCTAACCCTGCCGGAGAGCTGGCTGGCAACGCATCCGCTGGGAGCTGAGATGCTGAGCCAGGAGTGCCAGTGGCAGAGCTACGTCCACTGGGCGCTGGCGGTCAACTAGTCGGTTGTGCCGGGTGGCGCTGCGCTTACCCGACCTACCGGTTCCATTACTATTTAGCTTTAGCTTTCGCCATCATTGCGCGAATATTCGCGATACTCGCCTGCCCTTTATGCATCCGCTCTTCTGCACTTATTACCTTGCGCTCTTGCTCCCAGATAAGATCGTCCTGGGGTAGCTCCAGCAGAAAACGGCTCGGCTCGGGTCGTACCAGCTCGCCATACTGACGGCGCTCTTTACACAGGGTAAAGTTCAGCTCCTTCTGCGCCCGGGTGATGCCTACGTAGGCCAGCCGACGCTCCTCGTCGATATTTTCTTCGTCGATGCTGCTCTGATGCGGCAGCAGCCCCTCTTCCATACCAACCAGGAAGACGTAGGGAAACTCCAGCCCCTTGGAGGCGTGCAGGGTCATGAGCTGAACCTGATCCGAGTCCTCGTCGCTTTCCCCCCGCTCCATCATGTCGCGCAGCGTAAAGCGCGTCACCACCTGAGTGAGCGTCATCGGCTCGTCGATCTCTGAACCTTCCAGCATCTCGGTCATCCAGCTAAAGAGCGTGTTGACGTTTTTCATCCGCATCTCAGCCGCTTTCGGGCTGGGGGAGGTCTCATAGAGCCAGGATTCATAGTCGATACCGTGGATCAGATCGCGCACTGCGGCAATCGGCTCCCGTTCAGAGAGACGCTGTACCTCGCTTAGCCAGTGGGTAAAGCGGGTCAGGGACTCATACCCGCGCCCGCTCAGCGTCTGGGTGAGACCCATGTCGAAGCTGGCGGCAAACAGCCCTTTATTACGCGAGTTGGCCCACTCGCCCAGCTTTTGCAACGTCGCCGGGCCGATCTCTCGCTTCGGCGTGTTAACGATGCGCAGGAAGGCGCTGTCGTCGTCCGGATTAGTCAGTACCCGCAGGTAGGCCAGGAGATCCTTGATCTCCGGACGCGAGAAGAACGACGTGCCGCCCGAGATACGGTACGGAATACGGTTCTGCATCAGGAACTTTTCAAACACTCGCGACTGATGGTTACCGCGATAGAGAATGGCATAATCTTTGTACTGGGTCTTATTGATAAAGTGGTGCGCAATCAGCTCGCCCGTCACGCGTTCGGCCTCATGATCTTCATGGTTGGCGCTGAGCACCTTCAGCTCCGGCCCGTAGCCCAGCTCTGAAAAGAGCTTTTTTTCAAAAACGTGTGGGTTATTGGCGATCAGAATATTGGCCGCCTTCAGGATGCGCCCCGACGAACGGTAGTTCTGCTCCAGTTTGATCACCTGCAGCGCCGGGAAATCCTGGCTGAGCAGGACCAGGTTCTGCGGACGCGCCCCGCGCCAGGAGTAGATCGACTGGTCGTCATCGCCTACCACCGTAAAGCGCGCCCGCGCCCCCACCAGCAGCTTAACCAGCTCGTACTGGCTGGTGTTGGTATCCTGATACTCATCCACCAGCAGGTAGCGGATCTTGTTCTGCCAGCGCTCACGCACCTCTTCGTTACGCTGGAGCAGCAGCGTCGGGAGCAGGATCAGGTCATCGAAGTCCAGCACGTTACAGGCCTTCATATGGGCGTCGTACAGGCTGTAGCAGTGGGCGAAGATACGATCCCGCTTACCCTTTGCCTGCGCTGCCGCCTGGGCCGGTGTCATAAGATCGTTTTTCCAGTTGGAGATCGTCGAGATCAGCTGCTGAAGGATCGTTTTGTCTTCTTCGATCAGCCCTTCGGTCAGATCCTTAAGCAGCGCTACCTGATCGGTATCGTCAAAGAGCGAAAAGTTAGATTTCATGCCCAGCGCGGCGTACTCGCGCTTGATGATATCCAGCCCCAGGGTGTGGAAGGTGGAGATCATCAGGCCGCGGGCCTCTTTGCGCCCCAGCGTCTGGCCCACGCGCTCTTTCATCTCACGTGCGGCTTTGTTGGTAAAGGTCACCGCCGCAATATGCCGGGCCTGGTAGCCGCAGCCGCGGATCAGGTGCGCTATCTTGTTGGTAATGACGCGGGTTTTACCGGATCCAGCCCCTGCCAGTACCAGGCAGGGTCCGGTGACAAATTCGACGGCTTGCTGTTGCCCTGGATTTAGACGCATGGGATCACTCAATGAAAGTCGGGAGAGGAGAAAAAACGCGTGGTAGTATAGCCAGCCTAAACCACCCCACTCAAGGCACGATCATGGCAAAAACAGCGGCAGCAATGCATATCCTTGTTAAAGAAGAGAAACTGGCTCTGGATCTTCTGGAGCAGATCAAAAACGGCGGCGACTTCGAGAAGCTGGCGAAGAAACACTCTACCTGCCCGTCAGGCAAGAAGGGCGGTCACCTGGGTGAATTTCGCCAGGGCCAGATGGTGCCGGCTTTCGATAAGGTTGTCTTCTCCTGCCCGGTGCTGGAGCCAACCGGCCCGCTCCACACCCAGTTTGGTTACCACATCATTAAGGTGCTGTACCGTAACTAATAAAAAAGCCCGGTGGCGCTAGCGCTTACCGGGCCTACATCTCTTTGTCGGAGTTTTATCAGCCGGCGACGGCGATACGCTTCATATCGGTCATATAGCCGCGCAGCTTCTGGCCTACTTTCTCGATCTCGTGGCTGCGGATCGCTTCGTTCACGTCGCGCAGCTGGGCATTGTCTACTGCCGTGCCCTCTACCGCTTTGCCCAGATCCCCCGCCTGCAGGGTGGTCATGAACTCTTTCAGCAGCGGTACGCAGGCGTAGGAGAAGAGGTAGTTGCCGTACTCGGCGGTATCGGAGATAACCACGTTCATCTCATACAGACGCTTACGTGCGATGGTGTTGGCGATCAGCGGCAGCTCGTGCAGCGACTCATAGTAGGCGGACTCTTCAATGATGCCGGAATCGACCATGGTTTCGAATGCCAGCTCAACGCCCGCTTTCACCATCGCAATCATCAGTACACCTTTATCGAAGTACTCCTGCTCGCTGATTTTACCGTCAAACTGCGGCGCGGTCTCAAACGCGGTTTTACCGGTCTCTTCGCGCCAGGTCAGCAGGTTCTTATCGTCGTTGGCCCAGTCGGCCATCATGCCGGAGGAGAACTCACCGGAGATGATGTCATCCATATGCTTCTGGAACAGCGGAGCCATGATCTCTTTCAGCTGCTCGGAGAGCGCGTAAGCACGCAGCTTCGCCGGGTTAGAGAGACGGTCCATCATCAGAGTGATACCGCCCTGCTTCAGCGCTTCGGTGATGGTTTCCCAGCCGAACTGAATCAGTTTTTCGGCATAGGCCGGATCGGTACCCTCTTCCACCAGCTTGTCGAAGCAGAGCAGCGAGCCAGCCTGCAGCATACCGCAGAGGATAGTCTGCTCGCCCATCAGGTCAGATTTCACTTCCGCCACGAAGGAGGACTCCAGCACGCCCGCACGGTGACCACCGGTAGCGGCGGCCCAGGCTTTAGCAATCGCCATACCTTCGCCTTTCGGATCGTTCTCCGGGTGCACGGCGATCAGCGTCGGCACGCCGAAACCACGCTTGTACTCTTCACGCACTTCGGTGCCCGGACATTTCGGGGCGACCATCACCACGGTGATATCTTTGCGGATCTGCTCGCCTACTTCCACGATGTTGAAGCCGTGAGAGTAGCCCAGCGCCGCGCCGTCTTTCATCAGCGGCTGTACGGTGCGCACAACGTCAGAGTGCTGCTTGTCCGGCGTCAGGTTAACTACCAGGTCCGCCTGCGGGATCAGCTCTTCATAGGTGCCCACTTTAAAACCGTTTTCGGTCGCTTTACGCCATGAAGCACGCTTCTCAGCAATCGCCTCTTTACGCAGCGCGTAGGAGATATCCAGACCGGAGTCGCGCATGTTCAGGCCCTGGTTCAGACCCTGAGCGCCACAGCCGACGATAACCACTTTTTTACCCTGCAGGTAGCTCGCGCCGTCGGCGAACTCATCGCGTCCCATAAAGCGACATTTACCCAGCTGGGCCAGCTGCTGGCGCAGGTTCAGTGTATTAAAGTAGTTAGCCATGGTGATACCTCGTGATGTTGTGTCGTGCTTATTGTTCGGTTCGCGTTCTCGCGAGAATGAACCCACTATATGACAGGAAATGTGTTGCTGAAATTGATATATTCACAATATGACATTGCATTTTCTGCAACGTAAAAACAGAGGCTCTGGATATGGATCTGCGCGATCTAAAAATCTTTCTCCACCTGGCGGAGAGCCGCCACTTTGGCCGCAGCGCGCGGGCGATGCACGTTAGCCCGTCAACGCTTTCGCGGCAGATCCAGCGGCTGGAAGAGGATCTCGGCCAGCCGCTGTTTGTGCGCGACAACCGCACCGTTACCCTGACCGAGGCGGGTGACGAGCTGCGAACCTTCGCCCAGCAAACCCTGCTCCAGTACCAGCAGCTGCGCCACACCATTGACCAGAAGGGCCCCTCGCTCTCCGGCGAGCTGCGGCTGTTCTGCTCGGTGACGGCGGCCTACAGCCATCTACCGCCGATCCTGGACCGGTTTCGCGCCGAACACCCCTCCGTCGAGATCAAGCTCACCACCGGCGACGCCGCCGATGCGGTAGAGCGCGTGATCACCGGCGAGGCGGATCTGGCCATTGCGGGCAAGCCGGAGATGCTGCCCGGTGCGGTGGCCTTTTCGATGCTGGAGAATCTAGCGGTGGTGCTGATCGCCCCGGCGCTGCCCTGCCCGGTGCGCAGCCAGGTCTCGATGCCGGAGCCTGACTGGACAACGGTGCCCTTTATCATGGCCGACCAGGGACCGGTGCGAAAACGCATTGAGCTGTGGTTCCGGCGGCAGAAGATCAGCAACCCGTCGATCTACGCCACCGTTGGCGGCCATGAGGCAATGGTCTCGATGGTGGCCCTCGGCTGCGGCGTAGCGCTGATTCCGGAGGTGGTGCTGGAGAATAGCCCCGAGCCGGTGCGCAACCGCGTGATGATTTTAGAGCGCAGCGACGAGAAGACACCGTTCGAACTGGGCGTCTGCGCACAAAAAAAGCGGCTGCATGAGCCGCTGATTAGCGCGTTCTGGGAGATCCTGCCGAACCCTTAGCCGGCAAGGAAGAAGCGGAAAGCCGGGTTGTCGCTCTCGTTATGACAGTAATAACCCAGTTCGCTCAGGCGGGTTTCGAAATCCGGCTCGTGCTCGCCCAGCTCAAAGGCGGCCAGCACCCGGCCATAGTCGGTACCGTGGCTGCGATAGTGGAACAGGGAGATGTTCCAGTGGGTGCCCAGCGTATGCAGGAACTTCAGCAGCGCGCCGGGCGATTCAGGGAACTCAAAGCTGTAGAGACGCTCCTTCAGCGGCTTCGACGGACGACCGCCCACCATGTAGCGCACGTGCAGCTTGGCCATCTCATCGTCGGAGAGATCGACCACGCTGTAGCCGCCCTCGTTCAGCAGAGCGAGGATCTCTTTACGCTCCTCCAGCCCGCGACTCAGGCGCACGCCGACAAAGATGCAGGCGTCGTGGGCATCGGCAAAGCGGTAGTTGAACTCGGTCACCGAGCGGCCGCCCAGCAGCTGGCAGAACTTCAGGAAGCTGCCCTTCTCTTCAGGAATGGTTACCGCCAGCAGGGCTTCACGTTGCTCCCCCAGCTCGCAGCGTTCGGAGACGTAGCGCAGGCCGTGGAAGTTGACGTTCGCGCCGGAGAGTACGTGCGCCAGCCGCTCGCCGCGGATATTGTGCTGGGCGATGTATTTCTTCATGCCTGCCAGCGCCAGCGCGCCGGAAGGCTCCGCCACCGCCCGCACATCCTCGAACAGATCCTTCATGGCGGCGCAGATCGCGTCGCTGTCGACGGTAATAATATCGTCGAGGTACTCCCGACAGACGCGAAAGGTCTCGTCACCAATGCGTTTAACCGCCACCCCTTCGGCAAATAGCCCAACCCGAGGCAGATCCACCGGATGCCCGGCGTCCAGCGCCGCCTTCAGGCAGGCGGAGTCCTCCGCCTCCACGGCAATCACCTTGATCTGCGGCATCAGCTGCTTGATCAGCACCGCCACGCCGGCCGCCAGGCCGCCGCCACCAACCGGTACAAAGACGCGGTCGATGTGCGCATCCTGCTGGAGCAGCTCCAGCGCCAGGGTACCCTGTCCGGCAATCACCATCGGGTGATCGAACGGCGGTACCCAGGTAAAGCCCTGCTGCTGGGCCAGCTCGATGGCTTTCGCTTTCGCTTCATCGAAGTTCGCCCCGTAGAGCAGCACTTCGCCGCCAAAGTTGCGTACCGCATCGACTTTGATATCGGCGGTGGCTACCGGCATGACGATCAGCGCCTTCAGCCCGAGACGTGCGGCCGAGAACGCCACCCCCTGCGCATGGTTGCCCGCTGACGCGGTAATCACGCCTCGCGCCTTCTGCTCTTCGGTCAGCCCGGCCATCATGGCGTAGGCCCCGCGCAGCTTGAAGCTGTGTACCGGCTGGCGGTCTTCGCGCTTCACCAGGATCACGTTATCCAGCCGCGACGAGAGCTTCTCCATCTTTTGCAGCGGCGTTACCTGCACCGCTTCATAGACCGGCGCGCGCAGCACCGCTCGCAGATACTCCGCCCCCTCAGGGGCGGCGGACAAGGGTTGGGATTCGGCCACGGTTAGCCTCCCAGTTTGGATTTATCGCGTACTGCGCCTTTGTCTGCGCTGGTCGCGAGGGTGGCGTAGGCACGTAATGCAAAGGAGACCTGACGCTCGCGCGCTTTTGGTGTCCATGCTGCCGCACCGCGTGCCTCCTGCGCCTCACGGCGTGCGGCCAGCTCCTGATCGCTCACCTGCAGCTGGATGCCACGGTTTGGAATGTCGATAGCAATCATATCGCCATCTTCAATCAGCGCGATGCTGCCGCCGCTGGCGGCTTCCGGAGAGACGTGGCCAATGGAGAGACCAGAGGTCCCGCCAGAGAAACGTCCGTCAGTGATCAGCGCACAGGCTTTGCCGAGGCCCATTGATTTCAGGAAGGTGGTTGGGTAGAGCATCTCCTGCATTCCCGGTCCGCCTTTCGGCCCCTCGTAGCGGATCACTACGACGTCGCCCGCGACAACTTTGCCGCCAAGAATCGCCTCGACCGCATCGTCCTGGCTTTCGTACACTTTCGCCGGGCCGGTAAATTTGAGGATAGAGTCATCAACACCCGCGGTTTTAACGATACAGCCATTTTCTGCAAAGTTGCCGTACAGTACCGCCAGACCACCGTCTTTGCTGTACGCGTGTTCCAGCGAGCGGATGCAGCCTTCAGCGCGATCGTCATCCAGCGTATCCCAGCGACAATCCTGCGAGAATGCCTGGGTGGTACGAATGCCCGCCGGACCCGCGCGGAACATCTTTTTCACCGCTTCGTCCTGGGTCAGCATCACATCGTACTGCTCCAGCGTCTGCGGCAGCGTTAGGCCCAGCACGTTCTTCACGTTACGGTTCATCAGCCCGGCGCGATCCAGCTCGCCGAGGATACCTAAAACGCCGCCGGCACGGTGCACGTCTTCCATATGGTATTTCTGCGTGCTGGGAGCAACCTTACAGAGCTGCGGCACCTTGCGCGACATCCTGTCGATGTCGGTCATGGTGAAGTCAATCTCAGCTTCCTGGGCCGCCGCCAGCAGGTGCAGAACGGTGTTGGTGGAGCCGCCCATAGCGATATCCAGCGTCATGGCGTTTTCAAACGCCGCCTTGCTGGCGATGTTGCGCGGCAGCGCACTCTCATCATCCTGCTCGTAGTAGCGTTTGGTCAGCTCAACGATGCGTTTACCCGCGTTCAGGAACAGCTGCTTACGATCGGCGTGGGTCGCCAGCAGGGAGCCGTTGCCCGGCTGCGACAGACCCAGCGCTTCGGTCAGGCAGTTCATGGAGTTGGCGGTGAACATGCCGGAGCAGGAGCCGCAGGTTGGGCAGGCGGAGCGTTCAACCTGCTCGCTCTGCTCGTCGGAGACTTTCGGGTCCGCGCCCTGGATCATGGCATCGACCAGGTCGAGCTTGATGATCTTATCGGAAAGCTTGGTTTTACCGGCTTCCATCGGGCCGCCGGAGACAAAAATAACTGGAATGTTCAGGCGCAGTGAGGCCATCAACATCCCCGGGGTGATTTTATCGCAGTTGGAGATACAGACCATGGCGTCCGCGCAGTGGGCGTTGACCATGTACTCCACCGAGTCGGCGATCAGCTCGCGAGACGGCAGTGAATAGAGCATGCCTCCGTGGCCCATCGCGATACCGTCATCGACCGCAATGGTGTTGAACTCTTTTGCCACGCCGCCGGAGGCTTCAATCTGCTCGGCAACCAGCTTGCCCAGGTCGCGCAGGTGCACGTGGCCTGGTACGAACTGGGTGAAGGAGTTCACCACGGCGATGATCGGCTTGCCGAAGTCGGCGTCGGTCATCCCGGTTGCGCGCCACAGCGCGCGGGCACCTGCCATGTTACGGCCGTGGGTGGTGGTAGCGGAACGGTACTTAGGCATGCTCTTTTTACTCCCAACTCTATTTAATAAATGGGACGGTGCGTGCCGTCCCATATTTATGCTTATGGGTTAACCTGATCCAACCAGCCGTACTTATCTTCGGTTTCGCCGGTGAACAGGCCGAAGAACGCTTGCTGGATGCGCTTGGTTACCGGGCCACAGCGGCCTTCGCCAACCTGGATCCCATCTACGCTGCGCACCGGAGTGATCTCAGCGGCGGTACCTGACATGAACACTTCATCGGCCAGGTAGAGGGACTCGCGGGAGAGCACCTGCTCGCGCACTTCGATACCCAGATCTTTCGCCAGCTTGATGATGGCGTCGCGGGTGATGCCCGGCAGCGCAGAAGAGGTGAACGGCGGGGTGAACAGGATGCCGTCTTTCACTTCAAACAGGTTTTCACCCGCGCCTTCAGAGATGTAGCCGTTAACGTCCAGCGCAATCCCCTCCTGATAGCCGTGGCGACGTGCTTCGCTGCCCACCAGCAGGGAGGAGAGGTAGTTACCGCCCGCTTTCGCTGCGGTCGGGATAGTGTTTGGTGCAACGCGGTTCCACGAGGAGACCATCGCATCAATACCCTGGTCCAGCGCTTCCGCGCCCAGGTAGGCACCCCACGGGAAGGCAGCGATGATCACATCGGTACCGTAGCCGTCCGGCGGGTTCACGCCCATACCGACATCACCCACGAACACCAGCGGACGAATATAGGCGCTGGTCAGATTGTTTTTGCGGATCACCGCCCGGCAGGCTTCCATCAGTTCATCAACGCTTTGTGAAACCGGGAAACGATAGATTTTTGCTGAATCACGCAGACGCTGCATGTGTTCGCGATGGCGGAACACCACTGGCCCTTTGTGCGAATCGTAGCAGCGGATACCTTCAAATACGGAGGTACCGTAGTGCAACGCATGGGACATCACGTGTACTTTCGCTTCGCCCCACGGAACCATCTCGCCATTGAACCAAATGTAGTCAGCTTTCTTCGTCGTCATTTTTCTTCCTTTTGCGCTCAGGCGCGGATTTGTTGTGTTGGGGTTGAACGTTGTTGGATCTCGACGCGCGCCACGTCGACCAGTTTGCTCAACTGGCTAAACAGTAATTCGACAGAGCGCGGGCTGGCAACGGTCAATTCAATATTTATGCTCTGCGCATCAGTCGCGGTTTCCATATTCATGGCGCAAATCTGAAAGCCACGGTGGCGAACCACGCGTAAAACACGCTCTAACGTTTCCGGATTGAAGCGGGCCTGAACGGCGACCTGATGTTGCATCATGATAATTTCTCCAGCATTTGTGCGTTGCTTGCACCGGGTGGCACCAGGGGCCAGACGTTCTCAAGTTCGTCGATTGAGACATGAAGCAGGTAAGGCCCTTCGCTTGCGAGCATAGCGTCGAGAGCCGCTTCAACCTGGTCTTTACGGGTGATGTGCTGGCCGGGAATGCCGAAGGCGCGGGCCAGCATGAGGAAATCGGGGTTATCGGTCAGGGTGGTTTCGCTATAGCGCTCCTGGAAGAAGAGCTGCTGCCACTGGCGAACCATGCCTAAGCGTTGGTTATCCAGCAGGACGATCTTCAGCGGCAGCTGCTTTCGCTTCACGGTGCCCAACTCCTGCACGTTCATCATGAAGGAGCCGTCACCGGAGATACAGATTACGGTATCCTCCGGGCGCGCTACCTGTGCACCGACGGCGGCAGGCAGACCAAAGCCCATAGTGCCTAAGCCGCTGGAGGTGATGAAATTTTCCGGACGGCTGTAGGTCATATGCTGCGCGGACCACATCTGATGCTGGCCCACATCGGTGGTGACGACGCTATCCTGCGGCTTGCGGTCAGAGAGCTGTTTTAACAGCAGCGGCGCGTAGATAGCCTCGCCCGGGTGATCGTAACGCCACGCATATTCACGGCGCATCTCCGCGGCATGCTGACGCCATGCATCAACCGCTAACGGCTGCTGTAAAGCGGGCAGCAGCGCATTGAGATCGCCCTGCAGCGCGACGTGTGCCTGACGCAGCTTATTCATCTCTGCCGGATCGATATCCATATGGATCACGCTGGCATGCGGTGCGAAGGTGTTCAGCTTGCCGGTCACCCGATCGTCGAAGCGCGCCCCCACAGCGATAAGCAGGTCGCACTCCTGCACCGCCAGGTTAGCCGCCTTAGTGCCGTGCATTCCCAGCATGCCTAAGTAGTACGCATAGTCCGCCTCGACCGCTCCCAGTCCTTTCAGCGTGCAGGTAGCAGGGATCTGGGTCGCGGCGATAAATTCACGCAGCGCTGGAACGGCCTGCGCCATACCCACCCCACCGCCGACATACAGCATCGGCTTCTGCGCCTGGGCCAGCATCTGGCGGGCCTCAGCAACGTCCGCATGCGGGAACGTATCATCATCTGCAACGGTAGAAAAATGCGGCTCCAGCTCGCCCACGGCAATCTGAATATCTTTTGGAATATCAACCAGCACCGGACCTGGACGGCCTGAGTTTGCCACCTGGAACGCTTCCGCCATTACGCGCGGCAGCTCCTCCAGCGACTGCACCAGAAAACTATGCTTGGTGCAGGCCAGCGACAAACCGAGAACGTCCACTTCCTGAAACGCATCGGTGCCAATAAACGGCGAGGCAACCTGGCCGGTGATAGCGACAACGGGAACGGAATCGAGCAACGCATCGGCGAGGCCGGTGATCAGGTTGGTGGCACCGGGACCCGAGGTAGCGATACAGACGCCGGTTTTGCCGGTAGAGCGGGCATAACCGATAGCCGCCATAGCCGCGCCCTGCTCATGGCGACACAGAAGGTGTTCCACGCCGCCGTCATACAACGCATCGTAAACCGGCATAATTGCGCCACCCGGATAACCGAAAACCGTTTCGACTCCCTGCGCTCGCAATGCATGTACTACCCATTGTGCCCCATTCATAGTCAGTTCCCCGTTGTAAATCGTGAGAAACAGAATTTTGTGCTACAGCTCATTCTTTGCTCCTCGTTATTGTTTTAAGGTCATAAAAAAACCCCCGGACCTTTCGGTGCGGGGGTCTTAGTTCGTTAAGGCTTGTTTTTTAAGCCTTTCCTCGTCCAAGTGCAGCCCCGCACGGTGGGATAATAATCACCACCACGCTAATCACGACCAGGCTAATCACTCGTAGAAGGGCTGTCATTTTCTGTACTTTCTGGCTTCTTGTTCGAAGGAATACCTAAAGAGTTATCACAGTTTTTACTAACGACACAAGATTTTTTTATAAGTTTTTTATTGGAGAGACGACAGGTATTCATAAAACGTATTGTTTTATATAACAAAAAGATTAAGTGAAAATAATTCACCTGCGAACCATTTTTCATAACTGTGCACCTGCTCCCAGCGTTGGGCACACATTGCATCGCTGGTGAAAATCGCGCTGAACCCATGCCGTAAAAATGCAAATACGTAGCTGCTGGAAAACTCCCTGTCTGAGCATAATCTTGCCGTTACAGGAGGAGCTATGTCACTGTCGGTTATTTATACACGCGCAGCGTTAGGTATCACTGCGCCGCTCATTACGGTTGAGGTGCACATCAGCGCCGGACTGCCCGGCCTTACTATCGTTGGGCTGCCGGAAACCACGGTCAAGGAGGCCCGCGATCGCGTGCGCAGCGCCATCATCAACAGCGGCTATACGTTTCCGGCAAAGAAGATCACCATTAACCTTGCGCCTGCGGATCTGCCTAAGGAGGGAGGACGCTATGATTTACCTATCGCTATCGCGCTTCTGGCGGCCTCTGAGCAGCTTAATGCATCCCACTTAAGTCACTATGAGTTTGTCGGCGAACTCGCGCTTACAGGCGCGCTGCGTGGCGTTCCCGGCGCGATCCCCAGTGCTCAGGAAGCCGTGAGCGCTGGCAGGCAAATTATCGTTGCCGCAGATAACGAAGCCGAGGTCGGGCTAATCCAAGCCTCTCGTAGCCTGATTGCGGGACATCTCCAGGAGGTATGCGCCTTCCTGGAAGGAAAGCATCAGCTGCGGGAGGCCGCACCTGAAGCTGAAGAAGCTGCCAGAGCTGACAACGATCTTAGCGACGTGATTGGTCAGGAACAGGGTAAACGGGCGTTGGAGATCACCGCAGCGGGCGGACATAATCTGCTACTCATTGGTCCTCCCGGCACGGGTAAAACGATGCTGGCCAGCCGCCTGAGTAGCCTGCTGCCGCCATTGAACAATCAGGAGGCGCTGGAGAACGCGGCAATCGTTAGCCTGATTAATACTGCCATGCTTAAAAAACAGTGGCGTCGCAGGCCCTTCCGTTCACCACACCATAGCGCCTCCCTCACCGCTATGGTGGGCGGTGGGTCGATTCCCGGACCGGGTGAGATTTCGCTGGCGCATAACGGCATTCTGTTTCTGGATGAGCTGCCCGAGTTTGAACGGCGCGTGCTTGATGCCCTTCGCGAACCTACGGAATCCGGACAGATCCATATTTCGCGAACGCGGGCCAAGGTGACCTACCCTGCCCGTTTTCAGCTCATAGCGGCGATGAATCCCAGCCCTACCGGTCATTATCAGGGAAACCATAATCGTGCAACGCCAGAGCAGACGCTGCGCTATCTAAGTAAGCTCTCCGGACCGTTTCTCGATCGCTTCGATCTCTCTCTGGAGATCCCCCTCCCACCGCCGGGTCTACTGCGGCAGACCACTAGCCGCAGCGAGCGTAGTGAGACGGTGCGCGCCCGCGTGCTGGCGGCACAGGCGATCCAGTGCCGACGGCAGCAGAGGTTAAATGCACAACTTGAAAGCGCCGCTATGCGCGAATACTGTCAGCTGGTGTCTGAGGATGCCGACTGGCTTGAAGTGACGCTTGCGCAGCTTGGGTTATCGATACGGGCATGGCAACGTCTGCTTAAGGTGGCGCGTACGATTGCCGATCTGGAAGAGAGTGAAACAATACGCAGAGAACATCTACAGGAGGCGTTGGGTTATCGCGCTATTGACCGCCTGTTCATTCATTTGCAGAAAATGATGGGATAAAAAAAGGGGCCGTAGCCCCTGCATCTTAATCGTCAGATTCGGTGTAATCTTCCGCACCTTCCATCTGCGGCTTACCACCGGAGAGGGTATGGAAGCGTTTCGGACGCTTAATGCGCGTCATATACTTACTCCAGACACGTTCCGCTTCGGTGACGGGCTCGCGTTGACCACGGCAGACGGCGACAAACAGCTCTTCTTCTTCGGTCACCGGCTCACGTTTGCCGAGATCGAGTTCGTTGAAAGCATAACCGTGCCGCTCCAGCAGCTGCGCCTCTTTGATGGTGAAATCACCATGACGAGAGAACCCGCGCGGGTAGTATTTGTTGTCGAAAAAACGATTAGTCGTCGTAAAGCTTTCCGCCATCCTACACACTCCTAATTCTTTGGCCGAGCTATTTATGGCGCGGAGTATTAGTTACGCTTGACAGAGTGTAAAACAAAACATTTAAATCATAACGACAAATAATTTTGCGGAGAAAGCTGTGGATACGGAATTGCTAAAAACTTTCCTGGAAGTAAGCAGGACTCGTCACTTTGGACGCGCTGCAGAAGCGCTCTATCTGACGCAATCAGCGGTCAGTTTTCGTATTCGCCAGCTTGAGAATCAGCTCGGGGTAAACCTGTTCACCCGTCACCGTAATAATATTCGTCTTACGGTAGCGGGTGAGAAACTTCTGCCCTACGCAGAGACACTAATGAATACCTGGCAGGCAGCACGCAAGGAGGTAGCTCACAGCTCACAGCACAATGAGTTCTCTATTGGCGCAAGCGCATCGCTGTGGGAGTGTATGTTGAATGGCTGGCTAGGTCGCCTCTATCAGACACATAAAAGCTTACAATTTGAGGCTCGTATTGCACAGCGACAATCGCTGGTAAAACAGCTGCATGAGCGGCAGTTGGATCTACTCATTACAACTGAGGCCCCAAAAATGGATGAGTTCAGTAGTCAGCTGCTGGGACATTTTGCCCTTGCCCTCTACTGTACCGTACCGTCGCGCCTGAAGTCGGCCTTGAACTACCTGCGCCTGGAGTGGGGTCCGGATTTTCAGCAGCATGAGTCGGGCCTTATTGCCAGCGATGAGATCCCGCTCCTGACGACCAGCTCAGCGGAAATTGCACGCCAACAGCTAGGATCGCTGGATGGTTGCACGTGGCTGCCCGTTTCCTGGGCTAAGGACAAGCCCGATCTGCATATGGTGGCAGATACGCTGACGCTTTCACGCCCGCTTTATGCTATTTGGTTACAGAACAGTGACAAACAGAGCCAGATTAAAGATCTTTTAAAAACGAGCGTGATGGAATAATTCAAGGGTACGGTGCAAGGACGCATCGTATTTATAAGAGGAAGGAAGGCTTGAAGCAGGTGGAAGCATAAACGACAGGTAAAAAAAAATCCTTTGCCTAAGCAAAGGATCCTAATATGGCAGGGGCGGAGAGACTCGAACTCGCGACACCCGGTTTTGGAGACCGGTGCTCTACCAACTGAGCTACGCCCCTAAATTTTCTTACTATTAAGCCTGCTATAAATGAGCAGGCTTAATTTTATAATAAGTGGCGGAACGGACGGGACTCGAACCCGCGACCCCCTGCGTGACAGGCAG
>NZ_DALZYX010000016.1:0-35576 GCF_031987975.1 Pseudescherichia sp. | reverse complement strand
GGGATTGAAAATCCCCGTGTCGGTGGTTCGATTCCGCCTCCGGGCACCACTATTCGAAGCACGCTGGTCAGAGGTGAGAAAACTGACGGGCGTTTAACGGGAGTGGTACTTGTTGATGTTGATCCTCACATCAGCATACATCAAGAAGTTACCCTCTCGATTAGGGAGCCTGCTGACACAGGCTCCCTTTTCTCGATCACTGTGAATAATTACAATGACGTGACTGAATGTCAACCATTGTAAAACATCTCTTCAGCCTTATCGGTGTAAAGTGCCATTTCCTTTTCCAGCGCCTGGCTCACAATATCCATACTGATATCAACATATTCCATTGTTGTACTCACGTTGCGGTGCCCCAGCAATCCCTTAACCAGCTGCAGGTTTCGTTCAGGCGAGCTCATCAGTGTCGTGGCAAGGGTGTGCCTGAACCGGTGGGGAGAAACATCAAATCCGCACTCTTTTGACAGTCTACGAAAAAAAGAGCGTAACGGTTGCAGCGATGGTTTTTCCGAAAGAGACGCCCTTTCTGCAGGCGAAGAGACAAACCGCTCATAGTGAAAAAGCGCATCATTATTGCCGGCACCGCAGTCCCTTGCACGCTGAAGCAATGCTTCCAGTCTCGGTCGTAAATGACTGACAACGGGAACCCGCCATTCCCGGTACGTTTTACTGCCTTCCGCTCTTAATTCAATCCACCCATCGTCAAGAGACACATCTTTTAGACGTATATGGAGCAGTTGATTTTGCCGCATACCAGTGTAACGCAAGGTGTCCAGGACAGTCAGCCAGTACCATACTGGCCTCAGAGCGCATTTAGATTCGGTTCTGGGCTCAGAAGCAAATTGCTGCATAGTTAGCCAGATTTTTGTCATCTGGTTTTTTGTTAGCGTTTTTTTACGCTTCTTGTCCTGTTTGACCGATACGCCATTGAAGGGATTTTTACTTAAGTTCGTCAGTTGAGAAGTGATGGCAAAATTATACAGGGCACGCATATGGCTGACCTTATTGTTCCAGGTATGTGCAGAAAGGCACTGCTTCTTGAGCACATGCCTTCGCCACTCAAGCACATCGCGACTGGTTATGCCGTAAGGCGGACAGGCTTCCCCGATATGCTTCCTGAAACCACGAACAACCTTCTTATAACTCCACTCGGTATCTTCGCGCAGCGATTTACAGAAAAAGTACTCATCCATAAGTTCCTGCCAGAGCCAGTCAGCACTATTTTCGTTCATTTTTTCCATTCCTCTCTTAGTAACAGTAACGCACCAGATGTCAGACCGACGTTGTGGTCAGGGGAACAAAATGAACTGACTGTCCTGAGGGATGGTCTTTCTGTATACCCGCCTGCTTTTCACCAGGTAGCCTTTTACCCGTTTGAACCTCCCGGACTTGTCGGGTGTATCGTAAAGCTGAGCAAAATAAAATCTCCTGTTATCACGACGCTTATGCAGGTTAAGTCGCTCAAAAGAAGCCTGAATGCTTTCCCGTTGAATAGTCGAACCAGTGGCCTTAAGGTAGTCGAAAAAGATACCGGGGACGGGTAAAAAGACATAGCCGGCAATAACATGGATTTTGTCTGCTTTACCATTAAAACTAATATCTCCCCGATTGAGTCCCTCCCGGAGCCAGTCAAAAAACTGTTCTCCTTCCGCTACGTCAGTACCGGAGACTGCTACGGGTACGGAATCTGATCTTTCATCACATTTGTTAACAATTGCAACCTGAGAATAGTCCGAGTTTCCTTTTGCAGACGGTTCCTTTTCATTTGCGGGGTCTTCTATCTTTTCAAGGGGTTCTGACGATTGCTGTTCCTCTGCAATCACAACGGACACGCCTGCCTGTACCTCACCTTCATTTTCTGAAGCTTTAGCATCTCCTGACATGTCGAAAAGAGAAAGGAGAGCATCAGCATCATCTTCAGAGGGCAGAGAGTCAGAGCCAGTACTTTTTTCGATTTCGCTTAAAACACTTTCTGCTTCGTTTTCTTCACGGCTTTTAACTGGTGAATCACTAAGCTGAGTGGGGTTATCAATACCTGTGGCAAGTGTAAAGATCTCAGGGGAAGATGGATCAGTTGCCCCGCTCAGAGCTGTTTGTTCAGATAACATATCTGTAGGTAAAACCGTAGCGCCCCCCTCATTTGAAAGGGCTGTATTTACTGGAATTTCACCTGCATAAGAACCTAAAATTTCCGCAGGTTTCCTCTCCATCAGAGGAGACTCTGTTTTCTCAGCTGCTTGTTTCATCAGGCTTCGGATCAACGGCATTGCCGGATGCTGGTTCCATAAGGCCCCGGCAAGATTGCCCAGAGCTTCGGGATTTTCTGCCAGCCAGCCTGTCGCTTCCGCTGGCATAAGTTGTCCGGCTGCCAGCGCTGCAAAAGCTGAGGAGTTGTCAGCTTCCCGGAAGCGAAATCGATAAGGCGAGTCCGGAACGGTTATTCCCGGAAGCCAGCTTTTACCATCAAGCAGCTCCCCCTCCAGAGACGCCAGGAGCGGCAAATGCCAGAACAGTGCAGACCAGAAAATGACCGTATTCCACATCACGTTTTGCTCTGCCTGCTCTTCTGGCGCAGCTCCGGGTGGAAACATGTATCCTTTGGCCAGTCTGACCGCACAGGTTGTGAACTGCAGCGTAAGGTCCCCGAAGCCGTCTGACTGCGACCACCTTCCCTGCTGTGTTGCCGGCACATTCTGTACCCTGGCCAGTAAGCCATGCAGTGGCGTTATATAAAACCGGTGATAAACATCCGCCGGAAGTGAGCTGTTTTCCCATATTTGTTGCAGGCAGGTTTTTCTCAACGGGCTACAGCACAGCGTATCGACCGTACGCGGAGCGTGGTAGCCGGCAGGTGTGAAAGCGGATACATGACGTGCTGGTTCCGGTTCACCTTTTGAAAACAGAAACCTCAGAGTCCTGATTCTGTCGCGCATGATTTTCTCCTGGTATAGGGCTGCCCAGTGTTGTGACACTCCCCGCGCTTCACCATAAAAAACCAGTTACTCATTCTCAGAAGTTTTTCCCGTTTCTTCGTGGCTGTCGGCACTCTCTCCATTTCCGGACGGTACGGTTTCGTACGTCGTCTCGCGGTTTTTCCCGCCTTCATCGCTCAGCCAGCGCATCAACTCGTTAAGCACGAGCGTTCTTCTGGCCCGGGTGACAGCCACGTACAGCAGGTTGGTCTCATCCTGCCGCTCATCCTGCGAAAGAAGCGGGTCGGTAATGTCGGTAAAATCCTCACTCAGCATCACCACCGGCCATTCGAGCCCCTTGCTGCGGTGTGCGGTTGAAACCGTGACCTGAGCCTCTTTTTCATGAGTGACGACCTGACGGCGCATAATGGCCAGCTTTTGAGGGAGCGGGAAAAAGTCATCGAGCAGGCGAATAGCCTGGTTCATCTCCACGTCCTGCGTGGCTTTGGCTATCGAGCAGTACTCGTCAAAATCCCGGTAGTCCCGGCTGAAGCGCGGGGACTGCATCTTTTCAGGCATATCGGCGGAGAACCAGTACAGATCCTCAAGCTCTTCGGTCTTGTAGCCTTCAATCCCGCCGACCCAGAAGACCTTTTTCTCCATGAGACTTGCCGTTAAAGCACTCCCAATCACACCGGATACCGTCCGGCTCAGTACAGCAATGTGCTCAGTTCCCTCCGGAATTCGGGTCACCACACTGTCTTCCCCCCCGTTGCCTGTTACCTGTTTATCTTCACCGGCACGGTCCAGCAGGATGTTGGCCATACGCGCGACCTCAGGGCCAAAACGAAAACTCGCCGTCAGCCACAATTTGTCTGCCTGCGCCAGCTGAGGGGCATTGAGCGCGTTATCCGCCCCGCGAAAGCGGTAAATCTGCTGGTAGCGGTCGCCGACCAGGATGACCCGGCAGGGCTGATTCAGTACAAACGCACTGGTCACCGGGTTAGCGTCCTGCGCCTCATCGAAAAGGATGGTATCCCAGCGTGTTGATAAATCAGGATGTGAAAGCTGGAAAAGTTTAAGGTAGGTGTCGTGCGTGACGGGAAAGGTTGAATCAGTACGGCTCATTTCATACCAGAGGATTTGGATTGCCCCCAGAATTTTACCGGCATCGAGACCGTGGCGATCATCCTCAGACGGCAGATGTATCAGCCCCGGCTCAGTATCTGCACTGCAGAGGAACATGTTCAGCCCGCTTAGCGCCAGCCGCGCCAGCGGCCAGTGGCGGGTATTGAGCTTGCGGGCCACATCCGTAATGCGCAGACTGGCTGTCAGCCGGTCACGGAAATGCCTGCCGAAACGGGCCCATGCCAGCTGATGCGACGTTTTACACTCTACGTTATAGGGGAATTTGCGTTCAGCCTCATCCCGCACAGCGCGATTATAGGCAAGGTAAAGCATCTTACTTTCCGGGTTGGCTTCAGCGTAGTTCACTAACGTGGAGGTTTTGCCTGTGCCTGCAAACGCATTTACCACAAGATGATTACCCTTCCATTCGATGATGGCGTTTTGTTCGGCTGTTGTTTTCCAGGTCACTGTGTTCTCCCGCAGCAGCAGATGTGAAAAAAAACAGCCTGACAGCGGGAAGAGTTCACTACGATAAAAAACCAGATACCGTGCTTCAGAAATAAAAAACGCTCCCGGGCGGGAGCGTGTGGATGTGATTATGCCGCCTGCAAGTACCGTGGATCCAGACGAACAGGCCAGCCGCCGAGATAGTGCCCGGGGGTATAGAGTATCCGGCGTCGTTCATTCGCCAGGGTATTACCTACCACCACTTCGCCGGCAATCCCGCACAGGGACAGCTGTATGTAAGCCATTCCGGCCGCAAGCGGATCGATATCTGTCGCGGATACCCACAGATACCGGTGCGGTGGCCACCCCGCCTTTTGCAGAACATCAGCAAATGCCAGCACCATGCAGCCGGCACCGCACGCAGGTTCACTCAGGGTGATGAAGGGTTTGTCACGGAACAACGCTTCAGTGTCGCCCAGCTGCATGGCCGCCATCATTCTGGCCACGTCCCAGGGCGTGAAAAACTGCCCCCTGTATTTGTCACCCAGCTCCAGCTGCATAAAGACGCGGCCAAGGAAGTCCCCGGGCGCTTCACCCAGCCCGTTAACAACGTGGGCCAGCAGCTGCGCCATGCGCGTGACGTCCTCCTTTTCGTATCCACCGACTATACGCAGATACTTTTGCTCCTGCGCTTCACTGAAGTGAAGCCGGTTTTCCAGCGCGATGACGCTGCAGCTGATGAAGTCTTCAAACACTTTAAACCGGTGATGATACCGGGCCGTCTGACTGAACAACTTAACAAAGGCTTTTTCGTGGTTAATCATGCCAGGCATGCGTCTTCTCCATAAAAAAAGGGAACACGCACCCTGACCAGGGGACGTGTCCCCTGAGGGTAAAAAGCCACGGCATTGCCGTGGCTGGGTTAACGGAGGAACAGGCTTTTACCCCCGGACCTCACGATAAGATGCTGCTTCCTGAGTCGATAACGCCGGCTCATCGCTGACGAGATAAAGCACCTGACCGGGCTGAGACGCGCCGGCCGCACCTTTGTGTCCGTCGACATGTTCGCCGCCGTCATAGCAGTCGTAACCGCTGAGCCCGCTCACGGGCTCGCTGTAGCTGTGACGCACCTCGCAGTCAAATACCGCAGAAATTTCCCCGACAACCTCACCTGACGGCGGAAGCCAGGGCGTATCCATCTGCAGCGTAAGACTGTTTGGCGAATGCCGCTGCCAGTTGACATTGTGCCCGGCAGGCCACTCCATGCCGTACTGCCGGCAGTAGAGGCTGGTTGTGGTCGATACGCCTGACATCAGCCCTCCGGAACCGTTCAGCTCTGCTGCCAGCCGCGTAGGTATGACGGCCAGCATATCGCAGGGCTGGGAGCGTTCAGGATACTGGCTGAGCCGCTCCCAGGCAGTTGCGGCATCAGACTCATCGCCGGCGCTGACCAGACCAAACCAGTCGGTGTATTGCCTGGCAATCAGCTCCGCCATAACCTCACGTGCCGGGTCGGGAATATTCTCCCATTTCAGCGCGCCCAGACCTGACTGGTGATACAGCCGGTCAATGGCCCGGATGGTTTCCGCATCGAGGATGGCATCCTTCAGCAGGAGCGCCAGCCAGCTTTCAAACGCCTGATTGGCCGCAGTGGAAAGCCCTGTGCCTGCACGGACCAGCCCCTGACAGGGCGGATACGACGTTGTGCGCACCGGCTTGAGTATCCCCGCCGCGCCAGCCAGAAAAAGCTGTATGCTCTGCTGCACTGCGTGGCGGTGACGCGGTACGTCAGTTCCGTTTATCCACTGCAGCATGACATCAATGCAGACGGATTTACCGGTGATTTCCAGGCGGTTATGACACCATTCGGACATAGTGAATACTCCTCTTTCATAAAAAAAAGAGGACACAGCCCCGTGAGGAGCGGTGTCCTCACGGGAGGGCGACAGTTACGGAATAACCGCCACCGGATAAGTTAATTACGCCGCCACAGCCTGACTTTCAGGCAGTGCCAGTAGATATTCCGACGCTTCCCGGGCATGCCGGCAGGCGCGGAACAGGGCCTTTTTGTCAGATTTCAGCACCTTCAGCCAGTGGTCCACATAGCTGTCGTGCTGAACCTCACCGAATACCCCGAGTTGGGCACACAAAAACGCACTGCCCATTTCGGCGATGAGCTCCTCAAAGGCATACACCGGGTCCCCGAACTTGCGGGATGAGGAGGTTATCCCCTCCCGGTTAAGTCGCTTCGCATGACCGGTACTGTGTACCAGTTCATGCAGCAGCGTGGACCAGCAGTCCGCCTCCGTAAAAAACTGCTCAGCCACCGGCATCACAATTTCATCCGTCAGCGGACGGTAATAAGCCCGGTTCTGAGGCAGCATCCGGTGTTTAACCCCTGTGGCGTTAAACATCCGGATCACCCTGTTCATCACGTCCGGGCTGAGTATGCCGTCCTCATCCACCGTCGGCGGTTGCTCAGGTGAAGCCGCAACCTCTGCCGGCAACCCCTCACACTGCTCAGCGTTGAACAGCTGCAGGGGTTTAAGCATCGGCACGGTTTCCATCAGCGGTTTACCGTCACTGTCATAAAGGCGGTTGCCTTCGCGATCCTCCGCCTGCTTCGTCCAGTCCTTATAAACCACCGCCAGGGTGGCTTTCTCACCCTTACGCACCTGCCCGCCAGCCTGCTGCGCCTGCCGGTAAGTCATCCAGCGGTTATTGCGAAAACCCTGCTCTTCCGCTGACATCCAGAGAAGCAGGACATTCACGCCGCTGTAGTGACGTCCGGTTGTGGCATTTAGGGGCAGACCGGCCAGACCGATGCCGGCAGCCGCGCGCCACGGCTTACGCCAGGGCGCGACGCCGTTTTCCAGAGCGACAACAATGCGGTCGGTGATCTGACGATAAAGGTCAGTATGTTTTGCCGGACGGCGGGCCGCCTTGTGTGAAGTCGTTTTTTTCATGAGATATACCTTTAATCAGAGGCATACCCCTGCGCCGGCGGGCGCAGAGATACGCCCGTCGACGGGAAATTCAGAAGTCAGTTACCATGCGGCATAAAACCACAGGTATTCATGTTCAAAGTCAAAATCACTGAGCAGGCTTTCCAGCCTGTCACGCAGGGTGAAAACGTACTGCAGCCGGCGCTGAAGAAGCTGATTATCCTCATTCCCCTCTGTAAATGTCGCAATCGCACAGTCCAGCCTCTCTTTCAGTTGCTGAATATGCTCGCGTGACAGTTCCAGACAGGTCGCGTTTTCCACCTCACCGACATGCTTATCCACCCAGGTAATCAGTGAAAAATCGCGGCTCAGTTCATACACCGGATGATACGGTGCCGGTACTGCGACGATCTGCCTGTGCTGGCTGTAGAGAAAAATATCCAGTCCCATACGGGCCTCCTTCGGTTCAGAAAGAGGCAGGAACCTTTCCGGCAGGAAAAGTCCCTGCCGGGGTGAGTTAACGTCCGGTTATTCGCAGCGCCCCCTGCGGGGTCACCTGCGATAACCTGGCCTGCAGCCTGCCACAGGCGTTCAGAAAGGTTTGATGATCTTCAGGCTTCGCCCGCTTACAACTGATGAAGGCCGCCTGCTTTAGCAGACGCACGGCGTTTTCACGCCAGCGGCAGAGTTCATCAGGCCCGACACAGGCATTGAAGTGACAGACTGCACTCGCCAGAAGCTGATCGGCTTTCTGGCGGTACTGCGCGACTTTCACCCGGTCAGTCGCTGCGGTGAGCACCTGTATCTGTGTGTCGGTAATCAGGATCCTCAGGTCCGTCCTGCCGGACAGTACAGAGGTGGCTACCGCGTCGCTTATCGACAGTGATTCAATGAAATCATCGCCGCCGGCAAGCAGGCGTGCCGTGTCGTACCAGTCCTCATTTTTCTGAGGGTGACACCCTGTGGCATACGCAATACGCGGCACCGGATCGTTGCCCTGCCAGGCACCGGTGGCCGGCATAAGATAAACACCCTCATCCTTTGCCAGGTGAAGCTGACCTCCCTGCATGCGGGCGGCCAGCAGGACGTTCGTCAGGTCTTTGTTGTCGAAAAAAAGCATGGGGCTCTCCTTTAAAAACGGGAGAGCCGCCCCGTCCGGAGTGATCTCTCCCGACGGGGTTAAAGTCAGTACTGTTTACAGCGCGTCAGTTTTTTCCGCGACCCGCTTCAGTTCATACAGCTGAAATTCAGCCTCCGTAAACGCATTCCAGTCGTCGTTGCTCAGCACACGCTCACCACCGCAGAGCAGCTGCAGCAGCAGGGAATCAAACGCGTCACCACGCACCGGCGTTTTCAGTACCGGCTGAGGCGCGGTCAGCGTCGGCTGCTCAGGCAGGCCGAGATGTCGCTCAATCCAGCGTAACGGTAACGCCCAGCTGCGGCCTTCGTCAGAAGAATGTATCCGAAAGCTGCCCGGACACAGGTTATGCAGCAGGACCATCACAATGCGTGCAAAGAAATCGCAGGGCTGATGCTGAAAATCCAGCTCCTGGATACTCAGCGTATTGCGGTTGCGCTCACGCTCAATCGTCATGTTGACCGGCCAGACACTGCCGCCTGTGTCGCCACAAAACGCCATGACATCAGCAACCGGAAAGAGGTCAGCCGCGCGATTAAGCGACGGCAGATACGTATTCCCCGGACGCAGACGCACCGGCAGTTGCCAGAAAGTTTCTGTGACGGCCAGAACGAAAGCATGCCAGTGTCGCAACGGAACCGTGCTGACGTGCTCGATGGTGTAGACAACCGACATGGAAGCCGGCGAAGAAAACAGGTTTTTCATCGATAAATCCTCCGCGAATAAAAAAGGGGGGATTTATCCCCCGGACGGGAGTAAATCCCCGTCAGGGTGTGTTCTTTCTGCTGGTTACATCCGTTCGAGAGCCGCTATAGCCCGATCACACCGGGCATCCTGGATACCTTCATCCACGGCCTTCTCCCAGAAGGGCCGGTTAATTTCTTTTCCCAGCTCGTCCAGCGTGAAGAGCAAATTTTTAGACGTATCAGGCAAAGGCGGAATATCGCCTTCCCCGAGTAAAAAGACAAACCAGCCATAAGCTGTGCCGGTGCCAATGATGGAATCTTCCAGAAACGTCAGTTCATTCGGTTCATCCCGGTCCGTATGAAGATCGAGACGCTGGAATGCCCTTATGCTCAGAAGTTCACTCTCAAGCAGGCAAAGCCAGCTGAGCGTGTCCAGTGGAGTTTTAAGCGTATAAACGTCTGTGTGCATGGGTATATCCTCAGGTAAATAACGGGATATTCCCTCCGACGGAGAGATATCCCCGTCAGGGTCCACAACATTTTTTGACCGGCGTTCATCAACCGATCAGTTCAGTGCATATGAATCAGATTGCTCCTGATACACATATTCAGGATTAAAGCGCAGGCTTTTCAACGCAGCTACCGACAGTGGATCTACGGAATTTATGCCCGAAACGGCCACGCCATCCAGTATGTCGCCAGCCTCCACCCGGGGAGAATATCCGTAATACTGACACCATACACAGAGTTCGGGGTCAGCCGGATCACAATCACCGAGCGGTGCGACAAAAACCTGTTCGCCACAGGAGACGTTATCTCTGAGGATTTCGCCCGGATGAAAACACCACTTACGGGGCCATACTGAGCGGGACATACATCCCGTCGCGTCTCAGACATCGACAGAATACGGAAAGTGACATCGTGCAGTGCTTCAGTCATGAGAATGCCCTCCGGAAAGAAAACGGTAGCGCAGGTGTGCCAGATGCTGTGCCTGACGGCAAGCATGGCGGTATGCGTTTCGACGACCTGTTATTCCCTCAGGAAAGGAAACCGGCAGGCGGTGAAAAACATACTCGGCGCGGTGGCAACCTGTACGAACGGTAAGAAAGACGTTAACGCCCTGGTCTTTGACAGAAGTGATGTGCGCACGGACGGCATAATTGCCCGAACCGTTGACATACCAGCTGCTGTTGCGATGCAGATAAATGAAAGATTTCAATCTCCGGACAGCTGCGTCAGCAGACTGCTGAAGCTGAGTAAGGAGATGTTCAGGGAAAACCGCAAAAGAGATGACAGACATGGTGTTTCTCCATAAAAAAAGGAAACACCTGCCCGACCGGGAAGTGTTTCCCGTCGGGGAGTCAGAAAAAACAACATTCTGACTGTCTGATAAGTTGAAATGACCTCAATCACTGTTCAGCGATATCCGTTTCCAGAGGTTAAACGGATTTACCACCCGAAGGTATCCTCTCTCAGGCTGCGAGGATTTTCCGGTCACCCGAAGGTGTTTCTCTCAGACCGGTGAAACGTTAGCTGCTAGTCACCCGAAGGCGCTCCTCTCAGACTGCCGGAGCATTAGCTGGTTGCATGTAGCAACAAGTAAGCCTGTCTATTTTCAGAGCAAATAGTGAACATGTCAACTGACGAACTGGCACAATATTGTCATTAACTTTTTTTAATAACAGTCCCTAGCCTACGGCTAAGATTATTTATACATTTTCGCTGACTTATATCCTAACTAAGGAAGGTGCGAATAAGCAGGTCATTTCTTCCCAAGCTGACTCGCTGATTAAAATTTCGCGGATCTGGGCCGATTTTTTTCCCGCAAACACATCGAATCAGCCTATTTAGGCTATTTTTTCCACCATTTCTGGCGTTATTTCCGGTTTTTACTGAGATCTCTCCCACTGACGTATCATTTGGTCCACCCGAAACAGGTTGGCCAGGGTGAATAACATCGCCAGTTGGTTATCGTTTTTCAGCAGCCCCTTGTATCTGGCTTTCACGAAGCCGAACTGCCGCTTGATGATGCGAAACGGGTGCTCCCCCCTGGCACGGATGCTGGCTTTCATGTATTCGATGTTGATGGCCGTTTTGTTCTTGCGCGGATGCTGCTTCAAGGTTTTTACCCTGCCGGGACGCTCGGCGATCAGCCAGTCCACATCCACCTCGGCCAGCTCCTCGCGCTGTGGCGCTCCTTGGTAGCCGGCATCGGCTGAGACAAATTGCTCCTCTCCATGAAGCAGATTACCCAGCTGATTGAGGTCATGCTCGTTGGCCGCGGTGGTGACTAGGCTGTGGGTCAGGCCACTCTTGGCATCGACACCAATGTGGGCCTTCATGCCAAAGTGCCACTGATTGCCTTTCTTGGTCTGATGCATCTCCGGATCGCGTTGCTGCTCTTTGTTCTTGGTAGAGCTGGGTGCCTCAATGATGGTGGCATCCACCAAAGTGCCTTGGGTCATCATGACGCCTGCTTCGGCCAGCCAGCGATTGATGGTCTTGAACAATTGACGGGCCAGTTGATGCTGCTCGAGCAGGTGGCGGAAATTCATGATGGTGGTGCGATCCGGCAGGGCGCTATCCAGGGATAATCGGGCAAACAGGCGCATGGAGGCGATTTCGTACAGGGCATCTTCCATGGCACCGTCGCTCAGGTTGTACCAATGCTGCATGCAGTGAATACGCAGCATGGTCTCCAGCGGATAGGGCCGTCGGCCATTGCCCGCCTTGGGATAAAACGGCTCGATGACAGCGGTCATATTCTGCCATGGCAGAATCTGCTCCATGCGGGAGAGGAAAATCTCTTTTCGGGTCTGACGGCGCTTAGTGCTGAATTCACTATCGGCGAAGGTGAGTTGATGGCTCATGATGTCCCTCTGGGATGCGCTCCGGATGAATATGATGATCTCATATCAGGAACTTGTTCGCACCTTCCCTAGGAACCGGGCGATTGAATTATCACGCTGTCCTGATTTATGGCTGATTATAAAAAACCGCCTCTGTTTATCGCGTGACTGAACGATGACATTTTTGTCACCTTCCGGGTTTCTCCTGAATAACGGTATTAATCCATTAACAGACGCACACTGAACACAATTTCCCGCCCCTGCTGTTCTGCTGACAGCTCGCCGCCGTGAGCATGAATGATCGACCTTGTAATTGATAATCCCAGCCCCGCGCCTTCCGTGTTGTAGAACCTTGATGAGTCTGCGCGATAGAACCGGTCAAACAAACGTTCCAGATTAGCGGGAACCTGGCCGGATATCGTATTCGTAATCATCACGTTCACACAGTCACTGTCACGCTCAAGGTGTATCGCTGTACAGGTGTTATCGGGAGAATACTTGATTGCATTGGAAAGCAGGTTACTGAAAGCACGTCGGAGCATATCGCTGTCTCCGGCAACAACGCCCTCTCCTTCAACCGTGATTGTCTTTCCTGTTTCGTCTGCCAGGGGCTCGAACAACTCACGTAATTCATTCAGTTCGGCTGCCAGATCCACATCATGTTTATCCAGCCGCAGCAGACCATGCTCTGAACGTGCCAGAAAAAGCATGTCACTGGTCATTCGTGACAACCTTTTCAGTTCTTCCAGGTTAGCGAATAAAATTTCGCGGTAATGCGAAACATCCCTTTCCTTAGCCAGTGCAAACTGCGTCTGCATCATCAGATTACTGACTGGTGTGCGCAGCTCATGCGCGATGTCAGACGAGAAATCTGACAGTTTCCGGAATGCCCCCTCCAGGCGATCAAACATATTATTGAACTCCTGCATGGTCTCAGAGATTTCCGGCGGAGCCAGATCGGGATTTAGACGCTGATCCAGGCTGTGTACGGTCATGGAGGAAGCCAGACTGGTCATTTCCCGTAGCGGTTTCAGACCAATACGTGTGGTCAGCCAGCCCAGAAAAACAGAAATAAAGACCAGACCGATATTGAACCAGAACAGCCAGGTACTGAGTTTGTCCATAAACAGGGTGTGATACCCAGTATCCGTGGCAACCGTAATGATGACATGTTTGCTTTTACCCTGTTCCGGCGTCACGGCAACCCGCCGCGAGATACTGCGGTACACGGTGTTATTTTCTTCCGTCTGGATCATATAGTCGAGAATATCACCCGACTTATTAAGCAGGACCGCTGGAACAACAGAATTTTTGGCATAGAGTTCAACAATTTTTTCATTTTCCATGTTTTTTATAGAAATGAATAAGCCATTGTGCCCCACCATCGCATCGTTTATTTTTTCTGATAATGACTTAATATCCGTTTTGTTCCTGAACGTCTCTGTTTTAAGAAACTCTTCGGTGAGCTGAAGTTTACCTGTCAGAAAATCGCGGTCCTGATTATCGAAATAGCCATTAAGGGTGCTAATCAGGATAAAACTTGATAACCACCATACCGTAAGCATCACCGCAGAAAAAATCAGGCTCAGGCGTGTGGTCAGGGAAATTTTGAACCTCACTCTTCTCTGATCTCCAGGACATATCCGGCACCGCGAACGGTATGGATCAGTTTTGGCTCAAAGTCATCATCAATTTTACTTCTCAGACGTCTCACGGCGACATCAATCACATTCGTATCACTGTCAAAATTCATGTTCCAGACCAGGGACGAGATAAGACTCCTGGGTAACACTTCTCCGGTGCGTTGCAGCAGCAACTCAAGCAGAACGTATTCTTTACCGGTGAGATGGATCTTCTTCCCCGAACGGATCACGGTCCGGCGCACCATATCAACGGTCATATCGGCGATGGTGCAGACTGTTGCGGCCTGCGAGCGTGCCCGGCGCAGTAGGGTTCTTACACGTGCAACCAGCTCCGTAAAATCAAAGGGCTTAATCAGGTAGTCATCTGCGCCAAGCTCCAGTCCTTTCACTTTGTCCCGCACGTTGTCCTTTGCGGTTAAAAACAGGACCGGTTCTTCGTGCCCGGACTCCCTCAGTGCGCTGATGATTTGCCACCCGTCGAGGAAAGGCAGCATCACGTCCAGTATTATCAAATCATACTGTCCCTTCGACGCGGCCCCGAGACCATCGCGGCCATTATTAAAGAGATCGGCCTGATAGCCTTCCTCAACCAGTCCCTGCTGCAGGTAACGACCTGTTTTTTGTTCGTCTTCAACGATTAAAATACGCTGCATGGTCAACTCGCTGATATGAAAGTAAAAATCTCACGCATGAGCTTTGGCTGTCCCCTAGCTGACCTGAGACGGAGCAAGCATTCCGAGCCACGCTACGGCGCCCAGAATGATAATCGCAACAACGAATTCTGTCAGGATGCTGTTTCGCATCAGGGCAACGCTGCGATCATAATTCCCTTCCCTGACCATAACTTCAAGCCGGGGACCCAGGTGAAACCGGTTTGCTGCAGCCAGAAGAAGCATCAGAACAAACAGAGCCGTCTTGGCAAGCAATATCCTCCCCCAGGAACTGTTGAATAAGGGAGTTAAGTTACCCTCAGCAATATACAGATAGTTGACCAGCGCACTCAGGATCAGGGCTACAACAATCACCGTTCCTGCCGTGGCAAATTTTGCCAGGGAGTCAGATATCACAATGACGCTCTGTGCATTATGCTCGTTTCTGCGCATCAGCAGGATAGCAAATGCAACCAGAGCACCTGTCCAGGCACCTGCAGCGCCGAGATGGGTCAGATCGCTCAGTAAATGGAGATAGTAATGCAGACCGTCATGCATAACGGCGTGTCCTCCCCAGGCAAGTGTAGCCAGCGCCACGCCCCCACTCATCGTCATCAGCAGGCAGGACAATACTCTCTTATTAGTGTAAAGGAACAAAGCACCGAGTGTGGTAAACAGGGCACAGAGCCTGACAATCCAGCTAATACCCACATCAGTTTCTTCTATCACCATCTCGATAACATGGATGGATAATTCTCTGAGGTCAGTTACTCCACTCATGGCATTAGATACCAGGAGCATATTAATGCCAGTAAGAATGATGCCTGTAACAACAGCAAAGGTTATAAACGACCTGAAATTAGTCAGGTTATAGGTTTCATGTCTGACACCGCTTATTCCATATATCTGAAAAAATGGCAATCCAAATATTACCATCAAATCCAGATAAAGAAGAAAACGAATAACAATCATAATCAGGTCGTTCATAATATTACTTCACTGTAAAGGTGTAATTACCGGTAATAGGGTGCGTATCTGAAGAAACCGCGCGCCAGTCAACACGATAAGTGCCAGCGGGTAAAGGCTCTCGCGGAATAATGACCATCGATTTAGGGTCAGCGCCTGGCGCCACTTTTGCCGCGACCGGCATCGGAGAATGTGATGACATGCCTTTCATACCCGTCATCGTTAATTTTGCACCTGAGAATTTCACGGTCAGATTTTCCGAGAAATTAAGCTGAATCTTTTCCGGGGCCGCTACGGCTGAATCAGCCTGTGGCACAGAGCTTTTTAATTCCGGATGGGCCATAGCAGAGAAAGCAACGCCCATAACGAGGCCACCTGTAAGAATGGCTTTATTTAAAATCGACATTTTATTTACCTGTTTAGTTGAGTGTTTTATATCAGTGCGTTAAAACCAGATTCTGGCTCCCGCCAGGAATACTACCTGATGGTCTTTCTCACCTTCTCTTTTCGCCATATCGGATGTTTTCCCGTAAAGTTGATTCCAGGAAACGCCTATATAGGGTGCAAACTCACGGCGTATTTCATAGCGCAGCCGGAGCCCCAGCTCTGTGTCAGTCAGTCCCCTGCCGCGACCCCGCGATTCATCATCCTGACTGTAGAAATTCACCTCATAGGATGGCTGGAGTATGAGCCGGTTAGTCAGTAAAACGTCGTATTCTCCTCCCAGACGAAGGGCTGCTTTTCCGCCATTACTGACAAAACCCGAAATTTCAGACTCAAAATTATAGAGTGCCAGCCCCTGAAAACCGACAGCAGCCCAGGTCCGGGCAGAAGCAGGTCTGAAATCCTGCCTGACACCCGCAACCAAATCCCACCATGGGCCAACCGCATGTCCCCAGAGTAACTGCGCTTCAGCCGCCTCCGTTTCCCCATTGCTTCGTTCACCTTCACTCTTTAGCCAAATCCGATCTGTGTCGCCTCCAATCCAGCTGTTAACACTCCAGCTGAAATTGTTGGTGTTATCCGACCGTTGCCATTCCAGTTGATCCAGCAGAACCAGATAATTAATCGCACTGTCGTGAATCGCATGCCCCTGTAAATTGCCGAATGCAGCCTTCCGGTCGGCATCGGTAACAGGCGGAATTGGCGTTCTGCTCTCAGTTACAATGGGCTCCATTGACGTCATCTCAGTGAAATTCTCATCTGCTGGCATCTGCATGGCAGACATGTCGTGCCCGGCGTGGGGATCTGCAGAGACGGAGCCCGCCGCAATAGAAAGCTGTGAGGTAAACAAACCGGCGACCAGAACAGGTATGGCCTTCAAATTTCTCTTCATTCGCATCATTCCTCCACCCGGACTTCACGAAACATTCCCATTTCCATGTGATAGAGCAAATGGCAGTGATACGCCCAGCGGCCAAGCGCATCTGCTGTCACTCTGTAACTGCGTTTTGTACCAGGGGGAACATCTATTGTGTGTTTACGAACCATGAAATTACCGTTTTCATCTTCCAGATCGCTCCACATACCATGCAGGTGAATGGGGTGAGTCATCATGGTATCGTTGATCAGCGTGATCCTGAGCCGCTCACCGTATTTCAGCAGCACCGGTGCGGCATCTGAAAACTTGATTCCGTTAAATGACCAGGCAAACTTTTCCATGTGGCCGGTTAAATGCAGTTCTATGGTACGGCCAGGTTCACGTCCGTCAGGATCCTCAAAGCGGCTTTTCAAATCCGCGTACGTGAGAACCTTTCTTCCGTTATTTCGAAGACCAATACCCGGATCATTTAATTTCGGAGAGACGCTCATCGCCTGCATATCAACCAGTGGGTTATCCGTTTCTGACGCAGGATGACTTTGCATACCCGGCATTCCGGCCATCCGGGAATGATCCATACCGGCCATGCTGCTGTGATCCATGGGCGCGGAGGATGTCCCGCTATCCGGAAGGTCAGCACCGTCCATAGACATCATCTCTCCGCTGTTATCCATGCCTCCCATCTGGCTGTGGTCCATTCCTGCCATATCATGTCCCATTCCCCCCATACCCATGTCTTCCATGGTCAACAGAGGACGGGGATCGAGGGGGGGAACGGCAGCACTTAACCCCTCTCTCGTGGCCAGTGTCCCTCGAGCGTAACCGGTCCTGTCCATGGATTGTGCGAAGATGGTATAGGCCTCACCCTGAGGCTCCACAATGACATCATAGGTTTCGGCAACGGCAATCCTGAATTCGTCAACGGTAACCGGGTTTACATACTGGCCATCTGCAGCCACGACCGTCATTTTCAGCCCGGGGATACGGATATCGAAATAGGTCATTGCCGAGCCGTTGATAAACCGTAAGCGTATCTTTTCACCGGGACGGAACAGTCCGGTCCAGTTTTTCAGCGGGGCCTGCCCGTTCATGAGATAGGTGTAGGTGTAGCCACTGACATCCGCGAGGTCAGTCGGATTCATTTTCATTTCAGCCCACATTTTCCGATCGGCAATGGTGGCTGACAGCCCCCTGGTATTCACGTCGCGGAAAAAAGAGCCAACGGTTGGTTTATTGAAATTGTAGTAATCCGACTGTTTTTTTAATTTTTTCAGCAGGCTGTGAGGATTTTCATCGGTCCAGTCAGACAACATGACCACATGCTCACGATCGTAAGCAAACGGTTCTGGCTCCCTGGCATCGATGATAATGGCACCGTATACCCCCTCCTGTTCCTGCAGACCGGAATGGCTGTGGTACCAGTAAGTCCCGTTCTGCTTAACCTTAAAGGTGTAAACGTAGGTATCATCAGGCTCTATGCCCATAAAACTCAGCCCCGGAACACCATCCATATTGGCCGGAAGAATAATGCCGTGCCAGTGAATGGACGTCTGTTCATTAAGACGGTTTTTGACCTTCAGGGTAATGGTGTCACCTTCTTTCCAGCGAAGAACGGGCCCCGGCAGGCCTCCATTGATTGTTTTGGCCTGACGCTCACTGCCCGTGATATTGACGGCCGTTTCACCAATGGTCAGGTCAAACTGAGTACCCTGCAGGGATGCGGCAACTGGCAGGCTCAGACTGGAACGCGCATTGAAACTCCATACGCCAAGACTTCCGGCTACGCCAGAGAGGGTTAACCCCTTCAGGAAAGTTCGTCGAGACGTTTTCAACAGCATGCGCATTCCCTTATTTAAAGTATGGTTACTGACAGAATTCGAGAACCGATTTAAATTAAATTACTGGTTCATCCACTACAATGAAATGAATCTAGCACACCTTAAGAAACAAATTCATTACAATCGTGTAATGTACATAGCTGTATTACATTTACGTCATCTTCCCCACAGGTTGATTATTTTTATATATGATCATAAGGACATCTTTTATGTACCTCAGAAGGTAATTACACATGAATATATTAATCACGACCACTGCGTTTACAGCTTTATTTTGTGGGGCAGCTTTTGCTCAGTCCAGTGATATTGCCCATGAAGCACATCGATTTGTTAATAATGCCTCAGCCGTCAGTCATGTGAATTCCTCGACGCATGAAAACTTACCGGACAGGGTTAATAAAAACAACACGCCCTCATTCTCTGAAATGAATGAACATGAAAGGGCCATTGTTGCTCATTCATTTATGAACAACAGCGCGTCCTATGCGCATCAGAAAATGATTGAGGAACATAAAAAAATGCTGTCCGGCAGTGATGCAAATTCAAAGACCTCGTCTTCTTCTTTTAACGAACTGAATGCCGGAGAAAAAGCCGCTCTCGTGCATGAGCAGGTCAATAATGCCGGTGCGGAAGCACATCAGACGCAGGCAAGAAAGCTTCGCGGGCTGTATTCGACCAGGTAACTGCAGGCGGGTTAGTGCTTAGCGTCAGGTGCGCAGCAGGGCTTTACTGACGGGTTACGTAGCAGGACATGAGCCCCATATTGCTCTGCCGTAACCTGTTTCAGTCCCGTTAATCATCACCGTCGGGCTGGTCATACAGTTCCCAGAGCTTCAGGAGCAAACGGGAAACAAGATATGTTACAAAAATGACGACCATCAACGGTGCTCCCGATTAACTGACAGATGACACGCCTCCTGAAAACCCCTAGCATACGCCGCAGTGTTCATGCTAACGGCGAATTCCAGTAAATGTATTCTACCGATGTCGTAAAAGAAAATGCCTACCTTTCAGCCACCCGCTCGGGGCTGGAATCGAACGAGATCGCTACTCTTCAGCGCTCCTTGCCTTCCCGGTTTAATCTGCGGCATTTGAAAAAAAATGAATCATTAAAACTCGTACTGCAAAAGAAAGCGGGAAAATCACGTGTCGTGGCCTATAAATTTACGTCCGGTTCATTTAATTACACGGCGTATCGTATATCAGATAAAAAGTTCTATAACCTTTCCGATACTTCCGGGAAAGGCAGTCTCGATTATCCGTTACCGGCCACAGCAAGACTCAGTTCGCCTTTCAATCCTGCAAGACTTAACCCGGTATCGGGAAAAGTGAGTCCCCATAATGGCATTGATTATTCCATGCCCATGAACACGAAAATAGTCAGCGTCATCGACGGAAAAATCACCCGGGCCGAATACAACAGTACCATGGGATATTTTGTTGAAGTAACGGGAAAAGCCGGTGTTAAAACTCGCTATCTCCACCTCAATAAAATACTCGTTACTAAAGGGGCCAGGGTTACCCGGGGAGACGCTATTGCGTTATCCGGTAACAGCGGACGTTCATCCGGTCCTCATCTGCATTACGAGCTGGTCATCAATAACAATCCTGTTAACTCACTGGCGTTCCGGGCAGCGGCACCCGCTGATAACAAACTTGAACAGCATGCCTTTGCGCATGCCAGAGACTACGAACGATACCTGGACTGATAACGGGGCCGCGACGCGGCCCCGTCTGCCGGATTAATTTTTTTTATCGTTTTCACTTCCTTGATGTTGATGATCTCCATGCCCTCCGTGGCCGTGGAAAAGATGCATTAGCGGGCAGACCAGCAATAACAGATATGGCCAGTAACCTGCCACATGTGACCAGTGTTCGCGCAGGAGGGCAAATGCCGCGATCGCGGCGACAGCAATAAGCGCATAGGTGGTACTTTTCATACTGGACTCCTTCTGTTCGTAACAGCCCCTTCACTCAGTGTTATTTCCCGAGCCTGACACTTTTCAGACGCAACGCATTCACAATGACGCTGACGGAGGAAAGAGCCATGGCCGCCGCCGCAATAACTGGCGACAGCAGTATTCCATACACAGGATAAAGCAGACCTGCAGCCACAGGCACGCCAAGTGCGTTGTAGATAAATGCAAAAAACAGATTCTGTCGGATATTTTTCATGGTGATTTCTGACAGATGACGGGCCCTGTTCAGTATCATCAAGTCGCCTTTGAGAAGGGTGACTCCGGCACTTTCAATTGCCACATCTGTACCCGTTCCCATGGCTATACCCACGTCAGCCGCTGCCAGCGCCGGGGCATCATTCACACCGTCTCCGGCCATCGCAACCACATGGCCAGACGCTTTCAGTCGGGTTATCACTGCTTTTTTGCCATCCGGCAGAATCCCGGCTTCAACCTCATCTATTCCCAGTTTCCGTGCGACTGCTTCAGCGGTAAGCTGGTTATCCCCGGTGAGCATAACGATGCGGATCCCCGCCTGACGCAAAGCTTTAAGCGCATCCGGCGTGGTTGCTTTCACGGGATCCGAGATAGCTATCAGGCCTGCAAGGTGCCCGTCTGTGGCCACATAGATAACGGTAGCGCCTTCCATCCGCAACGTATCCGCAACGGCCTTTTGATTATCAATAACGATACTGTTTTCCTGCATAGCCAGTTCATTACCAATAACAACCCGTTGACCTTCGACATCGCCTGAGACACCTTTACCCGACGGCGCATTGAAATGAGTGACTGCGGGTATTGCGATCCCCTTTTCCTGTGCTGCTTTAACTACTGCCATACCCAGCGGATGCTGCGAGCCTTTTTCCACTGCGGCCGTTACACGCAAAAGAGATGTTTCCCCACCCGGATTGAGACTGATAATCCCTGTCACCGTCGGCGAACCTTCCGTGAGCGTGCCTGTTTTGTCGACAACCAGCGTGTCCACTTTTTCAAGACGCTCAAGGGCTTCGGCATTCTTGATTAACACCCCGGCCTGGGCTCCTTTGCCCACCCCCACCATTATCGACATCGGCGTGGCCAGCCCCAGCGCGCAGGGACAGGCAATAATCAGGACCGACACAGCCGCAATGAGACCGTGCGCCATCCTGGGCTCGGGCCCCCAGACAGACCAGATCATGAAAGCAACAACCGCGATAAGTATCACCAGAGGAACAAACCAGCCTGAAACGCTGTCAGCCATTCTCTGGATGGGGGCCCGCGAACGCTGTGCATCAGCGACCATCTGAACAATTCGTGAGAGCATCGTTTCATCACCGACTTTCTCTGCACGGATGATAAGACTACCTGTCTGATTAATGGTCCCCCCGATGACAGGGTCACCCTCCGTTTTGGTAACAGGCATAGATTCCCCGGTCACCATCGATTCATCAACGGTTGTTTTGCCTTCGACCACGATACCGTCGACCGGAATACTCTCTCCAGGTCTGATGCGGAGCTTATCGCCAGGCAGGACATCTTCCGCATTAATATCCGTTTCATGACCGTCTTGATCCAGCCGCCTGGCGGTTTTGGGGGCAAGGTTAAGAAGCGCAGTAATGGCACCTGAGGTTTGTTCCCTTGCCCGCAATTCAAGGACCTGTCCCAGCAGAACAAGCACCGTAATAACAGCTGCGGCTTCAAAATAAATGGCCACCAGGCCATCCATGTTTCTGAACGATGCAGGAAACCAGGAGGGGAAGACGGTTGCAATGACGCTGTAAACCCAGGCTACGCCGGTCCCCATTGCAACAAGGGTAAACATATTCAGGGAGCGGTTACGTAACGACATTCCGGCCCGGGCGAAGAATGGCCAGCCACACCACAAAACGACAGGAGAGGCCAGAAGTAACTGCAGCCATGTGTTGTACTGTGGCGGTACTGTATTCCTCAAAGCGGGAAACAGATGAGAACCCATTTCGAGTATCAGAACCGGAAACGCCAGCAACAACCCCAGCCAGAAGCGTCTTGTCATGTCGCGAAGTTCATCACTCGTCCCCGTGGATGCCGTAGCTACGAGCGGCTCCAGTGCCATTCCACAGACAGGACAGCTTCCGGGACCACTACGGCGTATCTCCGGATGCATCGGACATGTCCACACACCTTCAGAAATCTCTTTCTCCGCCTGGCGGTGAGACTGTTTTATCTTATCAGGGCTGACTTCATGGTGGTCGTGGTGATGGTGATGTTCACTGGCATCTTCGGTAAAATAATGATCGGGATGGGCTTTAAATTTGCTCTCACAGCTGGCGGAGCAGAAATAAAGCTGATGGTCCTGGTATCGAATGCTGCTGTGCGCCTTGTCAGGCAGGATGACCATCCCGCACACGGGATCTCTCACCTTATGCAATGCGTGACTCTCGTCCGGGGATGATGTCTGCTCAGAAGCAGTCTGGTTGTTATGTTCCACTGCATTGTCATTTTTCACAGTAACTCTCCTTATGCATATCTGAAGCATTTTCTGTCTTCAGGATATGTCATGGATGCGATTACCACGAATGCCGCCGGCATAAGAGTGCCTGCTGCCGGCGTCCCGTTATCAGCCGTTCCGCTGACTATTCGATTCGCTGGAAGACTTTTTTACTGCCCTCCGGTGAGAATGCGATAACATCGTAAGCCTCTTTTCGGGCCCCCATCTCCATTCCCGGACTTCCTGCTGGCATACCGGGGGTGGCGAGACCGTATATACCCGAACCAGACTGCATGGCCTTATGTATCGTTGCCGCAGGCACATGGCCTTCAATGATCAAATTACCTACAACCGCGGTATGACAACTTCGTAGTCCAGCAGGAACAGCATGCTTTTCTTTCAGGGCTGACAGCGCCTGATCATTCATGACGTGAGTTCGCACTTCGAACCCGTCTTTTTCCATCGCTTTGCCCCACAGGGAACAACAGCCACAGTTTTCAGATTTGTACATATCAATGACTTTTTCACTCGCCATTGCAGGCAGTGACAGGCCGAGAGCCAGGGCCATTAGAACCACTTTTTTCATACTCACCTCTGTATATTATCGATATAAACCCTGACGTCAGGGTGAATCAGTGCAGAAGGACGCCCACTGGGGGCGCCCTTTCAGGGTTATGACACGCTTTTTTTATGTCTGCGCAGCCAGATTAATTTGTAGGCGGCAGGAATAATGAACAGGGACAGCAGCGGAGCCGTGATCATCCCACCAATCATTGGCGCAGCAATACGGCTCATGACTTCTGAACCTGCGCCGGTTCCCCAGAGTATTGGCAGCAGACCCGCAATGATCACCGCCACGGTCATGGCTTTCGGCCGGACACGCAGTACGGCACCATGATAGAGGGCTTCATCAAGACCTTCCGGTGTGAACGTCTCTTTACGGGACAATTCCGGGTGCGCTTCAATGGCATGACGCAGATACATCAGCATGACCACGCCAAACTCTGCTGCCACCCCGGCCAGGGCGATAAACCCGGTTCCGGTCGCCACTGACATATGGAAGCCCTGCCAGTACAGGAACCATATTCCGCCAACCAGGGCGAACGGCAGGCTCATCAGGATCAGCAGGGCTTCGTCAACCCGGCGGAATGCCAGATACAACAGGATGAAAATGATCATCACCGTCATCGGCACCATCAGCTTCAGTTTCTTGTTGGCATGCTCAAGCAGTTCAAACTGTCCGGAGAATGCCACACTGGTTCCCGGTCTCAGTTTCACTTTCTCGCTGATGGCCGTCTTAATGTCGTTAACCACCGACACCATGTCCCTGCCGCGGGCATCAACATAAATCCAGCTGGCTGGCCGGGCATTTTCGGTTTTCAGCATGGTTGGTCCAGAAACGACGTTAATATCCGCGACATCGCCCAGCGTGATCTGCTGCTTCATCGGGGTCAGGATCGGCATCTGTTTCAGCGCCTGCGGACTGTTCCGGTAATCCTGCGGGTAGCGAATGTTAATAGGGTACCGGGCCACCCCTTCAACCGTCTCACCCACCATAGCACCTCCGATTGCTGAAGAGACGAACAGCTGGACATCACCTACCGTCATCCCGTAGCGGGAGGCTTTCTCCCGGTTGATATCGATATCGATGTAGCGCCCGCCCTCAAGTCGCTCAGCCAGGACAGACACCACGCCAGGCACGGTTTTGGCTACCGCCTCGATACTCTGCGCCGTCGCGTCGATATCGGACAGAACAGTCCCGGACACTTTGATACCTATCGGGCTTTTGATCCCGGTTGAGAGCATATCAATACGGTTACGGATAGGCGGCACCCAGAGGTTTGCCAGACCCGGTAAACGGACTGTCCTGTCGAGTTCATCAATAATCTTGTCAATTGTCATGCCGGGACGCCACTGATCCTCAGGTTTGAGCTGGATCGTGGTTTCCACCATTTCGAGCGGCGCGGAATCCGTTGCGGTCTCTGCTTTACCGGTCTTGCCAAATACAGAAGCCACTTCAGGAACGCTTTTGATTAACTTGTCTGTTGTCTGCAGGAGCGCTGCAGCTTCTGCCGGAGAGACGCCAGGCAAGGTCGACGGCATATACAGCAGATCGCCCTCGTTAATCTTCGGCAGAAATTCACCGCCCACCTGACTCAGTGGCCAGATAACCGTGAAAATGGACAAGGCCGCAACCAGCAGGGTTGTTTTTGGCCAGTGGAGGACCCGCAGCAGCAAAGGATGATACGCTTTGATCAGCACCCGGTTCAGGGGGTTACTTGTCTCGGCAGGAATTTTCCCCCGGATCCAGAATCCCATCAGAATAGGAATGACGATGATGGCCAGTGCGGCCGCTCCCGCCATGGAGTACGTTTTCGTGAATGCCAGCGGGCCAAACAGACGACCTTCCTGCCCTTCCAGGGTAAAGATAGGAATAAAGGACAGGGTGATGATCAGCAGGCTAATGAACAACGCGGGTCCCACTTCCACGGAGGCGTCGGTAATCACCTTCCAGCGGGTGGCGTTGTCAATCTGCTCACCCGGATGCTGATGATCCCACTCCTCAAGCCGTTTGTGCGCATTTTCAATCATCACAATGGCGGCATCCACCATCGCACCGACGGCAATCGCTATCCCTCCCAGCGACATGATATTGGCGTTCAGTCCCTGGAAGTGCATGACGATAAAGGCGATACACAGGCCAAGCGGCAGAGAGATAATCGCCACCAGGGCAGAACGTACGTGCCACAGGAACAGAGCACAGACGATGGCCACCACGATAAACTCTTCCAGAAGTTTGGAACTGAGGTTATCAATCGCCCGGTCGATTAACTGGCTGCGATCGTAGGTGGTCACGATTTCAACGCCTTCCGGCAGGCTGGCCTTCAGCGTCTCCAGTTTATCCCTCACTGCCGTGATAACGTCGCGCGCATTTTTACCCGACCGCAGGATCACCACGCCGCCAGCGACTTCTCCCTGGCCGTTCAGCTCGGCAATACCACGCCTCATTTCGGGCCCGGTCTGCACGCGGGCAACATCCCGCAGATAAACCGGCACGCCGTTCTCACCTGTTTTCAGGACGATGTTATTAAAATCATCAATGCTCTGAAGATAACCGCTGGCACGGACCATATACTCCGCTTCGGCCATTTCAACGGATGAGCCACCGGCCTCCTGGTTAGACGATTCAAGTGCCTGTTTCACTTCGGGCAGGCTGATACCGTACTGGGACAGTTTTACCGGATTGACCTGAATCTGGTACTGTTTCACCACGCCGCCAACCGAAGCGACCTCAGCCACGTTCGGGATGGTTTTCAGCTCAAATTTCAGGAACCAGTCCTGCAGAGAGCGCAGTTCTGAAAGGTCGTGTTTTCCGTTGCGATCGACAAGGGCATATTCAAATATCCAGCCCACTCCCGTGGCGTCCGGGCCGATTTCAGAGCTCACACCCGCAGGCAGTTTGCCCTGAACCTGATTCAGGTATTCCAGCACGCGCGAACGGGCCCAGTACAGATCGGTGCCGTCTTCAAAAATGACATACACATACGAATCACCGAACTGTGAAAAGCCACGCACGGTTTTTGCGCCAGGTACGGACAGCATGGTGGTGGTAAGCGGATAGGTGACCTGGTTTTCTACAATCTGCGGGGCCTGTCCGGGATAGCTGGTTTTAATAATGACCTGCACATCTGACAGGTCAGGCAGCGCATCGACCGGCGTGTTAATTATCGTCCATGTGCCCCAGATGCTGAGAAACAGTGCGCCCATCATGACCAGGAAACGGTTGGCGACAGAGCGCCGGATAATCCATTCAATCATCGTCGTCTCCTCAGTGCCCTGAATGCATATTTACAGGCTGCTCAGACATTGCTGGCATACTGTTTTCTGTTTTTTCAGGGTGGCGCATACGTTCCAGCGCGCCCGTAATATTGGCTTCGGAGTCAATGAGGAACAGGCCACTGACCACCACGGTATCGCCTTCATTCAGGCCGGAGCCAATGCCGGACTGTTGCTGTGATTCATGCAGAACGTGGATCTGTTTCGGCACAAACTTGCCTTCATCATCAACAGTAATCACGCGCTGTTCTTTGCCGGTATCGATAACGGCCTGGCTTGGTATCAGCAGCATCTCCTGGCTCTTGGTATTCAGTTTCAGATAGGCATTCATGCCCGGCTTGAGAAACTCATCCTTATTAGAAACCTGGAGACGGACCTGAAGCGTACGGGTTGTCTGATCCACGCTGGGAAGAATGTTCCATTTTTCGACATGGAATGTTTTATCCGGATAAGCCGGTACCGAAATTTCAAACTGCGACGTATCTTTCAGCAGATATGCGATAGATTCTGGCACTGCAGCGCTGATCCAGACCGGGTCCATCCCCTGAATCTGAGCCACTACTTTATCTTTCGAAATATTCATTCCGGTGCGCAGGTCAAACGCAGTAATGACACCATCAATAGGTGCTTTAATGGTAAAACGGGTCTGGATTGTGCGGGTTGAACGCAGCCTTTGAATATCCTCTTCCGGCATACCAGCTAGACGAAGTCGCTCCAGAACCCCTTTTATCTGGGTTGACGTACCGCCTGTACCGGATAACAGCAGGAACTCACTTTGTGCCTCAACCCATTCAGGAATGGTGATATCGATAAGCGGAGTGCCTTTCTTCACATGATCGCCAATCGTCAGGGGATACACTTTTTCGACGAAACCGTCAGAGCGCGCCTGCACAATGACAAACTGATACTCGTTGTAACTGACATTAGCCGGGATTGTCTGAGAATAATTCAGCATTCCTCGCGTGACTTTTTGCGTTTTTAATCCCAGATTCTGAACCTGCGTTGGATCGATACGGATCCCGCCACTGCTTTTATCGCCGCTTTCATCAGCATATTTTGGCACCAGGTCCATATCCATAAAGGGAGATTTTCCGGGTTTATCAAATTTGGTATCCGGTTTCATCGGGTCATACCAGAAAAGTACCTTTCGCTCCGGTGCCTTTTGTTCGGTTTGTACTGTTTTTTGTGATGAGTTTACATACTGCCAGGCAGTAACCGATATCAGCCCTCCTGCTATGAGGCTGCTGATAATTATTGCAGCATATTTTATCTTTAAAGAAGCCATACAATTTCTCGCTGAAAAATCAAAACACCTGGCATATGCGCCCGATCATTCATTCACAGTAATCCCTTAATGAATGTTCAGGCGCACTGGATGTATTCGCTCCGGACTGATAATCAGGATTGCGTAACGTTAATGCTTTTGAGTAAGGAGATATTGCCCTGCTGAATAAACGAGAAATCGACATGGTTGCCGGTTTTCAGGGCATTGATAGCGTCGTCTGCATTAACAAAAGTGAAGCGCATGGTCATTGCAGGCCAGCCCACAGCAGGGATTGCTTCGTGCGAAATGGTAATCTTTTTACTATTCATATCAATGTCTTTAACGACACCGGTGCCCTTGATAACCTGCTGTACCGAAGCATCACTGGCAGCATTCATATCGCCATGCTGATGTGTTTCAGCATGAAGACCGGCAGAAAACATGACAGAGAAGGCACCAAATAAAACGGCTTTAAGTGAATTACGCATTTTTAATTTCCTGATTAATTAAATAAATTTACTCTACCCAACCGCCACCCAGCGCGGTAAACAGATTAATTTCGTTAACCTGTCGGGAATAGGTAAGATCGAGAATGGTTTGCTGCGTAGCGAAGAGGGAACGTTCTGCATCCAGCACTTCGATGTAACTGACAGCACCACTTGCATATAATCCTCTGGCACGCTGGAGAGTTATCTGAAGTGAATCAAGATAACGCTGCTGTGACTCAAGTTGCTGGCTAAGGCTGTCGCGCAGCGCAAGCGTGTCGGAAACATCCTTAAAGGCTGACTGAATTTTTTGTTCGTAATTAACCACCGATTGTTGCTGGCGAATTTCAGCCAGCTTCAGATTGGCTTTATTCCTGCCAGCATTAAAAATAGGAATTTCAATTTTAGGGATAAAATTCCACATTCCACTTCCTGACGTAAACAGGCTTGACAGCTCCGTACTGCTTGCGGAAAGACCACTGGTCAGGGTAATGGAGGGGAAAAAGGCCGCTCGCGCTGCGCCAATATTGGCATCAGCCGCTTTCAGCTGATATTCCGCTTCCATAATATCCGGTCGCTGCAGCAAAATTTGTGAAGATAGATTTGGTGGCAATTTTACTGGTGCGATCTCCCCGCCTTTCATCCCTTTTTCTGACGGAAGTGCGCGGTACGTTCCCAGCACCAGTTGCAGGGCATTGTTTGCCTGAGCCAGATCGCCTTCTCGTTTGGCTATTTCGGCGCGGGTACTTTCGATTTGTCCTCTCGCCTGTTCAAGTGCCAGAACGTTCGTACTCCCGGTCACGAGCTGTTGCTCAACGAAAGCATAGGACTGTTCATAATTTTTCAGCGTTTCCCGCGCAATACGGAGTTGTTCGTACGCCAGTTGCTGGCTGAAATAGCTCTGTGAAACGTTGGAGACCAGCAGGATGTGTACGGCCCGACGGGCTTCTTCGCTGGCAAAGTAGTTCTGGCGGTCAGCATCACTCATGTTCTTAAGTTTGCCGAAAAAATCGAGCTCATAGCTGAGCTCCAGTCTCGCGTCGTACTCCTGTGTGGTCGGCTTGTCACCTTTCAGACCACCGCTGTATGTTATCCCGGATGAGGCATTCAGCTGGGGGTAACGATCTGCATCCGTGACGTTGAACTGGGCTCGGGCCTCTTCAACCTTCAGGGCAGCCATTCTCAAATCACGGTTATTAGTCAGAGCTTCACCGATCAACCGGGTAACCTGGGGATCGACAAAAAAGTTACGCCAGCCCGTATCCTGATAGCCATTTACCGCTGGCGTCAGGCTGTTATGGGACAGTGAAAACTGCTGGGGTACCGGTGCTGCGGGCCGCTGATATTCAGGCGCAAGCGACACGCAGCCTGCCAGGATGAATATCGTGCTAATGCTGAGTAATTTTAATTTGAACATAACGCTTCTCGTCCAGGCAGACCTGGTAAATGGTTCAAATGAAGTCCAGAGTATTGATAGGGGTACTTTACCTAACGCTCTCTGTTTGCCGAGTGACAGGATAATGACAATGTTGTCATTTTTGCTGTAATCCGTTGATAACGATCGTGGGCGCAATAGAATGACATTAGCAGCCAGCCGGGGAGCAAGATGAAAATATTGATCGTCGAAGACGAAATTAAAACAGGTGAATATCTCAGCAAAGGGCTTACAGAGGCAGGGTTCGTAGTGGATCACGCTGATAATGGTCTTACCGGATATCATCTCGCCATGACAGCCGAGTATGATTTAGTCATTCTGGATATCATGCTACCTGATGTGAACGGCTGGGATATCATCCGCATGCTGCGCACTGCCGGAAAGGGTATGCCGGTCTTACTGCTGACAGCCCTCGGCACGATCGAACATAGGGTCAAAGGACTGGAACTGGGTGCGGACGATTATCTGGTTAAACCCTTTGCGTTTGCCGAACTGCTCGCCCGGGTGAGAACCCTTCTGAGGCGGGGAAACACGATGATCACGGAAAGCCAGTTTAAGGTGGCTGACCTCTCGATTGATCTCGTATCCAGAAAAGTCAGTCGCGCCGGAAACCGCATTGTGCTCACCAGTAAAGAGTTCAGCCTGCTGGAATTCTTCATTCGCCATCAGGGAGAGGTTCTTCCCCGCTCCCTGATTGCCTCTCAGGTCTGGGACATGAATTTTGACAGCGACACTAATGCGATCGATGTCGCAGTAAAGCGACTCCGCGCTAAAATAGACAACGATTACGAGACAAAGCTGATCCAGACAGTCCGGGGCGTGGGCTACATGCTGGAGGTCCCGGATGCATAGCAAACCTTCCAGACGCCCTTTCTCACTCGCTCTGCGGCTGACCTTTTTTATCAGCCTGTCCACGATACTGGCTTTTATCGCCTTCACCTGGTTTATGCTGCATTCTGTTGAAAATCATTTTGCCGAGCAGGATGTCAGCGATCTTCAACAAATCAGCACCACACTGAACCGTATACTGCAGTCCCCGGTGGATCCGGATGATAAAAAAATAAGCAAAATAAAGGAATCAATTGCCAGCTACCGCAACGTTGCCCTTTTGCTCCTCAATCCCAGGGGTGAAGTGCTCTTTAGCTCAGCTCAGGGGGCGGCACTACGCCCGGCAGTGAATTCAGCAGATTTTAGCGAGCACAGCCGCGCACGGGATGTCTTTCTCTGGACGGTGGAGGATCCTGCGGGACCGATGGATACCGGGTCCGAAATGAAGATGGAAACATACAGGATTATCGCCTCCTCTGGTCAGGCGATATTTCAGGGCAAACAGCAGAACTATGTCATGCTGACTGGCCTATCCATTAATTTCCATCTCCATTACCTCGATGCGCTGAAAAAGAACCTGATTGCGATTGCCGTCGTGATAAGCCTGTTGATTGTTCTGATCATTCGAATCGCTGTCCGTCAGGGGCACCTGCCCCTTCGTAATGTCAGCAATGCCATTAAAAACATCACCTCCGAGAATCTTGATGCGCGACTGGAACCGACACGCGTTCCCATTGAGCTGGAGCAACTGGTTATCTCGTTCAATCATATGATTGGAAAGATTGAGGATGTCTTTACCCGCCAGGCCAATTTCTCTGCCGATATCGCGCATGAGATCAGAACGCCAATCACCAATCTGGTGACGCAGACTGAAATCGCACTGAGTCAGGATCGAACACAGAGGGAACTTGAGGATGTCCTCTATTCCAGTCTTGAAGAGTATAACCGGATGACCAAAATGGTCAGCGATATGCTGTTCCTGGCACAGGCAGATAATAATCAGCTGATACCTGACAGGGTCATGTTTGACCTCAGAGCGGAAGTCATGAAAGTCTTCGAGTTTTTCGAAGCCTGGGCCGAAGAACGCAATATCACGCTCAAATTTAACGGGATGCCCTGTCTGGTCGAGGGAGATCCACAAATGTTTAGAAGAGCGATCAATAATCTGTTATCCAATGCCCTGCGTTATACCCCTGAGGGACAGGCAATCACCGTCTCAATAAGAAAACAGGGGAGCTTTTTTGACCTTGTGATTGAAAATCCGGGGAAACCAATCCCTGAAGAGCATTTATCAAGGCTGTTTGACCGTTTTTATCGGGTGGATCCGTCCAGACAACGAAAAGGAGAAGGCAGCGGCATCGGTCTTGCGATTGTGAAGTCAATCGTGGAAGCACATCACGGAAGAGTGCATGTGGAATCGGATATACGCTCGACACGTTTTATTTTATCCGTACCCAGACTGGAGAAAATGATTCCGGATCCCCAACACTGAGAATAAAGATTTAAATGACAAAGATGTCATTAGCCTGTCATGCAGCAAACAGAAGCCATTCGATATAATTAGTGCAACTTATCAGGAAGGCTGGATTGCTTCATCAATACCCGGCGTCAGAGTACGCCAGGAATGAATATCCAGCCATCTCCCGGAGAAATAAGAACTGCCGAACCTGTTTAAGTTATGAAACTGAAAACACCGGTTGTACTTCCCCGGACATCATTAATTGAGAAATGGAGAGTTATCATGAAAAATATCGTATTAGCATCTTTGCTGGGCTTTGGTTTAATTTCTTCGGCCTGGGCCACTGAAACCGTGAATATCCATGAGCGCGTCAACAATGCACAGGCCCCTGCTCACCAGATGCAGTCTGCTGCGGCTCCTGTCGGGATCCAGGGGACTGCTCCCCGTATGACCGGTATGGACCAGCATGAACAGGCCATTATTGCTCATGAAACCATGACGAACGGATCGGCAGATGCGCACCAGAAAATGGTGGAAAGTCATCAGAAGATGATGGGAAATAACACAGTATCCACGACCGTCCCTTCAACGTCTTACGCGGCGATGGATGAGCATGAAAGAGCAGCGGTTGCCCATGAATTCATGAATAACGGTCAGTCCGGCCCACATCAGGCCATGGCCGAAGCGCACCGCCGCATGATCAATGTAGGCTGAATGCGACTGTAGTATCCGTGCTTTTTACCCTTTCCTTGATAGATTATTCCTTAACCGGATATGTTGTGACATTTTTGCCCCCATCAGGGAGCTTTTTTATATGACTCAGCTACAATTAACCGGTACCTACCTGAAAAGGATTTATTAAATGAAAATCAAAAACACCCTTTTTGTTATATTAATGTTATCCCTGCCAGCAATTTCTGCCGAACATTCGGAAATGAAAATGTCAGATATGCACTCATCGGCATCGTCACAGGAATATATGGCTGGCATGAAAGACATGCATGAAAAAATGATGGCCGCCGTTAATGAGCCCGATCCCGATAAGGCCTTTGCAAAAGGTATGATCGCACACCATGAAGGAGCAATAGCAATGGCTGAGACCGAGCTTAAATACGGAAAAGATCCCGAAATGAGAAAGCTTGCGCAGGACATCATTAAAGCTCAGAAAGGTGAAATCGAGCAGATGAATAAATGGCTTGGCAGTCAAAAATAAAGATTGCAAAAACGCCATGATAAGCGTAATTTTAAATCACTCCCGGGCACGGGATCCTGTTAAACGTTAAATAATTAAAACCCGATTAATTTCGGGTTTTTTATATTCTATACTCCGGTCCTTTGCTGTGGACCGGAATATATGCAGCTGCGATTATTTTAACACATTATCTCGTCATGGAAATAATGTCGCTCAGGATCTCAATCAGTTCAATTCTTTCCTGCGTTCCGTCATGATAGGTTGATCTTGAGATTATTCTTTCCGCTGTCATCTGGGGCCAGAATTTATCAAGCACATTATCGGGTTTCATTCCCACAGCCCGGCCGATTATTTTTTTAGCGTCACAGGTGTCCGTAAACGTGACTGCTACACCGGTAATTTCTTCGATCAGATCCGGGCAGAGATAGTTCTCTATTTCACGTTTGCGCGTGGCGAAGAATACCTTACCGGCTTCCTCCACTTCTTTTTTACGTTTCTGAATGGACAGAACCTGTGCAGGGTCTCCCCCAATATCGGAGTCCAGAAATACGCACCAGGGAAGCCCCAGATCGTTGGCCAGATTTAAGGTAACCCAGTGTTTGACGCTCCCGCATCCTCCTATGAGGACTGGCACAATTTTCACGTCCTCAAGAGAGGCTGGCAGCACACCTGATTGTTTAAATGAACTGGCCGCATGCCTCAGGAAAGTGACATCCGACTTTCCTTCTACCAGAACAATGCCTTTAGCCCTTTCCATACCAGTCTCTGGCAACACCCCCAGGCTTTCAGTTGCTTCCTTCAGCACATCGTCATCCGGCATTTTTACAACGGGTTCACCTGTCTCATTTCTGGTGACATAACGTACTGAATCGCCACGGATAATCTAGACACTTCCGAGCCGTTGATAATACTGTTTTTCATATTCTGTCGGTGACATCTGTTCGCTAGAACCATGCCGACGCTTACTGTTATAAAACATTTCGATGTAATCAAAAATATCACTGCGGGCTTCTTCTCGCGTTCCGTAGATCTTTTTCTTTATCCGTTCACGTTTCAACAACTGGAAAAAACTTTCTGCAACCGCATTATCATGGCAGTTACCGCGACGGCTCATGCTACCCTCCAGGCCGTGTGATTTCAGGAACGACTGCCACTCATGGCTTGTGTACTGACTGCCCTGATCCGAATGAACCAGCACCTGTTTTTCGGGATTACGCCGCCATACAGCCATCAGCAGTGCGTTCAGGACAATGTCCTTTGTCATCCGGGATTGCATGGACCAGCCGATAATTTTGCGTGAGAACAGATCAACAACAACGGCAAGATACAGCCAGCCTTCGTGGGTCCTGATGTAGGTTATGTCCGTTACCCAACGCTCATCAGGAGCATCCGGATTGAACTGTCGCTGGAGCCTGTTGGGTGACACGATACTGGCCTCGCCTTTACGTGCCCGCGGGCTTCGGTATCCGACCTGAGCCTTTATTCCGACACGTTTCATCAGTCTCCAGACTCTGTTTACTCCGCACTGTTGCCCGCTGTCACGCAGATCCAGATGGATTTTGCGATAACCATAGACGCATCCCAATTCCAGCCAGAACTGTTTAATCTGTCCTGTCAGTCTCAGGTCTGCCTGATGGCGTTGTGAATGCGGCTGCTGAAGCCAGGCGTAAAAACCACTGGGATGAACATCCAGCACCCGACAGAGCAGGCGAACAGGCCAGCAACAGGAGTTGTCACGGATAAAGGCGTACCTCAGTCGGACAGCTTTGCGAAGTACGCCGCAGCTTTTTTTAATATGTCCCGTTCGTCGGTAACCCGTTTCAGCTCTTTCTGGAGACGGCGGATCTCGGCCTGAGCATCTGACTGTTCTTTATTAGTGGAAGAATCCGGACCGTACTTCTTTATCCAGGCATAAAGGCTGTGGGTGGTGATATCGAGACGTGTTGCAACGCTGGCAACAGAATAACCGCGATCAACAACCTGTTTGACTGCTTCAGTTTTAAACTCTTCGGGATAACGCTTACCGCTCATGGGCACCTCTCTTTAAGCCATCTTAAATGACTCTGAGGTGTCTGTTAAACCCATGGCGATTCAATATCCGTTTCCAGAGGTTAAACGGATTTACCACCCGAAGGTATCCTCTCTCAGG
>NZ_DALZYX010000015.1:0-54491 GCF_031987975.1 Pseudescherichia sp. | reverse complement strand
AGTTGCGACGCGCTTCAGCGCTCTGTCGCGAGGTGGCGTATATTACGCTTTCCTCATTCAGAGTCAAGCGTTTATTTTCGCTTTTCTCTGCCGAAGTGCCCGGAGGCGCCTCGCTGACCGGCCGGCTTATTCGCCGTTGTTCCGTGTCAGTGGTGGCGCATTATAGGGAGTTATTCGGAGCTGACAAGTCTTAAATTCAAAAAAGTTTTCGATCGCTCACTTTGCAGACTTTATGCCTGCTTTACCGCCGATTTGCTGGTTAATTGTGCGATTTCCCGTGCAAAACCACTTACCCGTGACCAGTCGGTATAGACCACCTCTTTACGCGTATCCGTCTCTCCTCCTGTCATTTTCATAATCAGGCGGATCATGATCCGGTCATACCAGGTATAGCGCGGGTAACGCAGGGCACCGGCAAACACCGCACAGCGATCCGGCTGCCAGGGGGAGTTCAGTAAAAACTTACGCGTATAGCTATTGGTTTGCGGCGAGCTTTTTTCTGGTTTGCGCGCCACAAGATTTACGGCGTAAAAGGCACTGGGCAGCGTATTAAGGTGTTGCAGATGCTTTTTCACAAAGCGATCGACGGCTGGATGGAAGTGACCGTAGCGAATCGATGCGCCAATCACTACGCGGTCATACTCCTCCCAGGCGATAGATTCCGTACGGTTAAGGTTAACCACATCGGCATAGACGCCCAGCTCGCTCAGCTCGGAGGCGATACTGGAGGCGATCTCACGGGTTTGCCCGTCACGGGTGGAGAATAGAATCAACGTTTTCATAGCGTGCTCCCTTATTCGCGCCAGAACGTTGGGGTAAAGAGCACCAGCAACGTAAAGACTTCAAGACGACCAAAAAGCATATTGGCAATGAGTATCCACTTCGCCACCGGATTCATGCTGGCAAAGTTATCTGCTACCACCCCAAGACCCGGCCCGAGGTTGTTCAGCGTCGCAACCACTGAGGCAAAGGCGGAGAAGTCATCCACGCCCGTGGCAATGATCGCCAGCATACTGACAATAAAGACCAGTGCATAGGCGGAGAAGAAGCCCCACACCGCCTCGAGGATACGCTCCGGCAGCGCGCGGTTCCCCAGCTTGATGCTGTACACCGCGTTAGGATGCACCAGCCGTTTTAGCTCACGGTTGCCCTGCTTAAATAGCAGCAGGATACGAATGACCTTCAGTCCCCCGCCGGTCGAACCCGCCATGCCGCCGATAAACGCTGAGCAGAGTAGAAGCACCGGCAGGAATAGCGGCCAGCGTGCAATGCTATCAGTAGTAAAGCCAGCTGTCGTTGCCATCGATACCACCTGGAAGAACGCCTGGTTTAGCGTAGTGACCGCCGAGTTGTAGACATCGTGGAACCAGAGTACCAGGGTGCAGATCGCCACCAGCGTCAGCTGCACGCCAATGAACATCCTGAACTCGGGGTCACGCCAGTAGACCTTCAGGTTACGTCCGCTCAGTAGCGAAAAGTGCAGGCCATAGTTACAGCCGGAGATCAGCAGGAAGATAGCAATAATGGTGTTAATCGTTGGGCTATCAAAATAGCCGACGCTGGCATCATGGGTTGAGAACCCACCGATAGCGATGGTCGCAAAGCTGTGGCCAATCGCATCAAACGCGGGCATGCCGGCAAACCAGAGCGCCACTGCGCAGGCCACGGTAAGCAGCACATAGATAATCCACAGCGTCTTTGCCGTCTCGGCAATACGCGGGCGCATCTTATTATCCTTCAGCGGGCCGGGCATCTCTGCCCGGTAAAGCTGCATCCCCCCGACGCCAAGGATGGGAAGAATAGCCACGGCCAGCACGATGATCCCCATCCCGCCGAACCATTGCAGCATCTGGCGATAGAAAAGAATGCCGTGCGGCAAAGTATCCAGTCCCACCAGCGTGGTTGCCCCTGTGGTCGTCAGGCCAGAAAAAGATTCAAAGAAGGCGTCGGTCACCGTCAGGTTGGGACGCTCGGAAAAGATAAACGGCAAGGCCCCCACGCTGCCCAGCACTGTCCAGAACAGCACAACAATTAGAAAGCCTTCCCGCGACTTCAGCTCTCCCTTCTCCCGGCGGTTGGGCCACCACAGCAGAGAGCCGATCGCCAGCGCCACAAAGAAGGTTTGGGTGAATGCACGCCCCGCGCCGTCCCGATAAATCAGCGCAACCAGTCCGGGCAAGATCATCGTTCCGGAAAACAGTATCACCAGCAGTCCAACGATTCGGGTAATGGCGCGAAAATGCATCTCTGCCGCTTCCTTAGGTATCCAGATAAATGAGGTGGGGATTATTCTTTAATGGCTGATAATTGCAATGAACCACGACTAAAATCTGCCAGCCGGGCGGAGAACTCGGCCAGCCTGGCGCGGGGAAGCGCCACCCTTAGCTGCACGGCAGCCTGATAGTCACTGGTAACGATCTTCCCCTCGAACTGACTCAGTAGCGCCTCTACGCCAGCGAGCTGGGCATAATCACAACACAAAGTATATTCGGTCAGCGGTAATTTGCGGATAGTGGTGAGCTGATTCAACGCGCGCTGCACGCCGCCGCCGTAGGCTTTGACCAGCCCACCGGTGCCTAACAGAATACCGCCATAGTAGCGCACCACCACGGCGGTGATCTCACCGACGCCGCTGCCCATCAGCTGGGCTAGCATCGGCTTGCCCGCTGTGCCAGCCGGTTCACCATCGTCAGAGAAGCCCAGCTGCTGCGAGTCGTCCGGCGGCCCGGCCACCCATGCGACGCAGTGATGCCGCGCCTCGGGGTGTTCTGCCCGTACGGCGCTGACAAAGGCCTTCGCCGCCTCTACGCCGTCGGTATGGGCCAACAGCGTAATGAAGCGGCTCTTTTTGATCTCCTCAACGAAGGTCACCGGCGCGGCCGGTATCAGCCAGCTCTCCATCAGGCTAGCTTCAGATCTCGGGTCATGTTCTCCACGCCGTGCTCATGGATCACCACGTTATCTTCGATGCGGATCCCGCCAAACGGCTTAAGCGCCTCAATTTTCTGCCAGTTGAAGTGCTTGCTGAACTCCCCTTCCCGCCATGAGGCGAGCAGCGAGTCGATGAAGTAGATGCCAGGTTCAATGGTCAGCACCATCCGCGGCTGTATCACGCGGGTGCAGCGCAGGTAAGGATACTTCGCCGGTGCGGCCAGGTGCGTACCGGTGTCATCCTGCATAAAGCCCGCGACGTCATGCACCTGCAGGCCCAGCGGGTGACCGATACCGTGCGGCATAAACGGCCCGGTGAGATTGTTCTCTACCATCGCCTCTTCGCTGATGTCGGTGACGATCTGATGGCGGCGGAGCAGTTTCGCAATGCGCTGATGGAACTGCAGATGGTAATCGATATAGCTCACCCCCGCCTTCATGGTGCCGATCAGCGCCAGCTGCTCCTCGTTGACGTCTTTAATCAGCTGCGCAAAATCGTTATCGCCGTTGGCCGCCCAGGTTCGGGTCAGGTCAGCGGCGTAGCCGTTATACTCGGCGCCGGCATCCAGCAGGAAGCTACGCATTTCCGCGGGTACGCGATGATCCAGCCTGGTGTAGTGCAGCACGGAGGCGTGCTCGTTGAGCGCCACGATATTGCTGTAGGGCACGTCGGTATCGCGGTGGCCGGTGGCGGTCAGGTAGGCGATATTAATATCAAACTCGCTCATACCGGAGAGAAACGCCTCGTGCGCCGCACGGTGCCCCATTACCGCCGTCTTCTGCGCTTCGCGCATACAGGCCAGCTCGTAGTCGGTCTTATAGGCGCGGTAGTAGTGCAGATAATCAATCACCCCTTTCGGGTTGATGTTCTCGGCCTTGATCTCCAGCTGAAATGCGCGTTCGGCTACCGGGCCGATATAGGCGATATTGCCTCGCGCCGCAGGCAGCTGGCTGGCGATACCCTCGGCTTTTGGCAGCGCAATAATCTCGACCTCTTCGGTCCAGAACGAGGTCGGCAGCGGCTCGACGTTATGCCAGTAGTCCACCGGCAGGTAGAACCACAGCTTCGGCTTGTTGACGCCGTCCACCAGCAACCAGCAGTTGGGAACCTGCGTGACGGGCACCCAGGCTTTAAACTGCGGGTTGACCTTAAAGGGGTACGGATGGTCATCAAGGAAGATGTTGAACAGCTCGCCGGAGTGAATCAGCAGTGCGTCGAGCTTAAAGCGGGCCAGCACGTCCCGGGCACGTTCCTGTAGGGTAACGATATGATCTTTATAAAGCGCAGCCAGTGAGTCCATGATTTTCCCTTCTTGTTTAGACGTCAATTCTCCGCATCTTAGCATACCCGGTCACCCCTGCGTGTTTTCCGTTAAGCGTGATCCTCCCAGCAACTTTTTAAACACTCATTTGCATTTTATTAACATAATATCCACACTCCGTTTCATCTGGTAAGACCAGTAACCCTGCTGGATTCAGGAGACTGACATGCTCTACAAAGGCGATACCCTGTACCTCGATTGGCTGGAAGATGGCATTGCTGAACTGGTGTTCGCGGCCCCCGGCTCGGTTAACAAGCTCGATACGGCGACGGTGGCGAGTCTCGGCCAGGCGCTGGACGTGCTGGAAAAAAGTCCCGACCTCACCGGGCTGCTACTGCGATCTGACAAAGCCGCTTTTATTGTCGGCGCGGACATCACCGAATTTCTCTCTCTGTTCCAGGTTCCTGAGGAGCAGCTTAGCCAGTGGCTACATTTTGCCAACAGCATCTTTAACCGCCTGGAAGATCTGCCTGTTCCAACAATCTCTGCCGTGAACGGTTATGCACTGGGTGGCGGCTGCGAGTGCGTGCTGGCTACCGACTATCGCCTGGCGACGCCGGACCTGCGCATTGGCCTGCCGGAAACTAAGCTGGGGATTATGCCGGGCTTTGGCGGCTCGGTGCGTCTGCCGCGTATGTTGGGGGCTGATAGCGCTTTAGAGATTATCGCCGCTGGAAAAGATGTGGGGGCCGAGCAGGCGCTGAAAATTGGCCTGGTCGATGGCATCGTGACGGCGGAAAAACTGCGCGATGGCGCGCTGGCCGTTCTGCGCCAGGCCATCAGCGGCGATCTGGACTGGCGGGCTAAACGTCAGCCGAAGCTGGAGCCGCTGAAGCTGAGCAAGATTGAAGCTGCCATGAGCTTCACCATTGCCAAAGGCATGGTGATGCAGACTGCAGGTAAGCACTACCCCGCCCCGCTGACGGCGGTAAAAACCATTGAGGCGGCGGCCCGGTTTGGCCGTGATGAGGCGCTGGACCTTGAGAACCGGAGCTTTGTCCCGCTAGCCCACACCAACGAGGCCCGGGCGCTGGTAGGCATTTTCCTGAACGATCAGTATGTCAAAGGCCAGGCGAAAAAGCTGACCCACAATGTTGCTACGCCGAAGCAGGCCGCCGTGCTGGGCGCAGGCATTATGGGTGGCGGCATCGCGTATCAGTCCGCATGGAAAGACGTGCCGGTGCTGATGAAAGATATCAACGACAAATCCCTGACGCTGGGCATCAGCGAGGCCAGCAAGCTGCTCAACAAACAGCTTGAGCGCGGTAAAATCGACGGGCTAAAGATGGCGGGCGTGATTGCCACTATCCACCCAACTCTTGATTACACCGGCTTCGATCGCGTCGACGTGGTGGTGGAAGCGGTTGTCGAAAATCCTAAGGTGAAAAAGGCGGTGCTGGCCGAGACCGAACAGAAGGTGCGCCCGGATACGGTGCTGGCCTCGAACACCTCGACTATTCCTATCAGCGAGCTGGCCAGCGTTCTGCAACGCCCGGAGAACTTCTGCGGCATGCACTTCTTTAACCCGGTACACCGTATGCCGCTGGTAGAGGTGATCCGCGGTGAAAAAACCTCAGAAGAGACCCTCGCCAAAGTGGTCGCCTGGGCGAGTAAAATGGGCAAAACGCCCATCGTTGTTAATGACTGCCCCGGCTTCTTCGTCAACCGCGTCCTGTTTCCCTACTTTGCCGCCTTTAGTCAGCTGCTGCGCGACGGTGCGGACTTCCGCCGCGTCGATAAGGTGATGGAGAAGCAGTTCGGCTGGCCGATGGGTCCGGCCTATCTGCTGGACGTGGTGGGCATCGATACGGCGCATCACGCCCAGGCGGTGATGGCCGCTGGCTTCCCGGAGCGGATGCAGAAGGATTACCGCGACGCCATTGACGTACTGTTCGACGCGGGCCGCTTTGGACAGAAAAATGGTCAGGGCTTCTGGCGGTATAAAGAGGACAGTAAAGGCAAGCCGAAGAAAGAGGAAGATGCTGCCGTTGACGGCCTGCTGGCAGAGGTTAGCCAGCCGACGCGCGACTTCTCTGACGAGGAGATTATTGCCCGGATGATGATCCCGATGGTCAACGAAGTGGTGCGCTGTCTGGAGGAGGGCATTATCGCCAGCCCGGCGGAAGCCGATATGGCCCTGGTGTACGGCCTCGGCTTCCCACCGTTCCACGGCGGCGCGTTCCGCTGGCTCGATACCCAGGGCAGCGCCAGCTATCTCGACCGTGCGCAGCAGTTTGCCGCCCTTGGCCCGCTCTACGCCGTGCCGGACGGCCTGCGTGAGAAAGCGCGCCACAACGAACCCTATTATCCTCCCGTTGCGCCAGCCCGCCCGGCAGGCGTTCTGAAATCGGCTTAAGGAGTCACAATGGAACAGGTAGTCATTGTCGATGCAATTCGTACCCCGATGGGCCGTTCTAAGGGCGGCGCGTTTCGTAACGTTCGCGCGGAAGATCTCTCCGCCCACCTGATGCGTAGCCTGCTGGCGCGTAACCCGGCGCTGGACGCTGCGGCGCTGGACGATATCTACTGGGGCTGCGTGCAGCAGACCCTGGAGCAGGGCTTTAACATCGCCCGTAACGCCGCTTTGCTGGCGGAGATCCCCCACTCTGTTCCGGCGGTGACCGTTAACCGCCTGTGCGGCTCGTCGATGCAGGCCCTGCACGATGCGGCACGCATGATCATGACCGGCGATGCACAGGCTTGCCTGGTGGGCGGCGTGGAGCACATGGGTCACGTGCCAATGAGTCACGGCGTTGACTTCCATCCCGGCCTCAGCCGTAACGTTGCCAAAGCGGCGGGCATGATGGGCTTAACCGCTGAGATGCTGGCGCGCATGCACGGCATCAGCCGTGAGATGCAGGACCAGTTTGCCGCCCGCTCCCACGCCCGTGCATGGGCTGCGACCCAAGCCGGCGCGTTTAAGAATGAGATTACCCCCACCGGTGGTCATGATGCCGACGGCGTGCCGAAAATGTTTAACTATGACGAGGTGATCCGCCCGGAGACCAGCGTTGAAGGTCTCTCCGCCCTGCGGCCCGCATTCGATCCGGCTAACGGCACGGTGACGGCGGGCACCTCCTCTGCCCTCTCCGACGGCGCAGCGGCAATGCTGGTGATGAGCGAAAGCCGCGCCCGCGAGCTGGGCCTGACCCCGCGCGCGCGCGTTCGCTCAATGGCGGTGGTGGGCTGCGATCCCTCTATTATGGGTTACGGTCCGGTGCCTGCCTCGCAGCTGGCGTTGAAAAAAGCCGGGCTGGCGGTGAGCGATATCGATCTGTTTGAGATGAACGAAGCCTTTGCGGCGCAGATCCTGCCGTGCATTAAGGATCTGGGTCTGATCGAGCAGATTGACGAGAAGATCAACCTCAACGGCGGCGCGATCGCCCTGGGTCACCCGCTCGGCTGCTCCGGGGCACGGATCAGCACCACGCTGCTGAACCTGATGGAGCGTAAAGACGCGCAGTTTGGCCTGGCGACGATGTGTATTGGCTTGGGTCAGGGGATTGCGACAGTGTTTGAGCGGGTTTAGGACTGTAATGCAGGCCCGGCGGAAAGAGACCGTCGGGCCAGTAGCGCCAACGCTTAGATAAAGGCGAAAGCGTCGCCGAAAAGGCGATCTTCTCGCGCGCTACGTTCGTTGCAGAAGAGATCGCGGGCGATTTTTGCCATCTCGAAACGTCCGGCAATATAGATATCATGTTCGGCCAGCGTGCCGAAATCCTGTAGTACTGCCGTTAATACCGTACCGCTGCGGCCCTGCCATGCCTCTTCCGGCTGCTCGACTACCGGCACCACCTTCAGATGGGGATGATTAACCGTCAACGCTTCCAGCTCAGAGAGATCGTACAGATGCTTCTCCTCACGCCCGCCCCAGTAGATAGTGATATCACGTGCCGGGTTACGCGCCAGCGCGGTGAGCAGAATAGAGCGCACATAGGAGAAACCCGTCCCGCCTGCAATCAGGATCAGCGGACGCTCTTCGTCATCGCGCAGCCAGGCATCGCCGTGCGGAATATCGATCACGATTTCACGCTCTTTCAGGATCCGATCCATCACCGCCATGGCATAGAGGTTCAGCTCGGAAGCACCGATGTGCAGCTCAATGAATGCTTGCTCATCCGGCGTGGATGCCATAGAGAACGGGCGCTTATCACGCTCGTCCATCACCACCATCAAATATTGCCCAGCGCGAAATGAAAACGCCGCGTCTGGTACAAGACGAACACGGTATACGGTATCGGTGATAGCTTCTACCGAGGTCACTTTACAGCTTAAGGTTGTCATGCGCTCCCTCTGTCGGGTCGTTTTATTACGAATCAAAAGGCAAAACGGCGGCGCATTAGCTGCCTTTACCGTCACTCATTATGGCCAGCTCATCCCAGATAGCGTCGATTCGCGCGGTAACGGCAGGATCCTTTTTAATCGGACGCCCCCATTCACGCTGGGTTTCGCCGGGCCATTTGTTGGTGGCATCCAGCCCCATTTTCGAGCCAAGACCGGAAACCGGCGAGGCAAAATCCAGGTAGTCTATCGGCGTATTCTCTACCAGCACCGTATCCCTTGCCGGATCCATACGGGTAGTGATCGCCCAGATAACGTCGTTCCAGTCGCGCGCGTTAACGTCATCATCACAAACAATAACAAATTTGGTGTACATAAACTGCCGCAGAAATGACCAGACGCCCATCATCACCCGCTTGGCATGACCGGCATACTGCTTTTTAATGGTCACTACCGCAAGGCGGTATGAGCACCCTTCCGGGGGAAGATAGAAATCAACAATCTCCGGAAATTGCTTTTGCAGGATCGGCACAAAGACTTCGTTCAGCGCCACGCCGAGCACAGCCGGTTCATCCGGCGGGCGGCCCGTGTAGGTTGAGTGATAGATAGCATCTTCACGCTGGGTAATATGCGTGACCGTAAAGACCGGGAAGCTATCAATCTCATTATAGTAGCCCGTGTGGTCACCATACGGGCCTTCCGGGGCCATCTCGCCCGGCTCAATATAACCCTCAAGCACGATCTCCGCGCTGGCGGGCACTTCCAGATCGTTCGAGATGCACTTAACCACCTCGGTTTTGGTGCCGCGCAGTAGCCCGGCAAAGGCATACTCGGAGAGCGTATCCGGCACCGGCGTCACCGCGCCTAAAATCGTCGCGGGATCGGCACCCAGCGCCACGGCAACCGGGAAGCGTTCGCCGGGATGCGCTGCGCACCACTCCTGATAATCCAGCGCGCCGCCGCGATGCGACAGCCAGCGCATGATAAGTTTGTTCTTGCCGATAAGCTGCTGACGATAGATGCCAAGGTTCTGCCGCTCTTTATGCGGACCCCGGGTGACAGTGAGTCCCCAGGTGATCAGCGGAGCGGCGTCTTCCGGCCAGCACTGCATGATGGGAATGGTAGTTAAATCCACCGCCTCGCCCTGCACCACCTTTTGCTGACACGGCGCACCGCGCAGGCGTTTGGTCGGCATGTTCAGCACCTGCTTGAACTGCGGCAGCTTATCAAAGAGATCGCGGAAGCCTTTCGGCGGCTCCGGCTCTTTCAGAAAGGCCAGCAGCTTACCCACCTCGCGTAGCGCCGTCACATCCTCCTGCCCCATTCCCAGCGCCACGCGCTTCGGCGTGCCAAAGAGGTTGCAGAGTACCGGCATAGAGTAGCCCGTTGGGTTTTCAAATAGCAGAGCGGGTCCACCGGCGCGCAGGGTACGGTCGGCAATCTCTGTTATTTCCAGATGAGGATCAACAGGCAGCGTAATGCGTTTGAGTTCGCCCTGCTGTTCCAGCAGCGCCATAAAATCACGTAGGTCGTGGTATTTCATGCAGTTAATCATGGCCTCGGAGTCAGCCTTCCATTATACGGTGAACATCAGCGTGATGCTGTAATTTTGTTAAATAAGGGTAAATCGTTACGTCTGGGCGTGGCGAGAGCCTCTATAATCACCTTAGCCATCATTATCGGGTTTTGATATGCTTGCGCACGAACAGCCAAAACAGAGTGATTATGCAAGCCTGGTATTTACTTTACTGCAAGCGGGGCCAGCTTGAACGCGCCCAGCAACATCTTGAACGCCAGGCGGTAAACTGCCTGACGCCGATGATCACGCTTGAAAAAATTGTGCGCGGCAAACGCACCGCAGTCAGCGAACCGCTGTTCCCCAACTATCTGTTTATCGAGTTTGATCCAGAAGTGATCCACACTACCACAATTAACGCTACCCGCGGCGTCAGCCACTTTGTCCGCTTCGGTGCCAGCCCGGCAACCGTGCCGGAACCGGTTATTGCCCAGCTGGCAAACTATCAGCCCGAAGGGGTGACCGATCCCCAGACGCCCTATCCCGGCGATAGCGTGGTGATCACCGAAGGGGCGTTCGAAGGGTTAAAAGCGATTTTTACCGAGCCGGACGGCGAGGCGCGCTCAATGCTGCTGCTGAACCTACTCAATCAGCAGGTGATGCAGAGCGTTAAAAATACCGACTTCCGCAAGGCCTAAAAGGAAATGTTAAACAGCCGCCTGACGTTTTGATCCGTCACCTCAGAAAGCCACTCCGCCTCCTCTCCACGCAGCTGCGCAACGCGTTGCAGAATATGGCCCAGCAGGGCGGGTTCATTGCGCCGTGACGCAGGCTTAGGCTTGAGATCGCGAGGCAGCAGATAAGGCGCATCGGTTTCAATCAGCAGGCGCTCGGCCGGGATCGACGGGACGATTTCACAGAGTTCCTGCCCGCGCCGCTCGTCGCAAACCCAGCCGGTAATCCCCAGATAGAGTCCACGTGCCAGGCAGTCATGTGCCTCTCGCTCTGAGCCGGTAAAGCAGTGCAGCACTGCGCCGGGGAGTTTATCCAGCCACGGATCAAGCAGGGCTAAAAAGCGTTCGTGAGCGTCGCGGCAGTGCAGGAAAACCGGCAGCGATAGCTCAGCGGCGAGAGCCAGCTGGGCGCTGAACGCCGCCTCCTGCGCCTGAGGAGTCGAGAAGTTACGGTTAAAATCCAGCCCGCACTCGCCAATCGCGACCACCTGCGGCAGGCTGGCAAGCTGGCGAATGACGCCTGCCGTTTCGGGCTGCCACTGACTGCTGTCATGAGGATGGACACCCGCCGTGGACCAGCAGCTGGCATACCGTGCCGCCAGTTGCTGAGCCTGCTGGCTCTCATGCAGGTTGGTCCCGGTGAGCAGCATCCCCTTAACGCCTACGGCGAGGGCACGTGCGACAACCTGCTCTTGATCGCCAGCAAACTGTGAGCTGGTGAGGTTTACGCCAATATCAAACATCGTCTTCGCTTTCGTCGCCGTCATCCTGACGGAAGCGGCGTTTGCCGATATAGAAGCGCGAGAAGAAGACGCCTACCTCAAACAGGCAGTACATCGGGATCGCCAGCAGCGTCTGGGAGAAAACGTCCGGCGGCGTCAGCAGCATACCGACAACGAATGCCCCCACCAGCACGTAGGGCCGCTTACGACGCAGATCGTCCGGCGTGGTCACACCCATCCAGCAGAGCAGAACAATCGCCACCGGTACCTCAAACGAGACGCCAAAGGCCATAAACAGCGCCATGACGAAATCGAGATAGCTGGCAATATCCGTTGATACCTGCACGCCCTGTGGCGCGGTATGGGTCAAAAAGCCAAACGCCAGGGGGAAGACAACAAAGTAGGCGAAGGCCATGCCGATATAAAACAGCAGCGAGCTGGAAACCAGCAGCGGCACAACCAGACGCCGTTCGTGCTTATAGAGCGCAGGGGCAACAAAGGCCCATACCTGATAAAGGATCACGGGCGCGGAGAGGATCAGCGACACCATGAAGGTCAGCTTCACTGGAGTAAAGAAGGGCGATGCCACGTCGGTGGCAATCATTGTCGCTCCCAAAGGCATCTGCTTGATCAACGGGGCAGAGACCAGCTGGTAGATATCGTTAGCGAAATAGACCAGCACCACGAAAATGGCGAACACCGCAATGATGCAGTTCATCAGGCGTTTTCGTAGCTCGATTAGGTGCGTAATCAGCGGTTGGGTATCTTGTACAGCCATGTTTACGGTTTATCACTTGTCGATGAAGGTGAAGGTGCGGCAGAGGCAGCAGGCTGCGTAGGTTTACCATCAGCGGGCGCTTCCGGTGCCTGCGTAGGGGCACTGGCCTGATGCTCCGCAGCGGCAGGCGTTACCCCCTGGTGCTGCTCCTCGTTCCCTTTCACAATCGGATTATGAATAGTGTGCGCCACGTCGCTCGCGCGCTCAGGATCGTTCGCACTGTAGGAGCGTTTCATTGACTCCGCCGCATGGCGCAGCTCGTCCATGGACTCTTTCAGCTCTGGCGTCAGGTGATCCATACTCGCTTTTTCGACCTTCTTCAGACTGTCCTGAAGCTCCTGGATCTTCAGCTCCTGCGCCAGCTCATTCTGTACGGTGCTTGCCAGCGAGCGCAGCGCACGCACCCACCCGGCCACCGTTTTGACCGCTACCGGCAGACGCTGCGGCCCCAGCACAATGAGGCCGATAACGAATACCAGTACCAGCTCGCCAAAACCAATATCGAACACGAATTACACCTGCTCTTTATCGCGACGCTTTTCTTCGTCTTTTTTCACATCATCTTGCTTTTCAGCAAGGGTTTTAGTGGAGAAATCAGCGTCCTCCGTCGGTTTCTTCTCATGCTTATCGTCATCGCCCATGGCTTTTTTAAAGCCTTTGATCGACGCACCCAGATCGGAACCGATAGAGCCTAGCTTTTTTGTTCCAAACAGCAGCACAACGATGACGGCAATAATCACTAACTGCCAAATACTGATACCACCCATACATAATCCTCAAGCAGAGATGCTGAAATTAACGGGCCGCATACCGGGTACCCGGCCCATAAAGCGTGCGGCTATAGCACGCGGGTTTTTCGCCAGCCAATGAGCCAGGCGACCAGTCCGCCAGCAATCAGCCATGCGGACGCCGTTTGCCACTCCGGACGATTGATCAAAAAGAGCGTCCCACTCAGGATCAATGTTGCCCCAATGCCGAACAGATAGCGGGACTGCCCCTGGCGTACGTGGTTAACACGTATCTCACGGGTGATCAGATCCACGTTATGCTGCAGCTGCTTATGCTGGCGCAGGTTGTTGTAGATCAGCTCGGGAAGCTCGGGCATTTTTTCAATCCACAGCGGCCCTTTCTCTTTCAGGGAACGGACCAACGCCGGGAAGCCTACCTGATCTTTGATCCACGTTTCGAGGAAAGGTTTCGCCGTTTTCCACAAATCGAGCTGCGGATAGAGCTGACGCCCTACGCCTTCTATATAAAGCAGCGTTTTTTGCAGCAGCACCAGCTGCGGCTGCACTTCCATATTGAACCGCCGCGCCGTATTAAACAGGTTCAGCAGCACGTGACCAAAGGAGATCTCCGCCAGCGGCTTCTCGAAAATCGGTTCGCAGACGGTGCGGATGGCAAACTCAAACTCTTCGACATTGGTATCCGGCGGTACCCAGCCCGAATCAACGTGCAGCTCGGCAACTCGACGGTAGTCGCGGTTGAAGAATGCAATAAAGTTTTCCGCCAGGTAGCGCTTATCCTCTTTATTCAACGAGCCGACAATGCCGCAGTCGATACCAATATACTGCGGATCCTCGGGATGCTCATAGCTGACAAAAATATTGCCAGGGTGCATATCCCCGTGGAAAAAGCTGTCGCGAAATACCTGAGTAAAGAAAACCTGCACCCCACGCTCGGCCAAAAGCTTCAAATCGGTATTGTTCTTCTCCAGCGCCGCAACGTCGTTCACTGGAATACCATAGATGCGTTCCATGACAAGCATATTTTGGCTGCAGTAATCGGAGTAAACTTCCGGCACGTAGAGCATCTGGCTGTTTTCAAAGTTACGCCGCAGCTGAATGGCGTTGGCCGCTTCACGGAGCAGATCCAGCTCGTCGATCAGCGTCTTTTCATACTCCTTTACGACCTCAAGCGGACGCAGGCGACGCCCGTCCGGCAGCAGGCGGGGAACCCAGCGCGCAAGGCGATAAATAAGGCGCATGTCAGCTTTGATCACTGGCAGAATATCTGGCCGGATCACCTTGATTACCACCTCTTTGCCGTTCTCCTTGAGGCGGGCAGTGTGGACCTGGGCGATAGAAGCTGAAGCCAGCGGCGTGATATCAAAATCATCAAACCATGTCTCGACAGGGATATCCCCCATCGCTTTTTCGATCTGGCGCTTAGCCAGCACGCCGTCAAAAGGCGCAACGCGATCCTGCAGCATGGCCAGCTGATCGGCAATCGCGGGCGGAAAGAGATCGCGACGGGTAGAGAGCATCTGTCCGAACTTGATCCATACCGGCCCCAGCTCCTGCAGCGCCAGCCGCAGACGATGACCTAACTCTTTATCTTTGTGACGGTTTGGCATCCAGAAAAGCGTGCGACGCCAGAGCCGAAGCGGCAGGGTAAGACGCATTCGTGGGATGAGCTCATCAAGCCCGTAACTCAAAAAAGTTTGGATGATGAAATACAGGCGGCGAATTTCACCTGGCGTCATTTGCCCTCCAGTTTTTCCAGCCGTTTAGTTAACGCATCAACCGATCGCGCGACGGCGGCGGCCTCTTCGGCAAACCAGGCGACTTCCAGTCCGCCGGGTGCCAGACGCCACTCTTCCGTTAAGGCTTCGGCCACGTACTGCTGCTGACGCTGCAGGCCATGTCGAAAGCGCTTCGCACCGCCGCGCAGAACTTTAGCGATGCCTTCGGCGGCGATATCGCCGGTGTAAGGGGCAAGTAGCTCAGCAAAATCGAACTCTGCGAGATCGAAAAGCGTGCTAAGGTTTTGAACAACCTGAATATCGCCCTGCACTTCCAGCTCGCCGCTGCGTATAAGCGTAGTCAGCTGTTGGCGATCGCGCAGCTTCGGTAACAGGCGTGCCTGGGTAATCACGGTGCAGTCCGCCTCGCCCTCCCAGGCGCTGAGCACGTCGACCTGGCGCTCGCTAAAGGCCAGAATCAGCGGCGTAGAGAACTCGTTGAGGACAATACGCAGTACCTTACCCTGCAGGCGCTGGCGGGCGGGTTTTAATGCCCTTTCACGATATAAAAATGTATTGAGAACACCTTCGATTCCAGCGCTCACTAAAGGCGTAAAGGGCATTCACTCACTCCTGTCAGAACTTATATCCACGGTGCAGCGCGACGATACCCGCCGTCAGGTTGAAATACTCTGCGTTTTCAAAACCAGCATCCTGCATCATCGCCTTCAGCGTCTCCTGATCGGGATGCATACGGATGGACTCTGCCAGGTAGCGGTAGCTTTCGCCATCCTTCGCCACCAGCTCGCCAATGCGCGGCAGAACGTGGAAGGAGTAGGCGTCATAGGCCTTGCTCAGCGGCTCGATAATCGGCTTAGAGAACTCAAGAACTAAGAGGCGGCCGCCCGGCTTGAGCACGCGGAACATGGAGCGCAGCGCTTTCTCTTTATCGGTGACGTTTCGCAGGCCGAAGGCGATGGTGATGCAGTCAAAGGTATTGTCCGGGAACGGCAGCGCTTCGGCGTTGGCCTGCACGTATTCAACGTTACCCACTACGCCAAGGTTGCGCAGCTTTTCACGCCCGACTTTCAGCATTGAGTCGTTGATATCGGCCAGTACCACCTGTCCAGTTTCACCCACCAGACGGGAGAATTTTGCCGTCAGGTCACCGGTACCGCCTGCAAGGTCGAGAACCTTCTGCCCACGGCGAACGCCGCTGCAGTCAATTGTGAAACGTTTCCACAAACGATGGATGCCCATCGACATCAGATCGTTCATGACGTCATATTTTGCGGCCACGGAGTGAAATACGTGAGCCACCATGTCTGCCTTTTGCGTTTTGGCGACAGTCTGATAACCAAAATGCGTCGTTTCTTGTGAATCTTCCGCCATCTCAGTGCCTGCTATTCAAGAAATTGTTCGTGAAGTGTAACAGATTGGGCGCAATTGCCCTACGTTTCAACCCTCCTGTCCGGCGCGCAGGCGGAACTCCTCATCCTGCGCCACGGCCTGGTCGGCTAAATCCGGATTGATCTCGCGCTTGATCTCAACCCCCAACCCGCGAAACGCCTCGGCTTGGGCGAGCAGATTCCCCCGCCCGGAGGTAAGTTTTTTCATCGCCTGGCGGTAGTTATCCTGCGCTTTCTCCAGGCTCTGCCCCACCGATGACATATCGTCAACAAACAGTCGCATCTTGTCGTAGAGGCGGCTGGCGCGCTCAGCAATCTGCTGGGCGTTGCGGCTCTGATGCTCGTAGCGCCAGAGGTTAGCGATGGTGCGCAGGGCCACCAGCAGCGTGGTCGGGCTAACCAGCATAATGTTGTGTTTTAACGCCTCGGTGATCAGCTCCGGCTGCCGATCGAGAGCCACTAAAAATGCTGGCTCGACGGGAATAAACATCAGCACGTAGTCAAGGGATCGCAGTCCCGGCAGCTGCTGATAGTCTTTCCGGCCCAACAGGCGGATATGGCTGCGCACCGAGGCAATGTGCTCCTGCAACGCACTTTCGCGCGTGTACTCATCGTCGGCGTTGAAGTAGCGTTCATAGGCCACCAGCGTCATCTTGGCGTCGATAACCACGTCTTTGCCCTGCGGCAGTCGGACGATGACGTCGGGCTGCATTCTGGCGCGAGATTCGGTTTCAATGCTGACCTGGGTTTCATACTCGTAGCCGGCACGCAGGCCGGACGCCTCCAGCACGCGGGCCAGCACCACCTCACCCCAGTTACCCTGCGCTTTATTATCGCCTTTCAGGGCGCGGGTCAGGTTGATCGCTTCCTGCGCCATCTGGGCATTAAGCTGCTGTAGGTTACGGATCTCGTGGGCGAGCGTGTGGCGCTCCTGGGCCTCTTTGCCAAAGCTGTCCTGCACCTGGCGGCGGAAACCATCCAGCTGTTCCCGCAGGGGGGAGAGAAGCCCGTGAAGGCTCTGCCGGTTCTGCTCCTCGACCCGGCGGTTGCTCTGCTCAAAGATGCGGTTAGCGAGGTTTTCAAACTGCTCGCTCAGGCGCTGCTCGCTGTTGATCATCTGGCGGATTTTATCTTCCGCATGCAGCTGGGTGGACTCCAGACGGGTGGTGACCTCGCGCAGATCGGCCTCCAGCGAGGTGTTGATCTCCCGCAGGCTGCGCAGTTCGTTATTCAGCAGTTCGCACTCGTCGCGCCAGTGCTGGTTCTGTACCAGCCGCTGCCGCGCCGCGCTCAGTTCGATATCTAGCTCGCGCCGCTCTTCGGTAAGATCGGCCCGCAGGCGATCGGCATGGGATTTTGTCGCCAGCCAGCCTATCAGCAAGCCGGCTATCGCCGCTGCCACGCTGAGTAAAATTGAGATATCCACCCTGCCTCCTGCATAAACCACTTACCGATGCAAAATAAGAGTGTGCTGGATAGGTGTCCAGTTGGGAAGGATTTTCCTGCGAGGTACTACGCAAAACGGGCAGGCCGAGGGGATTGGCCTGCCGGAGAGGAGCGTTAAGCCAGACGGCGCGCCGCTTCCACCACGATTTTTATCGCGTGGCTTTCGGTTTGCTTCATGGTCTCTGCGTTCGGGATCTCTTGCTGAGTACGGTTGACGATCACGCCCGCGACCATACCCGCGCGCAGGCCCTGGCTGGAGCACATGGTCAGCAGCGTGGCGGACTCCATCTCATAGTTCATCACGCCCATTGACTGCCACTCTTCCATAGAGCCTTTATAGCGGCTAACGACGCGACCGGAGAAGGTGTCGTAACGCTCCTGGCCCGGATAGAAGGTGTCAGACGAGGCGGTCACGCCGATGTGGGTCGTTGCCCCAACCTCTTTAGCGGCCTCCACCAGCGCGGTGGTACAGGTGAAATCAGCTACCGCCGGGTACTCCATCGGCGCAAAGTGCAGGCTTGCCCCGTCGAGACGCACGGAGGCGGTAGTCACCAGCACGTCACCAACGTTGATGTGCGGCTGAATAGCGCCGGTAGTGCCCACGCGCAGGAAAGTCCGGATGCCCAGCTGCGCCAGCTCTTCAACGGCGATAGAGGTTGACGGGCCGCCGATCCCGGTGGAGCAGACAATGATTGCTTTGCCATCCACTTCGGCGCGCCATGAGGTAAATTCGCGATGCGATGCCAGCTTAACCGGCTTATCCATCAGCGCGGCGATCTTTTCCACTCGCTCCGGATCGCCAGGGACGATAGCCAGCGTTGCCCCCTGCAGATCGTTTTTGGTAAGACCGAGGTGAAAAACATCAGACTTGGACATAGGTGACTCCTTTGTGGGTCGATTCATCAGCAGAAGTAAAACGGTACTCTACAGAAGGCCATCGCTTTTTTTCGTGACATCAATCACTCTGAAGAAAACTGTTTACATCAATTTTTCATCAAAAGGTGATTTATATCACACTACTACGCTCTTATTCTCTCGTTCGTCGTAAAGATAGACCTTTTCGCACAGGATGATTTTGGCGTACTGGCTATAGTTACCTGATGCGCTAAATAAGGGTACGGAGATTGCTATGACCACAGAAAAACAGCCCGGCTTTGCACCTGCAGCTTCACCTCACGCTTCCACCGCCGTTCACACCTCTGAAGAGTCGATTTTGACCGGTGAGACATCAATTCCCACCCAGGGCGATAATATGCCCGCCTGGCACGCCCGGCCGCAGAAGGCCGACGGCCCGCTGCCGGTAGTGATTGTAGTCCAGGAGATTTTCGGCGTGCATGAGCACATTCGTGATATTTGTCGCCGGCTGGCGCAGGAGGGCTATCTGGCCATCGCGCCTGAACTTTACTTCCGCCAGGGCGATCCCAACGACTACAGCGATATTCCCACGCTGTTTAAAGAGCTGGTGTCAAAGGTGCCGGATGCTCAAGTGCTGGCCGACCTCGACCACGTCGCTAACTGGGCGGCGCGCAACGGTGGTGACGCGCATCGGCTTCAGCTTACCGGCTTTTGCTGGGGCGGGCGTATCGCCTGGCTCTACGCCGCGCATAATCCGCAGTTGAAGGCGGCGGTAGCGTGGTACGGCAAGCTGGTGGGTGATAAAACCCTCAATTCGCCAAAGCATCCGGTAGATATCGCCACCGACCTCAACGCGCCGGTGCTGGGTCTGTATGGCGCCAGGGATGACAGCATTCCTCTTGATACCGTGGAGACCATGCGCCACGCCCTACGCGCCGCCAACGCCGAGGCGGAGATTGTGGTCTACCCCGATGCCGGACATGCGTTTAACGCTGACTATCGCCCAAGCTATCATGAGGAGTCAGCCAAAGATGGCTGGCAGCGCATGCTGGCATGGTTTGCCCAGTACGGTGAAAAACGAGGCTAGCGTATTGTGCCGGGCGGCTTAAAAATCGCCCGGCGCACACTGCAGGCAGGTCAACCCCTCCGCACGCCAGAAATCAACCACCGCCTGACGATCGTCGATCACCAGCCAGGGGGCGTAGCCGTCCGCCTTAATCTGTTCCAGCAGCGCCTTTTTCACGACCTCATCCGGGAGCGTATCCTCCCCGTCCGGCCGCAGATAGAGCGTATCAAAAGGGATGCAGTGCCGCTCCAGCCACTCCTGGGTATGACGCTGAAAGCTGGCAGGCCGCCCGCTGCAGATCACAATCTTCTGCTGCTGAGCGCTCAACAGCCCTACCAGACGGCTGATGGCCACGCTCGGCAGCGCCTCCGCCATATGGGCAAAAAAGGGCTGCCACTGCTTTTCCGGGCCTAAGACCCACTCGCGTACCGCCTCGGCGTCAAACTCGGCCAGGGTACCGTCGATATCTACGATCACACACTGTTCAGTCAGCATTCATCTTCTCCAGCGGAATAATTTTCCAGTCGTCAGGGGTAGCGCCAGGCAGGATCCAGAGCGGAGCGACGTTGCCGACCCGCTCGCCATGGGGCGTGCCGGTTGCCAGCAGGCGGATCACGCGGAACACGCCAGAGTGCGCCACAATCAGCGGCGTATCGTACTGCGCCAGCAAAGTATTCAGGGCATCGGTCACGCGCATACAGAAAGGCTGCCAGGCTTCCCCATTCGGCGGTGTCTCCTCGTAGGGCGTCTGCTGGCTGAGCGGATGGCATTCAAGATCGCCCCAGTCCCGCTCGCGCAGGTCGGCAACCAGGGTCAACGCTGCTCCAGGCAGCGCCAGCTCTGCGGTACGTCGGGCGCGCTGCTGCGGGCTGACGGCAACGATGCTCCATGAGCGGTTTAACAGCAGCGGTGCGGCATCGCGAGCCTGCTGCTCGCCCGTTGCCGTCAGCGGGACTTCGGTACGTCCGCCAATCAGGCGATCGCGGTTGAGCGGCGTCTCACCGTGGCGAACAAAGACAAAAGGCTTAGGCAGTAGCGTCATGCTTCTATCCTGAAACGGGGTTGGGTAAGGATGTCGCAGCCCAGCGCCTGCTGCCAGTGCGCTGCGTGAACACCAGGGGTAAACAGCGGTACCAGTTGGCGACAGTCCAGCATCGCTACCAGCTTTTGCAGACAGCGCCGCGTAGGGTGAACATTCCAGCGGCAGAAATCGACCTCGCCTCGTTGATGCTGCTCCCGGGCGCGCTGGTTCATATGCCCGGTAAACAGGGTGCGATGCCGGAAATCAGCGCAACGCCGCAGTTCGCCCACCATGCCGTGCTGTCCGTCCGGATCGGCGGCCAACATAACCGACGCGTCAGCGGTAAACGGCGGCAGGTTGCGTACCAGCTGTCGAAGCTCATGCTCCACGCCGGGGATCAGGCTGCCGTCGTTATGCTCCGCCATCAGGGTCAGCATCTCGCGGCAGGCGTCATCCATCACCACGTCATTCATGCCTCGCCGCGCCAGCAGCAGAGCCATCTCCACTGCCCGTCCGGAGGGCGGAACCGGACAGAGCACAGGCCGCTGCACGTGCAGCCACAGAGCCTCAAGCTGCTGATGCTGAGGCGTATCGTATAGGCCATACGAGGCGTCCATCAGCGCGACCGCCGCAGGCGGGGGCGGATCGAAATGAAACAGCGCTGACTCCAGGCTAACGTCGCCGCTGTAGAACAGGCCCCCCGGCACATCGAGGTGGAACCAGATCCCACCCCAGGCATGGCCGCTGCTGCCGGTGGTAACCGTCAATTCGCCGAGGGAGAACTGGCCGCGCACAGGTATCGGGTGAACGTTCGATCCCGTCGGCAGCGCGCGGGCCGTTACGGCGCTACAGTAGATCGGCACCGAGGCGGGCAGCCGCGCCAGCCCGGCAATATGATCGATATGATCGTGGCTGAGCAGCACGGCATCCAGCCGATCCGGTACCGGCCAGTCATCGGCTCCCGGCTCCAGCGAGCCGCCAGCGTCCAGTAAAATGCGCTGCGTGGGGGTGGCCACCAGAATGGCGGCGGGCGCTTTATCATGCAGCCCGCTGATAATCTCAATCTGCGTCGTCACGCCGCCTCCAGCCGCCAGCCCTGATGCAGGCGCACGGTAGTCAGCTGCTGTTCGCGCAGCGGCAGGTGATGGAAAGCCGTAAGCGGCTGCCCATCGGCCAGGCGCAGCGCCAGCAGGTAGCGCTCCCCCTGATAGATGCAGTTTTCAACGGTAGCGGCAAGGCCGCCCTCACCTATTTCAACATGCTCGGGACGTACCAGCACCGGGTAGCGCACGCCATCGCTCACGCTTAAGCCATGATGAAGCTGTGCACCATCCAGCTGACGGCCCTGCGCCGCACTCGCAAGGTTCAGCACGCTGCCCTTACCAATAAAGCCCGCAACCCATGCGCTGTGCGGCTGCTGATAAAGCTCCTGCGGCGTTCCCCACTGCATCAGCTCGCCCCGATGCATCACGGCGATATGGCTGGCCAGCGCCATCGCCTCCGCCTGATCGTGGGTGACGTAGACAAAGGTTGCCCCAGTGCGGCGATGAAATTCGCGGAAAGTCTGCTCCATGGTAGCCCGCAGATGGCGGTCGAGATTCGCCAGCGGCTCATCGAGCAGCACTACCTGCGGCTCGGAGACCAGGCAGCGCGCCAGCGCCACACGCTGACGTTGCCCACCGCTCAGCTCCTGCGGTGAACGGTCGGCATACGCCCCTAGCTCCACCACCTCAAGGGCAGCCATCACCTGCTTATGCCGCGCCGCGCCGTTCACTTTTTTCAGCTTCAGCGGGTAACCAACGTTCTCCGCTACCGTCATATGCGGCCAGAGGGCGTAAGATTGAAAGACCATCCCCATGTTGCGCGCTTCCGGCGGCAGATGGGTGTCGGCATCGGCCAGCAGCCGGTTGCCCAGCGTCAGACGGCCATCAGAGAGCCGCTCCAGCCCGGCCAGAATGCGTAGCGTGGTGGTTTTTCCGCAGCCGCTTGGCCCGAGCAGCGCCGTAAATGCGCCTTCGGGAATGGTCAGGCTCAGATCGCGTACCACAGTCTGGTCGCCGAACGTTTTACTCAGGTGCTCCAGGCTCAGTTCTGCCATGGGATGACTCCTTTGGGTAGATAGCGGCCAAGACCGCTCAGCATCAGCATCACCAGCGCTACCAGCGCGACGACCATCACGGAGATGGCGGAGGCCAGCACCTTATCGCCGCTCTCATCAAGATTGAAAATCACCACGCCGAGGGTCTCCTTGCCCGTACTCCACAGCAGCGCCGAGACGGTCAGCTCGTTTACCGCCGTCAGAAATACCAGCAGTGCGCCAGCGAAGGCCGCCGGGGCCAGCAGGGGTAACACGATATGCCGCAGCCGCTGGGAGAAGTTCGCTCCGGCCAGGCTGGCCGCCTCCTCCATGGCCGGATCGAGTTGCAGCATGCTGTTGTGCAGCGGCTTCAGGCAGACGGTGAGAAAGCGCGCCAGGTAGGCGAAGAAGATGATCAGCAGCGTGCCACTCAGGCTGATGCCAATAATGGGCAGCGGTCGGGCGAATAGCAGGATGCAGGCGATGGCCAGCACCACGCCGGGCAGGGTATAGGGAATGTCGATCGCACTGTGCAGCCAGCGCAGCGGGCGTGCAGGAAAACGCACCAGCAGCCACGCCAGCGGCAGGCTCAGCAGCATCAGCACCAGCGCAGCGGAGACCGAGAGCAGCAGGCTGTTGCTCAGCGCGCGCCAGGTGGCGCTGCCGCTCTCCAGCATCGCCTGGTAAGCGTTAAAGGTTAGCGTCCTGGCCGTCAGCGGCACGCCAAGGGTCGGCACCAGTGAGGTCGCAACCAGCGCCAGCAGCGGGGCCAGCAGAATAGCGGCCAGCACCGTGCCCAGCAGCAGCTCGGTGGCAAGACGCCACCTGCCAAGCTGGAAGTCGAGCGCCCGTCCGGCCATGCCGATCAGCGGCAGCGCATGGCGGCGCTGGAGATAGCCCTGCAGGGAGACAATGCCGATCGCCAGCACGCCCATCAGCACCGACAGCGCCGCTACGTCACTCAGCATCGACGGCCCGAAGCTCGACAGCGACTGGTAGATCTGAATCGGCAGTACAAAATAGGAGATGGGAATGCCCAGCATGGCCGGAATACCAAAGTTGCCCAGCGCGGAGACGAAGGCTATCGCCGCCCCGGCCCACAGTGCGGTACGGCACAGCGGCAGCACGATGTCGATAAACACCCGCCACAGCGAAGCGCCATTGAGCCGCGCGGCCTCGATCTGCTCTTTCGGCAGACACTGCAGTTGGGTGCGCAGGGCCAGGAAGACCAGCGGCGCGTGCTGGATCCCCAGCAGCAGAGCGATCCCCTCGGGGGAGTAGAGCGGATTGGCACTGCCAAACGACGGCGCAATGCCGAGGCTGTTAAGCAGGATGCTGCTCGGCCCGAAGAGCTGGAGCCAGCTCAGAGCCGTCACCTGGGGTGGGATCATCATCGGCAGCATAAACAGGAATACCCAGACCTGCTTGAGGCGAATATTGGTCAGAGCGAGGCAGAAGGCAAACAGTCCGCCCAGCAGCAGCGAAAGCAGCGTACCCAGGCCGCTGGTATAGAGGCTATTGTAGAGCGCGGTCCAGGTCGTCGGGTTGCTGAGCACTCGCCACAGGCTGCTGCTGCTCCCCTGCTGCCAGTCGAGCAGGGCCGAGACCAGCAGCCGCAGGCTCGGCAGCAGGCTCAGGAGTGCTACCAGGCCGAGCAGCAGCCAGAGCAGCCCCTTCGGCGGGCCGCTGCTGGCGGGTTGACGGAGGGTCATGGTGATCATCAGTTAGCGGTTTCCAAACAGATCGGCGAAGCGTTTTTTATTGGCGTCGGTATCCGCCAGCGCCTGCGCCGGGTCATACGGCATCAGCTTGATGCTGTTCCGCGCCGGGAAGCCTTCCGGGGCTGGGAGGTTCGCATCAGCAGGCAGATAGCCCTGCTTCAGCACCAGGCGCTGCCCTGCGTCCGACAGCACAAAGTCGATAAAGGCTTTCGCCCCGTTCGGGTTTTTCGCGCTCTTCAGCATCGCTACCGGCTCGGTCACGATGCTGACGCCCTCTTTCGGGAACACGAACTCAATCGGTGCGCCCTTAGCTTTTTCGCGGATCGCCATGTAGTCCACCAGTACGCCGTAGCCCTTGCTGCCGGAGGTAATGGCGTTCATCACCGCGCCGTTCCCACTCTGGGGCATCGCGCCGTTGGCCTTCAGCTTTTCGTACCAGGCAAAGCCAAGCTGCGGATCGTTCATCAGCGTTGCCATATGGATCTGCGCCGCGCCGGAGTAGAGCGGGCTGGGCAGCGTGGTCATGTTCTTGAGTTCAGGCTTGAGCAGATCCTGCCAGGAGCCAGGCTTCACCGGCGCCCGGGTGTTGTAGGCAATCCCGGTGGTGATCAGCTTGGTGCCGTAGTAGTAGCCCTGCGGATCGTAGAGCTGGGCGTCGTAGCGGCTGGCCTCAGGGGATTGATAGGCCGCCAGCAGATCCTGCTTTTTCAGCGACTCCATGGTGACGCTGTCGGCAATCAGCAACACGTCCGGCGCGGCACCGCCTGCCGCCAGCTCGGCCTGCAGACGCGCCGTCAGCTTGGTGGTGCCGTCGCGGATCCATTTGACCTCAATGTCCGGGTGCGCCTTTTCGAAGGCAGTGACGGTCATCTGGGCATCTTCGTTCGGCTGGCTGGTATAGAGCGTCAGCGTGGAGGCGGCGAGAGCCGGCGTGCTTAACGCGGTTACGATAACGGCTGCCAGCGCGGTGTGCTTCATCATGGTCTCTTCCCTCTGTTTTCGTTGTGATGATTAAAACAGGGAAATCTGACAAAAATATGACCAGCTTTTTTCGTAGTAATAATTTCACATTCGCGCGCTAGCATGATGAAAAAGAGTGCTAAAAGGAGCGAATAATGACCCCCGAATCCCGCCGCACGGCAATTGTCGAGCTGGTGACGGCGCACGGCGAAAGCAGCATCGAGCAGCTGGCGCAGCACTTTGGCGTCTCACTGCAAACCGTGCGTAGCGATCTGCGAATGCTCACCTCGGGCGGGCTGCTGCTGCGGCGTCACGGCATGGTTGCCCCTTTCGCCCGCGAAAATATTGGCTATCAGCAGCGCGAGATCGTCAATATTGCGGGCAAACGCTGGATCGGTGAACGTACGGCGCTGCTGCTGGGCAGTTACCTGAGCTGCTTTCTCGGTACCGGCACCACCGTTGAGATGGTGGCCCGGGCGCTGCCGGAGGAGAGTCGGCTGGCGGTATTTACCAATAACCTGCACGCTGCCGGGGCGCTGAGCCGTCTCGCCGCCTGCGAATTGACGGTAGCGGGCGGGCGCGTCCGCAAACGCGATCTGGACGTGATCGGCAGCGATGCCCAAACCTTTTTCAGTCGTTATCGGGTTGATGCGGGGGTGGTCTCAGTAGGCGGGATCGGCGAGGCGGGCCAACTTTATGACTATAACGATGATGAAGTCGCGGCGCGCCGGGCGCTGGTCGCCAGCGCTGCGGTGAGCGTGCTGGTGGTGGACAGCACCAAGTTTGGCCGGACGGCGATCTGCCAGAACGGCAGCGTAGGGGATTTCGATTATATCATCAGCGATCGACCGCCGACGCCACAGCAGCATGTGGTCATTAAGCAGAGGGGGAAAGCGTGGCTAAGCCAGACGTAGGCCGGGCCAGCGCTCACGCCGCCCGGCATTTTCATCTTACGCCTGACGCAGATTCTGCGCCGCTTTTACCATGTTCGCCAGCGCCGCCCGGGTCTCCGGCCAGCCGCGTGTTTTCAGGCCGCAGTCCGGGTTAACCCACAGGCGCTCGGCCGGAATGCGATCCGCCGCTTTCTTCAGCAGGGTCTCGATCCACTCTACGTCCGGCACGTTGGGCGAGTGAATATCGTAGACCCCCGGCCCAATCTCATTCGGGTATTCAAAGGCCTCAAACGACTCCAGCAGCTCCATATCCGAGCGCGAGGTTTCGATAGTGATCACGTCCGCATCCAGCGCGGCGATAGCGTCCATGATGTCGTTAAACTCGCAGTAGCACATGTGGGTGTGGATCTGCGTCTCGTCCTTCGCCACCGCGGCGTTGATACGGAAGGCTTCCACGCCCCACGCCAGGTAGGCATCCCAGTCGCTGCGCTTCAGCGGCAGCCCTTCGCGCAGGGCAGGCTCATCAATCTGGATGATGCCAATGCCGGCCGCCTCCAGATCTGCTACCTCATCCCGTAACGCCAGGGCGATCTGTTTGGCGATGGTTTCCCGGCTAACGTCTTCACGCGGGAAGGACCAGCAGAGAATGGTCACCGGCCCGGTCAGCATCCCTTTTACCGGCTTGTCGGTGAGAGACTGGGCATATTTCGCCCACTCAACGGTGATCGCCTCCGGACGGCTGACGTCACCGATCACCACCGGCGGCTTCACGCAGCGGGAGCCGTAGCTCTGTACCCAGCCGTTCTGGGTAAAGACAAAGCCGTCCAGGTGCTCGCCGAAATACTCCACCATGTCGTTACGCTCGGCTTCACCGTGCACCAGCACGTCGAGGCCCAGCCGCTCCTGCTCGGCAATCGCCTGCTTGATGTGCTCAGCGATACCGGTACGGTAGTTGCCCGCGTCTAAACGCCCCTGCTTAAAGTCCAGGCGCAGACCGCGGATCTCGGTGGTCTGCGGGAACGAGCCGATGGTGGTCGTCGGCCAGGCAGGCAGGTTGAATCGCGCCCGCTGGGCCGCTGCTCGCTCCGCGTAGGGGCGCGTGCGCTGGCTATCCTCGGCGGTAATTGCCGCCAGCCGTTGTGCCACCGCCGTGTTGTGCACCCGTGTCGAGTCGCGGCGCGCCTGGATCGGGGCGCTCCATTCAGCCAGAGGCGCAGTGTCGCCGCCGTTCAGGGCATCGCGCAGCAGAGCCAGCTCATGACATTTTTGCAGGGCGAAGGCAAACCAGCTCTTCACCTCGGCATCCAGCCGCGTTTCAACGCTCAGGTCGATGGGGCTGTGCAGCAGTGAGCAGGAGGAGGCGACCCACAGATCGCGCTGGCCGGCGATGTCTTTGATCTGGGTATATTTCTCGCTGAGATCGGCCCGCCAGACGTTACGGCCGTTTACCAGCCCGGCAGAGAGCAGCCAGTCGGCTGGCAGACGGCGATGCAGCTCGGCTACGTCATCCTTGCCATGCACCAGGTCAACGTGCAGGCCCTGCACCGGCAGCGCAGCAATGGTATCAAGGTTCGGCGTCACGCCTTCGAAATAGGTGGTCAGCAGCAGCTTCACCTGTCCTGCCAGCGCCTCATAGGCGGGCTTAAAGGCGTTCAGCCACGGCTGGGGCAGCTCCAGCACCAGTGCTGGCTCGTCAATCTGTACCCACTCAACGCCGCGTTTTGCCAGCTCGGCCAATACCTGCTGATAGACCGGCAGGATCTCATTCATCAGGCTAAGGCGATCAAACTGCTCACCCTTTACCTTGCCCAGCCACAGGTAGGTTACCGGTCCCAGCAGGACGGGCTTCACCCTGTGACCCAGCGCCAGCGCCTCGTCCACTTCATCCAGCAGTTGGGTCCAGGTCAGCGTGAACTGCTGAGCTTTAGTGAACTCCGGCACCATGTAGTGGTAGTTGGTGTTAAACCACTTGGTCATCTCTGCCGCTGCCGCTGGCTCACCCGTTGGTGCACGGCCGCGGCCAATGCGGAACAGGGTGTCGATATCGACCGATCCATCTCTGTTCTGATGACGAGCCGGCACGTTGCCAAGCAGCAGGCTGGTGGTCAGAACATGGTCGTACCAGGCGAAATCGCCCACCGGCAGCAGGTCAATACCTGCCTGCTTCTGCTGCTCCCAGTGGCGAGCGCGCAGCTCGCGGCCTACCGCCAGTAGCGCCTCCTGGGTGGTGTTACCCGCCCAGTAGCTCTCTTGTGCCTTCTTCAACTCGCGACGCAGACCAACGCGAGGAAAACCGAGGGTGTGGTTCAGTACTGTCATGGTATGCCCCTTGTGAATTTTGGGATTTTAGACGTCCAGATGTTTACACATCTATAATGTGAAGGTACTGTATATTCCTCAAGCGCAAAATGTTCATGGCGAAGTGAAGGACTTTCATGATCGAAATTAAACACCTGAAAACGCTCCAGGCGTTACGGAACAGCGGATCGCTGGCGGCCGCGGCAGCCACGCTGCATCAGACACAGTCCGCCCTCTCCCATCAGTTCAGCGATCTCGAACAGCGTCTTGGCTTTCGTCTCTTCATACGCAAAAGCCAGCCGCTGCGCTTTACGCCGCAGGGCGAGATCCTGTTGCAGCTGGCGAACCAGGTGCTGCCGCAGATTAGCCGTGCGCTACAGGAGTGTAACGAGCCGCAGCAGGCCACCCTACGAATTGCCATTGAGTGCCACAGCTGTATTCAGTGGCTCACCCCCGCGCTTGAGAATTTCCGTGCCAAATGGCCGCAGGTAGAGATGGATTTCAAATCCGGAGTGACCTTCGATCCCCAGCCAGCATTGCAACAGAGCGAGCTGGACGTGGTGCTGACCTCAGACATTTTGCCCCGTAGCGGGCTGCACTATTCACCGATGTTTGATTATGAAGTGCGACTAGTGCTGGCCCCGGATCATCCGCTCGCCACGAGGGCGCGCATTACCCCGGAGGATATTGCCGCTGAAACGCTGCTGATCTATCCAGTACAGCGCAGCCGGTTGGATATCTGGCGTCACTTTCTGCAGCCGGCGGGCATTAACCCGATGGTGAAGAGCGTGGATAATACTCTGCTGCTGATCCAGATGGTGGCGGCCCGAATGGGTATCGCGGCACTGCCGCACTGGGTGGTGGAGAGCTTTGAGCGCCAGGGCCTGATTGTGACCAAGACCCTGGGCGAAGGACTGTGGAGCCGGCTGTACGCGGCGGTGCGCGATGGCGAGCAGCGTCAGCCGGTGACGGAGGCGTTTATTCGCTCAGCGCGGAACCATGCGTGCGACCACCTTCCCTTTGTGCGGAGCGCGGAGCGACCCAGCGGCGATGCACCCACAGGGACGCCACTATCACTGCACCCCCAAGGATAAAGCTCGGCCAGTGGGGCTGCTCCTGCCAGATGGCAAGGTTAACCAGCAGCCCTGCCGGGACGTGCATATTGTTCATAATCCCGAGCGTACCGGCGTCCACCTGGGTTGCGCCGTAGTTCCACATGAAGTAGCCAATCCCCGATGCCACCACCCCGAGAAACGCCAGGATGCTCCACTGTAAGGTAGTCTCCGGCAGCTTCTGCGCGTTGCCCAGCGAAAACCAGGCTACCACCGCCACCAGGAACGCGCCCAGATAGAACCAGGCGAAGGCGTTATGCTGCGGCATCGGGCGGGTCTCCATCAGGCGCTTGTAGCCCACCATACCAATGGCAAAGCTGATGTTAGAGAGCTGCACCAGCAGCAGTCCGGTCCAGAAGTGGTTGGTTACCTGATCGTAGCGGATGATCCCTGCCCCAATTACCGCCAGCAGCGCGCTCAGCGCATAGCCCCAGCGCAGTCGGCGTCGGCTCATCAGATCGTAGATCAGGGTGATATAGAGCGGCGTCAGGACGGTAAACAGCAGCAGCTCGGAGACCGTCAGATAGAGATAGGCGCGGAAGCTGAGCATATACATGATGCCCAGCTGCATAGCCCCTACCAGCATATAGAGACCAATGGTTTTCAGGCCGTGACCGCGCGTGCGCAGGAAAGGTAAAAAGACCAGCGCCGCCAGCCCAACGCGCATCAGCACGGAGAAGTAGCTGTCAATATGTCCGGCGAGGTATTCGCCATACAGGCTAAAGGAGAAGGCCCACAGAACGGTGGTGATAATCAGTAACGCCACAATGAGTGTCTCGTTGGTTAATGAGCGCTCATTGTAGCGGAGTTACCGGTTGACGACTGGTTAATAATTAATCAATCAAGAAACAGCTTACGCAGATAGTTTGGTACAGCGTTGTCGCCGTTGGTGCCGATCACTTCCAGCTGCGGATAGAGATCCTTCAGGCGCTGGTGCGCGTTCGCCATGATGCAGCCCTTGCCCGCCATGGAGAGCATCTCGGCGTCGTTCATCCCGTCGCCAAAGGCAATGCACTCTTTCAGGCTGTGGCCCATCGCAGTGGCGACCGCCTCCAGCGCATGGCCTTTCGAGACGCCGCCCGCCATCACCTCAAGACAGGTCAGGGTAGAGAAGCTGACGTTGACGCGATCGCCCCAGCGGGCATTAATCGCCTGCTCCAGCGGCAGCAGCGGTTCATGGGTGTCGCAGGTGAAGAATACCTTGCTGATCCCCTCCGGCTCCAGCAGGCCCGGCTCAAAAAGCGAGTACTGAAATACGGCTTCTTTGAAAAAGCGCATTTCATCTGGACGGTGGCGGTTGATAAACCATTCGTCGTCGCGGTAGACGTTGGTATCAATGTGCGGGTTGCTGTGCATCACGCCAAACAGATCCTCAGCAATTTCGCGATCCAGGTTATGCGTAAAAACCAGATTACCATCGGTATCGTGCACCCGCGCGCCGTTAGAGGTGATCATATAGGCCTTGATGCCCAGGTTATCGCGGATCTGTCCCACATCAACATGGTGACGGCCGGTGGCAAAGACAAAGTTTACGCCGCGGGCGGTCAGCAGCTTCAACGTCTCTTTGGCATAGGGAGAGAGTGAGTGGTCGGGAGAGAGCAGCGTGCCATCTAAATCAGACGCAACAACCTGATACATAATAAAATTTAACCTCTGGTCGGGCGGCGAACCGCCGAATTAGTTATGCCTGTCGAAAAAATCAACGATGGCGTTAAGCGCGACTGAGCGCATGGTGTCCTTTTCAAAAAGGATCTCATGGTACGCGCCTTCTATCACCAGCGGCCTGCCACCCTCACAGGGATGGCCCGCTGCGGCGCGGATCTCACAGAAACGATCGTGCATACGGTTATCGACCACACGCTCCTCCTCTGCTTGCAGCAGGAGCATCGGCGTCGCATCCTGTGCCGCGCCTGCCAGTACCTTTTCACCAGCAAGGATGCCCTCTCGCACCCAGTGGTTGGTCGGCCCGCCGACGCGCAGCTGCGGATCGTCAGCATAGCAGCGCAGGTTGCGCCGGTAGCGTACCCGGCTATGAGTGAGTACGTTAATGCTAAACGGCAGCGCATGCCAGCGTCCGGTACCCAGCGCGTAGCTCTCCCGAAATGGCTGATAGCCTTCGGCCCAGTTCAGGATATGACGTACCATCCACTCGGGTAGGCGGATAACAATACCAAACATGGGCGCGCAGAGCGCTATCGCATCGCATAATTGCGGCTGGCGCTGGAGCAGCAGCGTAGCAATCGCCCCGCCCATTGAGTGGGCCAGAATATAGCGCTTACGCCACGGTCCCGGTACAACCTCTTGCTGCCAGAAGGCCTGCAGATCGTCAACGTAGTCATCAAAACTGTCAACGTGGCCGCGATGGCGGTCGGGCAGGATCCGTCCGGAACGCCCCTGCCCGCGATGGTCGATGATCAGCACGTCAAAACCGAGATGGAACAGATCGTAGGCAAGCTCGGCATATTTGACGTAGCTTTCAATGCGCCCTGGGCAGACAACAATTACCCGATCGTGATCGGCAGCATGAAAGCGAACAAAACGCACCGGAATGTCATCCACGCCGGTAAACTCTGCTTCCTCACGCTGCCGCCAGAAATCGGTCAAGGGTCCGTGCGTGAAAGCCGCAAAGGCATTTTCTCTTGTTTCCCACCCCTTTTTCTGCCGAAACATTGGGTTTCCGCCCCCGGTCGTCTGTAAAATTGTTTTTTTATGACTCGTGATACAACACGTTAACAATAGCGTATTGTTGCATAAAATATATCGTTCAGGGAGTTTCGCATGACCTTCGAGTGGTGGTTTGCCTATCTGCTTACCTCAATCATCCTCAGCCTCTCGCCAGGCTCCGGCGCGATTAATACCATGACTACCGCCATCAGCCACGGTTACCGCGGCGCAGCGGCGTCGATTAGCGGCCTGCAGGCTGGTCTGGCGATCCATATCGTGCTGGTTGGCGTCGGCCTCGGGACGCTCTTCTCCCGCTCGGTGCTGGCTTTTGAGGTGCTGAAGTGGGCGGGCGCGGCTTATCTGGTCTGGCTGGGCATTCAGCAGTGGCGGGCCGCCGGTGCGCTGGATCTTAACACCCTCGCACAGACCCAGTCTCGCGGACGCCTGTTTAAACGCGCCGTCTTCGTGAACCTGACCAACCCCAAAAGCATCGTGTTTCTTGCGGCACTGTTCCCGCAGTTTATCAATCCGGATCAGCCCCAGGTGATGCAGTATCTGGTGCTTGGCGTCACCACCATTGTGGTGGATATCATCGTGATGATTGGCTATGCCACCCTGGCAACGCGGATTGCGGCGTGGATCAAAGGACCGCGCCAGATGAAGGCGTTGAACCGGGTATTCGGCTCGCTGTTTATGCTGGTCGGCGCGCTGTTGGCATCAGCAAGGCACGCCTGATTAACACTGGAGCATGCTCGCACCGTCAGGGTAATACACTGCACGTTCGACCATGCTCTCTCGACGCTTCCCGCAGGCAGAAAAGTTTCCTTTTTTCTACGCTGTTGGTCCTGCGCGACCAATGCCAGAATGCCGCCTGACACTCTCATTTAAGGATGATGAACGATGGCGGAGACCGCTACACCGCATGACGCGGTATTCAAAACGTTTCTTTCCCGTCTGGAAACCGCACGGGATTTTATCGAAATTCACCTCCCGCCCTCGTTAATCCGCATCTGTAAGCTTGATACTCTGCATCTGGAGTCGGGCAGCTTCATTGAAGACAGCCTGCGTCCCTTTTACAGCGACGTTCTCTATTCGCTGGAGACCGTCTGTGGGCGTGGCTATGTACACATTCTCATTGAACATCAAAGCTCACCGGACAAACTCATGGCGTTTCGTCTCATGCGCTACGCAGTAGCGGCAATGCATCGGCATCTTGAGGCGGGGCATAAAACCCTACCGCTGGTGATCCCGATACTCTTCTATCAGGGACGTCGCAGCCCTTATCCCTGGTCTCTGAACTGGCTGGAGGCGTTTAGCAATCCGGATATTGCTCGTCAGCTTTACAGTACGCCCTTTCCATTGGTGGATATCACCGTTATCCCCGACGATGAGATCATGCAGCACCGCAGCATGGCGGCCTTGACGCTAATTCAGAAACATATTCGCCAGCGCGATATGGCGCAGCTTTTGGACAAGCTCACAGTTTTGTTGATGTTGGAGCAGATGAGCGGACAACAAATAACCACGCTGATAAACTACATCGCACAGGCGGGGGAAGCACAGGACGTTCAGACACTGTTATTTGGACTGGCACAGCGTGTGCCGCAGCATGGAGAAACACTGATGACGTTTGCAGAGAAATTACGCAATGAAGGCATGCAAGAAGGGAAACGCGTTGCCATACAAGAAATTGCAGAAACAATGCTCAGGCTGGGCCTCGATTCTGAGGCAATAATGAAGATCACAGGCCTGTCAAAAGACGAACTGCAGCAGCTACGACACTGAAACGCGACCCGCCCGGTTAAAACCGGACGGGCGAATGCTTAACGAGAAATAATCAGGTGCAGGCCAAAGGCGGTGAAGAGCGCGCCAGCTACGCCGTCGATCCACTTCGCCATGCGCTGATAGCCGCGGCGCATCGCCGGCAGAGCAAACAGGCTCGCCACCAGGGTAAACCAGGCGAAGGTCTCCAGCGCGATCAGCACGAAAATGCCCCAGCGTGCCGTTTCACCGACGCTGTCACCCACAAACAGTGAGAAGACCGAGCCGAAGTAGATAATCGCTTTTGGATTTGCCAGATTGGTCAGCAGCCCCTTCACAAAGCTACGTCCGCCGGTTGCCAGCTCAACCTGCGGCGCAGGTGCATTGATGACCTCTTTCTTCAGCGCCCCGCGCAGCATCTGGTAGCCCATCCAGCAGAGGTATAGCCCACCGCCGACCATAATGATGGTGTGCAGCCAGGCCATTTTTTCGAGGATTAGATTGAGGCCAAGCAACGCTACGCCTGCCCAGATCATGACGCCGAGGGTGATCCCCAGCACGCCCATCATCGCCTCTTTTCGCGATCGGCTGACGGCGGTTTGCGAGACAAAAAAGAAGTCCGGGCCAGGACTCATCAGCGCCACCAGATGGACCAGCGCCACGGTCAGAAATAGCGTCAACATAGATTACTCGTGGGGAAAGATTGATCAGGCTACTATCCTGGCACCTTTTCGCCCCGCTGACTACTCGTCGTCGCCGTCGACGTGCTCACGAATAAGCGTCATAAACGGCTTGCCGAAGCGCTCAAGCTTGCGCATCCCGACGCCGTTCACGCTGAGCATCTCACTGGCGGTGATTGGCATCTGCTCGGCCATCTCGATCAGTGTGGCATCGTTGAAGACCACGTAGGGTGGAATATTCTCTTCATCAGCAATCGCCTTACGCAGCTTGCGCAGTTTGGCAAACAGCTTGCGGTCGTAGTTGCCGCCGAAGACTTTCGGATTTGCCCGCGCCTTCACCACCACCACGCGCGGCACGGCAAGCTGGAGCGGCACTTCACCACGCAGGAATGGACGCGCGGCCTCGGTAAGCTGTAACGCCGAGTGCTGAGCGATATTCTGCGTCACCACGCCGAGGTGGATAAGCTGGCGGATCACGCTCACCCAGTGCTCCGTTGTCTGGTCACGACCTTCGCCATAGATCTTGAGCTTGTCATGGCCCATGTCGCGAATACGCTGGTTATTGGCACCGCGCAGCACTTCTACGACATAGCCCATACCAAAGCGCTGGCCGACGCGGTAGATAGCGGAGAGTGCTTTCTGAGCGTCCACCAGCCCGTCGTAGCGGCGCGGCGGATCGAGGCAGATATCACAGTTGCCGCACGGCTCCTGACGTCCTTCGCCAAAGTAGTTCAGCAGCACCAGACGGCGGCAGGTCTGCGCTTCGGCAAACGCCCCCATCGCGTTGAGCTTGTGGCGCTCAATATCCTGCAGCTGGCCTGGGGGTTTCTCCTCCAGGCATTTACGCAGCCAGCCCATGTCCGCCGGATCGTAAAAAAGCATCGCCTCGGCAGGCAAGCCATCACGCCCGGCGCGGCCGGTCTCCTGATAGTAGGACTCAATGTTGCGCGGAATATCAAAGTGCACCACAAAGCGCACGTTGGGTTTGTTGATCCCCATCCCGAACGCCACGGTAGCCACTACGATCTGCAGATCGTCGCGCTGGAACTTCTCCTGCACGTCGGCGCGAATGCTGTTATCCAAACCAGCATGGTAGGCACCAGCACTAAAGCCACGAGCCTGTAAGCGCGCGGCGGTATCCTCTACCTTAGCGCGGCTGTTGCAGTAGATGATGCCAGATTTGCCACGCTGCTCCTGAACGTAGCGCAGGAGCTGATCGAGCGGCTTAAATTTCTCCAGCAGCGTATAGCGGATGTTAGGTCGGTCGAAGCTGCTAACCTGGATCAGCGGATCGCGCAGCCCGAGCAGATGCACAATATCGCTGCGGGTGGTGTCATCCGCCGTTGCAGTCAGCGCCATGAAGGGGACGGACGGGAAGCGGGCGCGCAGCTGGCCGAGTGCAGCATACTCAGGGCGGAAATCGTGACCCCACTGCGAGATACAGTGCGCCTCGTCAACCGCCACCATACGCGGATCCCAGTGGGCGAGATGCTCAAGGAAGTTATCCAGCATCAGACGTTCCGGCGCGATATAGAGCAGGCGGATCTGGCCGCTGCGGCAGCCCGCCATAATGGCCTGCTGCTCCTCTCGGCTCTGGGTAGAGTTCAGGCAGGCGGCTGCCACGCCATTCGCGAGCAATTGGTCGACCTGATCTTTCATCAGGGAGATCAGCGGCGAGACTACCACCGTTAACCCGCCCTGCACCAGGGCCGGAATTTGATAGCAGAGGGATTTCCCGCCGCCGGTCGGCATTACCACCAGACAGTCGCGCCCCTCGAGCACGGTCTCAATGATGGTCTGCTGGCCCGGGCGGAACTGCTGGTAGCCGAAGGTTTCCCGCAAAACCTGCACTGCCCCCGACTCCAGATTCAATACTTCCGCCTGCGCCACGTTAACCCCATCTGCCTTCAAAAAATGACTCTGCCTTAAAAAAGATCGTTAAGCATAACGCCCACGCCTACGCGTGTCTGGTTAAAGTTGTAATCAATTAATGATTCACCGTAACCGCTGTAAACCTGAGTATACAAGCGCACATGCTTCGTGACCGGATAGCTCAGACCCAGCTCGGCGCCGCCGTAGCCGGTGTTCCAGTTGTACTGCCCTTTGGCACTCAGAATGGCCTCACCCAGCTCGTAACCGATCTTAAGCTGGTAGTACCCCATGTACTTGGTGATATCCGGGTTATCATCGGTATCGCCCACCACAAACCAGGGTTTGACCTCTACAAGCCAGTTATCGTTCTGCGCCATCAGGCGGCTATAGATTCGGTTCCAGCTGCGGGAGGTAGGATCGGAGCGACCGTTAGAATCGTGATTATACCCGAACTCCACGTCGCGCAGCGTCCAGCCAGCCAATTCATAATCGGTGGCAAAGCCAAGGAAAAGCTGCGGCTCGTAGTTAGTTTCACGAAACGGCGAGGATTCACCGCTATTGGAGAGCTGCCACCAGGACTTCTGCGTATAGGAGGCACCCAGAACCGAGTTTGGCCCCATGATACCGCGCCAGAATGGGAATGCCAGGCTGAGCTGGAATTTTACCTCATCTTTGCGAGCATTGTCGGACCAGTTATAGGTGCTGATTGCCTCTTTGTTGAGATCGCTGGTCACCGTATAGAGCAGATAGTTTGACTCATAGGGATAGAGCGTAAAGGGGTTATCGTGCTCCTGTAACATATTCGCGATAATGCTGCCGCGTACCGCTGGCGCATCGTGTACTGCTTTAACCGTGGCTTCCTGCGCTAATGCTGAAAAAGGCAGTGCGATGGCTGACAAAAACCAGGGCAGATACGTCCGCATCGGTTTTGCTCTCCTGACCAAAAATGTTGAAATGGGTAATATTCAGACACCTATTTTACATATTTCTATAAACGCTGCGCAGCTATCGTTTCTGAAAGTGGAAAACAACAATTAAGAAGCATAAAATCAACAACTCATTAACTACCGGACGTATAAAATAATGTCAGCCGTTCTTACCGCCGAGGAAGCTTTACAGCTGGTGGGTGAAATTTTTGTTTATCACATGCCCTTTAACCGTGCGCTGGGGCTAGAGCTGGAGCGCTACGAAAAAGCGTTTGCCCAGCTTAGCTTTAACAACCAGCCGATGATGGTCGGCAACTGGGCGCAAAGCATCCTTCACGGCGGGGTGATCGCCTCTGCACTGGACGTCGCGGCTGGCCTGGTCTGCGTTGGCAGCACCCTCACCCGCCATGACACTATTGCTGAAGAGGAGCTGCGCACGCGCCTTGCAAAGATGGGCACTATCGATCTGCGCGTTGACTATCTGCGACCCGGGCGGGGCAATCGCTTTACCGCCACCAGCAGCCTGCTGCGGGCGGGTAACAAAGTTGCCGTGGCCCGTGTCGAACTGCATAACGAAGAGCAGCTCTATATCGCCAGCGCCACCGCCACCTATATGGTGGGTTGAGGTGCCAAAATCGGGTAACATGCTGTTACTTTTTTGCTAACGGATTTGGATGTTCCGATGGATGCTAAGCAGACGCGGCAGGGCGTACTACTCGCTCTTGCCGCTTATTTTATTTGGGGTATCGCACCGGCGTACTTCAAGCTGATCGACTACGTTCCCGCCAACGAGATCTTTACTCACCGGGTCATCTGGTCATTTTTCTTTATGGTGGTGCTGATCAGCGTCAGCCGCCAGTGGTCACGGCTCAAAAACCTTCTACGCACGCCGAAGAAAATCCTGCTGCTGGCCCTTTCGGCGGTCTTGATCGGCGGTAACTGGCTGCTATTTATTTGGGCGGTCAATAACCATCACATGCTGGAAGCCAGCCTCGGCTACTTTATCAATCCGCTGGTAAATATCCTGCTGGGGATGATCTTTCTTGGCGAGCGCTTCCGTCGCATGCAGTGGCTGGCGGTGATCCTTGCTGGCTGCGGCGTACTGGTGCAGCTCTGGACGTTTGGTTCACTGCCGATCATTGCCCTGGCGCTGGCGTTCAGCTTTGCCTTCTACGGCTTGGTGCGTAAGAAGATTGCCGTTGATGCCCAGACTGGCATGCTGATAGAGACCCTGTGGCTACTGCCGGTCGCCGCCGTCTGGCTATTTGGCATCGCTGACAGCCCGACCAGCCATATGGGAAATAATCCGTGGACGCTCAACGTGATGCTGATGGCGGCAGGCGTGGTGACCACTATCCCCCTGCTCTGCTTTACCGGTGCGGCTACCCGTCTGCGCCTCTCGACGCTGGGCTTTTTCCAGTATATCGGCCCGACGCTGATGTTCCTGCTGGCGGTCACCTTCTATGGTGAAGTACCGGGCATGGATAAGATGGTGACCTTTGCCTTTATCTGGGTGGCATTAGCCGTATTCGTGATGGACGCTATCTATACCCAGCGCCGGATGCGGAAGATGTAATGACGTCGGGTGGCGCAAAGCCACCCGATCTGGAACGATTACAGCCAATTTTTGCGTTTAAAGTAGAGGTACGGTGCCAGGCCAGCGAGCATCATAAAGACGATCGCGCCCGGGTAGCCAAAGCTCCAGTGCAGCTCCGGCATAAACTCAAAGTTCATCCCGTAGCTGGAGGCCACCAGCGTCGGCGGCAGGAACACCACCGAGACCACCGAGAAGATCTTAATGATGCGGTTCTGCTCAATATTGATAAAGCCCATCGCCGCCTGCATCAGGAAGTTGACCTTCTGGAACAGGGACTCATTATGCGGCAGCAGGGATTCGATATCGCGCAGGATCTCGCGAGCCTGTTCCAGCTGGCTACCCGGCAGGCGCGCTTTACGCACCAGGAAGTTCAGCGCGCGCTGGGTATCCATCAGACACAGACGTACCTTCCAGCCGATATCCTCCTGCTCTGCTAGCGCTGAGAGCGCCTCGTCATACTCATCGCCCTGCTGGCCTTCCATAATGACGCGGCTCAGCTTCTCCAGGTCGCTGTAGATGTTCTCAATCTCATCCGCCAGCTGTTCGATTTTGGTTTCAAAGAGATCGAGCAGCAGCTCGTAGGCGTTACCGTCAACCATTGCCTGGCTGCGGGCGCGCATCCGGTAGAGGCGAAACGCGGGCAGCTCACGCTCGCGCAGGGTAAACAGGCGGCCGTCACGAATAGTGAACGCCACCGTGGAGTTACCGGCGTGATCCTCTGCATCTTCAAAGAAGAAGAAGGAGTGGATATGCAGCCCGTCCTCATCCTCAAAGAAACGCGCAGAAGCCTCGATATCCTCCAGCTCAGGACGCGTTGCCAGGCTCTGACCAAGGTCCGTCTGCACACGGTTACGTTCATCGTCATCCGGCTCGACCAGATCCACCCACACCGCATCGATCAGGGTAGGTGCCTCTTCAACCTCGAGACGGGTGAGACGGTTATTTTCCAGTTGAAATGCGCTCAACATGACCGGGACTCCCAATACAAAAAATTATCGGACAGTTCGGTGGGCACACAGAAACAAATTGGGTTTCAGACCATTAAACAGCCTGACTCAGCGCGACGGGAATTATTGCCGCTGACAACCACTAAGGCCATCAGCGCGAGGAGATAGCCTTAGGAGTTGTTCCTGAATGACAGGGAATTGAGCCAGCATCTACTGGGTGTGTCCAAGGCGAATGTCCTCTTAGCGTGATCGTGCGCGCATGTTACGCCAGCTAAAATATGGCGTCAACACGCAACGGAACGCTGAAGAACAATAATTGGCCTTCAGCGTTTAAGGGTAGCAGAGTGTTACAAAATAGTGATATTTTTCTGAAAGTTACACTTCTTCCAGCCGTGCGTAAGCGGCCACCAGCCATTTGATCCCCTGGCCCTGGAAGGCCACCTGCAGACGGCTGTGCTCGCCGCTGCCCTCGAGGTTAACGATGGTACCTTCGCCAAATTTCGGATGGCGCACGCGCTGGCCGAGCTTGTAGCCGGAGTCGTTCTGCGCCACCGGGGTGCCCATACGCTGATGGTTTACCGGGCGGCTGATGCTGGCACGCAGACGTACCTCTTCCACACAGTTTTCCGGCAGCTCGCCGATAAAGCGCGATGGACGATGGTAGACCTCTTTGCCGTATAGACGGCGGGTTTCAGCATAGGTTAACGTCAGCTTCTGCATAGCGCGGGTTACGCCCACGTAGGCCAGACGACGCTCCTCCTCCAGCCTACCGCCCTCGTCAAGGGACATCTGGCTAGGGAACATTCCCTCCTCCATGCCGACGATAAAGACCTGCGGGAACTCCAGCCCTTTTGCCGAGTGCAGGGTCATCAGCTGCACCGCATCCTGCCAGGTATCGGCCTGCCCCTCGCCCGCTTCCAGCGCCGCGTGGGAGAGAAACGCCTGCAGCGGCATCAGATCTTCGTCTTCATCGTTGTAGCTGAACTGGCGCGTGGCCGTCACCAGCTCCTCTAAGTTTTCGATACGCGCCTGGCCCTTTTCGCCCTTCTCCTGCTCATACATCATCCACAGGCCGGAGTCCTTGATCACCCGGTCGGTCTGCACATGCAGCGGCATATCGGCGGTCTCCTGGGCCAGGGCGTCGATAAGCTCAAGGAAGCGCTGGAGGGCGCTGGCGGCGCGTCCAGCCAGGGCACGCTCCTGCAACAGCTCGCGGCTGGCCTGCCACAGAGTGAGCTGCCGGTCGCGCGACGCCTGGCGCACCACGTCCAGGGTGCGATCGCCAATACCACGCGTTGGCGTATTGACCACGCGCTCAAAGGCCGCGTCGTCGTTGCGGTTAGCAATCAGGCGTAAATAGGAGAGCGAATCTTTGATCTCCTGGCGTTCAAAGAAGCGCATGCCGCCATAGATACGGTACGGCATGCCGACCTGTAGCAGGGCCTCTTCCAGCACGCGCGACTGGGCGTTGCTGCGGTAGAGAATGGCACACTGCTCCAGCGCGCCGCCGCTCTCCTGCCAGGTCTTGATGCGGTTAACCACGAAGCGTGCTTCATCGAGTTCGTTGAAGGCGCAGTAGAGCGAAATCAGCTCGCCTTCGAGACCCTCAGTCCAGAGCTTTTTCCCGAGGCGACCGTTGTTATTCTCAATCAGGGCGTTGGCCGCGCTGAGAATGTTGCTGGTCGAGCGGTAGTTTTGCTCCAGGCGGATGGTCTCTGCGCCGGGGAAGTCGTTGAGGAAGCGCTGGATGTTCTCTACCTGTGCGCCGCGCCAGCCGTAGATGGACTGGTCGTCATCGCCAACGATCATCACCTTGCCGGTATCGCCTGCCAACAGGCGGATCCAGGCGTACTGAATGTTGTTAGTGTCCTGGAACTCATCCACCAGGATGTTAGTAAAGCGCTCGCGGTAGTGGTTGAGAATATGCGGCTTGTTAAGCCATAGCTCGTGGGCACGCAGCAGCAGCTCGGCGAAATCCACCAGTCCGGCGCGATCGCACGCCTCCTGGTAGGCCTGATAGACCTTCTGCCAGGTCTGCTCAACCGGGTTACCAAAGCTCTGAATATGATGCGGGCGAATGCCCTCGTCTTTCTGGCCGTTGATGTACCACATCGCCTGGCGCGGCGGCCACTGCTTCTCGTCGAGGTTCATGGCCTTGATCAGCCGACGCAGCAGGCGCAGCTGATCCTCGCTGTCGAGGATTTGAAAATCCTGTGGCAGGTTGGCGTCCAGATGATGGGCGCGCAGCAGGCGGTGCGCCAGCCCGTGGAAGGTGCCGACCCACATACCGCCCTGGGTAGTGCCCATCAGCTGACCGATACGGTGGCGCATCTCCGCCGCCGCCTTGTTGGTAAAGGTTACCGCCATAATTGAGTAGGGCGAGCAGTTCTCTACGCTCAGCAGCCAGGCGATACGGTGAACCAGCACGCGCGTCTTACCGCTGCCTGCCCCCGCCAGCACCAGCATATTGCTACGCGACGCGGCAACGGCGTCACGCTGTTTATCATTAAGGCTGTCGAGTAGGTAAGAAACGTCCATTGGCACCGCCGGAGAAGAGGGGCCGTACAAGACCCCTGTTAATATATACAGATTCTCTGGTGATTATATCAGCGAGGTCAGAGATGCCAACCGGGAAATTTCAACGTGGGGCAATAAGCGGCTGTCGGAGGTGTGCATCAGATCGGCGCTTTTCGGTTTGATCCAGCAGGCCTGCATTCCACAGCGGATCGCGCCCGCCACGTCGGTGGTGAGGTCATCACCCACGTGCAGGATCTCCCCCAGCGGCAGGGAGAGCTTCTCCGCTGCCAGATGGTACATATCCTGATAGGGCTTCGAACGCCCGTCAGGCCCGGCGCGCAGCACAAACTCAAAGTAGTCGCCAAGGCCAAACCGCTCCGGCTGCGCGTTGCCGTTGGTGATCGCCACCAGCGGCCACTTTTCGGCCAGCGCCGCCAGCGTATCGTGCGTTGCCTGCGGGACGTCGATCCGGCTACGCCAGATCGCAAAGTTTGCCATCGCCGCCGTGGCTCCCTCCTCCGCCTCTTCCGCGCTCAGGCCCGCATCCAGCATGGCCCGCTCTACCGCACGCCGCCGCCACTCCGTGACGTCGTGGTAGATATCCGGCTCGCTTTCCCGCAGCGCCTGGCGCAGGCGGTGAAAGTCGCTATTCTGCAGATGGTTTAGCGAGGGGTGATAGTTCTGCACAAAGGTCAGCGACTCATGCTCGGTGCGCAGGATCACTTCACGGTTATCGTACAGGGTGTCATCAAGATCAAAGGTCAGCGCGGAGATCTGACCCAATGGGCGGTAAAAACGCATTATTTCCCCCGTTTAGCGCGTGGATGCGCCGCGTCGTACACCGAGGCAAGGTGTTGAAAATCGAGATGGGTATAGATCTGCGTGGTGGATAAGTTCGCATGGCCCAGCAGCTCCTGCACGCCGCGCAGGTCGCCGCTCGACTCCAGCATGTGGGTGGCAAAGGAGTGGCGCAGCTTGTGCGGATGCACGTGGCTGTTCAGGCCCTGCCTGATGCCCCACTCGGCAAAGCGCTTCTGGACGTTGCGCGCTGAAATACGCTTGCCGAGCTTCGACAGGAACAGCGCATCCTCATCTGTACCAAATAGCCCGCGCAGATCCAGCCAGTGTTCAACCCAGATCATCGCGTTGCGGCCTATCGGCAGACGGCGCTCCTTGCTGCCTTTTCCCAGCACCCACACCTCACCGGTGTCGAGATCGAGATGGCGGATGTCCAGATTCACCAGCTCCGACAGACGCAGGCCCGCGCCGTACATCACCTCCAGCATCGCCCGGTCGCGCACCGCCAGCGGATCGTTGAGATCGATATCCAGCAGGCGGTTAACGTCGTCAACGTCGATATTTTTCGGCAGGTGGCGCGGCGCTTTTGGCGCGGATATGCCCTTTGCCGGGTTGACGGCCAGCTCACCCTGGCTTACCAGCCAGTCAAAAAAACTGCGCAGGGCCGAGAGCCGCAGCGCCAGGCTGGCTGCCCCCAGCCCCTTACGTCGGCTTTTAACGGCGAAGCTGCGCACCACGGCAGCATCGCACTGCGGCCAGCTTTTTACGCCGCTCTCATCCGCCAGCGAAATAATGGCAGCGAGCTGACGCTCATAGTTCAGCAGGGTGATCGGGCTTAGCTGCCGCTCGACGCTTAGGTAGCGCAGAAAGCGGGTTACCAGCGGCTGCAGCGGCGAGTCGATCATATCCGTTCGATCCAGCGTGCCAGCAGTTCAGGCAGCATTGCCGCGACTTCCTGCAACAGCTGAGTGCCCTGATCCGGATGGTAGTGAGTCACATCCCGGCTGCTGAAAATGATCACTCCCAGATCGCCATCGTGGCCCATCATGGAGAGCGCCACGGAGCCGATAGCGCGAGCCTCCGGGAGCAGGAGCAGCAGCTCAGGCCCGTTAAGCGGTCCCAGATAGTGATTCTCCTGGCCCAGGCGCTGAATACGCAGCGGCTCAAAGGCCTGGCGGCTCAGCGCCAGATGGGTAAAGTCAGAGGGCGCGCCGATGCGCCAGCGATCGGAGAACAGACGGATGCTGGCACCTGCCAGGCCCATCTCTTTTGCCCAGCGCTGGAAACGCACCAGCAGATCCTCAAGGCTGCTGGCTGAGGCCATCTGTCCCTGCAGACGCAGCAGGCAGGAGAAGAGATCTTCGTTACTGCTCGCCTGCTCCATCAGCAGGGTCATGTTCTCTTCCAGCACGTTGATATGGTTGCGCGCGCGCACCATCTGCCACTCAACCAGCGATACCGCGCCACGCACCGGGTGCGGAACCTCGATCATCTGCACCGCCTGCGCGTTGCGGATAAAAAACTCAGGATTACGCAGCAGGTAATCGACAACCTCGCGATCGGTAAGTTCGGCCAGGGCCGCCTGCTGCTCTTCCTCAATGTGCTTCATAGATGAATAAATCCGTCGTAGACGTGTGTTGCCGGGCCGGTCATAAACAGCGGCTGGCCCGGACCCTTCCAGGCAATATCAAGACGGCCGCCTGGAAGCTCCACGCGTACCTCTTCTGCCAGTAAACCTTGCTGGATCCCTACGGCCACTGCTGCACATGCGCCGCTGCCGCAGGCCTGGGTCTCACCCGCCCCGCGTTCAAAGACGCGCAGACGAACATGTTCGCGCTTAACAACCTGCATAAAGCCAATGTTGGCGCGTTCCGGGAAGCGCTCGTGGCTCTCCAGCACCGGACCCAGCGTTTCGACCGGGGCGGTATCGACATTGTCTACCTGAATCACGCAATGCGGATTCCCCATCGAAACGACGCCGCACAGAATGGTCTGTTCAGCAGCGCGCATGATATAGGTTTTTTCCGCTTTGTTCGCGCGAAACGGAACGGCGGCAGGATCAAAGTTCGGCTCGCCCATATTAACGCGTACCAGCTCATCTTCCGTGACGCTCAGCACCATACGGCCATTGGCGGTACTGACGCGGATATCGCGCTTGTTGGTTAGCCCCTTCAGCCGTACAAAGCGAGCAAAGCAGCGTGCGCCATTGCCGCACTGGGACACCTCGCTACCGTCGGCGTTATAGATCCGGTAGTGAAAATCGAGATCCGGATCGTAAGGCGGCTCAACGATCAGCAGCTGATCGAAGCCAACGCCCAGATGACGATCCGCCAGCCGGCGGATCAGCTCGGGTGAGAAAAAGACATTCTGCGTTACCGCGTCTACGACCATAAAGTCGTTGCCAAGGCCATGCATTTTAGAGAACTGCATCATTGACTCCATTGCACAGGGACAGAATGTTACCGTCAGTAAATAACCTGGGTCGGGCCATCAGCGGTGCCGCGATCGTTACGCGCTGGCGTAGTCGTCTGGGCCGGATTGTCCACTTTCTTCGTTGGCGGCGGAGCAGATTTGTCAGCCGGCGGGAAATAGAGAGGTCCCTTCAAACCGCAGCCCGTCAGGCTAAACAGGGTCAGAAGTACCGCCAGCGAACGAAAAACGTTTTTCATTATGGTTGCCTGTAAGTTCATGCTTTATGGTTTCTATCATCGCAGGAGAGGGCGCAAAAGCAAGAGTTTGCACGCCGCCTGCAATGGGAATTATTTCGCGTTATACTGCCGCCATCACGATCAGAAGGAAAAAAAATGAACGACTCTGAATTTCACCGCCTTGCCGATGGCCTGTGGCAGAACATCGAAGAGCGCCTGGATAGCTGGGACGGCGACAGCGATATCGACTGCGAAATTAACGGCGGCGTGCTGACCCTGACCTTTGAAAACGGCAGCAAAATTATCATCAACCGTCAGGAGCCGCTGCACCAGGTCTGGCTGGCCACCAAACAGGGCGGCTACCACTTCGATCTGAAAGGCGACGCGTGGATCTGCGATCGCACCGGCGACGATTTTTGGGATCTGCTGGAGCAGGCGGCAACGCACCAGGCCGGCGAACCGGTGAGCTTCCGTTAATAACGGCTTCGCGCGCTCGTAGGCCCGGTAAGCGCAGCGCCACCGGGCATTACGTCAGCAAAATGCCTCAGGAAAAATAGTGCTGCAGCAGCGGCGCGTCGTTGTTTGGACTGGCCGGAGGCGGCACGCCAATCGCCTGGTTGCGGAACGGGATCACCTGCGCGCGCCCATCAACTTTCACAATCTGATAGAACTGCGGCAGATTGAAGTTGATAAAGCTCGAGCCGTAGGTAAAGCGATCGTGGGATGAAGAGTAGAAGCGGCTTACGTCGCGCACCAGCTCCTCTTTACTGCCTTCGCAGTGATGGTACACCTCTGCCCGGTTGCTCTCATCCAGAATGTAGATGTTAAAGCCCGTCTCATCGCCCGACTCTTCAAAGAAGAACTGAATGATCCCTTCGCTGGCAAAACCGTCCACCACCGGCGGCAGCTTGACCTGGTTGGTCTCTACCTGAACCGACAGGCCGTGCAGCTTGTTGTGGGAGATCGCCCCGTAGAACTCAATGGCATTCTCCAGCTTCTGCACCGATACGTTCAGACGCTCAAAGAACAGTCCCCAGGTCTGCCCGGCAACGCGCAGCGCTTTAAAGCGTCCGGTCTCCTGACGCGTACTGGAGAGGCGCAGCTCAATGCACTCTGACACCAGCTGCTGCACGCGGGTACGAATCAAACCGCGCAGGTGCTGGCTATAGCAGAACACCTCCACGCTATCCGGCGGTGCGGCGTCCTGATGCATCTTGCCCAGAATGGTCTTCAGCGCCTCAATCATCGCCTGCTCGCCGTTGAAATGCAGGGTACGCACCTCGTTCCACGAGTTGCGGTAGAGCAGATCGACACTGCCGACCAGGCAATTTTGCTGCTCGCCGAAGCTGAACACGTCCAGCTTGCGGAAGTCAAAATGGACCACCTGATTGCGGAACGCCGCCGTCGGGTCGTACTCCAGATTAACGATAATCGCCAGATGACGAATTTCACACGGGCTGTAGAGCGCCTTCGGCGTTGGCGCGGGTAGGCGCAGCGGGAAGTGGTGCGACACGTCGGCCACCATCTCCTGCAGCTTCGCCAGATCGACAATGCCGTTGCCCTTGATAAACAGGTGCGTGCGCGACGTCAGCAGGCCATTAAACCACGCCCACGCCACCAGCTTGTTGAGATAGCGGTTATACTCCAGCGGCTGCTGGCTGATAATCGAATCCATGCTCGGGGCGCGGTTATAGAGATACCAGCCGGAGCGGTTGGCCCGGCCCGGCGGTACATGGATAAAGGTCAGGTTCGGCTCAGAGAGATCCGGCGAAATTTGCGGGTTCACCAGCGTCACTTTGCCCGGCAGCGCTTCAAACGCGGCATACAGCTTACGTGTCAGCACGCCGATATCCTGCGGACTGGCGGAGACGCTGAGGTTGTTACGGCGTGCAAAGCGGATAAGGTTGCGGTAGCTCTGCATCATGGCATCGAGCAGTTCGTTATGCGCTTCGCGCACCTGGCCGATTTTCCAGTTGGCGCGGTTATCAAGCATGGCGAGGCGCGCTTCGTCCCAGCCCCACTCCTTCACCAGCGAGCTGACCACTTCACGCCGCCAGCCCACGCAGGCGCGCTCGCGGCTCAGCTTTTCACACACTTTTAGATAGAAACATCGACGCACCAGATCGAGGCGCGTGAAGTCCTCGATCGCCGTCAGGTAGTGGGTAACGCGCTCCAGCATCATGCAGTAGTGATCGAGACCAAAGGAGACGATCTCCCCGTCGTGCAGCCGCTGTTTAATATCTTTTGCCAGCAGGCGCGTGTTCGGGTACTCCCAGGAGTAGGCCTCCAGCAGCAGCGTTTTCAGCACCGCTTTATAAGGGGAGTCGATGCTTTTGTAGAGCTGCCACAGGCTAGCCCCGAAGTACTCCTCCGCCGACAGCGAACTCAGCCCGCCCAGATCCAGCCACTCGTTTGGCGTCAGCACACCCTGAGCGTACAGCGACATCACGTAGTCGTCGTAGTTGGCCTCTTCATCGCCTGGGACCATGTTCCACAGAATACGTTTCCCGGCCAGACGCACGGCGGTGCGGTAGAACTCATCGAGCAGTAAAATATGTTGGGTAGAGCCGCAGTCTTCCCCACCGAGGCTGCCGCTTTCGTTATGGCGGAAGCGGTTCTCGTCGATCAGGAAGAAGCTCACCTCTACGCCGAGCGAGGCGGCCCAGCTCTCCAGCAGGCTGCATTTACGCTGTAATAGCTGGCGCTCGTCGTTGTCGAGCCACGACTGATGGCACACCCAGATGTCGAGATCGGAAGAGCTGCTCTGCCCGACCGACGAGGTACTGCCCATGGTATAGAGTCCGGTGATGGGCAGTTCGCCTTTGGGCGACTCCTGTACCGGCAGGCCACGATTCAACTCCAGCTCGTTAAGGTAGCGGAGCTGGTTTTCATCAGGCGCGTAGAGGCAGATGCCACAGGGAACGTTACCGTCAAGGTAACCCGGCATCAGCGGATGATGATAATGCAATAATGTAGGCAGCAGACTGTATACCTGCTGGAAAGCAGGCCCCATAGCGGCCAGTGCGCGATCGACACGCAGTTGGTTTATGGCATCCAGTCTCTGTTTCAGAGTCTCAATATAGAGGTACAAGACGTATCGCCTGATGTTTTAAACCTTTCCGTAGCGCCATGCTGACAGAAACGTCGGCAATCGCGGTCCGGTTCAGATTTATAGTATTACAAAGATACCCGTCACCCTTTTTCGTCCTTATGATTGTGTGAGTACAGACGAAAAAATGGTCTAAAACGTGATCAATTTAACACCTTGCCGATTGACCGTAAAGAAAGATGCGCTACATACAAGTGTAGCACCGTTCGTTACGTGTAAATCCCAGAATACGGCCTCTTGGCATGCTTGCGCAATCACCCGTGAAAACTGACACCCTAAGACAACAGTGTTAGGATGGTCGATGGACGATAATGACGGTAACAGTATGCCAGACACTATTTTAAGAATCGCCACACGCCAAAGCCCCCTTGCGCTCTGGCAGGCACACTATGTTCAGCAGCGCCTGATGGCCTGCCATCCGGGTCTTAACGTTGAGCTGGTGCCGATGGTCACGCGCGGCGATGTGATCCTTGATACCCCGCTCGCTAAGGTCGGCGGTAAAGGCCTGTTCGTTAAAGAGCTGGAGCTGGCCCTGATTGAGGATCGTGCCGATCTGGCCGTTCACTCCATGAAAGACGTGCCGGTCGAGTTTCCGAAAGGTCTGGGTCTGGTGACCATCTGCGAGCGCGAGGATCCTCGCGATGCCTTCGTCTCTAACCATTACGAGAGCCTGGACGCCCTGCCTGCGGGCAGCGTGGTTGGCACGTCAAGTTTACGCCGCCAGTGTCAGCTGGCCGAGCGCCGCCCGGATCTGCAGATCCGCTCCCTGCGCGGCAACGTCGGCACGCGGCTGGGCAAGCTCGATAACGGCGACTACGACGCCATTATTCTGGCCGTTGCCGGACTAAAACGCCTCGACCTTGAGTCGCGCATTCGCGTGGCGCTGCCGCCGGAACTCTCTCTGCCCGCCGTGGGCCAGGGTGCGGTAGGTATTGAGTGCCGTCTGGACGATAAACGCACCCGGGCGCTGCTTGCCCCTCTCAATCATGATGATACCGCCCTACGCGTTAAAGCCGAACGCGCGATGAACACGCGGCTGGAGGGTGGCTGCCAGGTGCCTATTGGTAGCTATGCTGAACTGGTCGCGGGTGAAATCTGGCTGCGTGCGCTGGTGGGCGCACCGGATGGCTCGGTAATGGTGCGCGGTGAACGGCGCGGCAAGCCGGAAGAGGCAGAGCAGCTGGGCGTGTCCCTCGCTGAAGAGCTGCTGGCTAATGGTGCGCGCGAGATCCTGGCCGAAGTCTATAACGGAGAAGCGCCTGCATGAGTATCCTGGTCACCCGCCCCTCCCCCGCTGGGGAGGAATTAGTGAGCCGTCTGCGCGCACTGGGAAAGGTGGCCTGGAGCTTTCCGCTGATTGAATTTACCCCCGGCCGGGAGCTGGCGACGCTGCCTGACCGCCTTGCCGCTCTGACGGCTAACGACCTTGTCTTTGTGCTATCGCAGCATGCAGTGGCCTTTGCCCATGCGTATCTCCAGCATCACGGCCTGCCCTGGCCGGTTGCGCCCCGCTATTTTGCTATCGGTCGCACGACCGCGCTGGCGCTTCATACCGTAAGCGGCGTCAATGTACGCTATCCGGTGGATCGGGAAATTAGCGAAGTGTTGCTACAATTACCTGAATTACAAAATATTGCAGGTAAGCGTGCAATGCTGTTACGTGGCAACGGTGGGCGCGAGCTGTTAGGCGATACGCTGGCAGCACGCGGTGCTGATGTCACATTTTGTGAATGTTATCAACGTAGTGCGAAGTTTTATGACGGCGCGGAAGAGGCAATGCGCTGGCAGACTCGCGGAGTCACTACCCTCGTGGTGACCAGCGGCGAGATGATCCAGCAACTTTTCTCCCTGATTCCGGCCTGGTATCGTGAAAACTGGTTACTTCGCTGCCGTCTGCTGGTGGTAAGCGAACGTCTGGCGCACCTCGCCCGGGATCTGGGCTGGCAGGATATTCAGGTCGCTGATAACGCTGACAACGATGCGCTGCTGCGCGCATTACAATAACTCTCATAATGGGAAGCCATAATGACGGAACAACAGAACTCCTCTGCCGAGGTTGAAGAGACCAGGGAGGCCGTGGATACCACGCCACAGCCAGAAAAAGCTGAGAAGAAGGATCGCGCCAATAAGACCAGCCTTGCGCTGAGCGCGATTGCCATCGCCATTGCACTGGCGGCTGGCGTGGGGATTTATGGCTGGGTGAAACAGCAGACCTCAACGCAGACAGCAACCAGCGACGCGCTGGTAAGCCAAATCACCGCCCTGCAAAAGGCGCAGGAAGCGCAAAAAACGCAGTTTGAAGGCATTATCAAACAGCAGAGCGAGGCCCTGGCCACGGCAGATCGCCAGCAGGCCGAGCTGAATAAGCAGCTTGATGAGCTGTCGCAGAAAGTTGCGACCATCTCCGGAACCGACGCCAAAACCTGGCTGCTGGCGCAGGCCGATTTCCTTGTGAAGCTGGCCGGTCGTAAACTGTGGAGCGATAGCGACATCACCACCGCCGCCGCGCTGCTGAAAAGTGCCGATGCGAGCCTGGCCGATATGAACGATCCGAGCCTGATCGCGGCCCGCCGTGCCATCACCGACGACGTAGCCAGCCTCTCCGGCGTGGCGCAGGTGGATTACGACGGCATCATTCTGAAGGTTAATCAGCTCTCCAACCAGATCGACAATCTGCGCCTGGCGGATAACAACGACGATGATACCCCGATGGATAGCGACAGCGGTGAGCTATCCAGCTCGCTGAGCGAGTGGCGGGTAAATCTGCAAAAGAGCTGGCATAACTTTATGGATAGCTTTATTACCGTCCGCCGCCGCGATGAGACCGCGGTCCCACTACTCGCCCCGAACCAGGATATCTACCTGCGGGAAAATATCCGTTCGCGCCTGCTGGTTGCCGCACAGGCCGTGCCGCGCCACCAGGAAGAGACCTATAAACAGGCTCTGGATAACGTCTCCAGTTGGGTACGCGCCTACTACGATACCGATGACGCCAGCACCAAAGCGTTCCTCGAAGAGGTGGACAAGCTCAGCCAGCAGAACATCACCATGGAGGTGCCGGATTCACTGCAAAGCCAGCCGATCCTGGAGAAGCTGATGCAGACGCGCGTGCGTAACCTGCTGGCACAGCCAGCGGCGGCAGCGAATGACGCACCGCCGGCCGACGCACCGGCCGCTGCGCCGCAGCAGGGGGAATAATTATGCTTAAAGTATTGCTCCTCTTTGCACTGCTGCTCGCCGGTATCGTTGTTGGCCCAATGGTGGCCGGACATCAGGGCTACGTGCTGATCCAGACCGATAACTACAATATCGAAACCAGCGTGACGGGGCTGGTGATTATCCTGATCCTCGCCATGGTGGTACTGTTTGCCGTTGAGTGGCTGCTGCGCCGTATTTTCCATACCGGCGCACGTACCCGCGGCTGGTTCACGGGCCGCAAACGCCGCCGCGCCCGCAAACAGACCGAGCAGGCGCTGCTCAAGCTGGCCGAGGGCGACTACCAGCAGGTTGAAAAGCTGATGGCGAAGAACGCCGATCACGCCGAGCAGCCGGTGGTTAACTATCTGCTAGCCGCTGAAGCCGCTCAGCAGCGTGGCGACGAAGCCCGGGCTAACCAGCATCTGCAGCGCGCCTCTGAGCTGGCCGAACACGATCCTATTCCGGTGGAGATCACCCGTGTACGCCTGCAGCTGGCACGTAACGAAAACCATGCGGCACGCCACGGCGTGGATAACCTGCTGGAAATTACGCCGCGCCATCCGGAAGTGCTGCGTCTGGCCGAGCAGGCCTATATCCGTACCGGGGCATGGAATTCCCTGCTGGACTGCATTCCGTCTATGGCGAAAGCAGGCGTCGGTGATGAAGCGCACCATGAGGCGCTGGCCCAGCAGGCATGGATTGGCATGATGGATCAGGCCCGGGCCGAACGGGGCAGCGATGGCCTGAAGACCTGGTGGAAGCATCAGAGCCGCAAGACCCGCCATCAGGTCGCGCTTCAGGTCGCCATGGCCGAGCATCTCATTGAGTGTGACGATCACGATACCGCGCAGGAGATCCTCCTCGATGGGTTGAAACGTCAGTATGACGATCGTCTGGTCCTGCCGATCCCGCGTTTGAAGACCAATAACCCGGAACAGGTAGAGAAAGTGCTGCGCCAGCAGATTAAAACTCAGGGCGATCGTCCGCTGCTGTGGAGCACCCTTGGTCAGTCGCTGATGAAGCACGGTGAGTGGAAGGAGGCGAGCCTGGCATTCCGCGCCGCGCTGAAGCAGCGTCCGGATCCGTTTGACTATGCCTGGCTGGCCGATACTCTTGATCGTTTACAGCAGCCTGAAGAGGCAGCAGCCATGCGCCGTGACGGCTTGATGCATACCCTGCAGAACAATCCCCCGCAGTAAACCCGCCATAAAAAAACGCCCGCTCTGAAACCAGAGCGGGCATTAAACAGGTCTGCGTGACAACAAATTGGTGCTTCACTCAACGTTGTGTCCATGGTGTTTGATGAGGCCGGAGCGACATCTGTCTGTGGACGATAAGCACCATTAAACGGCTCTGCGTCATTCCTGAGTTTATGAGGCCTGGCGGCGAGCATAAGAGATGGAATGAGCATCTACAGGTATATTATTGCACAACCCGTGCCACATTTTCACTCTCAAAACTAGCGGGCTGTATTCATTTAGGAATTATGGAAGGCGTCACGAAATCGCACTAAATGAGGCCGGAAAGTGAAGGAAGATCGATAAAAGCGTCGCCGTACAGCGACGAATATACGTGCTAATTAATAACCCAAATAAAAACAAAATCTTATCTGTCTCTTTCTGGCGACGCCCCGGGTCATCTTCTGTCTGTAAGTACGCTCGCCCCTCCTCTATTTTGCACCTTGTAGCAAGGTAATGTCCTGTACCCTCTATTTAAGACTGCCTGATGTATATCCTCTAAAAACTGAATGGGTAAAACAAAATGAGCGATCCAACCGCCGCAACCGGCACGCCAGTGGTCAGCGTACATGATAACCGGGGGCTGGCCGTGCGCGCCCTCAACTGGAACCATGACAGCAGTGCCGACCCGCTGCGCCTGCTGGTCAGCCATACACAGGCGGATGACGCCAGCCGGATAGCAACACACCGTGACCCACGCCTGTTTGCCGCCTGGACCGCCGACAGCACGGCTCCGGCAAACCTGCGCACCACGCTCTCGCTGGCAGGCCAGGTGCTGCGGCGCGAAAGCACCGACAGCGGCGAACAGGTGATGTTGTCTGATGCCGCAGGCCGTCCGGTGTGGATCCGGGACGGGCGCGGCACGGTGCAAACTGTGGCGTATGACGAGCTGGGACGGCTGGCGAGCGGCAGCGAGCAGCTCTCGGGTCA
>NZ_DALZYX010000014.1:0-56933 GCF_031987975.1 Pseudescherichia sp. | reverse complement strand
TAGCTGGTTGCATGTAGCAACAAGTAAGCCTGTCTATTTTCAGAGCAAATAGTGATTATGTCAACCTGGGTATCAAATGGGTATACCTATTAAATACTATCCAGTTTATTGGTAGAATATAAATAAGTTACCACTTAAATGATACCGATTGGAATGTGACTATTTTAATGTTACTGCCGGAGGAACTTTGTTTATATTTGGATATCTTCGTGCTTCAACTCAGGAACAGGATGCACTGCGTGCAAAATCGAGGCTCAAGGACTTTGCTCAACAACACAATCATCGCATTGCTGGCTGGTATGTTGAAAATGCTTCAGGCGCAGCATTGCACCGACCGGAACTGATGAGACTGCTTCAGGATACAGAGCCAGGGGATGCGATACTTATAGAACAAGTAGATCGGCTTTCACGCCTGGATGATAATGGCTGGGAATCTTTAAAAAAGATGATTAATGAGAAATCGCTTTCAATAATAAGCCTTGATTTGCCTACAAGTCACATTGCCCTGTCCACACCATCAGCTTATGACTTTACTCATAGTATGCTCCGGGCAGTGAATAATATGATGCTGGACATGTTAGCTGCTATCGCCCGTAAAGATTATGAAGATCGTCGCAGAAGGCAGATGGAAGGAATTACAGCCGCCAAGGAAAAAGGGAAATACAGGGGGAGGCTAGCAGATAAGGAAAAACATGAGTTAATTAGAACGCTTCGCAAGAAAAACGGAAAATCAATAAATGAAACGGCAAGGCTCGCCGGCGTTTCACGCATGACAGTTATTCGAGCATGTAAAGATACGGATTGAAATTTAGAAAAGCCACAGCCCTGAATGAGCTGTGGCGCTACGTCCTGAAAATTCAGTAAAGAAACAACTTATTCTGTTTCACCGCGAAAATAAACTTGTTTAATATAACGACCACGGCCATCTCCATGCCCCAAATCCATCGATACTAATGCTTCAGCTTCGTCGCGGCTCATTCCATTTTTAATATGATGATTTACAGCATCACGTGAATAAGCGTAACGCAAACTATGCGGGGCATTTTTACCATTCATCCCTGCCTCTCGTACAATATTTCGGTAACGATCTATTGCAGTATGCAGAGAAGGTTTATCAATCAGTTTTCCGTTATGTTCACTGACATAATGAATTGCCTTATCAAGAATTGATAAAACTTTTTCACGATTGAAAACTGTTGTTTCTCTCGGCCGCCCGCCTTTAGTCCCGAAAACAACACGGACACGCTCATTATTGTTAATCAATGACTGCTTCCATGTTTTTAACGACTTTGCGGACTGCACGGTTTCTTCTGTTCTCAATCCAAGGTATCTTGAAAGTTGTACCGCGAGCGCAACACCTTCATCTTTTTTAAGCGCAAAATTCACAACCGCATTAAGTTTTTCATCTGTAATAGGAAGTTTAGTGCCATCCCGGTTAGCACCAGAAATTCCCAGGGCCTGATTACTCAGGCTGGTATGATTGGGATCGGCCAGTTTATTTCTTCCTGCTGATAATAAAACAGAGCGGATAGCAGACATCTCATTCTGTAACGTCCTGAGAGACAAACTGTCTGCCTTCCTGCTCTCAATATATTTTTCAATATGGGAAGTTTTGATATGTTTTACGTCCCTAATCTGAATATTCAGTTCAGACAGACGTTCAGAAAAACGTTCTGCAATTCTTGAGCGGTCAGCCACAGTTTTATAACTTCCCCTTCCCTGACGAGCAAGTGTGACAAGTTGTTTGCACAGCTGTTTACTGAATCTGGACATTCCTATATCTCCACAGGGATACACGTCCCTCGGCTTGTAAATAAGCGGACGGATCTGTACCCCAGTAATTCATCCCCGACGACACGGTTGCTTTTGCGCTTCCTGCGTCTCAACTGGTATCTGTGCATCGGGGCGGCGAATTGTTGAGTTCTTGCGAGGCACCCCAGATCTCTGATCTGTTTGCTGCTTATGCAGAGCTGACTTACGTCAAGCTGCCTCCAACACTACTGTTCGTAGTGTCGCCATCGATACCGAGTCGATTTCCTCCTTACTGATAATTGAACGTTCAGACGGCCTTCCGTCGTGCTTACGTTGATGTAAAAGTGAGTTTAATACCGTACTAACACGGACTACATGTTGGTCAGATGGTAGTAAAACGTTGAAAACCACGTCGTACGTGGGTTGAGACGTTATGCGCTGCGCGCGTCACTTGGTAGTGTCTTCGCCACTTCACAAGTGACGCCGCGCAGCTTCGTGCTCCTAATGCAACTCCGTAAGCGGCCAAATGTGCCAAATGGCCTTATCCGTCGATGCAAAAGTCGTACGAAACTCAGGGCGTATCCCTGGCAAGAATCATAACGTAGTGAAAGATCAGAGCCTGATTCAGCTCCTTTAATGACAATTCAACATCAGGAAGATGTGAATCATTGAGGCGTTAGCCGGCCAGTTTTTGGTCGGTGACCTTATCCACATTAGTGGCCCCCGTTTTCAAAGGTTAAACGGGTTTACCGCCATAAGGCGTCCCTCTCAGGTATGTGGGACATTAGCTGGCAGTCACCCGAAGGCGCTTCTCTCAGACCGCTGAAGCATTGGCTGGTAACCGCCCGAAGGCACCCCTCTCAGGTTACAGGGGTTTTGGATGGTCGCCGTAGCGACTTCTAATGCACTGGTGATGTTAGCAACGCCTCAGATGATCGTCAACTTTCTTATATTATTCATTGTTAGGGTCTGCATATATCACCATTCCAACAGACATTAGATCCTCAACGTCATTAGCAAGAAAAGGTATAAAAGATTTGCTTTGAATTTTTTCTACTATACCTTGCCCAACGACTATAGGTACGTATTGATAGCCAGGAAAAATATCATTTGGCTTACCTACCAGCACACCTCCAGTATATTCATGGCAATCAGGAAATACATTTGAAAGAGTACTCAGATATGAAATATCAATCAAATGACCAGTATCTGTTGTATACCAGGCATGAAGATTTAGAGCAGGCGTCTCAGAAAAATCTTCGGGCTGAAATCCCTTGTTGGACCATTTTTCAAATTCATCATATGTGGGATTATAAAGCCATTTATCTCCCTTCCATAATTGACCGACTGTCGTCCAAATTTTACAGCCAAGTGCGGATTCAAAATATGGCTGAAGGAAATGACACCACTTGAGACATTGCCCTGCTGAAAAAGAGAAGCTATCCACTTCTGCTTCATGACACACTTTTGCCATCATATTATGATAATCCAATTCACCATCCTTCAAATCCGTTATTGAACCTTCATTAAAGCCCAGCCCTTTTGTAAATTTTAATGCATGCTCAAAGTTGGCTCTGTAATCCAGAGTTTCGTCACACTCTATAATTCGGCCTTTATATTTATTATGGAAATAGGACAAGAGATTAAACACACTTACTCCTTATAGATTTATGAGTGCGGATATAGCAATATCCACACCCTTAATAATTAGTTACTTCCCTTCAGCTACATTCTTAATATTTTGCATTAAATCCTGCAAGCCGCTACTTGCGAGTCTTTGCTTTGAAGAAGAACTGTACGTTATATGAATACGACTACCTGACCCATTTTTTTCTAGCTCAATAGTTAGGTGATCATCATAGTCGCCCCAATCTGAGCCCATTTTATAATAACTTCCAGTCATCGCATCCCATTCCTGATTACTATCGGTAATTGCGCTGGCAGTCCATTCGCCATCGTTATTTTTTTCTCTAATTGATCTCAGTTCATCATTAGAGATAAACTTAAACTTCCTTTTAATTCTTGCTGCTGCAGTATCAACATCTACTGGTACAGTATAACTTTTAGAGGTCGATTCTTTTTTTTCTGAAGGAGATACTTTCATACGCTGCTCATCATTTCCTGAGGAGTTACCTCTCAGGGAATTCATTATTCCTGAGGCACCATCACTGATTTTCTGGTTTGTAGTTGCTATATCATTCATACTACAAGCTGTTACGAGAACAGGTAGTATTAAAATAGTATATAGACCCTTCATATTCCTTTTTTCTCCCTATTTTTACCGTGAAAATAACAGCTTTAGTACGACTTACTATTCCGTCACATTGTAACAGACTGTAAAACCCTGCCGTATTGTATAATGAAAGTCAATGATGAGGTATACCAAATGGCTGGGCGTAAAAAGGAAGCTCACTTCACTTTAATTATATCACTTAGCTTAGTCGTGAAGGCGGGGGAAAGCCTTTCTCTGCGCATCTTCCAGCCCATAGATGCATCTTTAATACCTTGCCCTGCAAACCAAACAGAGCCTTTGCCTGAATGGTTAATGCTGTCTATTAATGTCATCAGCTCTTCGCTGTTACGATGAGGCTGAAAGTCATCAAAAAGGGTCAATTGAGATACGGCAGCGCTTCGGAAATCAGTGAGCATCACGCCAGCACGATGATAACGGTGCCCTGGTACAAATATCGTATCAAATGCCTTTATAGCCGCGTTAATGATATCCCGTGAATCCTGAGCGGGTACAGCAAGCTCTGTTACCGCCTGATTCTTATAAAACACCTCATTTTCTGAGAAAGGGCTGGTACTGATGAAAACTGCTACCCGTTTACAAAATTGATGCTCTGCACGGAGTTTTTCTGCTGCACGTTCAGCATGAGCGCAAATGGCCTGATGCAGGCTGACTTCGTCCGACGGTTTTTCTCCAAAAGATCGGGAGCATATGATTTGTTCTTTTGGGGCAGTAAATTCTTCTAAACCGAGGCAAGGAATACCGTTCAGCTCTCTGACCGTGCGCTCAACAACTACTGAGAACTGTTTACGAATGAATGAAGGCGACAGCTCAGCCAGCTGAAGTGCATTGTTAATGCCCATAAACTGTAATTTTTTACCCAGCCGCCGTCCTATACCCCAGACCTCCTCAACTGGTACTAAAGCCATTAACTTACGCTGACGCTGTCTGTCACTGAGATCTACCACACCTCGCGTTGCGGGCCAGCGCTTACTTGCATACTGAGCCAGTTTGGCGAGCGTTTTTGTAGGGCCTATTCCCACTCCCACAGTCAGATGTGTTCTTCGCTTAATCTGATCACGTATCTGATGGCCAAACACCTCAAGCGATAACAGATTACGCATACCCGTAAGATCACAAAAAGCTTCATCGATACTGTAAATTTCCACACGCGGAGTCAGTAACTGCAAAATAGTCATCACTCTGTCTGACATATCAGCATTTATGTGGAATACAATTTCAACAGCTTAATTAGTAACCGACTCAAAGCACGCGCGCTTTAGGTATGTCAGACCAGCGCGTGGTCCAAGCAGGGCTTAGCATTTCACGTTTCATTTTCCATTCGGTATTAATGCCCTGGCCCGCAAACCATACATTTCCCATTCCGGACTGGTTGATATCATCCAGTACCTTCATCAGCTGTGCGCTATTGGCCCGCGGCTGGTTATCTTCAAACAGATTGAGCTGGCTTACACCGTTTGGAGTGAAGTTATCAAGCATGATACCTGCTTTCATGTACCTTCGACCCTCAAGCCAGATACGGTCAAGTGATCGCATCGCAGATTCAATAATGTCACGCGTGTCCTGTGTTGGCAGCGTCAGTTTCTCACCAGCGCTGTTCCCGTAAAAAACCTCACCGTTTGCGTGTGGCGACGTCCGGATAAACACACCGATGTTGCGACAGTACTGACGTTCCCCGCGCAGTTTTTCCGCTGCGCGCGCAGCGTACTGACACAGCGCCTGCTGCATAGCGACTTTTGAGGTAATTCGCTCGCCGAAGCTGCGGCTACAGACAATCTGCTGTTTTGCCGGTGGCAGCTCTTCGAGCGGAATACATGATTCACCGTTCAGCTCGCGTACGGTGCGCTCCAGCACCACGGAAAAGTTATCGCGAATGAACTTCGGACGCGCGCGTGATAGCTGCAGAGCAGTTTCGATTCCCATAAGGTTGAGTCGTTTACCGATACGCCGTCCCACGCCCCATATTTCCTCAACGGGCTGGTTAGCCAGCAGGGTTTCAGTACGTTTCGGATTACCTGGCGTAAGCGCCAGTACGCCGCGAAACTGCTTCCACTCCTTGCCCGCCCACTGGGCCGATTTTGCCAGTGTTTTGGTCGGCCCCATGCCGATACCGACGGTGAGACCCGTTGTGGTAAAGACATGCGCACGCAGGCGACGGCCAAAAGTTTCGAAGTTCTCACAGCCGTCAATACCGGTGAGATCCAGAAACATCTCATCAATGCTGTACTGCTCGACGCGTGGCGTTATCTCTTCAAGCGCGGTCATTACTCTCTGGCTGAGGCTGTGATAAAGCGCGTAATTGGAGCTGAACACGTGCACCTTTTCCGGATAATCCTGTGTTTTTACCTCAAACCATGGCGCACCCATTTTGATGCCAAGCGCTTTTGCGCCAGCGGAGCGTGCAATGACGCATCCGTCGTTGTTGCTGAGCACTAGCACAGGTCTGCCACGCAGGTCCGGGCGGAACAGCGTCTCGCAGCTGGCATAGAATGAATTAACGTCAGCCAGGCCGAACATGGACATCATGATCTCCGCCGTGTGTAGATAACCCGCACATATCAGTTTCTCCGGCGCGGAGTGTGCACGAAGTGCGCCACTACGCCGAAAATTTCCAGGGTATCCGGGTCTGGGATAATAACAGGATAGGCGGGATTCATCGGCTGCAATACCGGCCCTTTCTGGGTAATAAGAAGGCGCTTGACCGTAAATTCGCCGTACAGTACAGCGATAACCACGTCGCCGTGCTCAGGCCTGAGTGCCCGATCGACTATCAGCAGATCGCCGTCGTAAAGTCCTATATCCTGCATGCTGTTGCCCTGTGCGCGCAGGAAAAAGGTGCTTGCCCTGTGGGCTATTAGATATTCGTTTAAGTCGAGTTCCTGCTCCGCATAGTCCTGGCAAGGAGAGGGAAAACCGCAGGGTACGCGTTCCAGGAAAAGGGGCCTGTAGCTGGGCGGCGGATTATCCGCCGGGTGCATCAACTCAAAGGCGTGAAACATAGCAAAAATCCCTGTCAAAATGCTGTACGTATTTACAGTAGTATTGTCTGACTTTACGAACGAAGCAAGAAGCGTGGGGCGACACAAATATCATTAAAATAATGGACTATTGATTTATTTGAATTTATAGCGGAACGACAGCTCGTAAAACAAGCAGCTATCAGGACTTTCTGTGTCAGGGCATGTTAAAAATTTATTTTGATTCAGGAAAGATCTTACTTAGTCTGTTCAGTACTTCACTTATGCCCCTGCTGACAATCCGATCCTCCCGCATCACTGTCCCCAGAGTCCGGTGAAGCGATGGCGTTACTGAGTAAAGACTGAGACCCTGCCTTTCTTCATGACTTGCAACGGACATACGGGGAACGATGCTGTAACCCAGGCCGGAACGAACCATCCTTTTAATGGCTTCAATACTGCCAAGCTCCATAACCGGGCTGACAGTATGCCCTGCATCGCTGAACCATCCGTCAATCAGATCGCGTGTGGCACTTCCGGGTTCAAATACAATCAGCGGCAGTGGCAAAAGGGTATCAGGAGACAGCGGTTTTGCACTCTGCTCCGAGGTGTCCTTTTCCATGATTACAACAAACTCATCCGTACCCAGCGGGCTGACACTCAGGCATTTACCGGCTGCCGGCAGCGTTACCAGACCAATATCTATACGGTTTTCCTCCACTCCCCGTACAATATCTGAAGTATTGCCTGTGCGTACATCCACCTTCAGCAGGGGATGGGTCTGTCGAAGTTGCTGCAGTAAGTGAGGTAGCAGATGGATACAGGCTGTTGCGCCTGTGCCGACAGTAACGGTGCCGGTTATTTCGTCTGAATGCAGGGAAACCGCTTCAACCGCTCCGCTTACCACCGCATCAATTTTCATGCAGTGTTCAGCGAGAGTCAAACCGGCAGTCGTTGGTCTTACTCCCCGGCTGGTTCGCTCAATAAGCCTGACCTTAAGCGTCTGCTCCAGCTGTCTTATCTGCAGGCTCACTGCCGGTTGCGACAAGCCAAGTACTTCTGCCGCCCCCGAGAAACTGCCCCGGCTGATGACCAGCCTGAAGGTAGCCAGATGATCGAGGTTCAGTGTTGCCATGCCAAAGTTTTCCTCATAACGCTGATAAGCCCTGCTGCCTGTCTGAAATGATTCATCCGGGTTAGTCTCTGTTTCTGATCTGAAAGGGAGCTGTACTGATGGAAATAACCGAAGCAGATGAACGACATATTCCCGCTATACAACAGATTTATGCTTATCACGTATTACACGGCACCGCCACTTTTGAAACCGAACCGCCGGGTGAGGCTGAAATGGCAGCCCGGCTGAAAAAGGTACATGCAGCAGGACTGCCCTGGTTGGTGGCGGTTGACGGAGGAATTGTTCGAGGATACTGCTATTTGTCTCTATACCGGGAACGGTGCGCCTATCGCTTTACTCTGGAAGACTCTGTATATGTTGATGCCACGTATCAGGGGCGGGGCATTGGAAAAATGCTGCTATCCCGTGCAGTAGGATGGGCAGAAGCCCGTGGTTTTCGGCAACTTGTAGCGGTGGTGGGGAACAGTGAAAATACTGCCTCCCTTGCTCTTCACCGCGCTGCAGGCTTCAGCATCACTGGCACCCTCAGGTCTGTAGGATTCAAGCATGGGCGCTGGCTCGATACGGTTATCCTGCAGCGTACGCTCGGGCATGGCGACGCTACGCTTCCGGAAAGTACAGAATGACACAAGGATATCTGACAGGCCGCACCATTTTCTGCATCGGCATGACGCAGCTTATCAACTGGGGTATTACGTTCTACATGCCGGGTGTCTTCGGAGCCGCCATCATGGCGGAAACAGGCTGGTCTTCCGGTGAGACATTCTCCGGCCTGAGCGTTGCCATGCTCGTTATGGGGCTGGTTTCACCGCTTATCGGTCCCGTAATGGCCCGTACCGGTGGACGCACCCTGATGATGGCGGGAACTTTGGCTATAACCATCGGGTGTTTTCTGATGGCGTTTACCTATTCAACATTAGCGTGGGATGCCGTCTGGATCCTGACAGGCGCGGGCATGCGGCTTGCTCTGTATGACGCCGCTTTTGCCATGCTTGTGGAAACCGCAGGCGCAGAGGCTCGCAAGGCAATCTCTCTGGTCACCCTGCTGGGCGGTCTCGCGTCGGCCGCTTTCTGGCCTGCTGGCGCAGCGCTTCTTCACGTCACCGACTGGCGGCATGCCGTCATCATTTATGGCTGTGCGGGCCTGCTGAGCCTGTTTTTTTTAACTGCCGTTCCGGCAGGCAGTCGGGTAAAACTTCCCGTAACAGGGCGATCCGGCCATTCGGCTGACGCAACAGCAACATCAGAGGACACAAAAGCACTCATCAGCGGCCTGTGGTATGCCACTCTGATAGCGTTGATAAGCTTTGTCTCCACCGGCGTGTCCACACATTTTCCCCGGATACTGGCCTCTTATGGCGTGCCTGCTCTGGCTGGCATGCTGTGGGGAGTGGGGCAGTTAGGTGCCCGTCTGCTGGGTGTAGTTTCAGGTGCACGAATCTCCGCGATACGCCTGAACCTTATAACCGGTATCCTGCTTCCCCTCTGTTTTCTGACCGGCCTTGCAGGCAGCATTACTCCTGTGGCTACAGCCTTTTTCGTTCTGGGCTATGGGGCCGTAAACGGACTGAATACGATCGTGAAGGCCGTACTTCCTCTTGTGCTGTTTGATCCGCAGCAGTACGCCCGCAAAACAGGAATACTGTTGTCGCCGGCATTTTTTCTCGCGGCACTGGCTCCGTCTGCGTATGCCATACTGCTGGAGCGCTACGGTATACCCGGCACGCTGCTTTTTTCCTTCATCCTGACCCTGATCATTACGGCGATTTCTGTGGTCCTCTGGCAGCGTCATTCTGGCTCTGTTGTGCAGAACCGGGACCATGGAGCATCTACCCTTCACGAAAAAAATGTTTGACGGCTTCCATATTTCTATTATTCTGGAAATATAGTTAAAGGAGGCCGCATGGATTTACACACCGCAGCAAACGCACTTCGAGAACTGGGCCACCCGACACGTCTCCGCATATACCGGGAGCTGGTCAGGGCTGGTCATGAAGGCCTGCCGGTTGGCGAACTGCAGAAGCACCTTGAGATTCCTGCCTCCACGCTCAGCCATCATCTTTCAGCGCTGATGTCCGCTGGACTCATAAGCCAGGAACGGCAGAGTCGTACCTTGTTCTGCAGACCTTGCTATGCGCAGCTTGAGCAGCTGATGGCTTTTCTCACTGAAGAGTGCTGCGCCGGTGGCAGTAGCTGCAGCCTGTCTACCGAGATTTCCCATAAAGAGACTCCATTGTGAATAACGTGAATGATGCCCTGAACAATATCGATCTGACACTCCTGGATACGCCCCTTTCGGAAGAGAAATTAAAGGCCGAAGAGGTGGCGCATCCGCCCCGCATACTGATGCTCTACGGTTCGCTTCGGGAGCGCTCTTACAGCCGACTCACCACGGAAGAGGCCGCACGGCTGCTGACGGCCATGGGCGCGGAGGTGAAGTTATTCAATCCGTCCGGCCTGCCGCTGCCGGATGATGTACCTGAGACGCATCCGAAGGTCGCAGAGCTGCGCCAGCTAGTGCTCTGGTCTGAAGGGATGGTCTGGTGCTCTCCTGAGCGTCACGGTGCCATGACCGGCATCATGAAGACGCAGATTGACTGGATACCGCTGACGTCCGGGGCGGTCCGGCCCTCGCAGGGGAAAACCCTTGCTGTCATGCAGGTCAGCGGAGGCTCACAGTCTTTCAACGCCGTAAACCAGATGCGTATTCTTGGGCGCTGGATGCGGATGATCACTATCCCGAACCAGTCATCCGTTGCAAAAGCCTGGGCCGAGTTTGATGAGGACGGCCGCATGAAGCCTTCTCCGTATTATGACCGCATAGTGGACGTCATGGAGGAACTGATGAAGTTCACCCTGCTGACGCGCGGTCGTAGTGGTTATCTCACCGACCGCTACAGCGAAAGGAAGGAGAGTGCTGCGCAGCTCTCTGAGCGGGTAAACCAGCGCAGCATATAAAAAAGCCGGCATCTGCCGGCTTTTTCACATTTTCCCTGTCACAGCCAAGGGAAACATCAGTGGCTGACGCGATTCCCTTGCTCATCAATGACTGCTTCGCCGTCCTCTTTGGTAAACGCTCCCTTCTGCGGGTCCGGCAGTATGCCCAGAACCACTTCGGAGGGGCGGCAGAGCTTCGTTCCCAGCGGCGTCACCACCACCGGACGATTAATGAGGATCGGATGAGCCAGCATCGCATCGAGCAGTTCTTCATCGCTGAACCGGTCTTCAGCCAGGCCGAGCTGCTCGTAGGGATCGGTATTTTTACGCAGCAGGGCACGCACGCTAATGTCCATGTCCGTAATCAGCTTTTTCAGCTCGTCGCGCGACGGCGGTGTTTCCAGATACAGAATCACCGTGGGCTCGGTGCCGCTGTTGCGGATAAGCGCCAGGGTATTGCGGGACGTCCCGCAGGCCGGATTGTGATAAATGGTAATGTCAGTCATGAGCGTTACTCCATAAAGGCGCTGCACAGGCACAGCTCCGGGGTTAAGGTTAAACAGACAGGCGCAGGGCCAGCGCAGCCAGCGTCACAAACAGTACCGGCAGGGTCATCACGATGCCCACGCGGAAGTAGTAGCCCCAGCTGACGGTTATGTTTTTCTGTGCCAGGACGTGCAGCCACAGCAGGGTAGCGAGGCTACCGATAGGGGTGATTTTCGGACCGAGGTCGCAGCCGATGATGTTGGCGTAAATCATCGCCTCCTTCACCACGCCCTGAGCGGTGCTGCCGTCAATGGAGAGCGCGCCAACCAGCACGGTAGGCATGTTGTTCATGACTGATGAAAGCGCCGCCGTCAGAAAGCCGGTGCCGAGCGTTGCGCCCCAGACGCCATGCTCGGCAAACCGGTTCAGGGCGGCAGAAAGGTAATCAGTTAGCCCGGCATTGCGTAGTCCGTATACCACCAGGTACATGCCCAGCGAGAAGATAACGATCTGCCAGGGCGCACCTTTCAGTACCTTTCCGGTATCAATCACATTGCCTTTCCGGGCTACCAGCCAGAGAATAAACGCCGCCACCGCGGCCACAAGGCTGACCGGCACGCCGAGTGGTTCGAGGGCAAAGAAGCCGATCAGCAGCAGGATGAGAACAATCCAGCCGGTTTTAAAGGTACGCGCATCGCGAATGGCCTCACGCGGCGCCTTCAGCTTCGCCAGGTCGTAAGTGTCCGGGATGTCCCTGCGGAAAAACAGGTGCAGCATCACCAGCGTGGCGGCCACGGACGCGATATTCACCGGCACCATCACCGAGGCATACTCGCTGAAACCCAGTTTAAAGAAGTCTGCCGTGACGATGTTGACCAGGTTTGACACGATGAGCGGCAGGCTGGAGGTATCGGCGATAAACCCGGCCGCCATCACAAACGCCAGCGTGGCCCCGGGGCTGAAGCCCAGCGCCAGCAGCATGGCGATAACGATCGGCGTCAGAATTAGCGCGGCTCCGTCATTGGCAAACAGCGCCGCCACTGCCGCACCCAGCAGAACGATATACGTGAACAGCAGCCGGCCCCTGCCGCCTCCCCAGCGGGAAACGTGCAGCGCGGCCCATTCAAAAAAGCCGGACTCATCGAGCAGCAGGCTGATAATGATGACCGCAATAAACGTGGCCGTGGCGTTCCAGACAATCTGCCAGACCACCGGAATATCCCCGATTTGTACTACGCCGGTCAGCAGCGCCAGCGCGGCGCCGATAACGGCACTCCAGCCAATACTGAGTCCTTTCGGCTGCCAGATAACCAGTACCAGCGTCAGAATAAAAATCGCACCCGCCAGAAACATACCCTCTCCTTCTTAATTATAACTGCCCGTTGAAGCGGGCTGCTAACTGTACCCTGTAAATATATGCGTTTAATCGAATGTGTTTAGATAAAATTTTTACATGCAGACAGCTTTGCCGTTGGTGGTTGCGTTATCACGCTCAGCCTGCTGACTGAGATGAAGAATTTCATCCCGCTGACACAGATATGCCTGCTCAATGACCGCTGCTGCCCACGCAGGCATGTGTGGCGATAACCGGTAATGGATCCACTTGCCGTCGCGCCTGTCGATAAGCAGTCCACTCTCTCTGAGCAGGGCCAGGTGCCGCGATATTTTTGGCTGTGTTTCTTTCAGGATAGATACAAGCTCGCAGACGCAAAGCTCCCCTTTTTCGCGCAACAACAGCACCAGGCTGAGCCGGGTTTCGTCAGAAAGATTCTTAAAAAGTTGCAGGGGCAGCAGTGACGGCATAATTTCTCCTTCGTGGCGGACAGCAACAAGTCTCGTCTGCTGCAGACGAAAGGTCAACTTTATATTTATAAATTCATATATGTTTTGACGTGCTTACAGGCTTTTCAGTACAGCTTAATGAGGGAATAGCGGTTAAACGATATCACACAGATTTTAACGGCAGCACACTTTCAGCTGCCTTAATGGTCGGGCATGACGAAGTAACATCACAAAAAAAGCCTGTTTCTTTAGTGAACCGTTCTACTTATGGCAGAAAGCAGCATCAGTAAGAGTGGCTTCCGGCCAGATGACCTGCAGTGATAACCGGCACGATATCCTCAGGCTCTTCTGCCTGCTCCAGTTCGCGCAGAATACCGCAGTCCCGTGTTGCCCGGTTGGCATTGCAGTGGCTGTGGAGCTCAAATAGTTGTTTTTCCAGCATATTTAGTTCACGAATACGGGCCTGAACGTGGTTCAGATGTTCATTTATCAGGGCATTAACCGTACCGCAGTCTGCGTCTGGCTGGCTGCGCGCCTGCAGCAACACCCGGATTTCTTCATGGGTCATATCGAGCGCCCGGCAGCGCCGGATAAACATAAGCCTTTCGAGATGTGCGCTATCGTAATGGCGGTAGTTATTAGTCTGGTCCCGCAATGCGGCCTGCAGAAGCCCCTCTCGCTCATAATAACGTACCGTCTCTACAGGACATCCCGCCTGGCGGGCCAGTTCACCAATTTTCATATCACACCTCTTCTGAGCTTGACCCTGTAGTTACATCAGGGTCTTTAATGCCAGTATACGTTATGAACGGGATAAAAAAATGAGTGACTGCTGCAGTAATAAAAAATGTGGATCAGCCGCAACCGGAGAGGAGGCGTCTGTTAAAAATACCGCCACTGCCCCGACTGAGGCTTCAGGGAAAATGCCACCAAAAACGACTCAGACCACACCGGCCTGTTGCAGCACCGGGAGCTGCTGCTCAACGGACGGCCTGAGCCAGATGTCCGAACCGGTTGCAGAGCTTCCCCGCAACGATGACGTTCAGACGCGTCTGCGCATCATGCAGATGGACTGCCCGACGGAGGAGACGCTCCTCCGAAAAAAACTGGCAAAATTACCTGCCGTCAGCAATCTTGAATTCAATCTGATACAGAGGGTGCTTACCGTGACCCATACACCGCAGGCGCTGGAACCGGTTCTGCAGGCGGTGCGCTCGCTGGGTTTTGACCCGGAACCGATTGATAAAGCAATGCAGCCTGAAGGCAGCTGCTGCTCAGGCCGTGAGGCGGAAAATACCGGCGGTTCCTGCTGCTCGCCTGCCCCTGTCACATTCGGTGAGCTGCAGACGCAGCAGGTGACCGCTGACGGGGTGCGTACCAGTATCAGGATCATGCAGATGGACTGCCCGGTTGAAGAGGGCATGATCCGTAAAAAGCTGGACGGCATGTCAGCCGTCAAGGAACTGGATTTCAATCTTATGCAGCGTGTACTGACGGTGGTTCACGCACCGGATACGCTGGAGCCGGTTCTGGCCGCCATTCGTTCTCTGGGCTTTGAACCTGAACTTCCTGACAGTAATGGCCGGCACGCGGTCACTGAGGAAAAGAAAAAACACTGGTGGCCGCTCGCGCTTGCCGGTGTGGCGGCAATCGCCGCCGAAGCCATGCACTGGGCGGGCATGCCGGAATGGCTGGAAGCGGCTCTTGCTCTGGCTGCCGTTGCGGCCTGTGGCCTGTCCACGTACAAAAAAGGCTGGATTGCTCTTCGCAACGGCAACCTGAATATCAACGCCCTGATGAGTATTGCCGTCACCGGGGCGCTGGCGCTCGGACAGTGGCCTGAAGCCGCCATGGTAATGGTGCTGTTCACGATTGCGGAACTGATTGAAGCGAAATCTCTTGATCGCGCCCGCAATGCCATCGGCTCTCTGATGAAGCTGACGCCTGAAACGGCCACGGTTCAGCAACCGGACGGCTCCTGGAAAGAAACTGAGGCCAGGTCTGTATCCCTTAACAGCGTGGTCAGGGTAAAACCGGGCGAGCGTATCGCTCTCGACGGCACGGTGGTCCGGGGCAGGACCGCCATTAATCAGGCACCTATTACCGGCGAAAGTCTGCCGGTGGATAAAGGGGAAGGTGACCCGGTCTTCGCCGGGACGGTCAACGGCTCCGGTGGCTTTGAGTACCGTGTAACGGCCGCTGCCGGAAATACCACGCTGGCGCGTATCATTCATGCCGTGGAGGAAGCGCAGGGGGCAAAAGCCCCTACGCAGCGCTTTGTTGATCGCTTTGCACAAATTTATACCCCTGTGGTGTTTGCTATTGCCGTCGCAGTTGCCGTTCTCCCACCGCTGATTGCAGGTGAAAGCTGGCAGGAGTGGATTTACAAGGCGCTGGTGATGCTGGTTATCGCCTGCCCCTGTGCGCTGGTCATTTCCACGCCAGTGACCATTGTCAGTGGCCTGACGGCAGCAGCCCGCCGGGGGATATTGATCAAGGGCGGCGTTTATCTTGAAGAAGGCCGAAAGCTGAAGTGGCTGGCGCTCGACAAGACCGGCACCCTGACGCACGGTAAGCCGGTACAGACGGATGCGATTATCTATACCGGGGTGGCAGAAGATGAGGGGCGCAGTCTGGCTGTGAGCCTGGCAGGTTACTCCGATCATCCGGTTTCGCAGGCTGTATCGGCGGCATCAGATGGCATTCAGCGTTATGAAGTGGAAAACTTTGAGGCTCTGCCAGGCCGCGGCGTGCGCGGCGTCATCAACGGTCAAACCTACAGTCTGGGCAATCTGAGGCTGGCTGAAGAAACGGTGCGCTGTCCGGAAGCGGTCAGGGCTGCACTAACGGAACTGGAGACCGGGGGTAAAACGGTCATCATGCTCTGTGACACTCATCAGGTGCTAGGGCTGTTTGCGGTGGCTGATACGGTGAAGGAAAGCAGCCGCGAGGCGATAAGTCAGTTGCATAGTCTGGGTGTTAAAACGCTCATGCTGACCGGAGACAATGCGCACACTGCGCAGGCCATTGCCGGTCAGGTTGGTATCGATGAGGCGCGGGGGGATCAACTGCCGGAAGATAAACTGCGTGCTGTAGAAACATTTACGGCGCAGGGCACGACCGGCATGGTGGGCGACGGCATCAATGATGCACCGGCGCTGGCCCGCGCCGATATCGGCTTTGCCATGGGTGCAATGGGCACGGATACCGCCATCGAGACTGCCGATGTGGCCCTCATGGATGATGATTTGCGTAAAATTCCGGCTTTTGTCCGACTCTCCCGGCAGACGTATAACATTCTGGTTCAGAATATCGTTATGGCTATTGGGATCAAGGCAGTGTTCCTGGCCCTGACCATTGCAGGTATGGGGACCATGTGGATGGCCGTATTCGCGGATGTGGGGGCAAGCCTGCTTGTCGTGGCAAACGGTCTGCGCCTGTTGCGTAAGTAACCTGTCTGGCTGCTCTTCCGGTAAAGACAGGCACCTGAAAATAGCCGCTAATCTGCACTCCGATAAAGGAAGAGAGTATGAAACCGCGTAACATGATTTTATTGCTGATGCTCGCAGTCGTGTTTCCGGCAACGGCTGCGCAGGCAGTACACGGAAACCATGCCGGAATGTCACCGTCTTCTGAGGCCTATATGGACGGCATGAATAATATGCACGAAGGAATGATAAAGGCCGTACAGGACCCGGATGCAGACAGGGCATTTGCCAGGAGCATGATTGAACATCACAAAGGAGCCATTGCCATGGCCGAAACGGAACTCCGTTATGGTAAATCACCGGCAATGCGGAAGATGGCTGAAAGCATTATCAGCGCCTAGAAAGAAGAAATACGGCAGATGGAAGTATGGCTCAGTAAATAAGCTCTTTTTTATTACTTTCGTTACGGCGTAGCAGCTCCTTACTACGCCGTCCTTCACACACATAAAGTGAATTCCGGTCAGGGCCTGCTACAGAATACGTGGGATATCTGTTTTCATAAGAGCGGCGTTCAGTTTTTCCACATCACCTTCTATTACTTCTTTCTCATCGGGCGTCAGTGGCACTTCTTCAAGATAATGTTTTACCGATGCCTTACTTTCCAGTAACAGTCCTCTTGCACTTCTCTTTGGCAGATTAAAATCACATCCGATGCATGCCATACGGTGCGGGCAACTGCTCCAGAAGGGATTAGTACAGAAAGAGTCGCCCAGATCATAATATGTCGCAGGTCCCGTGAGGCTGGTTGCTGCGGGGTCATGATCAATCAGCACGCTTATCATGTGCGCTACCCGGTCAGCTTTAACAAAAGAGGCAGCAAGCTGCGTCGGGCGTATTCGAATATAATGCATGGTGGATTGCGGCGAAGAGTGTCCTGACCACTGCATCAGCTCGTATAAAGACATGCCCTGAGGAACACTGGCCAGGGCAGTTACGGCCGATGCGCGTCCCCTGTGGCTGGTAATGGGGCCCCGGCTGTCTTCCTCAGGCACTCCTGCCCGGGCACAGAGAACCGGAATAACGGTGCGGTTTATTATGTCTCTTCCCACCGGTTTGCCCCGGTACTGAAACAGAAAACGGACTTTTTCACCGGTGCGTTCATCCGTCAGAGCTGCCTGTTCTTCTGGTCGTTCTGCCAGCCAGATATCGACATACTTTTTCACCACTGCAGAAACCGGCTTAACAAAGGCTTTAGATGTCTTGCCGGCCGGCACGTTCAGATAGCAAAGAGTCCCGGCAGGAATGGTACTGCCGTCGTCCCGGTTAATATCTTCCGATTGTGGAATGATGCAGCCAGCGGTCAGGCGCATCAGCTCATTCTGACGCAGCCCTGCATGCGTCCAGATGACTGCCATAGCCTGCAGCATAGAGAGGGGGTAGTGAATTTCACTGAGCAAATCTTCCTGACGCAGATTCAGGCTTGCCCAGACCAGTTTCAGCCATACAGGATCATCAATAACACGCGGATTGACGCCCTGACGAAAGAGCGGTGTATCAGGTGTGGAGAGATGGCGGGCCGGACTGAATTTCAGACGTCCCCATTCCCAGAGTTCGTAGTCAAACATAAAACGACGAACGGCATACACGAAACCGGCACGGGAATTTGGCAGCATGGGCTCTCCGGAACGTGGAGAGCGGCGCACCCCACGTTCTGTACCCAGTGAAAGTTCATCAACCTTCATTCTTCCGATTGCAGCAATGAAGCTGGCGCAGATCTCCATTGTCCAGTCGGACGGCGAGCGAATTTCCGGATGCTCGCGGGCGAGCCACAGACCGCAGCGGAGGATAAAGCTGTACTGGCTCTCTCTGGACCGGGGCCGAAGCACCGACGTTTCTCTCCAGCGCCGGCACCACGTTACCCACTCTGTGGCAATATTTTCTGTGGGTTTTTCGTGCCACTCACGGTAATTGCGCATACGTACGGCACTTTTGAGGATGCCCATTGCGGCCAGCGCATGTGAAACTCTGCCTACTGTTCGTGCGATTCCCCGATCGTGATAATTCTGCGCGCGCCACAGGAGTTCAGTTGTGAAGCTTTCAAGCTCAGGATTATTGTTCATCATCATCAGTATGCCCAGCAGGGCTGACAGGGCGTTTTTCTGGTTCTGTCGTTTGTATCCCAGCGAGACAAGCGTATCAGTCAGCCGGTTGAGTTCCTGAATGAAAATGTCCCGGCCATAGATGGCACAGGCGTACAACGACGGAGCACCATGATGCGGCAGGTCGAACGGTGAGGGAAACGGGCCAAGATGGAAGGCAAATGCCGCAATAAGGGGCCTGCCGGAACGGTGCTGCAGGCACAACGTCAGCCACTTTTCCGAATCCCACAGCCAGCAGGGTTTCCTTGTCCGGTGTATTTCCGCCAGCACGACAGGAATGATAATCCTGACGAGTCTGTCACTCGTACCGCTGCGGGCGGCAATATCCTGAAGTGGCCGCAGTAAAGATGACAGCGGACCTTGCTTGCTCAAAGCAGAGATACGTTTGTGCCCTGTGCTTAATGCCTCAAGCTCTTCAATGCTTAACACATTATTCAGCTGATAATCTGAACGCCTGAAGGGGACATAAATTTTATGAATTCCTGTTTCTGCTTTCATCACACGGCTCCCGCCTGAAAGATAAGCCCTGCAATCTTACGGTCGGTTTCAGCGACGGCAGCAGCCATGCGGGCAGCCATATCCGTTCCCGACAGATGAATATAAATTTGTGTTGTACGTGGGTCCCTGTGCCCTGCATAAGTAGCCAGTTCATGCAGTTTCCATCCGGCCCGTGCCAGATGCGTCAGCCGGAGGTGACGAAAAGTATGCGTGGTGATGTCTGGCTGATCAGTCTTTGCCGCCCATTTCCGTACGGTTTTACTCCAGCTCCAGAAAGAGAGAGGAGCGCCGTAATTACGGTCAGAGACGGAACGGAACAAAGCACCGCCTGACCAGCCTTCCAGCCGTAGCTTTTGAAAATGGTTTGCCAGTACCGGCGCAACGTCGGCGCTATAGCAGACCATTCTTTCCCGTCTGTTTTTCGTCGTTTCTGCCCGGATGCGTATCAGGCGATGAGCCAGGTCAATGTCCTCAAGCCTCAGAGCCGTCACTTCAGTACGTCGGAGCGCCCCATAATAAGCCAGAGCAAGCATCAGTCGGTCACGCAGAGGCGCTGCAGAAACGTGTTTCAGGAACCTGAGCCACTCCCCGTCATCGGGAATAACGGGGAGTCGGTTGATACGTGGGATCAGGCCGCGTCCGGTATAAATGGCACCAGGCAAACCCGAACGGGGTAACGGGTTGAGACTGCAAATATCCTGATAAACCAGAAAGTCATACCAGAGACGAAGAGCTGAAAGGCGCAACTGGAGCGTGGCGCTTGCAACGGACGACGGCATATCAGGGAGCTGAGGTCGGATATATCCTGCAATGTCTTCAAAGGAAGCTCTTTCAGGAGCAATGTCGTGTATTTCACAGAAGGCAAAAAAATGCGTCAGGGCACTTCGATAGGCTTTAATAGTTGCGCTGGCTCTTCCTAAATTCGAAAGAATTGTAAGCCACTGCTCAGTCAGCAGAAGAGCAGATGCGGAATGCATGGAAGTGTTCACGGCCTTCCCCTTTCAGTTCATAACAACTGATTAAAGTTTATACCGAAGATGTTGCATTCCATTTAACTTACTATAAGCTGTAATTACTTGAAAATGCTACAACACCCTTTTTCTCAGCCTCACGACCAACCTTGAACCAGGGATCGCCCATTTTTAACCCAAGTGATTTTGCTGCTGAGGAACGGGCTATTATGCAGCCATCGTTATTAGACAGCACCACCACAGGTTTGCCACGGAGATCTGGTCTGAAAACTGTCTCGCAGGAAGCGTAAAATGAGTTAACATCGACTAGGGCGAACACTGCTAAGCGCCCCTAAACTTGAATGAATGCACAAGATGGCGTACCACACCGAAGACAACGGTTTCGATGTCGTCAGTCAGGGGTATAGCTGAATATGCGGGATTAGCTGGCAACAGGGCTGGAGAAGGCAACAACTGCAGTCGTTTACAGGTAAACTCTCCATTTACAGCTGCAATGACAATATCACCGTGCTTGGCCTCACGAATACATTCAACTATTAATAAATCTCCATCTCTGATACCGGCGTTACGCATCGAATCCCCTTCTGCTCGCACCAGGTAAGTACTTTCTGGATAGCGGATACAAAGGTCATCCAGGGAAAGACGCTTTTCAACATAATCCTGAGCGGGAGAAGGGAAACCACATGAAACCCCATCGCCAAACAAAGGAACACATGCCAGTGATGGATTGCTACCTGTAAGTCTGGCTATCGCCGCCATCATCAAAACCGGTGTGTTTGCTGAATTTTTCTGCGAACTTTTATCCCAACACATCGTCTGTTCTAAAGGAATTGGCATAACTCGCCCCCCTCAAATTATACTGTTTATAAATACAGTATAATAATGCATTTTCAACGATGACAAGCTGTAACTATTTGGAAAAAAGTAACCTGATGAGTTTTAAAGAATTAATTAGTGTTCTCAGTCAGGTATCATGGATGTTCGTAATTGCACAAAAATTCCGCTATAGTCCCTTTAGAATTCACGTAATTCGGAGGGGGTGATGTATCAGTCTCAAGAGAAACGCGCCTGGAATCGTGGCGTCCGTTTTGCGGGTATATGGAAACGAGCCAGAACTACTCTATTAAACTGGGATAAACGGTGTGTGTCGTGGGCGGCTACTCATCGTCTACCGTCTTGGTGTGGGCATATCCCAATGATACCCATTGCATGTTTTGTAATCCTCACTTTTGGATCATTGTTTCTCATTAGTGCCGTGCTCTCACCTCATAGAAAACATCTCTCCGAAAGTGAAAATGCACCATGTGAGAACTTTATGGAAGAGCAGCCAGGTTATGGAAAATATCGTGATGGCCAGCATGGATGGGGATGGTACGACGCTGCAGGGCGTATGGTTAACGAGGATGAGTAAGGGCTCCCCCTTACTCATTTGTGACAATTTACGCTTACTTCATAGCTTTATTTGCAACAGCATTAGCTCCAGCCTCTCCCAACTTACCTCCAGAGCTTTCAGCTTTTGCTGTTCCTTGCTGATATGCTGAGCTTAAAGCATTCCCGATGGTAACTCCTGCCCATGATAATGCCCCTAACCAAACAGCAGGAAGTACCAGAAACATAGTGCCCATAACCAGATTCATAATAAGGTCATCTGAGCTGTTCTGCAGTCCCGCCATATTGAACCGACTGTGTGTATCCGAACTGTACAACGCGGTTAACAGCCAGCTGTCGAGCCAGCGCGCCAGTTCCCACCAGAATGTCAGGAAGTTAAGAGCAAACATCACAAAGGTCAGCGTAATAACGGTTTTGAATTCGTAGGCCGCAAATGCCAGGATCAGCGGCAGCATGACATATATTGCCATCAGCAGGATGGCCTGCACCATTGGCAGCGCCTGTCGCATCGCATCGAACGCCGGGAACGCGGCCAGACTGCCGAGGGCCGTACCGCCAATGGAGGCCACGCGCGCCGCGGCATTATCCAGGGTAAAATCGGCATTGCCGCCATAGCCGGCATACACGTGACCATTCTGTGAGACAGTCAGGCTTTCCGGGCTTACCAGACGACGGATGACGGCTTCCTGATAGTCACTGTCGTTAAAGCCTGACATTTTCATTGCGGCCGAGATACGCAGCCACATATCGGGGTCGGCCTGATCTTTCACCCGCGCTTTCAGTCCTGTGTCCGTACTGCTCCACCACTCGCTGCAGGTGGGATAGCCTCCTCTTCCGGTATTGGGCCGGCCACTGTCCCGGCTGTCAGACCATGGGAACGCAGCCCGGGGCAGTTTGGACTGCAACGAAGGATAGTACCGGCTCAGGAATGTACTGCTGCCAATCCATTCGATATCACGCAGCGTAGTTTTGTCCTTTGTCTGGCCCTGATCCTGTTGCTTCCACAGATACAGCGCAACCGAATAGCAGTCGTTGGTGAAGTCCTGCAGTTCCTGCGCCAGCGCTTTGTTGTCGATACGCGTATGCTGCACTTCAAAGCGGATCTGCCGCATGTCAGGGCGGCAGGGAATGGTCGCCACGGCCGCCTGGGTTACCCCTTTCGAGAGTTTATGAATCAGCACCCACCACACCGGTGCTGCGGCCGTCTGGTCGTTGAGACTGGTGACCACGCCGGCATACCCGCTTTCATCCGGCGCTTTTGGCGTCCACACACCACAGCTCTTTGCCCGGGTTGTGTCGTACTGCATCGTACTGAGGCTGACATTAATCAGCGGTACGCAGCAGGCAATCATCACCAGGAATCCGGCATACAGCGCGTTCTCGATACGAGGCAGCGACAGCATCCCCTTGTTGCCTTCATCCTCCCCCTCTTCACGGACTTTGAGCCAGATCCCCACCACCTTAAACGCCAGCGGCAGGACAAAAAGCCCGGTGCTCAGCAGGACATTCCACAGGCCGTTATTGATCACCCAGCCGAGCAGCGTGAGAAAATACTCAAGATAGCTGTTTGTTGTCATCGTCAGGCTCCCGGACCGGTAAACATCGCGTACTCACACAACGCGATAAAAAGCACACTGACCACACTGATGCGCAGCAGCGGCCGCCGGTATGCCTCCCGAAAACCCGGCGCATGCCGGATTTTCCAGAGGCCCCAGGCAACAAGCGCATACAGCGCCAGTCGCCACATCAGCCAGCCGTAACGCGTCGACTGCATCCAGCTCCGGAATGCAGCAGCTTCAGTCGGATGTTTCATGGCGGTGTCAGCCATCATCAGTGAGACCACCATGAACAGCGCCATACAGGCGAGGAAGAAGCCGGCACGGGTCAAGACTTTCCTGACAGTCGTTTTATTACGCATCCTTATTCCCTCATTCAGCCGACTGCGGCGCTGCCATCTGGTTGAAGCGACTGTCGGTATTGTCATCGGACTGGGTCTGCGGGTTGGTTTCGACGCGCTGATTCTCCCTGTCGATAATGGTCAGCACAGAATTACGTGACAGTTCGCGCTTCATCTCCATCTCGTTTTTCAGCGCCGCGATTTCCCGATCCAGCGCCTCAATGCGCTGGCCGGCGGTATCAATGGCCTTTGGCTGGGCAGCGGCATTCGGCTCCGACATACCGGTAACCATCATGCGACGCATCAGCAGCGCCGTTTCCACCGTGTCAGACATGGCCAGTTCGCCTGCAAGGCGGGCGGTTAGGGCCGCGTTATCCGGATCACGCTGCAGGGCTTTAATCACGCCGGCCGTCACCGGCAGTCCGCCAGTTTTCAGCTTCGCCAGATTCGCGGCCGTGGGCTTTTCCGTACCGTTGACGAGCCTGACCAGCTGCTCAGCGTTGGCTTTGGTTGCCTCTTCCAGCAGTGGGGCAAAACCGGTGCCGGCAACGGTCGTACCGGGCTGGTCATCCGCATCACCGCTGGTACATTCACTCGCGTTGGCACAGGTGCGCATCGAGCGATCGCCCAGCACCTTCACGGTCATGGCCGCCGCCTCTTCCGCGCTGCCGAATTTAGAGCATGCGCCACCGTTACAGCTGCTTTCGCCCACGGTCGAATCAGACGTGACGGGCAGACCGTTCATCATGTTGTAGCCGGCAGCGACAAGGTCATGGGTGACACGTATCGCGGGCTGCCCCGCCCCCCCACGTTTTTGGCCGCCAACCCAGTTACTACCTGACGCGCCGCTGGCCTTGCGACCTGCGTCATCAACACGAACTGCGTCAGCATCACCGCTGTTTACGATGGATTTGTACTCATCCATCATGGCCTGCTGCGTCCAGTTACTGCTGTCGCTGAAGTCCATCATTTTTTTCGCCATGTTCTGGCAGTTGAGTTGCGCCTTGTCGAATGACACATTGGCCTGAAGCACGCCGTTGGTGAGCATGTCATACAGACCGGGGTTAGCCCGCTGAATGACCATCGCCGGCAGACTGGCCACCGCGCCGGTGGCCCCCTGAATCACGTCGCCCATCAGGTTTTTAAAGCCTGATGTGACGCCGTTGAGCTGGTTGCCGACTGTGGTTTTCAGATCAAAATTGCCGCACATCAGGTCACTGCTCCAGCCGGTATTCAGCCCCAGCTTCTGCATATTGCCGCGCGTGGCCGGCTGGGAAATGACCGAGCCGCCGCCGAGGGTGTAGAACAGTTTGTCCGACACCGCACCATCGACGGACTTGCCGTAACCGATGGCGCTGTTGTTCACCTGCGGCAGGGACATGCCCAGGATGGTATTGTCATCATCGGCCGCGTGCGCGCCCGGGAGGACAGTCAGCAGTGAGCCGGTCAGCAGCAGGCTTAAGCGAACGGCTGAAAATGAAGGTGTTTTTTTCACGGTTTTCCTCATCAGATATCAGTGCTGCCCAAAAATTTCTGCCCGCGCTTTTTGCAGCAGCTGTAGGGCTGCCAGAACGCAAAGGCTTCATTGTTATCGCTCGCGGCGGTATAGCTCCCGTCCGGGAAGACGGCACATGACTGAGTCATGTGGGGAGCCAGCCGCTGCCATTTGTGATTGCGCGTGCCGGTGTTTTCCGTGACTTCGCCCGGTGGCCAGTACCCGTCATGATGGCTGCCCTGGAGCACCTGATAAACATGGGGCTGCCCGGCGCGGGTGATAATGTCTGCCACACGCTGCGCCACCACGGCAGAGGCTTTGTCATCATCGGTCTGGCTGATAAACCCCGAACGGGGATAGATGTTGCCCCACATATTGGCTGCTGCCTGACTGCCGATTTCCCGCTGGCCGGGCACAAGCGCTTCCGGATACAGGGACTCCGGTACGCCCGTGCGCCAGGCCGCCGAATCCAGCGTACTCAGGAAGTAAGGCATTAACGGGGTGGCTGCGGTATCACAGGAATAGCCCGGAATACTGCCGCCAATCAGGGAGGTGGCCGGGTGGCCAATCGCATCGGCATACTTGAAACGCACGGCGGACTTGCGCTGGCCGGGATTTTTCATGTCTGCCGGATTGGCTCCTCCGGCAGAAACACCGGAAAGCCCGCTGGTCACGGCACTTTCCAGCCCGCCGGCGGTCTGGCTGACAAACGCCATTTCCTGCCACGGGTTGCCGCCCGGCGCGACATAGGTCGAAACGACTGCCTGAGGAATGAAGTGGGTGACTTTGACCGACGTGCGCACCTTGCAGCCAAAGGGGGTGCAGAACAGCCAGTAACAGATGCCACTGACACGCCAGCTGATACAGTTTTGCGATACGGCGCTGGCAATAATCTGCGCCGTGTTAAGTGCTGCAACAGCTGCCGGCGCGGTTGCCGTACCCAGTACCGTGGCAACCGCCAGCGAGCACACTGTGGTTCTGATGCGGGAAGGTTTTGTATTCACTGACCACCCCCCCGGTTACGCAGGGAAGTGGCCACGTCAACATCCGTGGTGCCGTACACCACATCGCGGTCATCAAACACCACGGCCGGCACTTTTTTAATGCCCAGTTCCCAGGCCCGGACCACCTGGCGATAGGAATCATTCAGCTGCAGCTGTTTTTGTTGCCAGGCAGATGATGCCATAACCTGCCTGACCTGTGCTTCGGCCTGCTGCGGGTCTGCAGGCAGTTCCCCGAACATCTCGGCCTGCAGTTGGTCAGGACCATCAAGAAGTACCACCGGCACGTCCGGCGGCAGATTTGCCGGCAGATGCTGACTGTCGGTGAAGACGACCGTGCCGGCCAGTACGGATGCCGGCAGCAGAGCCGGCAGGAAAACAAGTGAGGTCAGTTTCATGAATCGGGGCTCCGTCAGACTGAATCGCCTGACAGCGTGCCCGTGGCCGTTCAAAAAAGCCGCATTAAATTCTATACCCGAACAAAAAAATTAATCAGCGAATCTGTAGCTTTTGCAGTAGGAAATGATCACAACCATTTAGCTAATGATATAACTACAGACGGTTAAACCCGGCATAAAGTACTAATCTGTAATCATTCAACTAAATTGCCAGAGGTGATGATGAATATCAGGTATCTGTATGGAAAGGAGAAGATTCTTGGCCCCGTTATCCGCGACGAAGCTCCGATACGACTGTGTGACCTGACGCATTATTCACGCATGGAAAACGAAAAAATGCGCGATAATGAAATGGAAAAAATTTTCACTCCGGATCGTTATCAAGTTGCTATAAAAATTAATGGGCGCACCCTTAACCCTGACGATATGACTGCAGATCCCATGTTTACGCTATCGCCTCGTCATTGTTATTGTATATGTTTGAGTAATCGGCAAGATGAGCCAGAACTCTATGCTGCTTTTAAAGCTGATATCTGCATCGCATTCGACGTTGATCTCCTCCAAGAAAGACTTTCTCTTTTAGACCACAGATTCCCGGGTACTGAAATTAAAGGGAAAGATGTGATCTATTATCATCCAGGAACGGCACCAGACAGCTTCACTCCTGAAGAACTTGTTTTTTTAAACCAAATATATTTTCTCATGAAGCAGAGTATAGGATTGCGCTATTTTATCCTCTAAACAAAACAGGGTTTGCATACGAGGGAGGAGTTTTACCTTTCAAAATGGAAGGTGAATCAATGTTCATGGATATTTCCCATCAGCAAAAAGGATTTATAAGTGAATGCGTTAAGAAGGTTATGCGAAGGAAATCTTCTTGACCTCGTAGTCAATTTTATGACGTTACTTAGCAAAAAACCGGCCCTGAGGGCCGGTATGCAATATTGTTATTTTCTTTTTGTAATCATGCCCCTGGTGAAGGCAAGTCTGTAGTTATACGTCAAGCCCGTTAATCCACAGCATCAGATACACCAGGTCAGCCGAATCCGGCACCGTGATATACCAGCGCGGATGCGCATACTCCTCTTCCTGCGGCCAGCTCGTCTGTCCCGTCACGGTGATAAGAATATTCACCGCCTGCTTCAGCTTTCCCTCAAGATAGATGGCCACGCTGCTGCTGAGTCCCACCCGGTGCGGGTGACACGTCATTTTGACCGGCCCGGTCAGGCGCTGCCTGAGCATCGCCCGCAGCCTCACCAGATGCTGATGTGTCGCCGGGAGCACGCCGGGCTCCCCCTGAGGCGACAGGGTGAAAAGCGCACCGCCACTGTGCTCATGAATGGCGGGTTCAGGGTACTTCAGTGTCATCATACCGTGGCAGGCTCCTGTTGTTTATCCGTCAGACCGCGCAGACGGTCCAGATTCTGCGCGACGCGTTTTGCCGCCTCGAGTTCGCTGCAGTGAAATTCATTCATCAGCGCCCGGCGTTCGGCTTTCTCTTCTTTTTCCGTCATGCCCAGTGCCAGGAAGAGACTGGGCGGCACGGCACGAAACAGCGCTTCGATCCGTTTCGCCAGCACCACGCCTTCCGTATAACACCCCGACAGTTTACTGGCGGAAAGCAGCACCGATTCCTGCTCCGGCGTGAGCGCGCGGAAACGGCTGATATCTTTGACCTCCTCCGGGGGCATGGTCAGACAAATCCACCATTCCGCCATGTTCAGCATTTTTTCGGCAATATCCGGGTAGTCTTTAAGGTTCTGGGTGGCCAGCCACAGCCAGGCACCGAGCTTACGCCACATCTTGACCACCTTCGTCATGTAGGGCGACAGCAGCGGGTTGACCGTCACGATATGCGCCTCATCCACCGTGAAGACAATATCCCGGCCCAGGAACTGGTCACGCTCCGCGATGTTGTTGATCATGTTGGTCATCGAGACCATGGTCAGGGCCATCTGCGCCTCGTAACCCTCACGCGCCAGATGCCCCAGGTCGACCAGCGTCACGTCCGCTTCCGGCCACAGCTCCCCTTCGCGGTTGAACAGCTCCGCTTCAAAGCTCCCGGCCTGAGTGAACATGCCCAGGGATTCCGCCATTTCCGCCGCTTTCGCCTTGCGCTGAGCATTGCGGACATTGATGACGCCCTCATCGTTGTCAGAGGCAATGTCGTACAGCGCCTTCTGCAGGTCAGACGGCAGCATCTGCCGCCCTTCCTTATACGTGGCATGTGCCGCCATCAGCAGCGCCTCACGTATCATCGCCCTGTCGGCACGCTTAAGGTCAGCCTCTTCTTTCGGGTCGCCGCCGGTGATCATCATGCGCGCGGAGATTTCCATTTCACCGAGAACGTCACGCTTGTCATCCTCGCCATCGTCGTCCGTGTCGATATCAGGCAGGTCGCTCTCATCCACGGCCTGGGCGGCCAGGCCTTCTTCCACCAGTTTGTGAGCATCAGCAAACGGCGGCAGACTGACGCCGCTTCCGGGTTTGACGCTGATTTTATTCACCGTCAGCCCGAGGCTGTCAAAGAAGTCGGCCAGCAGGCCGAACGAGTTGCCGGCCTCCGCAATAAACAGCCGCGGACGATGGACGGCCATCAGCTGGGAGAGCGCGGCACACAGCGTGGCCGACTTGCCCGCCCCGGTCGGGCCGAACAACAGCAGATGCGCGTTCTGGGTGCGGTCGAGCTTGTTGAGCGGATCGAATGTAAGGGTATCCCCGCCGCGGTTGAAAAAGCTGAAGCCGGGATGCCCCGTGCCGGTTTCCCGCCCGGTTACCGGCAAAAGTCCTGCCAGGTGCTGAACCCATGTCAGACGGGTATACCAGTGTTTTTTGTCGCTGTCCGGGTTAAAGCACATCGGCAGCGCCCGCAGCCAGCTGTTCAGCGGACCTTCTTCAAACTCCGGCCGTACCGGCTGCAGACCGGCCCCTAGCAATACGGTGGACAGCTCCAGCCGCTTGCGCTTCAGGCTGGTCATGTCGTCGCCGCGCAGCAGGAAGGTGATCCCCGCCCGGTACAGCTTGTGCCGGTTGCCCAGATACTCTTTGACCGTCTTCACATCCTGGCGGACGCGGCCCGACTCGGTATTCTCACCGACCGCATTTTTCGACAGCCGGTTAAACTGCTCTTCAAGCCGGTCCTGGGGCTGTACCACCACGGTCATGCACACCATGGTCCCTTCCGGAAACATATCCATCAGGGCATTAATTTTCTTTTCACCCCGGCTTTTCTCGCCGGTCAGGGTGCCCGGCTCCGGCGGTGTACGCAGTTTTTCCACCGCCACCGCGCAGTGCGGCTTGTTGTCAATCCACCACACGCCGTTTTCCGGGTCTGAAACCGGCGGCGTGAACCACAGGGTTTCGGCAAAATCATTGCTGACCGGCACGGTGCCTTCAGGTGTCTCGCGCGGGTCTGCGTAAGCAGCCTGCCGATAGAGCGTGGTTTTCTCCACCCAGTCCGGTGACGGATTGAACAGCCGCAGCAGCCAGCCATGCACCTGCAGGCCGTTCTGCCGGGTGCAGCGGATCCCCGCCCCGCCCAGGGCATTAACGACCCGGTCACACACCTGATTGAGCATCGCCACCGGCGGCATCGGATCCCGGCTTTTACCAAGCCAGCGATAAACAACCATCCGGGTGCGGCGCTGCTGCCCGCGCCACGGCTGGCCGGTAATCAGCGAGTCAGTAAAAAGTCCCTCAGGCCGGGAGATACTGCGGATATGGCGCTCCATTTCACCCAGCCAGGCGTCGGTAAACGCCGTGCGCTGTGCATGTGGTTTGACATACCCGCGCAGCCTGTCCAGGTACGCGTCAGTGTCGTCCTCGTCCTGGCAGAAGAACTGCACGACCCAGGGATTCACGTCATGTTCATCAAAGCTGTCCTGAAGTGCATCCTCAACCGAGTCCCGGATCTGCTCCAGGCGCTCTTCGGTTCGCCCTTCGGTCGCCACCGGTGTCACATCATAAACGGCCCCCACCGACACGCCGTCATCAAGCAGGAGACACTGCTCTTCATCGAGAAATTCTGCCCAGGGCAAAAAGTCAATGATGGACGGATTGGCGTGATAAACCTTCTCCTCATCCTGGCGCGTCATTTTCCCGGGGCGCTTCAGAGGTTGCCGGCCCTTCACGGCCGCGGTCAGGGTTTCATCTGCCTGAACGGACTGGCCGTCATCAACCGGCGTCTGCCGGTCGGTGGATTTATTACGCGTAAACAGTGAAAGCATTACAGGGCCTCCGTGCGCTCGCCAGGCATGGCATACTGCGTCTGGCTGTAGAACGGGAACACAGTGCTGTAACCCGGCACCGGCGTGTTACCGTCTGCCAGATGGGGATACAGGTACATCACCATGTCGGGGTTGGGCAGCCGGGGAAACTGCTGGGTGATTTCGCTTTCCTGAGTACGGCTGTAGCTGCGGTCGGCCTGCGCGTCCGCCTGCGTTTCGCTGCCCGTCAGCGGGCGTCGCAGCGTGTCGCGGGCCGCCGCAGACTGGCGGGAAGTACTGCCGCCACCGTCCGCCCCGTTCCACAGTTCAAGCATGGTGTTATCGCCCGCCGGCAGCATTTCCTCTTTGGAGGTTGAGCAGCCGCTGAGCATTACACAGCTCAGGGCCAGAATGAAAACCGTTCTGTACATTACCGGTATCTCCTTTGTGAGGCGGCCGGATCGTAACCGCCGCAGATAAAAACGAACGCACTGACATTCAGCAGGTGCCCCAGCTCCCGTAATGTCATACGCGGGCAGTAAAGCCGGCGCGGGATTTTCGGGCTGCGCCACGAAACGGCACACTCCCGGGCACTGAGCGGCAGGGAGAACCTGCCGATATCCAGTAAAAGCTGGCCATTGCGCCAGCGCAGTAAAGGTGCGCCGGCAGGCAACAGCGCGACGGGTCGCAGCAACAGAACCGCAGAAGACGCAGGGATCACGTCAATATGCCAGCCTGCCCCGTCGCTGAACATCCAGCACACGGATGAAAGAGGGAAAAACGTTATCTGTCCCGCCATGGCCGTGTACTCAGTCCAGTCCGCCATTGTCACTGACGCCACCCGGCAGGGTGAAGTCGTAGCGCACCTTACGGCCCTTATCTTCATAATCAATGGCCAGCTGACGGGTGATATGCACGGCGAGACGGGCACCGGGCGGCACATAAATGGCATCAAACGTCATCCCGTAACGCTGTTTGATCCAGTCGGTGGTTTCAGACATGCCGCCGGAAATGGCTTTCCCCAGCGCCGCCTGTCCGGCGTCGCCGGTCATGGTGGCGGAAATGCCATTCACGTTGTTCTGCGTCGTGTACTGCCCCTGGCTCATCGCTTCACCCGCCGCACCGGCAGCCGACAGGCCAAAGATGGTGGGCAGGTAGGTGGAGGCGTTGGACTTACGTTCGCCGCCAATGCACGGGATCCCGTTTTCATCCGAAATCCAACCGATACCGCCACTGGTGCCGGTATCCTGTTTAGCCTGAGCGTTATTATTTTGCCCGCCGGCGTTGTTACTGGTGTCGGGTCTGGGGAGGGTGCGCACCGTACCGTCGGAAAAAACAAAGGTGACGCTGTTAACCTGCCCGCGCACGCAGGACAGCGTCCAGTCGCCGCTGGCCGTCCCCGAAACAATCGCCCCTTCGACGTCCGGTAACTCGATGCCGTTCGCCGTCAGGTTATCCTTACCGATAAGCACCTTGAACGGATAAGGATCGGTCACGGTGCCGTTGATGGGCACCCGGCCAAGCAGTGCCGTCATGGCGCGGCTGCCGACCAGCGTGGAATTTTCCGGCAGCGTGTAAACCGGCTCGGCGCTCTCTTCCGCCCCTTTTTCATTCGTCCGTCCCTTCACTTTCTGCTCATAGGCGGCTTTCTGGCGGGTCAGCTCATTTTCCCCCAGAAAAGAGGTCGGGAACTGAGGTGAGGCTTTGCCGCTGGCCGCATCCCGCGGATCCGTCTCTTTCTGGTCCGTCGGCGCGACCCACATCATGCCGTCACTGCCCTGAGAAGCGCTCCCCCCGGTGCTGCTGCCCATGCCGTCCAGTCCCAGCCCCAGCGGGATATCGCTGTCCGCCGTTTTTTTCTCGCTGTCAGGCTTTTTGAGTTTGTCAGTCAGCTCCTGGATTTTCGCCGTCAGGCTCAGTTGTTCGTTCTGAAGCTGAGCCTGCCGCTTGTCGTACTGCTCGCGCAGGCCATTAACGGCCTCATTCACCTGTCCTGAAACGTCCTGATTGCGCCGGCGCAACCGTTCGTTTTCTTTCACCAAATCCGCGTTCTGCTTATCCAGCGTTTTCTGGCGGTCACGCACATCGTTCAGCCGGCCGATGAGCGTGCGCAGGGTGTCCTCCGGCGTGTCGCCTTCCACCCCCAGCGCCTTCAGTTCATCCGGCGAGAGGTTTTTCAGGGAGCCGCTTTGTTTTGCCTGAGGTTGTTCTGCCGGTTCGTTTTTGCAGCTTTTGAGCCCCACGGCCAGCCCGGCAATCACCACGGCCGGCACGATAAACTTCACCAGGGCATTAGATTTAATCTGCATGGCGGGCCTCCTGTTTTACCGTGCGGGTCGCTTTACGCAGTGCAGACGGCTCAGCAATGAATGCGCTCTCCGGACGACCGGCGGTCACCACATACACCGTGGTGGTGTCTTCAGGCGTGCCGGCCGGACCGACCCAGCGGTGCTGGAAGGTGGCGGACACAAACTGTCCCTGCAGCGAGCGTGGATCCAGAACGACCTTACGGCTGCCGGTGTTCGTGAGCCTGAGTGCCACCACGCTGCGGTTTGCCACACCCCAGCCAGCCAGCGGCGTGACCGTTAATGGTTCAGAGGGATACAGCGTGCTGACACGTCGGGGCAGATGAGGATTGACCGGATGAATACCCGGGACCGCCTCGACCGTACGTGCCGGAGCATAAAGGCTCTGAGCGGCATATCGGGTCAGCAGCACCGGGATGGGGGCGCTGTAGCGGATTTTTTTACGCTTTGCCTGAGTACCATCATCGCTGCCGGTGGGAGCAGATGAGCCTGATCCGGAAGCAGCCCGGTCTGCACCACCTGGCTGACCGGCCGCATCGCCGGCGTGACTCAGCGTGCTGACATCACCGCTGTAGACCAGCCGCACCGGCTCAGTCGGCCCTTTTTCACCGGCGGCGATATCAAACAGCAGAACCTCGCCGCTTTCCACATCCTGCAGCTGCACCCGCGTCTGCGGAAAGGCGCTGTCGGCTTTCAGGTAGACGGCTCCCCCGGTGCTCTGCACCCGGAGTTTACCGTTAAGCGCCGGCGGAAAACCGACGCGGACGTTTTTGTCCACAAAGACCACCCGCTCCTGCCCCACCTTCAGGGGGATCTGCAGCGGAATACGCTCCCATTTCATCAGCTCATCTGCGCCGGCAGGACGTGATACCAGCATTGCCAGGGGCAGCAGGGCGAAGGACAGCGCCATCAGCCCGGCGCGGTAGTGGGGGTTTTTACTCATCACTGAAACACTCCTGACTTCTCCGGTTTAGGTGCAGGCGGTGCCGCCTCCAGACGCTGGGGCACACCGGCATAACAGTCCAGCGCCAGCCCGAACGGGTTGCGCTCCGCATCACCTTCCCAGCGCACCACTTTAAGCGGGTAACGTACCAGGGCGCGTTTGACCGGCTCGGCATGGAAATATTCGTCGGCCACCACGTCCAGGCGGGCAATCCAGTGATCGCGATCCTGTACGGTCACGCTCTGTGACTGGTAACCGCGACCAGGCACTTCATACACCACGCGCACGCGGTCGGTGAGCTCCCCGGCGTCACCGCGTTTCTTTGCATCCGCTTTCAGGAAATCCTGACAGGACGGCGTCAGATACGGCGACAGCGCATTGATTTTGGCGGAATAATCCACCTCGCCGTTTTTCGGCCAGGCATTGAGCTGCTGAAAAATGTAGAACGCAAAGGAGTAGACCGTCGGGGGCGGCACTTCCCACCAGGGCCGCGTGCTGCCGGTACGTAAATCCGGCGGGTTATGCACGGTCAGCTTGCTGGGTGCCAGCATCCAGCCTGCACAGGTGAATAAAAGGAAAAAGGCAAGCACGGCGCAGGCGATGCGCAGCGTCTGAATATGCTGGTCGCGGTCTTTTACCGCATGGCGAAAACGGCTCATGAGGCTCTCCTGTTACGTTTCACTGACCAGCCCCGGGCATCCACAATCAGTTTCGGATTGCCCATCCCCAGCCGGCGTTTTTTCGTCTCCAGTCGCTGCCAGAGCCAGTTCTCGGGCTTACCGCGCTTGAGCCTGGCCATCCAGCGGCCGCCGAACCAGACGAGCAGCAGCGGCATGACCAGCAGGCCGGTGGGAACGACAACCCAGCCGGCAAGCGGGATAAACGGCAGTGACAGGAGCAGACCCGCACCCGCGCCGGCAAGGGCTGCCAGCCCCATCTCATGGGTGGTAAACCCGCGAAATACCACGGGCTCACTGTTGAGACGGTCAGGTAAAAAACGAATGGTCTGCATCGTCGCAGGCTCCTACAACAGAATGTCGGCAGACTTGCCGAGCAGCCAGATAACGGCAACCAGCAGCACCACACCCACCACCACAATGGCCCCGAATTTGGTCCAGGTGGCTTTCTCATTGCGGACTTCGGTGAAGGTGTGCAGGGCGGCAATGGCAACGTTGATAAAGGCAACGGCCGCCACGACCAGCCCCCCGATAACAATGCCGTCCTGCAGGTATCCCTTGATTTGTCCGGACAGCCCGCTTCCGCCTCCGGATTCAGGCGCTTCAACGCTTGGCAAGTCCGCAAAGGCCGGTTTGCAGGTGAGCCAGCCCAGGAGGGCAAGCGTACCGGCGCGGGTCAGCGTACGACTGGCGAGACGGCGCAGGCGGGCAACAACAGACTCAGAATGGTGCATGGAATTCATCTCCTGACTTAACGTTCATAATCGGGTTAACTGGCAAACATCCAGATACACACAAGCAACAGCAGCACGGTGCGGACGGCAAAACGCCCCAGGGCCGCGTCCCGCACTTTGGTGTTACTCCAGCCGGTCCAGACATCCGACAGCGCCCACGCGGCCCATAAAAAAAGAAATGCCAGCAGTGCCCCGATGCAGAGCAGATGAAGGATGTTCACATCAAGACTGCCGGAGCCGGCTTTAAACGCGTTCGTTTGTTCGGATGTCATGGGCATCAGGGCCGCTCCCGCCGGTAATTACCGGCCACATAAGACGGGTCACGCGGTTGCGCGCGGGAGGGCTCCAGATAGCGGTCAATGCCGCTGCGGATGGTGTTGAGATCGGATGTGGCCTGACGGTAATCAAAGAAAAAGCGGCCACGGTCAGCCGGGTCGGCCTGTGCAGCCGCCACGCGGGCCCGTTCAAGCGACGCCTGAACCTGGTCCAGCTGACGCTGAACAGACGCAAGCTCGTCTTTCTCGGATGCCTGTGCAGCAGCTGATGCCAGAAAGGTCAGCAATACCAGGCCAGTGATGCCCGGGACACGACGGTTGCGCCGCATGGCCGGACGATTTGAGTTCATACGCACCTCCAGAAGGATTAAGGGGTGCGGACAGGATGCGGAAGAGGGAGCGTCGGGTCAGCGATAAACCCTAAACAGGAATTTCAAAATTAATTGCAGGTCAGTGCCGGTGGCAGGTTTAGCTGTAAATAAAGGTTCATTGTGATATTAAGAAAACTCAACGGTAAACAGAGGGAAAATGAAAATGATGAAGACTGTTCTGAAGGCCACGTTAATCACTGCACTGATTACCGGCCCTGTTCTTGCGGCCGACGGTACTGGCAAAGTCCAACTTTCAGACCTGCATTTCGCCACAGCAGCAAATGGTTTGCAGCAAATTGAAGGCACGGGAACAAACGTGTCAGGTGGGCCTGTGAAGACTGTAATTGTCAAATTCAACTTGCTTCAGAATGGGGCAGTAATAGGAAATACGGCAGCGATGGCTGAAAATCTGGAGCCGGGTCAGCAATGGAAGCTACAGGCACCCTACGACAGCATAACCAACAAGCCAGACAGCTTCAAAGTGACAGAACTGACGGTATTTAATAACTGACACTGACGCGCCAGTAACAGTGGTTTCATGGCTTGTCTGCTGACGGCAGGCGCGCAAAACAAGTTTTGCACGCCTCCGTCCAGCCCTGATTTAAAGATACTTCTTGAATGAGGCAGTGGTCACGGTCACGGCGATACCCAACAGGACAGCCGCCGGCAACAACAGCAGATTGGGGTAGACTGCAGTGGGCCAGGAAAGGTACAGCATGGCGGGCACCACGGCTGCCGGTTTGACCAGTTTCTTGGCATGGTGATAGACAAAAGAACTTTCATACCCCGCCCCGTAACGCCGCAGATCACGCCGCCCCAGCCCCTCAACCAGGGCCACCACCACGACCAGCACAAACAGCGGGACGGACAGCACCAGGATGGTGACGCGTACCAGTGTGATAATGCTTATCCATACCGTGGCCAGCAGGTATTCACGCAGGTAGCCGGCAAGCCAGCCGCTCCAGCTGTTGATTTCCCGCGTGACTGCATTGTCACTGTGCATCTGGTGCGCATACTGCTGCCGGACCCAGTCAAGGAAGCCACTGTCCACAAAGGCCCACTGATACGCGGTGCTAACCCAGCGCACAACCGTCACCGATGGCTCAGACAGCAGCAGGCTGCGGGTGAACTCTGTGGACAGCCACCCCAGCTCGGTGTTCATGACCGCTTCACTGTGCGCCGCCCCGGCTTCCGGCCAGAAGAAGGCGATGCCGATATATTCAATCAGCAGGCTCAGCAGCAGCGAGGACAGCACCACGCCCACCAGGGCCCATGGCCAGCCCCAGAGCAGATTATACAGAATGCCGTGCTTGCGTTCCGGCAGCGTCTGCTGCTGTGGGGGACGTTTTACCTCAGCCATTCGCCCCTCCTGTGACCGGCACGTTCAGGGCCGGGCCGTCCCGCCACCAGGATTCGCCGCTGTGATAGCTGCGCCGCATCTCCTCCGCTATTTTCTCAATACTTTCCGGCATCAGCACATCATCAGCATCCCCGGCAGGCAGCGGCATGCGGATTTTCCACAGTTGCCCTCCTTCCAGCAGGGCAAACGCCTGCCCTTTTGGTAGCGTCACGATATCGGCCGGCTCCAGTAGTGGGACTTTTACCGTCCCGACGCGGTCCTGGGTGCTTGAGGTGAAGTCCTGGTCTGCATTGACATCCGCCGTGTCCTGGTGCCCGGAGACCAGCGTTTTGGTGTAAATCTCCACCTGCGGCAGCTGCGTGGTCAGCAACTCGGCGGTGCGGTTCTCCCTGACGCGCAGCATAATCAGGTTGTTAAAGTTACCCTGTACCTGGGCCGTCTTGGCCGCATTCCCGATGCGTGCCTCAATATCAGAAGACGTCTGGGTATAGGCCGTCACCTGCATGCCGGCACCGCCCCCTTTGTTGATGAGAGGAATAAACTCATACCCCATCAGCTCGTTAAACTCATCGCAGTGCAGGTTAATCAGGGACTTCCCTTCTTTCCCGCCCGGCAGGCCCGCATTGATACCGTGTTTATAAATGTGCCCGGCCACACTCACCAGATCGGCGAACATGGAGTTACCGACCGCGCTCGCCACTTCACTGTCACTGAGCGCATCGAGCCCCACATACACCACGGCTTTTTTACGGATGATCTGTTCCCAGTCAAAAATCGGCCGCGTGTCGTCAATGTCCTGATAATCCGGCGACAGCAGCTCGGCGGTCTTGCCGGTGGTCAGTTTTTCCAGCAGCGGCAGCAGCGACGCCACGATTTTGTCAAAGTAAGTACGGTCATAACGTACCGCTGACCGCAGCCCGTCAAGGATGGGATCATAGAGTTTTTTACCCTCTTCTGAACTCAGGGCAACCTCAATGGCCCAGATACGTAAGGCATCCGGCTGACCCTGCATGTTACGGGGCACGTCGTCCTCTCCCAGCACCTGCTGATTATTCTCAATCTGCGTCTGCAGAGCCGGCAGCTGCGCCTGGATGATTTTTTCCGCATAGCGGATATAGAGATCGGCGATATTGTTCACGTAGCGCATGATCAGCGTGTAGTCAGGGCGCTCACCCAGGGCGACCAGCGCACGGGCGATGATGTTGACGAACCGCCAGGCAAATTCGCGAAATGCCGCGCTGTTCCCCTCACCCGACAGCTGACCGGCCACGCGGGACGCCACCTCTGACACGCGACCAAAACGCCCGACGGCATTATAACGGGCTGAAATTTCAGGCCAGCCAAGATGAAAAATATACAGCTTGTCCCCGCGTCCGGCCCGGTGGGCCTCTGCCCAGACGCGTTTCATCAGGTCTGCGTCGCCTTTCGGATCAAACACGATGGTGACTTCACCCCGCCGGATATCCTGGGTGACCAGCAGCTCTGCCAGCCGGGTCTTCCCGACGCGCGTGGTGCCGTACACCACCGTATGGCCAACGCGCTCCCCCAGAGCCAGGGTGACGTCTTTTTCGTCGGGCTCGATGCCGTGCAGCGCCGGATTGCCGCCCACCGGTGGTAATGGCCGCACCGGGTTCAGCGGCGTATCGGCACTCAGCAGCTTACCCAGCCAGGGCAGACGGTGCTCTGTCATCATTTCGAGCTGACGCGCCCCCAGGTAAAAGCGGTTTGGCTGCAGGTAACGGGCCACTTCAGGGCGCAACGTATCCTGCAGCCGCTGGGTGTGTTTCTGCGTCCAGCGGAACCCCCGGCCTAGAAACAGGCGACGATGACTGACGGGGATCTGTTTAGTACTCATGACATAGCGCGGCAGGCGGCGGAGATTCCGGCGGTAGCGAATAATCTTCATCCCCTGATGCGTGCGGGTGACGGCCAGCGCCGCAAACCCGGCTGCGGTGACATAGCTGACAGACGGAGCCAGAGCGACAGCCCAGGGTGCCTGCACACAGACATACGCCGCCATGCCCGATACCACGGCGGTATTCAGCTCAACGGCCGGACGCAGCAGGGCCTCAATGACGTAACGGTTACTCATCGTCTGCCTCCTTTATAATTTTACCGTCGGCTATACGGATATACGTTCCCCTCCCGGCACCGGCTTCCCTGCAGGAAAGGGAGTGGTAACGCAGGGCATCCGCCAGTAAGCGCCAGAGCACATACAGAACATTCGACAGGATGAAAAAAATGATCCATACAGCCCGCAATGACAGCAGGTAATTGTTCGCCGCGGTTTCTGTGGAGACGGCAGTGACGGTACAGGCTGCCGGCTTTGCATCAGGCGGAGCCGCATTATCAGGCGCCGGGCATTCCTCCCACATGTAATGTCCGGGCGGCGCGGTGCGCCATGCCGTTGCCTCCTTCTGCAACTGGTCGTTCAGGTCACTGACCGGATGGCCGAAAACAAGCCAGGCGAGCAGGTAGACACCGCCGAAAGCGGCAGGCACGAAAACGGCATGACGGAATAAACAGAACACAAGCCACAACGCGTAACGCAGGCTGTTCAGGAAGATGTGCATAAAAGATTCCTCAGAGATACTGCCGGACGTCCTGACCGGCGAGAATGGCCAGCAGGCGTTGCCCGCTGATGATGCGCAGACGCGGTGACGCCGTGCGAATGGTGCGGCTCATTTTTCCGGTACGGCCCGTGTGGATAAACAGCCCCCGGCGGCCGGACTGCAGGAGAAGCCGGTCGAAGTCCTCAACATGTGCGGGGGAAACAGCACGACTGTACCGTTTGGCCTGGATAAGCCAGTGCTCACCGTCAATGATGACCTGACCATCAAGGCCGCCGTCACCGCTGTAGGAGGCATTGCGCACCACGGTCAGCCCCTGGCGTTCAAAGGCAGAGAGCAACAGCTCTTCAAAGACATAGGGACTGACTTTGCGCAGATAGCTCAGACGCTGCCCGTCTCCCGGCAGGCGGGTCAGTTTATCCAGTACCCGCCCCGCCGTTGCCCGGTATCGCCGGTGACGGCGGGTGCTGGCTTTCTCCCGCCGACGCAGGTTCAGAAAGGCCATCACCACCAGGAAAAGGACAACCAGTATGACCGCCCCGTAAGGGTGCGCCATCAGCAGACCGTTGATATCTGGCGCGCTCATCACGGCTTAACCTGCTGCGTCAGGCCGGTATCGGTGATGAGTACCGGATAATGCGCAATCTGCAGGCGACGGGCCAGTTCGCTGCCGGAAGCCGGGGCCAGGCTGACACCGGGTGCCAGCTCGCGCAGCTCGCGCACGGTATCCATGTCTGTGACGTTGACTATCATCCCGGCCGCATGCTGTTCAGCCAGCGCGCCGGCATTGGCTTTCAGCCATTCACGGGACAGAGCATCATCCCCGATCAGAAACAACGCCCCAATGCCGGGCAACTGCAGCGGCCGGTCTGCTGTATTCCCCGGGCTCAGTTCAGGTGTGTTAACGGGTAACATACCCGCCATCCCGTCAGCCAGGGGAACACCGTGGTCCGGCTGGCGTGAAGGCTGTACGTCACTGACGCCGGGCATGCCGGGCTGTTTATTAACGGCCTCAAAATACGGCGCAGCATCTTCACCGCCCAGATCAGCAATCACATTCAGTTCAGCATGGCCGGTCAGGGGAAGGAGGGTAAACAGCAGTAAGGACAGCGTTTTCATCAGGGTTATCTCCCGGGTTCAGTCCAGACGAAGCCTGGATCGGGGGTGAGCGCAGCAACCGAGCGGGGCGCTTCAGCTGCCGGCGCAGAAATGCGGGGTGCAGGGCTGATTTTTGCCAGATGCCCTCTCACAATGGCGCGGTAACGTGCAGCAGGCTGACCACCTGCGGGATGGTGGTAGCAGCCGGCCGCATCCAGCCAGCTGCCTGGCTTACGCGCCCAGCACTCACGCAGAATGGTGGCGGCGGCGTTCAGGTTGGTGTAAGGGTCAAACGCATCCCACGTCGAGGCAAAATGATGACCGTTCCAGCCCAGATTGACCTGGGCAATACCGACATCGATGCGCTTAAGCGGGTGACGCTTCATAAAGACCTGCAGCGCCTGCCAGGCCTGCAGGCGCGTCTCATAGCGATACCCTTTGCCTGCCACATTGATGGTCCAGGGCCATGGCCGTATTCCGCGGGGAAGTTTGCGCGAAGACTCGCTCAGTGATACCGAGTAAAGCGCTTCGGGGGGCACGCCGTGCGCCATGGCCACGCGGACGTAACCCTCCGGCACCGTCTGGTCAGCATGGCCGTCAGGGACGGCCGCCATCAGTAAGCCCAGCGCCAGCGCGCCGGTCAGAATGCTGCGATTGCCCATTTACCGTCTCCCGCCTGCTGCAGTAAAACCGGCATCAGGCCGTTACCAAAGCGCATCCACCGGCCGCCGTCGTGGTTAAGCGTGATCTGGCGCTTGCGGACCTTTTCCACGGGAATGTGATGGTCCCGCGCCCAGCTGCGAAGCGCATCATCACTGCCCTGGCTGTCGACCAGATAGATGTCCACCGGCCGGTTGTCAGCCAGCACGGCAGACAGTTTCGCGTCGCAGGTTGCGCAGTCTTTTGACCTGACGAACAGTGCCAGCCGGCCGCCACTGTCGTGCGCCACGCCGGAGGCGTTCCCCATATTGACCGGCAGTGTGCCCGGATACAGGCGCTGCCAGGCCGCGTTCACCTCACGCTGGAAATCAAGCTCTTTCTGGGTGCGGGCAAACTCTTCCTTCACCCACTTTTCAGCAAACTTACGGCGCTCTGCCGGCGTCTGCGCCTCGATACCGAGGGTGGAAAGCGGATCGAGACCCGGCGACTGGGTACCCCGGGGTCCCTTCATCAGCTGCTGATAACGCTGATAATCGTCGGCACTGAGTCCCCACTGACCGGCCTGCTGCTGCAGGTTTTGCTGTGCGGAGTCCGCCCGTTGTGTTGATTCCTGTCGGCTGACATCCGTCTGTCCTGATGTGGTCGCGGCCAGGGTCAGGGGACTCAGCAGCATGGCGGCTAAAAAGGTGTGTTTCAGTTTCATCATTCGCTCCGTTATTCTGCTCTGAGCACGGTCAGGCGGCCGTTAACCCGAAACGTCGCCTCACCATAACCGGCACTGACCAGCGTCCAGCCGGCAACGGTTTCGCCCTCTCCGACCAGGGCCACCTGCGACAGGCTGCTGTAGCCCCGGGGCGCGATGGCAGCCCAGGACTCTGCCCCCCGCTTCTCCACGCCCGTCAGCACAAAAGGCGCATTGCGGGCCACGCGAAGGGACGGAGCAGCACGACGTGTGTCAGCGGGACGGGGCTTTTTTGCAGCAGGCGCGTTTTTTTTGACCGGTGCGGCGACAGGTGCGGCGGGTGCGGGTGCCGGCTGTGATTTCAGCGCTGTCAGCTGCTCAGTCAGCGCACTCAGGCGGGTTTCCAGCCCCTGCTGGGCGTCCTGAAGGGTTCGCAATGACTGACGCACGGCGTCGTCGCTGCCGGCCTGTTTCGCAGCAGCGCTCAGCTCCTGCTGCATCTCACCAAGTTTTTTCCGGGTATCCTGCAGGCCGGTTTTGAGCGTGGTCACATCTGACTGCAGGGCCGCGACTGTCTCAACAGTGGCCGCTGTACTGCCCTGAGATTCAAGGCGTGCAAGGCGTTCATCAAGGTTCGATATGCCCAGACTGAAGGCGGTGTAGCCCAGCGCCAGAATGCCGGCCAGCGCCACACCGCTGGCAGCGCCCCAGATGAGGCGGCAGCGGGGACGCCAGCTGAATCTTTTACGAGCCGGAGCGGGGTCAGTATGGAATGGTTGCTGTTCGCTCATTTTCTCAGAAACCCTCCGCTGACAGGTTTAACGGGTACTGACTGAGGGGCGCTGATGGCCGGTTGTGACACGGCGGACGGCGCAGGCGTGGACCAGCTGCTGACCGGCGGCGGAAGCTGGGAGACCGGCAGCTGGTAGCCGTCGCGCAGGCTGTGGCAGACCACACGCTGTACATCATCCACCTCAAGCTGCCAGGCCGGACCGGCCAGGACCTGCAGGGCAGTACGCAGGCGCATCGGGCCCAGCTGGTACTGAACCGCCGGCAATGCCTGGCGGTAAAGCACGCCGTTGGCGGAGCCTGTCGCGCACAGGGAATAACCGGACTGGCGCAGGGCGTAACGCAGCGCATCCGCCACGGTAGGATGCAGGGATGACGGGATACGGATATCAATAATCTGGGAGAGAGGGTCACGCTGGGCCGCCTGCGGATCGGTGCTGACCAGCAGATAACGATCGTAGCGCACCACTTCCGGCGTCCGCGCATACTCGTCCGGAGAGACCGGCTGAACGTTGCGGGTGACGGTGGTGCCGGGTGTCGGGTCGGCAGGCGCACGCTGTTGCAACTTTTGCGGCTGGGAAACACAGCCCGCAAGGAGCAGCAGGGGAAGAACAGTGGCAAGCCTGCCTGGTGAAAATACGTTGTGAGAGGTGTTACGTTTCATCCGGAATTTTCCTGTACAGTGATAAAACAGCCCTCACTGTGCGGAATCGGTCCGGTTTCACTCAATTAACAACTGATTTTCCGTTGATGAAAAAAAACGCCACCCGAAAGGATGGCGTTGCGGTGAAACAGACAGTAATCAGTCCGGGTAAAACTCGTTACTGAGAATAGTATCTGTTGTCCAGATGCTGTCTTCAGGAAAGATATCCAGACCTATGCCGGTTTCTTTGGAAGCATCGGCGCGGGCGTCAAACCACACATCCGCAAGCCATTCAGGATCAGAAAACGCGCTTTTCAGGCTCGGCGTCTTGTTCAGACGTCGTACAATCAAATCACGCTGACCTTTAATGGTTAACTCCCAGCTTTTACCTCGATGGGTTGGCTGAAACTTCCATTTAAGAAGGTGGGCCAGTAAGACAGCCATACGGCTGGCCAGCTCACGCTTTTCACTTTTGCCCACGTCTTCAATCTCCTCGGCGATGTTCTCAATATCAATCTGACTGAGCTTTCCGGCACGCAGTAAAGCTGCCTGTTCACTGGCCCAGGCAACAACGTCTGAATCGTAACGTGCTCCCATACAAGCCTCCGTTAGTCAAAAAGTGAAGAAACGGCCAGAACAGATATGCTCCGGGGATAACATAAGATGCAACATAAAAAGTTGCTTCCTGAAGTTTGTCAGAGACAGTCATAACAGTCAAAGCTCCATTAATTCAGAGGGCGTGAATTGCCACTCTGGAACAGTCATACCCGAATCCAATGAACGGTATATCGTCATCGAAGTCCATCGGTGGCGCACCGGCACTGCTGCCGGAGGCCTGGCCACTGTGAGTCGGTCCTGAAGGTTGCTGAGGCTGCCCCCAGTCATTCCGGGAAGACGTATTCTGTCCGCTGCCGGACTGGCGGCCGCCAAGCATCTGCATGGTGCCACCAATATTGACCACCACCTCTGTGGTGTATTTCTCCTGGCCGGCCTGATCGGTCCATTTGCGTGTGCGCAGCTGACCCTCGATGTAAACCTGGGAGCCTTTGCGCAGATATTCACCCGCAATTTCTGCCAGCTTGCCGAAAATAACCACCCTGTGCCATTCGGTCACTTCTTTCTGTTCGCCGGACTGCTTATCGCGCCAGCTCTCAGACGTGGCCAGAGAAAGGGTGGCAACTGCACTGCCGTTGGGAATATAACGAACTTCAGGATCCTGGCCGAGGTTTCCGACAAGGATAACCTTGTTAACGCCGCGTGAGGACATAATCATTTCTCCTGTAAGGAATAAAGAAACACCCCGCGAACGGGGTGTGTCAGGTGCGCATCAGAATGAGTTTTCTGCGTAGTTTTGTTGTGCGGCAGAGCCATTCTGCGGCGGCACGGAGTCAGATTTTTCAGTCTTGTAAACCATTTCCTGGCCTATTTTGATCCAGTCCACCTTTATCAGGCGGGCTTTCAGACTGACGCGCTGTTCGCCGGCATGGTCGCCTTTGTTCAGCGTAAATATGTCCGTGGACGGGTTACTCAGGTTAAAGCCCAACAGGACTTTCTTGTCTTCATCGACGGCTTTCTGGCAGCGGGCGATAAGGCTGGTTGCCTCTTTACCTGCGACAGAAATGTCAAAACGGACGTAGGCCGGATTATCAGTCGGACCACTCAGTGCATTTATTACGCAGCTGAGGAACGAGCCATTCTGATGGTTAACCTGGCGGATGTTGCTGAGATACCCGATGCCTTTGATAGTCAGGTTGAAGTACTCAGATTTTGCAGATGCAGAAGTATTGTTTGCAGACATGATGTTTTCTCCATGGAGGTAAAAAAAGGTACGGCGGAGAAACCATCTGCCCTGACGGGAGTGGTTTCCCGTCGGGGGTCAGGATCGGTTGAATCCTGAGAGTCTGGTATGTTGAAAGGACCTCAATCACTGTGCAGTGATATCCGTTTCCAGAGGTTAAACGGATTTACCACCCGAAGGTATCCTCTCTCAGGCTGCGAGGATTTTCCGGTCACCCGAAGGTGTTTCTCTCAGACCGGTGAAACGTTAGCTGGCAGTCACCCTAAGGCGTTTCTCTCAGACTGCTGAAACTTTAGCTGGCTGTGAAAAACAGCGGTAAGCACTGTTGATTTTTAAACCAAACAAGCCTGGTGTCAACCCATAAAACCAGAAATGAAAACGGCGCTGCATATGCAACGCCGTGGGGGCTGTACCAGACCTTAATGTATCTCACTACTCCGGGGATCCGTTCCCGACGCGATTTTCACGGAGCGCATGCGTCTTACAGTTCCTGCCAGATGTGCGATGGCAGACCGTCGTGCCGGTTGCCAGATTAATCCCGTTAAAGTTAAGCTGGCTGCCTCCGGCAAAGGGGTACATATCGAAGCGTAGTCACATTAGCAGAACCCGGCCCGGGGTTGTACAGTGAAATAACTCATCACGGTGCGGATGATTCTGTTTTTGTCCCTGATGCTGCTTTTTTGCGCTTTGTGGTCTTTTTCCCGTTGGTGTTAATAATACCTTTGCAGTCTGGGTAACGCACGCAACCCCAAAAATCTCCTTTCTTACCTTTGCGTTTACGTGTGGGCCCTTTGCATAACGGACAAGGGGGCGTGACGGGAGCGGTGATTTTCACACTGTCCTGGCGGCCTTTTTCGACAAGGTGACGGGTCCACTGCAGCTGCTTTTGCATAAAGACCGCAAGCGACATTTTCCCCTGCGAAATATCATCCAGTGCCTGCTCCCATAATGCGGTCATGCCCGGGCTCGTCAGCGTTTCCGGCAGGGCCGCAATCAGCTCCCGGGCCATCTGCGTTGAGTGGATGTGCTTCCCTTTTTTCTCCAGATAGTGTCGTTTGAAGAGGGTTTCGAGTACTGCCGCACGCGTCGCCTCTGTGCCCAGACCTGCGTTATCACGCAGCACTTTCTTGAGCTTCGGGTCACTGACGAAACTGGCCGCGTTCTTCATGGCAGCAATCAACGTCCCCTCCGTGAACGGTTTAGGCGGACTGGTTTTCATATCTTTAACCTCAGAACCGGTGACAGCGCAAATATCCCCTTTTGCCAGCGCCGGCAGCGCCATACTGTCACCGTCGACGTCCTCTTCATCGTCATCTTTTTCAGCCTGGAACAATGACTTCCAGCCCGTCACCACACCGACTTTCCCGCGTGTACGGAACAGCTGACCACCGATATTGAAAGACGCCTCCGTCACGTCAGATTCCTGCAGCGGAAGGAACTGGGCGAAATAATGCTGGCGAATCAGATGGTAGACCTTCAGCTCATCGGCGCTGAGGCGCGACAAATCAAATGCCTGTCGGGTGGGAATGATGGCATGGTGCGCGGTGATTTTCTTGTCATTCCAGACACGCGAGACAAACTTCCTGTCCAGCTGATTCAGTACCGGGGCCACAGCGGGATCGGATTTTGCCACTGCCGCCAGAACGTCGGGTATTTCCTGCTGCATCGAAGTTGGAAGGAAACCGCAATCTGTCCGGGGGTAGGTGGTCGCTTTGTGGGTTTCGTAGAGGGATTGGGCAATGGCGAGCACATCATTTGCGCCCATGCCGAACTTTCGGGAGCAGACCTGCTGAAGGGTGCCCAGGTCAAAACAGAGGGGGGCCGCCGTTTTTTCCCGCTTCTGTGTTACCTCCAGTACCACAGCCCTGCCCTGCTGCTGACACAACTGCCCCACCGCCCGGGCGGCCTGGGGATTGATGCAACGCTTTTCCTCATCACAGTACTGCTCAACGGGCACCCAGACTGCCCGGAACCGGACGCCCTCTTTTTCAATAAGCGCATGTACCTGCCACCAGGGCTTTGGCACGAAGGATGTGATTTCATTATCCCTGTTAACCACCATAGCAAGCGTCGGCGTCTGTACCCGCCCGACGGACAGCACTTCTGACACCCCTGAGTCACGGGCCTTAAGGGTATAAAGACGCGTCAGGTTCATGCCAATGAGCCAGTCCGCCTGGCTCCTGCCCTTGCCGGCATCATACAGCAGGGCTGTTTTTTCCCCCGGAAGAATACTGCTAAGTGCTTCCTTCACACTGGCCTCATCCAGGGCTGACAACCAGAGCCGGCGTACCGCGCCACTGTAGCGGCAGTATTCCATCAGCTCACGAGCGATCACCTCGCCCTCGCGGTCGGCATCGGTTGCGATGACCACTTCAGACGCCTTTTTGAGCAGCTTACTGATAACGGTGAACTGCGATTTTGTCTGCTCTTTAACGACCATTTTCCAGGCCTCAGGCAGCACAGGCAGAACATCGGCACGCCATGGCCTGCCATACTGCTCGCCATAGGCTTCAGGGCTGGCAGTTTCGAGTAAATGGCCGACCGCCCAGGTCACAACGATGTTACCGCCGCTGATAAATCCCTGCTCACGCTTGCTGATACCCAGCACGCGGGCAATATCCTTTGCCTGGGAGGGTTTTTCACACAGAAAGAGTTGCATGTGTTGCCTCCCGCATCAGCGTTTTTCACCCGCCGCAACAGCGCGGACATCATTCATCAGCTTCGTGACGCCGGACCCGGCCAGACGCTGTGATGATGATGAGCGATAGACAACATAGAGCCTGCTGCCGGACCCGTTTTTCTCGATTTCGATATCCAGGTGATCACGTCCGTTCCAGTCGGAGCCCATTTTGTAGTAGCTGCCCGGCATGGCGTCCCAGACGGGATGCGCATCATCTTCTGCCGCCGCTTTCCAGTCGCCGTCATTTGCGGCCTGCCGCAGTGCCTCAAGCTCCTGTGTGGAGATAAATTTGTAATGGCGCTTCAGGCGGGCCGCCGCGGTATCCACATCGACCGGCACGGAGAACGTTTTATCGACGGACTGCATGGCCTGTTGCCCCGCCGGGCTCATCAGCGGCATCCCGCCACTTTCTCCGCTGTCGTTGCCGCCTAACGTTTTTGTCAGGTTCGCAGCGGTATCGCTGACCTGTTTATTAATCGCAGCCCAGTCCGTTGTTGCGCATCCGCTCAGTAAAAAGAAGGAGGTGAGGAGGAACACAGGGCGAATCATATTATTTCTCCTCCTGAACGGCTTTTCTCAGAGGTGGAGAAAAGGAAGAGCGTTTCTTACCAGTAAGAATGTCAGTATCGGGCATGCCCAGTTTTTCTATTGCCTGTTGTGCTTCTTTAGTCTGGATTGCTATGTCAGCACGGTTAACCTTGACGGTTCGATAAAGGCGTAGCACACCATATACTTTTCTGATTAAGTGAGCGCAATGGCTCAGTAGTTCATCGCGACGGTTGCGGGATATGAGACCGTAATGAGCCGCCTGGAATGCTTTAAGGGCCATCTGGTCATATCCGACGAGTACCCATACACATCTGTAACCCAGCGGAGAACGACTGTATACGCCTATATTAAGTGGAGACGAGGAGGCAATGTCAGAAAATGAAACAGCAGGGGGAACTGATTTCAATATGACCTCAAGTTCTTCTACCCGGCTTTTGATATGTTCTCCAGCTTCATTCAAAAGCGTTTCAACCCTGAACATCGCCTCATCTGCCCATGGGTTATCTGCCAGGGAATCCTGATAAATAATTCCTGAGCGCTTAATAGCCTGGGGCATACTCATGATGGCATGCTTAACTTTCTTTACACCCTCCTTCGCCTGAGCCTGCGGGCGGCCTTCCCAGAGACGGATAGCATAGTTTGAGTGGATCTCGATTTTCAGGGAGGATGTGAGTCCGCCCGGTTTATCGCTTCGCGTTTCATTTTCAGTGGTCATGAAATCATCTCCTGTAAGATCCCGGTCAGGTTCGACCTGAGTCAGTGATACTCTTCAGGCAGGAGCTTGGGGACAACTAGAAACCAGATCCCTAATCTCGGAAATTCACTTATATGGCTTCATAGCGGGCTGGCTCAGGGCGTTGAAGTAGTCAGTTATATAGAATGACACCTCAAACTGCTTAAAAATCAAAAGATAAAATCCTTTCATGTTTTACTCAAACCAGACCCATACAGTGCTGTACATTTTTTATCCGCCGCTGCCACTCGCAGCACTGTTTGCTTTTTAACCACTGCTGCCACTCGCAGCACCGATTACTTTTTAACCACTGCTACCACTCGCAGCACCGATTGCTTTTTAACCACTGCTGCCACTCGCAGCGGTGGTTGTTTTTTAACCTCCGGTTCTAGAAGTAGCTATCTATCGTTTAGCTTTCTACGAATATCTCTAACCAAATTTCGTATGTTCTCTTCCGATACAGGATGGACAGAAGAACGTGGTTCTGGCTTCCACAGCTGTTGTTCAGGACGCTGAGCATTTTTTTGCACGGCACTCTCAGGCGAATCATCAGCCTGACGGGGCGCGTATAACCTGCCCTCACGGGCCTTTTTCATTACGGCCAGCAACCAGCCAACCGGGTTGCTGAGCTGCTGGCGTGCCATCACCTTTTGCAGGCTGAGCAGCACAAGTTGTGCCTGTTCTTCAGGCAGCGCCTGCAGCTGGGCGGTCAGCATGGCAATATCTTCTGCCGGCACAAGTTCATGCAAACTGTCGGGAAGCACAGGTTTACCCGGTACGTACGTATTTTTATTCACACTGTGTGTGATACTACGTACGTAATGGTTCGGTTTCCGAACCCGGTCATAACTGCCTGTTTTTACTGGCAGTACGGATTCCGAACTCAGTGAATTGTTGTATCTTTCTGGGCTGAGTTCGGTATCCGAACCCTGTTTTTTAGCGATGATTCCTGGCCGTTTATGACTGAGTTCGGTTTCCGAACCCGGTGCGGGACGGGGTATTCGGTGATGATGTTTCGCCATCTGGCTGGGCGTCTGTGGGCGGTCCAGACGCGATTCGATCAGCGCAAGATGGCTGCGATAATGGCGCATGGTGGGGTCGTTTTTTATATCGTCGAGCACTTCGCGGGCGGTCTGGCTGATAGTCCGGTTTTTACTCAGGCAGGCATCCGCCACCGTATCAAGGAAGCGGGGGTCGAGCGTTTCCGCATCGCTGAACGTCAGGGGCTCATCGTGCTGAGCATAGATATTCCCCCGCACCCGCCCTTTATCATCCCGCACGCGTTTACAGAGGCTGAGCCAGCCGGTTATTCGTAGCATAAGCAGGACGCGGCTTACCGTTTCCCTTGAGGCTTTCCCCTTTCCGGGTGAGGCAAGCTGCAGTTGCAGTTCGTCATAGCTGGGGAAAACTGCCCCCTCATTATTTTGTGCATACAGCCGGATCATCATCCAGCCCATCTTGTCCAGTGGTGACAACCGCGTGTCGAGCAACAGCCGGCGGGGAATGGAATCATGCACATTTCCGGTAAACAGCAGGCCGTTACGTATCCTGCCATCATCCCGCCGGGGTCTGGCCGCAAGGCGGGCATTCATTTTATCCAGCGTATAAGCAATCAGGCTTTCTGCAGGCAGACTCATTATTTTTCCTTTTCGGCCGCCATCACGGCCGTTCTGAACTGTCAGTATGCTTAGTAATGCACCCGCGTACGGGTGCAGGGTAAACAGGCTGTCATGCTGCTATTTCCGTATGGCGCTGTTATAGCGTTCGTGGCTGAGAAGAAGCCATGTCCGGCCTTCGTTGCGACTCAGCAAACGCCAGAACGGGCCGAGATCGATTTTGTAGTAACCGCAGCCTTTCTCATCGAGCCGGGTGTAATTACGCGCCCCCTGCCGGAAACGGCGAACCTGACGTAACGCCTTCTGACAGCATTGCGGCGGCGTACCATGGGGAGCCCGCAGGCCCGGCGCAACCATCCTGTATTTCATGCCGTCTTCCTTACCGGCGTTCGTGCCGGAGAAGGCTGCCGGGTTTTGTGCCAGCCGCGGACGGCATGCCAGACGGACGTCAGCGAGACGTTCATCTGTTCTGCAGCCAGCATCATTACGTCCAGCCCGTCAGCACTTTCCGCATCTTCAACGCCGGACTTTTGCCACTGACGCCACAGGGCGGCGTTTTCCTCATCACCCAGTGCGTTACCGCGCCCCGGCCGGACATCGATACCGGCAATACGACGGCGGGCCGCCACGTCCGTACTGGAGAGCCCGAAGTAATTGGCCATCAGTTCAATGGAGCCGCCCAGCGCCAGCGCCCGATCGATACGCTGGAGTCGTTTCTGTTCCGTCCGGGCCTGCTGCAGCATGCGCACCAGATTGCCGTGATTGATGCCCACACTGATGATCGACACCTCACTGCCGGAAAGGTAGTGAAGCTCTTCGAGCGAGAGCCCCTGCAGCATCTGCATTTCCTCGCGGTTCAGTCCCAGCGATTCGCAGCGGCGCAGATAGCCACTTCTGAGATCCATAACCAGCTGCATCAGCAATCCGTTGGCAGCCTGAGATAAACTGTTCATCATTCCCCCTTAATCCTGACGGTAACCAATGGCTGCCGGACCCCGGCCGCTGACACCATGATGAATACGGGCATTTTGTCCGGCTTCATACCCCTGATAACGTGCTGTATCCGCCCCGCGGCAGGCTTTCAGTTCACGGGTTGTGACTGTTTTCATACTGCGGCTTTCCAGCCAGTGGCTCATCACCTGCTCCTCCTCGCTGCTGATGTCAGTTGCCGATATCACCTCACGCACCCCACATACCCAGCCGTCACGGAACTGCTCCGCTCTCGCCCGGCGTGTGGCCAGTTTCAGCCGCTTACTCTGGGTTTTGAGATAAGAATTTGTGGCATCTTTCAGCTGGCGCGTCAGCACATCAAAGGCATAGGCTGCTATCTCAGGTTTTTCAATGAATCCGTAAAAGGTTACCGAACGGCGATACCCGGCAGAGGTCTGACGCCATGAGTAATAAGCGCGGCAGCCAAAGGCATGACAGACGCCCCGGACAAGGGTCACCATCCATTCCGGAACTTTTTCAGCATCCGAAGGGGCCGTGCGGGAAGACGCCTCGCGCACAGATGTAAGACTGGCGTCAAGCTCGCTGATACCGTATCTGGCCATCAGCTTCTGGGCACGCTGCAGGGCCAGTCCTGCCTCATGGGCATTACTGTTGCTGCGGCCCAGCTTCAGCAGTTTCCTGACAAGATTCAGCAGTCGCAACTGTCGCTGTGAGTTATTCATCACTGTTATCCTCCCCGTACGTCAGACCGCGTTGCAGCTCCCGAAGACGGCGCATAACGCGCATCAGGCGCAGCAGTTTCAGAGCATCTTCATCTGTCAGTGCAGGTGCTTCCCCCTCACCCGGGCCGCCGGTGAAAAGCTCCGGCAGACCACACACTCCTGCCGCAGGATGCAGCGCAGGCGCTTCGCCGGTCAGGCCCAGCAGAAATGCGGCGGCTTCAGAACACACCTCACCTGCCCCGACGTAACCGGCAGACATGTCATTGTCGCGTTGCGGAAGAATTTCATCTTCGCAGCCAAGGACCTCACCCAGCTCCCAGGCCAGACGAAAAGCGGTATTCTGCAGGTGTTCGATATCGTCCTGATGGGCCGGCACATGCCAGATGCTGTCATTAGTCACTGGCGCGTCATCCTGCAGGACAACTTCAGGTTCTGGTGTTAAAAGAGAAAGCAGGCCATCCTCCCCATTGTCCTCTTCTCCACCATTCTCTTCTCCGTACCCATCGGAGAGGGTAACCAGCCCGCTAACATCCCCGCTCTCACCTGAAATGACCGGCGCGGCACCGTACATATCTGGCTGAACCTCATGCCGGGGGGGCTGTTTATCCAGTTTTTCAGGTGGGGTATTATCCGGGGCGGGCGTTACCGGCTCTCCTGAGATTTCACGACGTGGACTGGAGAAAGGCTGCGCGACCTCAACAGACTTCTGCGCCGGTGTGGCCTGACCTGCAGAGTCAGCGGTGACGAGGCTGTTTACGGGAGGGATGGACACCGGTTCTGGATCGCCGAAGTGATGTCTGCGGTTACGTTCTTTAGGATCCAGTTCCATCATCCAGCGGTCATAATCCAGCTCCGGATGGGGCAGCGCATGCAGTAAATCACCAATTAATTCATCGCGAAACATCTCAAGAGACCACAGTTCCGGTGAGTTGAAACGGCCACAACACTGGCCAAAAACGTCGCTGAAGGATTTGTCGCCTGTGTCTGAAATCAGGCAAAACTCATCCCACACGCGTTCAGCATCATGCCGGAGCGCCAGCAGCGCCGTTATCTGAGGCCTGCCGAGCCCGGACTCAAGCAGGTCTGGGATCCACGGAAAAAGATATTTCAGTGCATCTTCCATACGGCTGATAGTTGAATTATGTACCGGCAGACCTTCACGGGTCAGAAGCTCTGACAACTGTCGTAAAGAGACTGGCTTTCCTAACTGCTCTTCATATATAGAGCGGGCTTTGTGGATCCCCTGCGCTTTTTCAATAAAACTCAGTTCCCCGCGCACTTCATTCTCTGCCAGATGGCCGATAACACACTGCAGCCGTCCCGGCCACGGCTTGAACAACACATGGACACGGAAAAAACGGTCTTCTCCGGTCTCCTGCCACAGTTCTGACAGGATCTGATAACGTGTATTACCACCGTCGCTGAAGATGTACATATCGGGCTCACCATCCGGGTCACGGGTGACTTTGGGTACGGTGTCCAGCCCGCGCGAACGGATGGAAGCCTTGATATCGTCATAACGCGGATTGCGTGATGTTCGCGGATTATCAGGATTCGGGCTTAACTGGTCGAGCGTCAGGACCATGGGCATTTCAGCCGCCGGCATGACGCTGATATTGCCGGCCGCCTGCGACTGGCGTCCGGGCTGCAGCATGGCAGCCCCCACATTAGAACTTTTACGGCTCATGCCTGTTTCCTCCCGCTGCGGTAACCGAAGTCATAGCTGCCTTCCTGAAACTCCGAAAAGAGGGTATAACGCCCGTCAAATTTGACTTTCACCGTGCCGGTTGGCCCCTGCCGCTGCTTGCCGACAATGATCTCAGCCACCCCGGCATCAGGAGTGCCGGGGTTATAAACCTCATCCCGGTAAATAAACATGATGAGGTCTGCATCCTGCTCAAGCGCACCAGAGTCACGCAGGTCACCATTATTAGGGCGTTTATCGGCCCGCTGCTCCACCAGGCGGTTGAGCTGGGAAAGCGCCAGTACCGGACAGCCCAGCTCTTTACCGAGCGCCTTAAGCGAGCGGGAAATTTCCGCTATTTCCTGCGTGCGGTTTTCCTGCTCGGGGGAGCGGACAAGCTGCAGATAGTCCAGCATGATGAGAGAGGGTCTGCCGTATTTGCGGACATAGCGACGGGCGCGGGCGCGCAGTGTAGCCGGGGTCTGGTAGCTGGTATCATCAATGATCAGACGGTTTTTCCATTCAATAATGCGACCGGTAGCCGCTGACACGCGAGCCCAGTCTTCATCATCCATGTTGCCGCTGCGAAGCCGGGACAGTTCCACCCGGCCTTCCATCGCCAGCAGGCGCATCATCAGCTGCTCTGAGGGCATTTCAAGACTGAACACAAAGACGTGATCGTCAGGTTTTGCGCCCACGGCCGCGGTGCAGGCGGCCATGGCCAGCGACGTTTTTCCCATGGAAGGACGGGCGGCCAGCAGGGCCAGATCGCCGGGCTGGAGACCACAGGTCATCGCGTCCAGTTCACTGAAACCGGTCGGTGTGCCGGTGAGGCCGTCACTGGCGGACATACTTTCCAGATGCGTCAGCAGTTTATCCAGCGCCTCGTTAACGCCGGTCTCACTGTTGAGCTGCATGGCTCCCTGTTCGGCAATGTTAAACAGCTTACCTTCGGCCGACTCAAGGATGCCGGCCGAGCTGGCTTTCGGGGCCTGCACATCGGAAAGAAGACTGTTACCCACTGTCATCAGCTGCCGCAGGCGGCTTTTCTCCGCCACCACGCCGGCGTAAGCAAGGATATTGGCTGCAGACGGCGTGTTTTTACTCATTTCAGCCAGATAAGCAAAGCCGCCACACTGTTCAAGGTCGCCTTTGTTCTCCAGCCGTTCCGTAATAGTGATGAGATCGAGCGGTAGCCCTTCTCCGGCCAGCTCGGCCATGACGCGGAAGACCATACGGTGCGGCCGGGAAAACAAATCTTCCGGGGAGATTTGCAGTATCACCTCATCCCACCGGTCGTTATCAAGCATCAGTCCGCCCAGTACGGCCTGCTCAGCCTCATAAGAGCAGGGCATCATCATCTCAGACATGACGCACCTCCCGGGTCAGAACGTCACTGAAATGGCTCTGCCACTCAGGGAACAGTTCACACGCGAGGTCGTGCATGGTGACGGCTGCGGCCGGACCTTTGCGGCGTGTTTTGTATTCCAGACGATGCACGGGCTGCTGCTTGACGTGCCCCAGTTTGAAAATATCCAGCGCCTCGATACGGGTATTGAGTAAACGATAAACGTCACGGTTGCCCAGCGCAGAGGCGTCGTAATGTTTTTCGTTAATGATGGCGGCAAGACCGTCCATTGCTTCACGGTCAAGCAGAGTGTTTTCGATACAGTTGACGAGAATGGAAATATCAGGAAGGCGGATACCGTAATTTTCATAGGTTTTCAGGCGGGTAAGCATGTGAAGGGAGCCGCGGATAAATTCACGGACATCCGGAAGGATGGGTTTAACAACGCCCATCACATTACCGGTAGAGGACAGGAGGGAAAGCTCAGTCATAACGCCTGTTGCGCCTTTAGAATCCACAATAATGGCGTCATAACGGTTAAAGAAAGGATGCTGAAGTATGTTACGCAGGCGAAGACGGCCATCTGCAGCGTGGAGCATCGCGGTCGGCAACAGTTCGTCCGGGTCGTTTGAGTAGATGACATCGAGATTTTTTATGGCGGTCTGCGAAATGCATTGCGTATGGTCACTGACCATCTGCATCAACAATTCATAGAGACCGAATGGGGATTCATGCTCCAGCGCGAAGATACTGCTGGCTGTGGGCTGGGAATAGTCTGCATCCACAAGAAGGGTATTCAGGCCAGCATCGGCAAGAAAACCGGCAAGGTAAGCAGCAAACGTGGATTTGCCTTCTCCACCTTTGGGAGAGATAACGGGAAGTATTGTCATTTTGCACATCCAAAACAATGGTTTGGATGTATGCGTTAGCGATTATTCACATCTCTGTAACACAAAGGCAAAAAATTTAACTTTCCGGCAATGGGATTGAAAATCCCCGTGTC
>NZ_DALZYX010000013.1:0-79195 GCF_031987975.1 Pseudescherichia sp. | reverse complement strand
CGGATAGATTTTGCGAAGAAGTGGCTGGATGACATGGAGTGGATGAGCCAGGTGGCGCCGTTCACGGCAGGCCAGGCGGTATGGCATATGCATCCGGTAGTGTTTTTGGATGCAATAAATGTTTTGGTTCCTTCCGTCGAAGAAGCCAGAGTCAGGGCATTTATGAGAATGCTCCGTGTTGGAGAAGGAACGGTTGGTGAAATCGGTTATGAAACTTTATTTGGAGGGCAGTCTTTTGTTAAAGACTACCATAAGGATTTCAGCGATCATCCTCAGATTTCTATTACACGGGGTAACTTGACCTCAACCGCAGCAGGAGCATATCAGATTATGGGATATACATGGAATGATCCTAAAATGGTCTCTCATCGAGAGAAGGTCGGGATAACTGACTTTACCCCAAAATCTCAGGATGAATTTTGCGTCCTAATTTTTAAATATAAGAGAAAAAACTCATTAGATAAAATCATGTCTGGTGATATCGATGGCGCACTGGATATATTAAGTTATGAGTGGGCTAGCCTTCCGCCTGGTCGATATGGTCAGCCTGCAAAATCAAAACAAGAAGCGCTGTCTTTGTTTAACCATTATCTTAATGCAGAGCTAGCTGGGAATAGCAATCTTCATGTGGATATAGGTTATATTGCATCTATTGAGGGGGTTAAAGAATGAATATCTGGCCCATTGTTTTTTTATTCGTTTCATTAGCCACATGCGCGAGTTCAAATTTTGGCGTATGGAGTACTTCTTGTAGTGATGGGGAGGGATTCACTATAAACATAGAAAGCAAATCGAATCCACTTATTGTTAATGATAATCAAATAGTTATCAATATCCACGCCAAGGAAATACAAAAAAACAAAATAGATATTTTCTATGATGGCACGGCCGATCTTGGTAGGGGTGGTATGAATTTTGATTGGAATAATGTCAGTTCCACAATGCCGCTGGCAGAACTAAATATAATAAACCAAAATGGTGAATTACAATGGAAAGGATTTTATGATATGAAGAAATCCAAATACTACTGGACTAACGACCCTGATTTTGTACAGTCTTATGCGGAAAATGGCATTATAAAGTTGCATAAGTGTAAAAGTTATTAAATTATCCAAGTGATAAACATTTATCGCAACATTATCATCGACTGGCAAGGATAACGATGTCATTTTGCTGCGGAGACCTGTCAGGCCGTGAGCTGTATGCTGCCCTGCACCATCCGGACATGGGGGTACGGGATATTGTCTCCCGGATGGTGGTGAAGCACGAGAGCGAGTGGTTTGGTGGCAGCGGCCACCAGAAATGGACGGCGTTTTTCCAGGACTATGACACCCTGCGGATTGATTTTGCGAAGAAGTGGCTGGATGACATGGAGTGGATGAGCCAGGTGCATCCCTTTACATCGGGTCAGGCTGTATGGCATATGCATCCGGTGGTGTTTCTTAATTCTTTGAACTACGAAAACACTATTGAGATTGCATGGGGAGCCAAAGTTCCAAAATAATTCAAATCGAAAGTAATAGAAGTTTGCGGACGGTTGGGAATAGAGCCAGATCATTTGATGTCATGCATGGCATTTGAAACGGGAGAAAGTTTTTCCCCAGCCGTGAGAAATCCAACTGGGAGTGCCACAGGGCTGATTCAGTTTATGTCAACGACTGCACGGTTTTTAAGTACAACCACAAATAAATTAGCTGCTATGACGGCAGTTAAGCAGATGGATTACGTTGAAAAATACTTTCAGCCTTATGCAGGTAAAGTACACACTATCGAAGATGTTTATATGGTTATATTCTGCCCTAAAGCTGTAGGCAAACCTGATGATTATGTTTTATATGATGAGGGGAGAAGTTATAGAGATAATATAGGCTTGGATATAAATAGAGATGACAGAATTACTAAGCGTGAAGCAGGTTTGAAAGTTAGAGGTAAACTAGTTCTGGGGAATTCAAAAGGATATCAGGGGTAATATGAATAAATACATAATTTTATTGCTATCGCTTGTTCCATTGTATGCTATTTCTGACAGCCTCGATTTGCCCACTGTTCAGTCCACAAAAGTTGAAAATCATTGCGAAATATTATTCAACCATAAGGTTGTTTCTAAGCATGATTGCGAATATGAGTCTCCTTCCTATTTGACATCATATTCCCTTCTTCCAGACTCATGGACGGGTGTCTGGGTGTTTCAGGATGCACCTATGGGTAATTCATGTGAGGCAGGAACAATTAGAGTTATTTCTATGGACGCTGATGATAATATAAAGACGTATAATCCGATAGATTATTGCTCAGGTAAAATCTTAATTGAAAATGGCAGTGAACAGGTTAAAATAATGATTTATAATGAAGCGGGCGAGAAAAAGTATAATGCATGGGTGTTTAAGGATAATAATTTAATTAATCAGAAGTAACTGTGTTTAATTTAAATAAAGCCTTTCCCAAAGGTACTCCCAATAGCACTTCTTCACTAATTCTCCAGGATGCGCAACTTGTTAAGATAAGCTGCGTTTACTCCATCATCACGCGGATCGAACTCCCCACGCCTGACAGATAGGGATGCTGTCAGGCGTGGGCGCTGGTATAATCGCTGCTTATTGTTCTCGTGCTGGCGAAAGCGTGCGCGGTCGTGCTAAAAAATCTTACCAATCGGGGTGGCCACAATGTTATCTCATCTCCCGATTGTTTTTTATTTTATCTTTAAAAACAAGTGGTTGCGGTTTTATGAAACATACTGTTGAAGTGATGATCCCGGAAGCGGAGATCAAAGCGCGTATTAGTGAACTGGGTCGTCAAATCACCGAACGCTATCAGGAGAGCGGCAGCGAGATGGTGCTGGTAGGCCTGCTGCGTGGCTCGTTTATGTTTATGGCCGATCTCTGTCGCGAAGTGCAGGTTCCGCACGAGGTCGATTTTATGACCGCCTCCAGCTACGGCAGCGGTATGTCCACTACGCGCGATGTGAAAATCCTCAAGGATCTGGACGAGGACATTCGCGGTAAAGATGTGCTGATCGTTGAAGATATTATCGACTCCGGTAACACCCTCTCTAAAGTGCGTGAGATCCTAAGCCTGCGCGAACCGAAGTCGCTGGCGATCTGTACGCTGCTGGATAAACCGTCCCGCCGTGAAGTTGAGGTGCCTGTAGAGTTTGTTGGCTTCTCGATCCCGGACGAGTTTGTGGTGGGTTACGGTATCGACTATGCCCAGCGCTATCGTCATCTGCCCTACGTGGGCAAAGTCGTGCCGCTGGAAGAGCAGGCGTAAAAAAGCCCGGTAGCGATTACGCTTTACCGGGCCTGACAAACGCGTGCCGCTACGGCACGCTTATTTGTGATTAATATGCTTCTGGCTAATATTGGCGATGCCCTGGCGGTAGCCCTTCTCAAGGGTGTCGCGGCTGGTCGCGGTTACGTCGAGATCGCGCAGCAGGCCGTCGTGAATACCGTAGGCCCAGCCGTGGATAGTGACATTCTGCCCGCGTTTCCACGCCGACTGCATGATGGTTGAGTGGCCCAGGTTATAGACCTGCTCCATCACGTTCAGCTCGCAGAGGGTGTCGAGGCGACGCTCTTCCGGCATTTCGCTCAGCAGCGGGGTGTGCTTGAGCCAGATGTCACGGATGTGCAGCAGCCAGTTGTTGATCAGCCCCAGCTCCGGGTTCTCAACCGCTGCCTGCACGCCGCCGCAGCCGTAGTGGCCGCAGATGATGATGTGTTCAACTTCCAGCACATCTACCGCGTACTGCACCACCGACAGGCAGTTCAGATCGGTGTGGATAACGAGGTTGGCCACGTTACGGTGAACAAACAGCTCGCCCGGCTCCAGGCCGGTCAGACGCTCAGCGGGGACGCGGCTGTCAGAGCAGCCAATCCACAGGAAGCGTGGCTTCTGGGCTTTTGCCAGGGTCTCAAAAAATCCGGGATCCTCTTCCACCAGCATTTTTGACCATAGTGCATTGTTACTGATGAGTGTATCTATATCTTTCATGGCGGTTAACGACCTGTAACCAAGTAATTGCGTTGAGCTAATATAGGTCAACTCCATTTAATTTTAAACCACACATAGAGTGTCAGAAAACAAGGTAAGCGAAACGACATGACCATTGCACTGGAGCTAGAGCAGCTTAAGAAAACCTATCCGGGCGGCGTTCAGGCGCTGCGCGGCATTGATTTAAAAGTAGAAGCGGGTGACTTCTACGCGCTTCTGGGACCCAACGGTGCGGGTAAATCGACCACTATCGGCATCGTCAGCTCGCTGGTAAATAAAACCTCGGGACGGGTCAGCGTCTTTGGCTACGACTTACAAAAAGACGTGGTGAACGCCAAACGCCAGCTTGGCCTGGTGCCGCAGGAGTTCAACTTCAACCCCTTTGAGACCGTGCAGCAGATCGTTGTTAACCAGGCAGGCTACTACGGCGTTGAGCGCTCAGATGCACTGATCCGCAGTGAAAAGTACCTTAAGCAGCTCGATCTGTGGGAAAAACGTAACGAAAAAGCACGGATGCTCTCCGGCGGTATGAAGCGCCGTCTGATGATCGCCCGAGCGCTGATGCATGAGCCAAAGCTGCTGATCCTCGACGAGCCAACCGCCGGGGTAGATATTGAGCTGCGCCGCTCCATGTGGGGCTTCCTGAAAGATTTGAATGCCCAGGGGACGACCATTATTTTAACCACCCACTATCTGGAAGAGGCCGAGATGCTCTGCCGTAATATCGGTATCATCCAGCACGGTGAGCTGGTGGAGAACACCTCCATGAAGTCGCTGCTGGCCAAGCTGAAATCAGAGACCTTTATTCTTGACCTGGCCCCGAAAAGCCCGCTGCCGAAGCTGGAAGGTTACCAGTACCGGCTGGTGGATACCTCAACCCTGGAAGTTGAGGTGCTGCGCGAGCAGGGGATTAACAGCGTCTTTAGCCAGCTGAGCGCCCAGGGCGTTCAGGTATTAAGCATGCGTAACAAAGCCAACCGTTTAGAAGAGCTGTTTGTCACGCTGGTACACAATAAAAAAGGAGACCACGCATGATGCAGCTCTACTGGGTCGCGCTAAAAAGTATCTGGCACAAAGAGATCCAGCGTTTTATGCGCATCTGGATCCAGACCCTGGTTCCGCCAGTGATCACCATGACCCTCTACTTTATCATCTTCGGGAACCTGATCGGATCGCGAATTGGTGAGATGCACGGCTTCACCTACATGCAGTTTATCGTTCCCGGCCTGATCATGATGGCGGTGATCACTAACGCCTACGCCAACGTGGCCTCGTCGTTCTTCAGCGCTAAGTTCCAGCGCAATATTGAGGAGCTGCTGGTCGCGCCGGTGCCGACGCACGTAATTATTGCTGGCTACGTCGGTGGCGGCGTAGCGCGCGGGCTATGCGTTGGGGTGCTGGTCACAGCGGTATCGCTCTTCTTTGTGCCGTTCCAGGTGCATTCATGGCTGTTTGTCGGCCTGACGCTGCTGCTGACGGCGATCCTCTTTTCACTGGCGGGCCTGCTGAACGCGGTATTTGCGAAAACCTTTGACGATATTAGCCTGATACCGACCTTCGTGCTGACGCCGCTGACCTACCTCGGCGGGGTGTTTTATTCGCTGACCCTGCTGCCGCCGTTCTGGCAAGCGCTGTCGCACCTCAATCCCATCGTCTACATGATCAGCGGCTTCCGCTTTGGCTTCCTCGGTATCATTGACGTGCCGCTGGTGATGACCATCGGCGTGCTGGCGGTGTTTATCGTCGCGTTTTACCTGCTGTGCTGGTACCTGATCCAGCGTGGACGCGGCCTACGTAGCTAATCCTCATGCTTATGCGTTTCCTGCTGGCGCTGCTCCTGGCATGGAGCAGCGCCGCTTCCGCCCGCCTGCTGGAGCAGGACGCCCCGGCGCGCTATATGCAGACCACTGAAGCCGCCGTTATCTGGGCGCAGATTGGCGGTAAGGTGATTAACGTCGGCTATCTACATGCGGGACAGATTATCGCGGTGGCGAGTGGGGAAGGGGATTACAGCGCCTTTCACTTCGGCTTTGGCCAGGCGTTTATCGATAAGGGCCATCTGGAGCCGGTGCGCGGTAAAAAACGGGTGCAGGATCGGCTGGGGGATCTCAACAAGCCGCTGAGCAACCAGAACCTGATTACCTCGAAAGCGACGCCGCTCTATAGCGGGCCTAATGTCAGAAGCGTCCCTTTCGGCATGCTGGCGGAGAACCTGCGCTACCCCATCGTCGGCAAGCTGCGGGACGGGCTGAACCAGACCTGGTTTCAGATCCGCATCGGTGACCGGCTGGCCTATGTCAGCAGCCTGGATGCCCAGGAGGACCACGGCATTCCGGTGCTGACGTATCACCACATCCTGCGCGATGAGGAGAACACCCGCTTCCGCCACACCTCAACCACCACTTCGGTGCGGGCGTTCAGCAACCAGATGACCTGGCTGCGAGATCGCGGCTATACCACCCTGACGATGTATCAGCTGGAGGGCTACCTGAAGAACCGGCTTAACCTTCCGGCTCGGGCGGTGGTGATCACCTTTGACGATGGGCTGAAATCGATCAGCCGCTACGCTTACCCGATCCTCAAGCAGTACGGCTTCAAGGCGACCTCGTTCACCATCTCGTCGCGCATCAAGGCTTATCCGCAGCGCTGGGACCCGACATCGCTACAGTTTATGAGCATCTCCGAGCTGCGGGGCATTCAGGACGTGTTTGATATCCAGTCGCATACTCACTTTCTACACCGGGTGGATACCACTCACCATCCCATTCTGCTTAGCCGCAGCTATCACATTATCGAGTTCGATTTTGTCCACTCGCGCCGGGCGCTATCGCAGTTTAACCCGCACGTGGACTATCTCTCTTATCCCTTTGGCGGCTATAACGAAAAAGCGATAGAGGCTGCGCGGGATGCCGGTTTTCATATGGCGGTGACGACGGTAAAGGGGAAGGTGAAGCCGGGAGATAATCCGTTCCTCCTGAAGCGACTCTATATCTTACGAACGGATTCGTTAGAGACAATGGCTCGGCTGGTCGGCAACCAGCCATAGAGGTGAACTAGTAGTAATTAATGGTAAAGGTGCTAACTGCCTTAAAATTGCCGGGCTGTAATTTTTGTCCGGTAGGCGTTAGCCAGGCCGTAAAGTTCAGGATTGTCGTCACGCCAGTGCCAACCTTGTCTAAATATACAGTGATAAATTCAGGGTCATTGATAAATGGCTCACCGTGCCCGCTGCGGTCGGCGTTAAATTCCTGCCTGATCATGACGGCAACACCCTCTGCCGCTCCTGAGGTGAGGGTATTTGCCAACGCCACGCCGTCGCTGGTCGAGACCGTTTTATTGGCGGAGACCTTATATTTTAGCGCCAGGACATTATTACAGCCCCTAAGCTGAATGTTAAAGGCTCGGCTGGGGAGGTAGTTCTCCCGCGCGTTCGAGAACATTACCTCGCCGAAATCGATGTTATTATCATCATCTGCTACTGCCGCCTGGCAGGTTGCCGCCACAACAGGAATGCTAAACGTTGAGGTTGTCACCTGAAACCACCAGGGCTGGTTATCGCTGTCGGTATGGCCGCCGATGGACATCCCGCCGATTTTTTTTGCCTCTTTTGGCGTAATGTGGGTTACGCCGGTGAAGTTCGCCATAAACTGCGCCTTTTGATAAAGCTTAATCTGCGCCCGCCAGTTATTGGTACTTCCGGAGCCTGACACCCCTAAATCCATCCACTTGCCATCACTCCAGCGGAAATAGGAGCCTGCGCTCAAATCGCTGTAGATGCGTACGGCATAATAGATCCCCTCGACGTTGGTTGGCCAAACTGCGTTGCCCTCATCTTGGTTATTGAACGCGTCGTAGGTGATATTTGACATCTGCTCGCCCTCGTCGCCGTGATCGCACCTTGACCATAGTTCAGGAGAGAGCTGAGCATCATAAGGCCCGCCCAGGGGAATAAATTGACTGCCAGAGTAGAACTGGCTGCCGCTGATAAAATAGAGCGGCGTGCTGGCCGCAGTATTGACGATAGTGGAGGTGCCGCCCTCACCGTACTCGCCAAAATGGCACTCTGCCCAGGCCTTTCCGTGAACCAGCAGTAGCCCAGCTACCAGTAGCTTTCCGGCATAGATAAAACGTCCTGTTTGTTTCATGGATCCTTTCCTTTGATATCCTAGTTATAAGTGGCGCTGACGATAACCCGGCTGGTGACTTTTCCGGCCTGAACCGTGCCCGTGTTTTGCAGGCGCGCATAGAAGCTGTACTCCTTTGTCCCGCCCTCCGTTCCGGCAGCCAGGATAACGCTGGAGGTGCCGTCCGAATTGAGGACGTTGCTGTTTAACGCCTGTGAAAAAATCACCACCCCGGTATTGGCTGCGCCGCCCTCGGCTGCGGAGGTTTCATTAATAAAGACCTGACGGCTGGCGGTGGGCCACTGTTTCGTTTGCGGCTGAAAGCTAAAATCGATTGTTTTAATGGCTGCGCTGTCGCCCACACAGCTCTCTACCCGGACAGTAAATAGCGTGCCGGAGGCTGCATCCGTCGGTTGTAGGCGGCTGCTGCCGTCCGCGTTGTAAAACCAGTATTTACTCACTGTGGGCAGATGCACCAGGCCGTCATCAGGAATGGAAACCTGACAGGTATTATCTACAAGGGTGGCATTGAGAGTTAGATCGATGCCCACCCCGGCGGAGAGGCATGGCGCAGCCCAGAGCCAGGGGGGCAGGGCGAACAGGTTGATTAATAGCGTAAGTTTTTTTTGTTTAGGATACGGCACCGCGTCTCTCCTTGCCCGTGACTACTGATAGGTCACCACGAGCGTGACCGGCGCGCTGACGTTGCCCGTCGTGACGTCGCTGATGGCTTTACCATTAGCGATGACAATCCGCGCGGCTAAATCAAGCTTGCCGGCTCCGCTGCTGATGGTAACGCTCTGGTTTGCAGGAGCGTTACAGCTCAGCAGGGTGCCGCCGCCCGCCGTGCCGTGCCAGACTTCAAACGCTGCGGCATGGCTTGCATCAAAGGCGTCGCCGGCGCAGCTGCCCCCGGTCCCTTTTTGTACCTGAACCGTGGCGCTCTTTACGCCTGAGCAAGCGGTAAAGGCGACGCTAAACGGCTCGCTACGGCTTTTGGCCGTCAGGTCAGATTTGTAGACATCACCAAAGGCGAGAGTGGAAACAGGCTTCCCGGTCACGTCCTGAACCTGCGCCGTGCAGGTACCGGCCTCTATCGTCGAGATAAACGTTGCCCTCAGGCTGGTCGTACCGGTAATGGCACTGACGGCAGTAGAAAAGAGTCCCGCGGCAACAGCCAGCCCATGCAGTATGGGCAATCTCATTTTCATATGCGTATCCCTCCGCTTATTGGTATTCAAAATTAAAGGTGGCCACGGCGCTAAAGTTGCCTCCCATGGCCTTACCCGGCTGGGTTTCAACCAGACGGGCGATCAGCGGCACCTCCAGGTTAGCGATCTCCGTCGCTGTCCAGACCAGGCTTTTGCTATCGTCGGTGGCGTTAATTTCAAAGGGGGCATCCGGCGCGGAGACGCGGGCAAGGGTGACGCCGGTGTAATCTGCTTTATTCGTCGTGGCGTTATTCGCTATTGCGGTTTTAACATAGCTGGAGGCGGAACCCGTTATCGTCGTCTTCAGCGTCACCAGGCTATTCGGGCACTCAATAATTCTCAGTGTGAAATGGCTGCTCGCGGCGTCGGATCCGCTAATAATATCCATCACGTTGATTTTACCGTCGGTGCCGACAGGTATGGTGTTATCAGTACCGTCGCCGGTGCCGCCTTCAATTCTCATATCGCAGGTGACCTCACGCAGCGTTGCCGTGAAGGTCACGTCGAGGTTGGTGCCAGCCGCGCTTGCCTGTGAACCCCCTATCAGCATCAATAGCGCGCTGAGCAGCGTCGGTAGTTGTGTTTTCTTCATCAGGTTAGCTTCCGGCTAAAAACTTATTTCGTCTGGCAGATTTGGTTGTCCAGCATGGTCATCAGGCCCACTTTTTTCGCCGAAGGCGTGATGTGATACGAGACGGTACAGGTGCTATTCGCTTGGTTACCCCAGGCCACGTGCAGCGTGCCGTGCTCTGCAATACCGCGTACGTACGCCTGCCCGGCCTGTCCGACAGCGCCCACGGACAAGCCGTTTTCATTTAGCACATCGGCCCCGAGCGGAATAAAGCCGCCGTCGGAGCGCCGCAGATCGAGCAGAAGCGAGCGCCCCTGGTCGGTTTCGAAATCGACGCGCAGTACCGCGCCACTGCGGGGCACCGCTATCGTGCTGGTGTTTTTCACCCCAACGTCGGATTCCAGCCGGGAGATATCGATGCCGATCGTATTCTCGTGGTAGGCAGTCAGGTAGGGCATGATGGCGTAGCCGGCACCATCGATGACGCCGTCGCCAATGCTCAGGCGAGCGCCTTTTGCTCCCGGCGCGCTGACCAGCGCCAGCGTATCGGTATCGCCGATGCTGCCTGGTGCCAGCGTCATGCCGCCAGCGTGCAGCAGCATGCCGCCGCTGTAGCTCATGGCGTATTGACGGCTGCTGTCGTTCGATGCCGAGGCCGAGAGGCTAAGCGGTCCGTAAGGGCTGCTATAGCTCCCGTAGCCGCCAATCTGCTTCAGGTCGCCGCCGCTGGCATGGCTGGTGCTGGCGTTCACGCTGTAGCTAAATCGGTAATCGTCACTGTTGCCGTTCGCGCTGGTGTTAAAGGCCGTGCTGTTTTTGAAATCCGAGTTCATGCTCGTCGTGACGGTGGAGAAGCCCCCCGGGTGCCTGCTGTGGCCCAGCAGGTTTTCCAGCGGGATGTTCAGGTTCAGATAAATTCTGTCATCTTTTTCGCCATATTCGTCATAGGTGCGTTGCAGCGAAATGCTATAGCTGCCTAACCGGAATGCGTTGTTGTAACCCATCGAGAACTGTGAAGAGGAACCTGATTCAGTCCAGTAGTCCTGCCAGCTTCCCGTTATGTATAGCGAGCCGTGCTCACTTTTACCGATGCGAATCGGCTGGCTGACGTTAATCTGTACCTGATTTTTCATACGCTGGAAGCTGTCATATACCTCTTCGCCGGTACGATCGGGATTACGCGCGGTATCGCGGTATTTGACCTCTTCCACCAGCGATGCGGCATCGTTGAGCGTCAGGTAATTTTTTGTCGAGAAGCGGTAGGCCGCGATGTTAAACGAGGTGTTGGTGTTTTCCAGCAGCTTGCTCCACGAAAGGCGGTAGCTCTGGCCGGTCAACGTGCCGACCTCCTCGACCTCTGCGTCAGAGTGAGTTACGTCCAGGGCAAAGGCCCCGAGAGAGGTATTCATGGCCAGACCCAGCAACCCGGACACGTAGTCCGTATCCATATACTGCAACCCTGCGTAACCGGTAAAGAGGTTACTCAGGCCGTAGTAGCCGGTCAGGTAGCCGAGACGGGGCTTATCGCGCAGGCCGTTATCATGAAGCTCGCCTGCGCCGATATCCCAGCGACCGTAGCCAGGTCGCAGCATCTGGCTGACGGATGAGTAGGGTACAGAAAAGGTGCGGGTGCTGCCGTCGGACTCTTCAATGGTCACAACCAGATCGCTACCGTAGCCGGTGGTGCTGAGATCGTCGATCTCAAACGCTCCCGGTGGGACCGTACTTTCATAGATCGTATTGCCGCTTTGGGCCACGGTAACTTTGGCATTGCTTTTTGCCACCCCATGAACGATCGGCGCATAGGTTGCGATGCCGCCCGGCAGCATCCGATCGTCGTTATACATGCGCAGGCCGCGCAGGCTTATAGAGTTAAATATATCGCCACGCGTGAAGGAGTCACCTGCCAGCATCTGGGCGCGAAGCGGCGTGATATCCCGCTGCAGATAGATATCCTGGCTGGCGTAGTCGCTACCGTCATCACGATCCCAGTTAAGCGTCCCGCGAGCACGTAAACGCCATGGTCCACTATTCAGACCATACTTTAATCCGGCATAAGCGGTATCCTCCGTACCGCTGGTGCTATCGGAGTGCCAGGCGTTAAGATCGTATGAGAAGAGACCTGCGGTAATGCCATCTTCCCACAGTGAAGGGGCAACGTAGCCGTTAGGGCGGCGTTCAACGTAGATCTGTGGTGCGTTGAGGCTCAGTTCCTGCGTGGCCGGATCGTAGTTCCATGATGATCCGGGCAGGGCATCATTGAGCGTGAGGCAGCTATCCTGGCTACTTTCGTCAGCATGGGAGCCTACAGCCTGCTCCAGGCGGCTGGCCTTGATTCCGATCTGCATTAATATTTTGGGCGTAAAGCAGGGCGTAGCGCGCGACGTGCCGTTGTCATTAAAAGTGAATTTCGTTAGCAGCTTCTTTTGCCCGTTAAGGAGAAGTTGGATTTTGAACGTTCCCGGCACAACGGGGTTGCCGCGTGAAAAGCGGCTTACGTCGATATGCGATCCGGTGTTAAACAGAAACTGATCGTTAAATTCGACCTCTTCACTCTCTGATGCAGGCGCAGCAGCAAGCGCTGACGCCTGCAAAGCGGCGCAAGTGGCAAGACAAAGAAACGAGCTGCGATATAGCATTACGGGCACTAATCCATTAGCAGCTAAATAAGATAACGTTTGTGAGCTGGTTGTTAATTGACATTCGCTTCGTGAACCTCAGCGCCACCAAAGTCGTTGATAGCGCTATACGCTACGTGGACAACGTGCGCGCCACCGGTGGCTTTCAGGCTGTATGACTGACTGGCGAAGGGCGCAACATAGTGCGGCTCAATGTCGACCTGTTGGCCGCCCACGCTGGCAGTGATTTTGGCGAGAGAGACGTAGTACGGAGAGTCGTTACGGGCCGTCAGCGTACTGTTTTGCTGTGACCATTTAAGCTGGCCAGCAGCAACTGCCGGATCGCCCGGAAGACCGTCCGGGCGATAAAACAGCTTAATACGGGTGCGGAACGCAAGCTGCAGCATGCTCTGCTCGTCCGCACCTTTTGCTTTTGGCGGAACCTCAAGCACGTTAAACCAGAACAGCGTTTCTCGATCTGTGGGCAGCGGCTGGCCGAGATACGTAATGCGCACCGTCTGGCCTTTCGCAGGATCCACACGTGAAACCGGCGGCGTAACGATAAACGGTAGCCTTAATACCTGTGGGTCAGTGGTATCACGGCCATCGTCCAGCCACGTCTGGACCAGCAGCGGTTTGTTGCCGCGGTTTTCCATCTTTACGGTCACGTCTTTTGCCGACTGCGGATAGATCACGCGGGTGCCGGAAATGACGATATCGGCTAAGGCCGGATGGGAAACGGCAGCAGACACACTGAAGAGAAGCGCGGAAATATCCGTTTTTAATTTGCGCACGGTATTCATCCTTAAACAGAGGTACGCCCACTTCGCCGTGAGCGCATATCGCAACGTGAAACGACTATTCGTAGCTCATGGTAAAGGTGACGTTGCTGCTCACTTTACCTGCGCTAATATCATTAGTGCCTTTTATCCAGTCAGCGCTGGGTACGTAGGCGACACGGTAGGCCAGCGTGCCTTCCCCGGCGGTTAGGGTGGCTTTCTGGGTTGCCTCCCCCGGCTGTCCGATTTTAATGCGATCGGTACTGCCCGCGGCGTTGTTGTAGAGCGCCAGGCTTACGTTGTCAGCATGGCCAGCAACGGTCGGGTCTGCCTTCAGCGTACCGTTAGTCAGATCGGCAAACTGCTGCGAAGTAAAGGTGGCAGAAGCTGAGTTCTGCTCCTCAGGGCAGTCGCTCAGATGCAGTTCGAACTCTTTAGAGCCTACTCCTGCATCAATCGTGGTCTCTTCAACATCGGCTGTTTTTACAACCGGCATAGCGATGGTGACGTTATTTGCGTCGAGACCGTTGTTGGTGGTGATTTTGCAGGTAGTATCGGTGACCGCACCATCAAACGTAATGACGCCAATATCGGCAGCGATTGCAGATGCGGACCCCATAGCGAAGAGGGCTACAGAAGTAGCCAAAATAGCTTTCTTAAACATGTTTAAACATCCATTTAAAAATAAGGTTTTTTAGAGGCGTGTAGGGTTTTTAAATAAGAGGGGAAATATAATATTAATAGGCTGGAATAAAAATCGAGATCTGCTTAACTTTGTTTTTAGAAAAAATAACCGTAAATTAATTTAATATATTTAGCGAATTTTGATAATTCAGGTGTTAATTATCGCGACCTGATTAAATGTTTTTTTTAAATATTTTATTGTCAGGAATATAAAAATGAGATGATTAAAAGCGGGGCAGCCTTTATGCGGCTACCCCAAAAAGCGCGTCAGGCAACCTGCACCGGCACCGCTTTCGCTTTGCGGGTCATCTCGTTGTCGCCGTCAAAGTAGGCGACCTTCGGCTGCCAGCTACGGGCTTGCTCATCCGGCATCGTCACGTAGGTGGCGATGATCAGAATGTCACCCACGTCGGCACAGTGGGCCGCCGCGCCGTTGACCGAGATGATTTTCGAGCCGCGCTCGCCGGCAATCGCATAGGTGGAGAAGCGCTTGCCGTTAGTCACGTTGTAAATGTCGATGGCTTCGTATTCAAGAATACCAGCCGCCTCAAGGAAATCCTGGTCAATAGCGCAGGAGCCTTCATAGTGCAGATCTGCCTGCGTCACTTTGACGCGGTGGAGCTTGCCTTGCAGCATAGTGCGGATCATAACGTCTACCTTTGTGCTTGTGTTGACCCGGCCGCCTGCGCCGCCGGGAGTAAAAAGTGACAGCATCAACCCGCTGGTGGCGGCGTCAGCTCTACCGTTACGTTGTCGATGAGGCGTGCCTGGCCAAGCCATGCCGCCATCAGGATCACCGCCCGCTGGCTGGCATCGGTCAATTCCAGCAGTGTGTCGGCATCGCGGATCTGAATCTCATCGGTGCGAAAACCGGCTTCATCCAGCGCCTGCCCGGCGGCGGCAATCATCTCTTCCAGCGGGCGTTCGCCCGCCCGCAGCTTCGCCGCCAGGGCGTTCATCTCTCTGCTCAGGGCCGGGGCGATTTTACGCTGCTCCGCCGTGAGGTAGCCGTTGCGCGAGCTGAGGGCCAGACCGTCTTTGGCGCGCACCGTTGGCACGCCGACGATGTCGATGTCGTAGCCCATGTCGGCCACCATCTTGCGGATCACCGCCAGCTGCTGGAAGTCTTTTTCGCCAAAGCAGGCGACGTCCGGCTGGACCAGGTTAAACAGCTTGCTGACGATGGTCGCCACACCACGGAAATGACCAGGCCGGCTGGCCCCCTCCAGCATGGTAGAGAGGCCCGGAACGTCAACAAAGGTCTGCTCACCGGTGCCCTGGGGATAGACCTGGTCAGCCGCCGGGGCAAAGACAAAATCCACCTTGCGCTTGTTCAGCTTCTCGCAATCCTCCTGCAGGGTGCGCGGGTAGCGCTGCAGATCGTCAGGACGGTCAAACTGCATTGGATTAACAAAAATGCTCACCACCACCACATCGGCATGGGTTTTTGCTTCATCAACCAGCTGCATATGGCCATCGTGGAGGTTGCCCATGGTCGGCACCAGCGCAACGCGCTGGCCCTCACGACGCAGTCGGCGGATGTGCTGGCGCAGCAGCGGCAGGGTTTCAATAATCAACACGCGTAGGCTCCTTAGTGAAAACTGTGCTCTTCGCCGGGGTAGGTCCCCGCTTCGACTTCGCTCACGTACTGGCGCACGGCGGCACGCATGTCGCCCGTACCGGCCAGGAAATTCTTGGCAAATTTAGGAATATGACCGCCGGTAATGCCGAACGCATCATGCATCACGAGGATCTGGCCGTCGGTGACGTTGCCCGCGCCGATACCGATCACCGGGATGGTCAGCGCCTCGGTAATACGTTGCGCCAGCGCAACCGGTACGCACTCAAGCACCAGCAGCTGCGCGCCAGCCGCCTCTAACGCCAGAGCGTCATCAAACAGCGTTTGGGCCGCGTCGCCGCGACCCTGTACCTTGTAGCCACCAAAGACGTTTACCGACTGCGGGGTTAGCCCCAGGTGGCCGCACACCGGCACGGCGCGCTCGGTGAGCATTTTCACCGTCTCGGTCAGCCAGCGGCCGCCCTCAATTTTGACCATGTTGGCCCCGGCGCGCATCACCGTGGCGGCGTTGGCAAACGCCTGGTCAGGGGTGGCGTAAGCCATAAACGGCAGGTCGGCGAGCAGCAGACAGTTTGGCGCGCCGCGGCGTACGCTCTGGGTGTGGTAGGCAATATCCGTGACCGTTACCGGCAGGGTGGAGTCATGGCCCTGGACCGTCATCCCTAACGAGTCGCCGACCAGCATGACGTTAATGCCCTCTTCAGCAAACAGCTTAGCGAAGCTGTAGTCATAGGCGGTGATGGTGGCGAAGCGTTTATGTTCCTGCTTGCACTTTTGCAGCCAGGAGAGGGTGGTTGGTTTCATAGCGTTTCCTGATGGAGCCTTCAACTTTCCGGCATTTTATCAGTAACGTCAGGGGGGACAATGATTTTCGGCAGGTTTAACGGGCGGAGTGGTACTACCAGACCGCCGGTTTCGCTGCGCCCAGATGGTCGAGAACGCTGGCAAGCGTTTCGCCGTCAGGGAAGCGCAGCGCGGGCGCAATCTCAAACAGCGGCCAGAGCATAAAGCCGCGGTTTTTCATATCGTAGTGGGGCACGGTCAGGCGCGGCGTGGTGATAGTCTCCTCGCCAAACAGCATGATGTCGAGATCCAGCGTGCGCGGTCCCCAGCGCTCCGCTTTGCGTACCCGGCCCTGGTCCAGCTCGATACGCTGGGTGTGATCCAGCAGGGCTTCAGGGGGCAGCGTCGTCTCCAGCGCCACGGCGGCGTTGAGATAGTCGGGCTGATCCTGCGGACCCAGCGGCGGCGTGCGGTAGAAGCTGGAGACAGCGACAATCTGGCTGTCCGGGATGGTACCCAGCGCCGCGATTGCCGCATTAACCTGGGTCAGGGGCGACGCCAGATTGCTGCCCAGAGCGATATAGACCAGCGTCATGCACTGCCTTCGCGACGTGGGGTGCGCTTGCGCGGGCGGCGATGGCGGCGGCGGGTATCCGGCTCATCGTCCAGCACGTCAAGCATGCCTTTCTGCGCGGGCGGCGCGGCCACCTGGAACTCGCCCCACCACTGCACCAGTTTTTGCAGCTCGTGGTTGCCTTCGACCTCGGCCCGCAGGGCGAGCAGATCGTAGGCAGCGCGGAACTTCGGATGCTCCATCAGCTTCCAGGCGCGTTTACCCTGGCGGCGAGACATGCGCAGCTGCAGCTGCCAGATATCGCGCACGAGGGTGGTGATCCGTTTCGGGATCGCCAGCGTGCGGCAGGCTTCGTCCAGCACGTCGTTCATCGCCAGCGCGAAGGCGTCGTGATAGGTCAGGCCGCTCTCCTGAGCAATCTTCTGCGCGGTCTCCAGCTGCGGATACCAGAGCATGGCGGCAAACAGGAACGCCGGGTTGACGCGCATATCGTTCTGAATGCGGGTGTCCGTGTTCTTCAGCACCAGGTTGATGATCCGCTCCATCGACGAATCACCCTTTTCGGTGAAATAGCGCGTGATGGTCGGGAACAGCGGCTGGAACAGGCTGTACTCGCGCAGCAGCTGATAGGTGTCCAGGCCGTTGCCTGCCTGCAACAGCTTCAGCGACTCCTCAAACAGGCGCGCCGGCGGCACGTCGTTGATCAGCGTCGCGAGGCGGGCGATTGGCTCGGCGGTCTCCGGGCTGATACGCATATGCAGTTTGGCAGCAAAGCGTACCGCGCGCAGCATCCGCACCGGATCTTCCCGATAGCGGGTCTCCGGGTTGCCGATCAGGCGGATCGTACCCTCTTCAAGATCCTGCATCCCACCGACGTAGTCGCGCACCGTAAAGTCAGCCACGCTGTAGTAGAGGCTGTTGATGGTGAAGTCGCGGCGCTGGGCATCCTCTTCAATGGAGCCGAAGATGTTGTCGCGCAGCAGCATGCCGTTCTGGCCGCGCTGGGAGGTGGTGCGATCGGCAGGCTGATCCTCATGGTGACCACGGAAGGTGGCAACCTCGATGATCTCCGGACCAAACATGACGTGAGCGAGACGGAAACGACGGCCTACCAGGCGGCAGTTGCGGAACAGCTTGCGTACCTGGTCAGGCGTGGCGTTGGTCGTCACGTCGAAATCTTTCGGTTTTTTGCCTAACAGCAGATCGCGGACGCCGCCGCCTACAAGGTAGGCTTCGTAGCCCGCTTTGTTCAGACGGTACAGCACCTTGAGGGCATTTTCACTGATATCTTTGCGGGAAATTGTGTGCTGCTCGCGCGGAATAACCGTCATACGCGGCTCGGCGATGACCTCCTCGGCCATGCTTTCCTCGCGGCTTAACACCTTGCGGCAAAAATTAGCGACTCGGGTAAAAATAGTGCACCTCGGTTGTGTCAGTCTTTACGACAAAAAAATTGCGGCTAATCATAGCTCAGAGTGGGGCATTTAGGAATGCCGGATTGATCTGCGCTGTCTATGGGACCCGGGACAGATCCCAGCTCTCTACCGCATGCTGTAGCAGGGTCGCGGTGGGCAAATCCTGCCAGTTACTTGTTACATCCTGATTTAAAAATTGTAAAGCACGGATCAGCACCGGTCGCGGATCGCCCTCCGGCAGCGGCGGAGCGTGGTTCTGCTTAGAGAGCTTATTGCCGTCGCTGTTCAGGGCCAGCGGCAGATGAACATAGCCGGGCGGTTGCCAGCCAAGCTGCTGATAGAGCGAAATCTGCCGCACCGTAGGGGCGATAAGATCCGCGCCGCGTACGATCTCGGTGACACCCTGAAAACGATCGTCCACCACCACGGCCAGGTTATAGGCAAACAGGCCATCCCGGCGGTGGATGATAAAGTCCTCCTGCGCCAGCGCCTCATCGGCGTAGAGGTCGCCCCGCAGCCTGTCGTGAAAGTGCAGCACCGGCTGGTGCTGCCACAGACGCAGCGCGGCGTTCTCCGGGCCGTTATTGCGCTGGCGGCAGTGGCCGTCATACACCCCACCGATGCTCTGAATACGCGCCCGCGTGCAGGTGCAGTAGTAGCTCAGCCCGCGCTGGCGTAAATCGTCCAGCGCCTCGCGGTAGGCCTCATGCCGCTGGGACTGCCAGAGCACTTCGCCGTCCCAGTGCAGGCCGTAGTGGTCGAGCTGGCGCAGGATGGTATCGGCCGCGCCGGGGACTTCCCGGGGCGGATCGATGTCTTCAATGCGTACCCGCCACGTTCCCTGCTGGGCACGGGCCTGGAGATAGCTGCCAAGGGCGGCTATCAGCGAACCAAAATGGAGTTCACCGGAAGGCGATGGCGCAAAGCGCCCAATATAGTGTGATTCTGGCATGTCGACAGGCGAGAGATAACAGGGCGGGAGAGACTCCCGCCACAGGGAACGGTGCGAAAACGCCGGGCTTAGCCCGCCATCTGTTTTTCGCGGATTTCAGCCAGTGTTTTGCAGTCAATGCACAGGTCGGCTGTCGGACGTGCTTCCAGACGACGAATGCCAATTTCAACACCGCAGGATTCGCAGAAGCCAAAGTCTTCGTCTTCTACTTTCTTCAGCGTCTTCTCGATCTTTTTAATCAGTTTACGCTCGCGGTCACGGTTACGCAGTTCGAGGCTGAACTCCTCTTCCTGGGCGGCTCTGTCAACCGGATCCGGGAAGTTAGCAGCTTCATCCTGCATATGTGTGACGGTGCGATCGACTTCATCCCTGAGTTGATTACGCCACGCTTCAAGAATACGCTTGAAGTGCGCCAGCTGGGCTTCGTTCATATACTCTTCGCCCGGCTTCTCCTGATAAGGCTCCACGCCAGCAATGGCGAGAATACTCAGGGACGATGTTTTACGGTTTTGCCCTTCTTGCATGTTGCTTCTCCTTAACACGCACTATCGATCCCCGTGTTCGGGGGAAAAATCAGGCCGCTATAAATAGCAGATGCTTTTCCGGATAGCAATTATCTAAACGTAACACTTGACAACCCTGTGAGGAAAAGCGTATTTGCGCACGTAGACCAGAATGCTATCTGGCTGGTCGCCGATCCTTAGCTTTCATAAGGTAAGGGCGATCTAAGACTCATCTCTTCGGCAGAAAGTTCCGCTTTGTAAACCAGAATTTCTACCCCCTGCCGCTGCGCTTCTTCTAAAAGCTGTGCGTATTTTGCATCTATATGGCGCGCCGGTGAAAAACGTTCAATGGCTGAGTGCAGCACGGTAAACAGCATCACCGCCCGATCCCCACTGGCTGCCACGCTCATTAACTCTCGCAGATGTTTCTGCCCGCGAAGAGTCACTGCATCGGGAAAAAAGCCGTATCCCTTGTCGGCAAGCGTGACCGATTTCACTTCAATATAGCAGTTGCGGCGTCCCTCCGCCTGCAACATAAGGTCTATTCTGCTATTTTCGGAGCCATATTTTACTTCACTTTTCAGCACGCTATAGCCGCGTAGCTCAGGGATGACGCCTGAAAGCACCGCCTCTTTAGCCAGCGCGTTGGCCCGCAATGTATTTACGCAGATAAACGTGCCATTTTGCGTCTGGGTGATCTCCCAGGTGTGCGGATACTTACGCTTCGCGCTATCCGAGGTGGAGTACCAGACGGTGTCGCCGGGGGTAGCGCAGCCGGTCATCGCCCCGGTATTGGGGCAGTGCAGCGTCAGGGCCGTGCCGTCCGGTGTAATCACATCCGCCAGGAAGCGCTTATAGCGCTGCACCAGGGTGGCGGGCTGTAGCGGGGGGGAGAACTGCATCAGAACCTCTTATTTAGCGAGCCGCCAGCTCTCCAGCGGCGTGTAACGGGTACGCCCTCGGGAAAACTGCGACTCATAGAGCACAAATTCGTTAACGGGGAAGGACCAGCTAAAGCCCGGCGGCGGAATGGCCACCGCATGGCTGGCGTTGCGCAGCAGGGTAACGTGGGGATGAAATGGCTGCGGGCTTTGGTAGCAGCCGCTGCGGGCGGCCTGAGCGCGCAGCAGATTAGCCAGCTGCAACAGACCGCGCGGCGGCTGGCGCGTGCCCAGCCAGACGACCCGCGAGCGCAGCCACTGTCCGGCATCGTCCAGGGTCAGGGTGAAGCCAGGCTGGCGGATGCGTCCGGCAAGCTGGCTCAGGGCACGCTGCTTCTCTTCACTCACCTCGCCGAGAAACGCCAGCGTCATGTGGAGATTCGCCGCCTCGATAGGGCGTCCGGCCTCTGGGGCAAAGTGAGCCGCCCGCCAGTGGATAATCTGTCGCTGGATCTCATCGGGCAGCGCAACGGCAAAAAACAGCCTTTTTGGCTCAGACATAAGCGATACTCGGTAATGATTTACGGCGATGCTACAATGCTCGCCGTTGAATTGAAAGTTAACCCCCTGGAGCCATGCGTGTCCTCTCTGCCCGTCGCTGCCGTACTGCCCGAACTGCTCTCTGCGCTCGCCCACGCGCCACAGGTCCTGCTCAACGCCCCCACCGGCGCGGGTAAATCGACCTGGCTGCCGCTGCAAATTCTCGCCGAGGGCAAGATTACCGGGCGCATTCTGCTGCTCGAGCCACGCCGTCTGGCAGCGCGCAACGTTGCCCAGCGGCTGGCGGAGCTATTGGGTGAGAAGCCCGGTGAGACGGTGGGCTACCGGATGCGCGGTGAAACCTGCATCGGCACGGCGACGCGCCTGGAGGTGGTCACCGAGGGGATCCTGACCCGCATGATCCAGCGCGATCCCGAGCTGACCGGTGTTGGGCTGGTGATCCTCGATGAGTTCCACGAGCGCAGCCTGGAGGCCGATCTGGCCCTGGCCCTGCTGCTGGACGTGCAGCAGGGGCTGCGCGACGATCTCAGGCTCCTTATTATGTCGGCGACGCTCGATAACGATCGTCTCCAGCGCCTGCTGCCGGACGCGCCGGTTATCGCCTCGGAGGGGCGCGCGTTCCCTGTCGATCGCCGCTACCAGCCGTTAGCCAACCACGTTCGTTTTGACGAGGCCATGGCCGCGGCAACCGCCGAGCTGCTGCGCACCGAGCGCGGCTCGCTGCTGCTGTTTCTGCCCGGCGTCGGTGAGATCCAGCGCGTGCAGGAGCAGCTGGCCCAGCGCGTCGGCAGCGACGTGCTGCTCTGTCCGCTCTATGGTGCGCTCCCCCTGAGCGAGCAGCGCAAGGCCATCCTGCCCGCACCGGAGGGGCTGCGCAAAGTGGTGCTGGCGACCAACATCGCCGAAACCAGCTTAACTATCGAGGGGATCCGGCTGGTGGTCGATAGCGCCCAGGAGCGGGTAGCCCGCTTCGACGCCCGCACCGGGCTGACGCGGCTGGTGACCCAGCGGGTGAGCCAGGCCTCGATGACCCAGCGTGCCGGACGCGCCGGACGGCTGGAGCCAGGCATCTGCCTGCACCTGCTGGCGAAAGAGCAGGCGGAACGGGCGGCGGCCCAGAGCGAGCCGGAGATCCTGCAAAGCGATCTCAGCGCCATGCTGCTGGAGCTGGTGCAGTGGGGCTGTCGCGATCCGGCCCAGCTCTGCTGGCTGGACATGCCCCCGGCGGTGAACCTGGCGGCGGCAGAAACCCTGCTGGGGCAGCTCGGTGCGCTGGAAAACCAGCAGCTGACGGCGCGCGGGCAGAAGATGGCGAGGCTGGGCGTGACGCCGCGACTCTCGGCTATGCTAGTCAGTGCGCAGAATAGTGACGAGGCGGCAACCGCGGCGAAGCTTGCCGCCATTCTGGAGGAGCCTCTGCGTGGCGGCAGCACCGATCTCGGCGCGGCCTTCTCCCGTAGCCAGCCGCACTGGCAGCGACGCAGCCGCCAGCTGCTCAAGCGGCTCAACAGTACAGAGGGCAGGGAAGATAGCGATCTGATCCCCATTCTGCTGGCGCGTGGCTTTGCCGATCGCATTGCCCGTCGGCGCGGTCAGGAGGGGCGTTACCAGCTGGCGAACGGCATGGGGGCGATGCTCGACGTAGACGACGCGATGGGCCGCCACGAGTGGCTGATTGCCCCCCTGCTGTTGCAGGGCAGCCAGCAGCCGGACGCGCGCATTTTACAGGCGGTGCCAGTCAACATTGAGACGCTTATCGCCGCCGCGCCGTGGCTGGTGCGTCACTCCGATACCGTTGAGTGGGACGATGCCCAGGGCACGCTGAAAGCGCTGCGCCGCAGCCAGATCGGCCAGCTGACGGTAAGCGTCAGGCCGTTGGCGAAGCCATCGGAGACGGAGCTGCACCGGGCGATGCTGAACGGCATTCGCGATAAGGGACTACAGGTGCTGAACTGGACCCCGGCGGCGGAGCAGCTGCGCCTGCGCCTGCACTGTGCGGCGAAGTGGCTACCAGAATATGATTGGCCTGCGGTGGATGACGCCTCGCTTTTAGCCTCGCTTGAGCTATGGTTACTTCCCGACATGCAGGGAGTACACTCTCTGCGGGCGCTAAAAGCGCTGGATTTGATCCATGCGCTCAACCATTTACTGGCCTGGCCGCTGCGTCAACGGCTGGATAGTGCGTTGCCTGGGCATTACACTGTGCCGACGGGAAGTCAGATCGCGATCCGCTATCATGATGAAAATCCGCCGGTGCTGGCGGTGCGGATGCAGGAGATGTTTGGCGAGGCTGCTACGCCGGTTATTGCCGAGGGGCGGGTGCCGCTGGTGCTGGAGCTGCTTTCGCCGGCACAGCGCCCGCTACAGATTACGCGCGATCTCAGCGCGTTCTGGGCAGGTGCCTACCGCGAGGTGCAAAAAGAGATGAAGGGACGCTACCCGAAGCATGTCTGGCCGGACGATCCGGCTAATACCGCGCCAACAAGGCGGGTTAAAAAATATTCGTAAGATTAGCGAAAGCGAAATTGAGAGATTTCTTCTTCTGCCCTTCGGTAGAAGAAAAGAGAATCGGGCCCTTGCGCCTGAAATAATGTAGCGGAGAGTAAGCATGGCGGGGAATGACCGCGAACCTATTGGACGTAAAGGCAGACCTGCGCGTCCGGTAAAAGAGAAGGTAAGCCGTCGTCGTCTCAGAGATGAAGAGATCGACGATGAGTATGAAGACGATGCACCCGCACCGCGCCGCAGTAAAGGCAACGGCGGCGGCAGTGGCAAAGGAAAAGGCGGCAAGCGCAAGCGCGGCTGGTTCTGGCTGCTGCTGAAGATCTTTATCGTTCTGGTGGTGCTGTTTGCGATTTACGGTCTCTATCTCGATCAGAAGATCCGCAGCCGCATCGACGGCAAAGTCTGGCAGCTGCCGGCAGCGGTGTATGGCCGGATGGTTAACCTCGAACCCGAGATGCCGATCAGCAAAAACGAGATGGTGAAGCTGCTGGAGGCTACCCAGTACCGCAAGGTGACGGCGATGACCCGTCCCGGCGAGTTTACCGTGCAGGCCAACAGCATCGAGATGATCCGCCGTCCGTTTGACTTCCCCGACAGTAAAGAGGGGCAGGTCCGCGCCCGGCTGACGTTCAGCGATAACCACTTGGATACCATCGAGAACATGGAGAACAACCGCCAGTTCGGTTTCTTCCGTCTCGATCCGCGCCTGATCACCATGCTCTCCTCGCCGAACGGCGAGCAGCGTCTGTTCGTCGCGCGTAACGGCTTCCCGGATCTGCTGGTGGATACCCTGCTGGCGACCGAGGACCGTCACTTCTATGAGCATGACGGGATCAGCTTCTTCTCTATCGGGCGTGCGGTGCTGGCGAACCTGACGGCGGGCCGCACGGTGCAGGGGGCGAGTACCCTGACCCAGCAGCTGGTGAAGAACCTGTTCCTCTCCAGCGAGCGCTCCTACTGGCGTAAAGCGAACGAAGCCTATATGGCGCTGATCGTCGACGCGCGCTACAGCAAGGATCGTATTCTTGAGCTGTATATGAACGAGGTCTACCTCGGTCAGAGCGGCGATAATGAAATCCGCGGCTTCCCGCTGGCGAGCCTCTACTACTTTGGCCGTCCGGTCGAGGAGCTGAGCCTTGACCAGCAGGCGCTGCTGGTGGGCATGGTGAAAGGCGCTTCCATCTATAACCCGTGGCGCAATCCGAAGCTGGCGCTGGAGCGACGTAACCTGGTGCTGCGACTGCTGCAGGAGCAGAAGGTTATCGACCAGGAGCTGTACGATATGCTCAGCGCCCGGCCGCTCGGGGTGCAGAAGCGCGGCGGGGTGATCTCACCGCAGCCGGCGTTTATGCAGATGGTACGTCAGGAGCTGCAGGCGAAGCTGGGGGATAAGGTCAAAGATCTCTCCGGCGTGAAGATCTTTACCACCTTTGACTCGGTGGCGCAGGACGCAGCAGAGAAGGCCGCCGTGGAAGGTATTCCGGCCCTGATCAAACAGCGCAAGCTGAGCGATCTGGAGACGGCGATGGTGGTCGTTGACCGCTTCAGCGGCGAAGTCCGCGCGATGGTCGGCGGAGCGACGCCGCAGTTTGCGGGCTATAACCGAGCCATGCAGGCGCGACGCTCTATCGGCTCGCTGGCAAAACCGGCCACCTACCTGACCGCGTTGAGCCAGCCGAACCAGTATCGTCTGAACACGTGGATTGCCGATGCGCCGATATCTCTGCCTCAGCCTAACGGCAAGGTATGGTCTCCGCAGAACGATGACCACCGCTTTAGCGGCCAGGTGATGCTGGCGGATGCGCTGACCCGCTCAATGAACGTGCCGACCGTGAACCTCGGGATGGCGCTGGGTCTGCCAGCGGTAACCGATACCTGGACCAAACTGGGCGTGCCGAAGGATCAGCTGCATCCGGTTCCGGCGATGCTGCTGGGTGCGCTGAACCTGACCCCGGTTGAGGTGGCGCAGGCGTTCCAGACTATCGCCAGCGGCGGTAACCGAGCAACGCTTTCGGCGCTGCGTTCGGTGATTGCCGAAGACGGGACGGTGCTCTACCAGAGCTTCCCGCAGGCAGAGCGTGCGGTGCCTGCTCAGGCGGCGTACATGACCCTGTGGACCATGCAGCAGGTTATCCAGCGCGGCACCGGCCGTCAGCTGGGGGCGAAGTATCCGGGCCTGCATCTGGCGGGTAAAACCGGGACCACCAACAACAACGTTGATACCTGGTTCGCCGGGATCGACGGTCGTGAGGTGACCATTACCTGGGTAGGACGCGATAACAACCAGCCGACCAAGCTCTACGGGGCCAGCGGGGCGATGGCAATCTACCAGCGCTATCTGGCGAACCAGTCGCCGATCCCGCTGGATCTGACCCCGCCGGAGGATATCGTTAACATGGGCGTGGACGAAGGCGGTAACTTCCTCTGCGGCGGTGGGGTGCGCTCGCTGCCGGTGTGGACATCCAATCCGGATGCCCTGTGCCAGCAGAGCGAGATGCTGCTCCAGCAGCAACAGCAGCAGCAGAGCGGTAACCCGTTTGAGCAGTCGTCACCGCAGCCGCAACAGCAGCCTCAGCAGCAGCAACAACAGCCGCAGCAGCAGGAGAAGAGCGACGGCGTCGCGGGCTGGATCAAAGACATGTTCGGCAACTAAGCCGTAATTAAACGCCGGGCGGCGCGATGCTCGCCCGGCGTCTGGTTTTAACGCTATTTAACCCTCCTGTAACACCCTGTTATCCGTCTGGTTATTCCTTAATCCCTTAATTGTCGTAGGGGCGCATACTTCTTGCTATCTCTGACAGGCCTGGCATATTATGCTGCGGTCATAATAATAATTATCGTTTACGTTATCATTCCATTATCCAGAGAGAAGCACCATGGCGCGTTCTGAAACTGCTCAGCCGGTCAACCTTTCGCTGCGTAAAATTGCCGTGGTGGTTGCCACTGCGGTAGGCAGCATCTCCTTTGCCGCACATGCAGCCCCTGAAGATACCATCACCGTTACCACCGCTGCCGCTGAGCAGGAGAGTGCCTGGGGCCCGGCACCGACCATCGCCGCCAAACGCACGGCGACGGCGACCAAAACCGATACCCCAATCGAGAAAACGCCGCAGTCTATCTCCGTGGTCACCCGCGAAGAGATGGATATGAAAGATCCCTCCACGGTGAAAGAGGCCCTGAACTATACGCCGGGCGTATTCGCCACCCGCGGCAGCTCTGAAACCCTCGACGTGATCTCCATCCGCGGCTTTACCGCCTCGACCGGCGCGAACACCAACCAGTATCTCGACGGTTTAAAGCTTCAGGGTGATAACTACTCTGAATCCTCAATGGATCCCTATTTCCTTGAGCGCATCGAGCTGATGCGTGGCCCGACCTCGGTGCTCTATGGTAAGAGCAACCCTGGCGGCATCGTCTCGATGGTCAGCAAGCGTCCGACCACCGAGCCGCTGAAAGAGGTGCAGTTCCAGATGGGGACCGATAACCTCTACCAGACCGGCTTCGACTTCAGCGATGCCATCGACGACGACGGCGTGTTCTCCTACCGCCTCACCGGCCTCGGCCGCAGTGAAGACGCCCAGCAGACCATGGTTAAATCGACCCGCTACGCCATCGCGCCCGCCTTTAGCTGGCGTCCGGATGACAAAACCGATTTCACCTTCCTGAGCAATTTCCAGAGCGACCCGGATGCAGGCTACTACGGCTGGCTGCCGCGCGTGGGCACCGTGGTGCCGTATACCGACGCCAACGGTAACTCTCATAAACTGGATACCGACTTCAACGAAGGCGAGCAGGACAACCGCATGTCCCGCCGCCAGCAGCAGATTGGCTACAGCTTCGCGCACGCCTTCGATGACACCTTCACGGTGCGCCAGAACCTGCGCTATACCCGTCTGCACACGCTCTACACCTCGGTCTACGGCAATGGCTTCACTGCCCCGACGCAGATTAACCGCGCCTTTGTGCGCTCCGATGAAGATCTGAACTCCTTCACCGTGGACACCCAACTGCAATCTACCTTTGCGACCGGCGCGGTGGATCACACCCTGTTGACCGGCGTTGACTACCTGCGCATGCGCAACGACATCAACGCAGACTACGGCTCGGCCAATCCGCTGGACATGGTCAATCCGCAGTACGGCAACGCCAACGTCAACGTTAACTTCCCGTATGCGGTGATCAACCGTCAGGAGCAGACCGGGCTGTACGCGCAGGACCAGGCCGAGTGGAACCACTGGGTGCTGACCCTTGGCGGTCGCTACGACTTTGCGAAGACCTCAACCTACACCCGCTCTACCAGCTCGCTGAGCGAGATCAACGACCAGCAGTTCACCTGGCGCGGCGGGTTAAACTATGTGTTTGATAACGGCATCGCCCCGTACTTCAGCTATAGCGAATCCTTCGAGCCGGTCTCCGGTTCAACCAAGCCGGGCAAACCGTTCGATCCGTCACGGGGCAAGCAGTATGAAGCGGGCGTGAAGTATGTGCCGAAGGATCTGCCGGTTACCGTCACGGCGGCAGTATTCCAGCTGACCAAAGACAAAAACCTGACGGCGGATCCGTCTGATAGCGCCTTCAGCGTGCAGGGCGGGGAGATCCGCTCCCGCGGCCTTGAGCTGGAAGCGAAAGCGGCCCTGACCAGCAATATCAACCTGACCGCGGCCTACAGCTACACCGACGCCGAGTACACCGACGATACTCTGTACGAGGGGAAACGTCCGGTTGAGGTGCCACGTAATATGGCCTCCCTGTGGGCGGACTACACCTTCCACGAGACGGCGCTGAGCGGCCTGACGCTGGGCGCGGGCGCACGCTACGTGGGCGACACCTCCAGCTTCTACACCACCGGGGATAACGTCAACGGCACCTTCAACGTCGGCAGCTACACGCTGGTGGATGCTACGGTGAAATACGATCTGGCGCGCGTCGGCATGGCTGGCTCCTCCATTGGCGTGAAGGTTAATAACCTGTTCAATCGTGAATATGTCTCCAGCTGCTATCGCGATTACGCGTGCTACTGGGGCGCGGATCGCCAGGTGGTTGCCACCGCGAACTTCAGCTTCTAATTTCCTCCTTTTCAGGGCACGGCTTACCGTGCCCTTTTTATTGATAAGTTGGTCCCATGCAGGAAAACAATACGCTTCCCGATACCACCTTTCAGCTTTCTGACGTCTCCTTTCATGTGCCCGGACGCACGCTGCTGCATCCGCTGTCGCTCACCTTCCCGGTTGGTAAGGTCACCGGTCTTATCGGCCACAACGGCTCGGGTAAATCCACGCTGCTGAAGATGCTGGGCCGTCACCAGCCGCCGTCTGAAGGCGATATCCTGCTAGACGGCCAGCCGCTGGCGAGCTGGAACAGCAAAGCTTTTGCCCGCCGGGTCGCCTATCTGCCGCAGCAGCTGCCGCAGGCGGAGGGAATGACGGTGCGCGAGCTGGTGGCGATTGGGCGCTACCCGTGGCACGGGGCGCTAGGGCGTTTTGGCGTGGCCGACCGGGAGAAAGTGGAGGAGGCGATTAGTCTTGTGGGACTGAAACCGCTGGCGCACCGGCTGGTAGACAGCCTCTCCGGCGGCGAGCGGCAGCGGGCGTGGATCGCCATGCTGGTGGCGCAGGATAGCCGCTGCCTGCTGCTGGATGAGCCAACCTCGGCGCTGGACATCGCCCATCAGGTTGACGTCCTGGCGCTGATCCATCGCCTGAGCCAGCAGCGCGGGCTGACGGTGATCGCCGTTCTGCACGACATCAATATGGCGGCGCGCTACTGCGACTATCTGGTGGCGCTGCGCGGCGGCGAGAAAATTGCAGAAGGAACGCCGGAGTCGCTGATGCAGGCCCAGACCCTGGAGCAGATCTACGGTATCCCGATGGGCATCTTGCCCCACCCGGCAGGGGCGGCACCGGTGAGCTTTGTCTACTGATGGCGGGCTTACCTATGATTAGCCGCCGCCGCTTGCTGACCGCGATGGCCCTCTCGCCGCTGCTGTGGCAGGCGGGAACCGCGCGGGCGGCGGCCCTCGATATCAACCGCATCGTGGCGCTGGAGTGGCTGCCGGTGGAGCTGCTGCTGGCGATGGGCGTGGCCCCTTACGGCGTTGCCGACGTGAATAGTTACAACACCTGGGTCAACGAACCCAAGCTGCCAGCCTCGACAATCGACGTCGGGCTGCGGACCGAACCTAATCTTGAGCTGCTCACCCAGATGCAGCCTTCGTATCTGGTCTGGTCGGCAGGCTACGGTCCCTCGGCAGAAGTGCTGGCGCGAATTGCCCCTGGCCGTGGCTTTAACTTCAGCGACGGCAAGAAGCCGCTGACCATGGCGCGCAACTCGATGAATGAGATGGCCCAGCTGCTCAATCTGGAGTCGGCGGCCCGGACACACCTCGATAGCTTCGATGCCTTTATCGCTGCGATGAAACCTCGCTTTGCCCGGCGCGGCGACAGGCCGCTGCTGATGGTCACCCTGCTTGATGCTCAGCATATGCTGGTCTTTGCCTCGAACTGCTTGTTCCAGGAGACGCTGGATGAGTTTGGTATTCGCAATGCCTGGCAGGGGGAGACGACCTTTTGGGGCAGTACGACGGTGAGCATTGACCGGCTGGCGGTCTATAAGGACGCGGATGTGATCTGCTTCGATCATGGCAACGAACAGGATATGCAGCGCCTGATGGCGACCCCGCTGTGGCAGGCGATGCCGTTTGTGCGGGCGGGGCGCTTCCAGCGCGTACCGGCGGTGTGGTTCTACGGCGCAACGCTGTCGGTGATGCACTTTGTCCGCGTTCTGGATAACGCCCTGGGAGGGAAAGCATGAGCAAGCGTATCGCGCCGCTGCCCGCCCTGTTGCTGCTGATCCTGTTTATCGCCGCCGCCTGGCTGACCTGGGGAAACCTCTCCCAGGCGCTGCCGCGTGACCAGTGGTCGCAGGCGATCTGGCACCCGGACGTGGATGCCATCAGCCAGATGATTTTCCACTACAGCCTGCTTCCCCGGCTGGCAATCTCCCTGCTGGTGGGAGCCGGACTGGGACTGGTGGGCGTTCTGTTCCAGCAGGTGCTGCGTAACCCGCTGGCGGAACCGACCACCCTGGGCGTCTCCACCGGCGCGCAACTGGGCATTACCGTCACCACCCTGTGGGCGATCCCCGGCGTGGCGGCCTCGCAGTTTGCCGCCCTGATCGGAGCCTGCGTCGTTGGGGCGCTGGTCTTTGGCGTCGCCTGGGGTAAACGTCTTTCGCCGGTGACGCTGATCCTCGCTGGACTGGTGGTGAGCCTCTACTGCGGGGCGGTGAACCAGCTGCTGGTGCTGTTCCATCACGAGCAGCTGCAAAGCATGTTTATGTGGAGCACCGGCACTCTGACTCAGACCGACTGGAGCGGGGTAGAGCGTCTCTGGCCCCAGCTGCTGGGTGGGGCGATGCTGACTCTCTTGCTGCTGCGCCCGCTGACCCTGATGGGGCTGGACGACGGCGTAGCGCGTAACCTGGGCCTGGCGCTGTCGCTGGCCCGGCTGGGGGCGCTGCTGCTGGCGATTGTCCTCAGCGCGCTGCTGGTCAACGCGGTGGGGATCATCGGCTTTATCGGCCTGTTCGCGCCCCTGCTGGCGAAGATGCTGGGGGCGCGTCGGCTGCTCTCCCGCCTGCTGCTGGCTCCGCTGATCGGGGCGCTGATCCTCTGGCTGTCGGACCAGGTGATCCTCTGGCTGACCCGCGTCTGGATGGAGGTCTCTACCGGCTCGGTGACGGCGCTGATTGGCGCGCCGCTGCTACTGTGGCTGCTGCCGCGTCTGAAAAGCATGAGCGCTCCGGAGATGAACGCCGGGGACAATGTTCCCACTGAGCGTCAGCACCTGCCGCGCTGGGCGCTGGGCGGCCTCGTCGTGCTGCTGCTGGTAACAATTGCTGCCCTGGCGCTGGGCCGTGATGCCCAGGGCTGGCACTGGGCTAGCGGCGAGATGCTGGACGCCCTGGCGCAGTGGCGCTGGCCGCGCATCACGGCGGCGCTGGTCGCAGGCGTGATGCTGGCGGTGGCGGGCTGCATTATTCAGCGCCTGACCGGTAACCCGATGGCCAGCCCGGAAGTGCTGGGGATCAGCTCTGGCGCGGCCTTTGGCATCGTGCTGATGCTCTTCTTTGTGCCGGGGAACGCCTTTGGCTGGCTGCTGCCTGCCGGAAGCCTCGGGGCGGCGGTGACCCTGCTGATTATCCTGATCGCGGCAGGGCGGGGCGGCTTCTCCCCGCACCGGATGCTGCTGGCCGGGATGGCGCTCAGCACCGCGTTTACCATGCTGCTGATGATGTTGCAGGCAAGCGGCGATCCGCGCATGGCGCAGATCCTCACCTGGATCTCCGGCTCGACCTATAACGCTACCGGCGAGCAGGTGGTTCGCTCGGCCATTGTGATGGTGCTGCTGCTGGCTCTCGTGCCGCTCTGCCGCCGCTGGCTGACTATTCTGCCGCTGGGAGGCGATACCGCCCGTTCGGTGGGGATGGCCCTGACGCCGTCGCGCATCGGGCTGCTGCTGCTGGCTGCCTGCCTGACCGCTACTGCCACGATGACCATTGGTCCGCTGAGCTTTATCGGCCTGATGGCCCCGCACATTGCGCGGATGATGGGCTTCCGGCGGACGGTGCCGCACATGGTGATCTCGGGGTTAATCGGTGGGGTGATGCTGGTGTTTGCCGACTGGTGCGGACGGATGGTGATGTTCCCTTATCAGATCCCCGCCGGACTGCTGTCGACCTTTATCGGTGCGCCGTACTTTATCTATCTGTTGAGAAAACAGAGCCGATAAAAAAATGCCGGGTGAGCACAGATCCACCCGGCAATCAACAACTACAGCTGAGCAAACGCCTTGCGCGCGGCGTCGAGGGTCTTATTGATATCCTCGTCGCTGTGGGCAATGGACATAAAGCCCGCTTCGAACGCCGACGGGGCCAGATAGACGCCCTCGTCCAACATCAGGTGGAAGAAGCGCTTGAAGCGTTCCACGTCGCACTTCACCACGTCCTGGTAGCAGGTTACGCTCTCGGCATCAGTAAAGAAGATCCCGAACATGCCGCCGACGTGGTTCACTACCAGCGGGATCCCGGCTTCCTGGGCCGCGTCCAGCAGGCCGTTGGCCAGGCGCGTGGTCAGATCGGTCAGGGTCTCATGCACGCCCGGCTGGGATACTTCAGTTAAGCAGGCGTAGCCCGCTGCCATCGCAATCGGGTTGCCGGAAAGGGTACCCGCCTGGTAGACCGGACCGGTAGGAGCCAGCGCGTCCATCACCTCGCGACGGCCACCGAACGCGCCGACCGGCATCCCGCCGCCGATGATTTTGCCAAGGCAGGTCAGGTCCGGGACCACGTTGTAATGAGCCTGGGCACCTGCCAGCGCGACGCGGAAGCCGGTCATGACCTCATCGATAATCAGCAGTGCGCCAAACTCATCGCACAGCGTACGCAGACCCGGCAGGAAATCCGGCTCAGGCGGAATGCAGTTCATGTTGCCCGCCACCGGCTCGACGATGATGCAGGCGATCTCTTCTGGATACAGCTCAAAGGCTTCACGCACCGAGGCGAGATCGTTATAGGTACAGGTCAGGGTATGTTTAGCGAAATCTGCCGGGACGCCCGGCGAGTTTGGCTGGCCAAGGGTGAGTGCACCGGAACCCGCTTTCACCAGCAGGCAGTCGGCGTGGCCGTGGTAGCAGCCCTCGAACTTAATGATTTTGTCACGGCCGGTAAAGCCACGCGCCAGGCGAATGGCGCTCATGGTCGCCTCGGTACCGGAGTTCACCATCCGCACCATATCCATGGTCGGGACCAGTTCGGTCACCAGCGCCGCCATCTTCACTTCCATCTCGGTGGGCGCGCCGAAGCTCAGGCCGCGCTCCGCCGCTTCGATCACCGCGTTGCGGATCGCCGGGTGGTTGTGGCCCAACACCATCGGACCCCAGGAGCCAACGTAGTCAACATAGGCTTTACCGTCCGCATCGTAGAGGTAAGCTCCGTCAGCGCGCTCGATAAACAGCGGCGTGCCGCCGACGCCGCTAAAGGCGCGGACCGGCGAGTTGACACCGCCGGGGATAAGCTTGCGTGCCGCGCTGTAGAGGTTTTCTGACTTACTCATGGATTCGTTCCTGGTTGGTAGAGAAGGTAAGAGGACTATTCTAAGGTATTCCACGTTTGTTATAAAAGGATCCCCCAGGTAAACTGTCGCTCCTAATTGTATGATTAATTCATTTTCGGCTATGAAAATAAAAACCAATGCGATGCGAACGCGGCGGATACTCCGTTTGCTACAGCGAGATAAAACACCGCTGGCGATTTTGCTGATGGCTGCGCTGGTGGGCACCCTCGCAGGCGGGGTCGGAGTCGCCTTTGAAAAAGCGGTTAACGCGGTCAGCCTCTGGCGGATCGGCACGGTGGCGCAGTTCGCTGATGATGCCGCGTGGCTGATGTGGCCCCTGGTCTTTGTGTTGTCGGCGCTGCTGGCGATGGTGGGCTACTTCCTGGTGCGCCGTTTTGCGCCAGAGGCGGGCGGTTCAGGAATACCCGAGATCGAGGGCGCGCTGGAGGAGCTGCGCCCGGTACGCTGGTGGCGCGTCCTGCCCGTAAAGTTTATTGGCGGGATGGGCACGCTGGGGGCGGGCATGGTGCTCGGGCGCGAAGGGCCGACGGTGCAGCTCGGCGGCAACGTGGGCCGCATGGTGCTGGATATCTTCCGCATGCGCGGCACCGAGGCGCGGCACACCCTGCTGGCTACCGGCGCGGCGGCGGGGCTGTCGGCGGCCTTTAACGCGCCGCTGGCCGGGATCCTGTTTATCATTGAGGAGATGCGCCCGCAGTTTCGCTACAATCTCATCTCGATCAAGGCAGTTTTTACCGGGGTGATCATGTCGAGCATCGTGTTTCGCTACTTTAACGGCGAGGCGGCGGTGATCGACGTGGGTAAACTCACTAATGCACCTATCAACACGCTCTGGCTCTACCTGGTGCTGGGGATGATCTTCGGCTGCGTCGGCCCGCTGTTTAACACGTTAATCCTGCGCACTCAGGATCTCTTTGGGCGCCTGCACGGCGGGCAGATTGGCAAATGGGTGCTGATTGGCGGAGCTATTGGCGGCCTGTGCGGCGTGCTGGGGCTGATGGTGCCGGAGATCTCCGGCGGCGGCTTTACGCTGATCCCCATTGCAGCAGCGGGCAACTACACCGCCGGAATGCTGCTGTTTATCTTCGTGGCGCGGGTGATCACCACGCTGCTCTGCTTCTCATCCGGCGCGCCGGGGGGCATCTTCGCCCCGATGCTGGCGCTGGGCACGCTGCTGGGCACGGCGTTTGGCATGGCCTGTGCAGAGATTTTTCCACTCTATCATCTTGAGGCAGGCACCTTTGCCATTGCCGGGATGGGGGCGCTGCTGGCCGCCTCGGTGCGTGCACCGTTGACCGGTATCGTGCTGGTTTTGGAAATGACTGACAATTATCAGCTCATTTTGCCAATGATTATTACCTGCCTGGGTGCCACGCTACTGGCACAGTTTTTAGGCGGTAAGCCGCTCTACTCCACGATCCTGGCCCGCACGCTGGCGAGGCAGGGAGGCGATCCTGACGGCAAGCCTCCCCAGGAGAATACTTGAACGATTTACCAGGGTAATGGATAATATTCATAAAGATCGGGCGGTTTAACGTCCGTATCGCCGTATCAATGGGAGTTTAAAATGAGTGATGACGTAGCGCTGCCACTGCAATTTACTGAAGCAGCAGCGATTAAAGTAAAAAGCCTGATTGCGGATGAAGAGAATCCGAACCTGAAACTGCGCGTCTACATTACCGGCGGCGGCTGCAGCGGCTTCCAGTACGGTTTTACCTTTGACGATCAGATCAACGATGGTGACATGACCATTGAGAAGCAGGGCGTTGGGCTGGTGGTTGACCCGATGAGCCTGCAGTATCTGGTTGGCGGCGCGGTGGACTACACCGAAGGGCTGGAAGGATCCCGCTTTGTGGTAACCAACCCGAACGCCAAAAGCACCTGCGGGTGTGGCTCCTCGTTCAGCATCTAATGCTAAGCCCGGTAAGCGCAGCGCCACCGGGCAAAACCCCTCTACCGTCCCGGCTCATCCAGCGCAAAGGTGGGTAGCTTCAGGTGCCAGCGGATCGCCGCCAGGCGAATGGCGAGCGTGACCACCATCCCCAGCATACTGGCGCTCTCCAGCGGTACGCCAAAGGTATAGAACGCCGTAGCGTGGACGATGCCGCCGATAATACAGGCGGTGGCATAGATTTCAGTCCGCAGGATCATGGGTATCTCTCGCGCCAGCACGTCGCGAATAATTCCGCCGCCGACGCCGGTCAGCACGCCCATACAGATCGCTACCATCGGCCCGGTCTCTGCCAAAAATGCCTTGTTAACGCCGATGCCGACAAACACCGCCAGTCCGACGGCATCCAGCACCGGCAGAACCCATTTCGGCAGCCTGCGCGGCTGACGCACCAGCAGGATGGTAAGCAGACAGGTGACCATCGCCACCACCAGATCGGTGGGATCTTTAACCCAGAACACTGGGCCGTGGGCAAGCGCCATGTCGCGGATGGTACCGCCGCCGATGGCGGTCACTACCCCTAGTACCAGCACGCCGAAGGGATCCATCCGTAGCTTTCCGGCCAGCAGAACGCCAGAGATGGCGAAAACGGCCGTGCCGATGATATCCAGCCAGTAGACGAGCATCGCTTATCCTCGATTATTTCACCGCCGCCAGCGCGGTACAGAGTTGTTTTGCGGCGAGGATAATACGCGGGCTTGCGCGTTCAAACCAGTCGCTATTGAGGGGAATAAGCGGAATTTTGAGCTGTTTATCCCAGAAATGCGTAACCTCTGCAGCCTGAAGCGCATTTCCTGCAAAAACAATCGCCTCGGGATGGCGGGCCAGCACCTGCTCACGGCTTACCTGCGGCCAGGGTACGCGGCTGTCGGCGAAGATATTTTCACCGCCACACAGCTCCAGCACCTCGTTCTGAATCGAGCCTTTGGCGCTGGTAAAGAGCGGGGTGCCGCCAAACTGCATAAACACCCGCTTTGGTGTGGTGCTGGCGTAGCGGGCCTTTAGCTCAGCGTAGTTGGTCAGCAGCGTGTCGGCAGCCTGGTTGGCCTGCTCAGGAGCAGGGCTGTAAGGGGCCAGCTGGCGCAGCGCCGCCGCGATCTGCTCCACGGTCTGGGCGTCGATCCACAGCACCTTAATGCCGAGGCCCGTCAGCTGATTAACCTGCCGCTCGGCGTTGCCGCCACGCCACGCCAGCACCAGATCCGGCTTGAGCGCGACGATGCGCTCAAGGTTGATCCCCTGCCAGCTGGCAACCTGCTCAATTTTTTCCGCTGCGGGCGGATAGTCCGAGAAGCTGCTCACCCCTACCGGCGTGATGCCTGCCGCGAAGGCAAGCTCGGTATTGGCAGGGGAGAGGGTGACTATGCGGGGAGCGGCAAGCGCTGACCCCGCCGCCAGCAGCAGGAGGGCGGCCAGCGCCCTTAAGCGGACCTTAGCCACGCGCCAGCTTCTGTACAAGGGTTTCGACCATTAGGCTGGACTGCTTCGCCGCCACCGTCAGGAACTCGTCGAAGCTCAGGTGCGATTCGCGGTCGGCTACGTCGGAGATGGCGCGAACCACGACGAATGGCACGCCGAAGCTATGGCAGACATGGGCGATAGCGGTGGCTTCCATCTCCACGGCCACGGCCTGCGGGAAGTGGCTGCGGATCTTCTCCAGACCGGCTGCGCCGTTGATAAAGGCGTCGCCGCTGACGATCAGTCCGCTGGCGGCGTTAAGGTTATGTTCTGCAATACAGGCTTTGGCGACGGCAATCAGCTTCTCATCGGCCTTGAAGCCCGCCGGGCAACCGGGTAGCTGACCGTACTCGTAGCCGAACGCGGTGACGTCGGCGTCGTGATAGCGCGCTTCGTCGGAGACCACGATGTCGCCCACGTTCAGCGTCGGGGCCAGGCCGCCGGCAGAGCCGGTATTAATGATGGCATCCGGCTGGCAGCGCTCCAGCAGCAGGGCCGCGCCCATCGCCGCCGCCACTTTACCAATGCCCGACTTCAGCAGCGCAACCTCAACGCCGTGCAGCTGGCCGGTGTAAATTTCGCTGCCGCCCACGCTATGGGTCTGACGGTTTTCGATTTTGTCGCGCAGGAGCGCAACTTCTTCTTCCATTGCACCAATGATGCCGATTTTCATAGATTTACTCGCGATAAGCCAGATTTGAGGGCATAGTCTATCATGCGCTTAAGGGGAAGCGCATTGCTCAGGGGAGAGAGGATATGGCACAGATCGATTTCCGCAATAAGATTAACTGGCATCGCCGCTACCGTTCACCCCAGGGCGTGAAAACCGAGCGCGAAATTTTGCGTATCTTCGAGAGCGATCGCGGGCGGATCGTCAACTCCGCCGCCATCCGTCGTCTGCAGCAGAAAACCCAGGTCTTTCCGCTGGAGCGCAACGCGGCGGTACGCACCCGTCTGACCCACTCCCTGGAGGTGCAGCAGGTAGGGCGCTATATTGCCAGGGAGATCCTCAGCCGCCTGAAAGAGATGCGCCTGCTGGAGAGTTACGGCTTGGATGAGCTGACCGGCCCGTTTGAGAGCATCGTTGAGATGGCCTGCCTGATGCACGACATCGGCAACCCACCGTTCGGCCACTTTGGCGAGGCGGCTATTAACGACTGGTTCCGCCAGCGCCTGCACCCGCAGGACGCCGCCAGCCAGCCGCTGACCAGCGATCGCTGCGAGGTGGTCTCCCTGCGCCTGCGCGATGGCGAGGAGGCAGCCAACGCGCTACGGCGTAAGGTGCGCCAGGATCTCTGTCACTTTGAGGGCAACGCCCAGGGGATCCGCCTGGTCCACTCCCTGATGCGCATGAACCTTACCTGGGCGCAGGTAGGCTGCATTCTGAAGTATACCCGCCCGGCATGGTGGCGGGGCGAGCCGCCCGCCAGCCACAGCTACTTAATGAAAAAGCCCGGCTATTACCTCTCCGAGGAGGAGTATGTAGCCCGGCTGCGTAAAGAGCTGGACCTCGATACCTGGAGCCGTTTTCCGCTGACGTGGGTGATGGAGGCGGCGGACGATATCTCCTACTGCGTCGCCGACCTGGAGGACGCGGTAGAGAAAAATATCTTTACCGTCGAGCAGCTCTACCAGCATCTCTATAACGCCTGGGGCACGCATGAGAAAGGGTCGCTATTCTCCCAGGTGGTAGAGAACGCCTGGGATAAATCCCGCGCTAATTCCCTCAGCCGCAGCGCAGAAGATCAGTTCTTTATGTACCTGCGAGTCAATACCTTAAATAAGCTGGTGCCCTATGCTGCCCAGCGTTTTATCGACAATTTACCGCAGATTTTCTCTGGCGAGTTTAACCATGCCCTGTTGGAAGATGAGAGCAGCTACAGTCAACTGCTTGAATTGTATAAGAGCGTGGCGGTTGAAAATGTCTTCTGCCACCCCGATGTTGAACAGCTGGAGCTGCAAGGCTATCGCGTGATCAGCGGGCTGCTGGATATTTATCGCCCGCTGCTGCAGATGACGCTGGCAGACTTTACCGAGCTGGTGGAAAAAGATCGGATCAAGCGTTTCCCGATTGAGACCCGTCTGTTTCACAAGCTCTCTGAACGCCATCGTCTGGCCTATGTTGAAGCTGTAGGTAAATTAGCGCGCGACGAAGTGGACTTTCCGGTGCTGGAATATTATTACCGCTGTCGCCTGATTCAGGACTATATCAGCGGGATGACCGATCTCTATGCCTGGGATGAGTACCGGCGGCTGATGGCCGTTGAGTAATATCTGAGCGTTTGTAAAGGCGATCAATAAATTTTTACTTTTAACAACACGTTATGCCGGAACTTCGCGCTATAAATTGACTCTTATCGATACTTACACCGCTGTTTTGCGTTATCAGTAAATGAGATTAAGCGACATGAAAAAAACCACGTTAGCAATGAGTGCACTGGCTCTGAGTTTAGGTTTGGCCCTGTCCCCGCTGTCGGTATCAGCGGCCGAGACTGCCTCAGCGACACCTCCATCACAGCAGATGCCAAGCTTGGCCCCGATGCTGGAAAAGGTGATGCCGTCGGTGGTGAGCATTAACGTTGAAGGCAGTACCACGGTAAACACCCCGCGTATGGGGCGTAACTTCCAGCAATTCTTTGGTGAAAACTCGCCGTTCTGCCAGGAGGGTTCACCGTTCCAGAGTTCCCCATTCTGCCAGGGTGGACAGGGTGGCGCTGACGACGGCGGGCAGCAGCAGAAATTTATGGCGCTCGGCTCCGGCGTCATTATTGATGCAGCGAAAGGCTATGTGGTGACCAACAACCACGTGGTTGATAACGCCAGTACCATCAAGGTCCAGCTGGGCGACGGGCGTAAGTTCGACGCCAAAGTAGTAGGCAAAGATCCGCGCTCCGATCTGGCGCTGATCCAGATTCAGGATCCGAAAAACCTGACCGCTATTGCGCTGGCGGACTCTGACGCCCTGCGCGTGGGTGACTACACGGTGGCGATCGGTAACCCGTTTGGCCTGGGCGAGACGGTCACCTCGGGCATCGTCTCGGCGCTGGGCCGCAGCGGCCTGAATGCCGAGAACTACGAGAACTTTATCCAGACCGATGCGGCGATCAACCGTGGTAACTCCGGCGGCGCGCTGGTGAACCTCAACGGTGAGCTGATCGGTATCAATACCGCGATCCTTGCGCCGGACGGCGGCAACATCGGTATCGGCTTTGCCATCCCGAGCAATATGGTGAAAAACCTCACCGCGCAGATGGTGCAGTATGGCCAGGTGCGCCGCGGCGAATTGGGCATTCTCGGTACCGAGCTGAACTCTGAGCTGGCGAAAGCGATGAAGGTTGACGCCCAGCGCGGAGCCTTTGTTAGCCAGGTAATGCCGAACTCGTCAGCCGCCAAAGCCGGTATCAAGGCCGGGGATGTGATCACCTCCCTGAACGGTAAACCAGTCAGCAGCTTTGCCGCTCTCCGGGCACAGGTAGGTTCAATGCCGATCGGCAGCAAGGTCTCGCTGGGGCTGCTGCGCGAAGGCAAACCGGTGACCGTAAGCCTTGAACTGCAGCAGAGTAGCCAGAATCAGGTTGACTCCAGCACCATCTTCAGCGGCATTGAAGGCGCAGAGATGAGCAACAAGGGTAACAACCAGGGCGTTACCGTCAGCAACGTGAAGGCGAACAGCCCGGCGGCACGTATCGGCCTGAAAAAAGGCGATGTGATTATCGGCGCGAACCAGCAGCCGGTGAAGAACATTGCCGAACTGCGTAAAATTCTCGACAGCAAGCCGTCAGTGCTGGCGCTGAACATCCAGCGTGGTGATACCTCCCTTTATCTGCTGATGCAGTAACCGCATTACCCCCTTCTCCGCCTGGGGAAGGGGTCTCTTCACAGAATCTGTGAGGCCTTCCACAACTCCACACTTCCGTATGCTGCTTTGTGCTTTTGCACAATGCAGAGCGCTGCCAACTCCCTTATTCTTGTGATCTGCTCAGGGGAGGGATTACATGGCTGGCTGGCATCTTGATACCAAAATGGCGCAGGATATCGTTGCGCGTACCATGCGCATTATCGATACCAACATCAACGTGATGGATGCGCGCGGGCGCATTATTGGCAGCGGCGATCGGGAGCGTATTGGGGAATTGCACGAAGGTGCGCTGCTGGTGCTCTCTCAGGGACGCGTAGTGGATATCGACGACGCGGTTGCCCGCCACCTGCACGGCGTACGTCAGGGCATCAACCTGCCGCTGCGTCTGGAGGGGGAGATTGTCGGGGTCATCGGCCTGACCGGCGAGCCGGAGACGCTGCGTAAGTATGGCGAGCTGGTGTGCATGACCGCCGAAATGATGCTGGAGCAGTCCCGGCTGATGCATCTCCTGGCTCAGGACAGCCGTCTGCGCGAGGAGCTGGTGATGAACCTCATCCAGGCCGAGGAGCACACGCCCGCCCTGACCGAGTGGGCGCAGCGTCTGGGGATTGATTTGAATCAGCCGCGCGTGGTGGCGGTGGTGGAGGTCGACAGCGGCCAGCTGGGAGTAGACAGCGCCATGGCCGAGCTACAGCAGCTGCAAAACGCCCTCACGACGCCGGAGCGCAACAACCTGATTGCCATCGTCTCCCTAACTGAGATGGTGGTGCTGAAACCCGCCCTGAACCCGTTTGGCCGTTGGGACGCCGAAGATCACCGCAAGCGCGTCGAGCAGTTGATCGCCCGCATGAAAGAGAATGGCCAGCTGCGCTTTCGCGTCGCACTGGGTAACTATTTCACCGGACCGGGCAGCATTGCGCGCTCCTACCGCACGGCGCGCACCACCATGATGGTGGGCAAGCAGCGTATGCCGGAGAGCCGCAGCTACTTTTATCAGGATCTGATGCTGCCGGTGCTGCTGGACAGCCTGCGCGGCGGCTGGCAGGCCAACGAGCTGGCACGTCCACTCACTCGCCTGAAGGCAATGGATAACAACGGCCTGCTTCGGCGGACGTTGGCGGCATGGTTTCGTCACAACGTGCAGCCGCTGGCGACCTCGAAGGCGCTCTTTATTCACCGTAATACGCTGGAGTACCGCCTGAACCGTATTTCGGAGCTGACCGGGCTGGATCTGGGGAATTTCGACGACAGGCTGCTGCTTTATGTGGCGTTGCAGCTGGATGAGCAGCGATGATTTTTTTGCCCGGTAAGCGAAGCGCCACCGGGCGTAATGCACTTACTTATTGCGAGTCAGTTTCTCAAGGTCGGATTCGATCTCGTTGATCTTGTTGGTCACCACGCTCTCGAGGTGGCGCAGGTCATCGAGGATCTTGCGCTTCAGGTCGATCTCACTGCGATCGCGCTGGCAGATCTGATCCAGCTCGTCGATCACGTAGCGCAGGTTCGGACTGATCTCCTGCACCTCTTTATAGCCCTGGCCGACGCCGTCGGCGACGACAGTTTTACGCTGGCGTGGGTACTTAAACTTCACGCTTTTGGCAAAAAACTCGCCCTTGTCCTTATGAAAATAGATTTTCAGAATATCGTTATTGGCCTCCTGGCGAAGACTATAGCGATCGATTTCATCCGGATTGGTGATGCCTAAACTTTTCAGATTATCGTACATGGCGGTACCCTTAAGCTTAACATAACCTATGAATAATTAACGAAAAATCCTGTTTTGGCTACTTGCCAATATAAAAAAAGCGGGGTAGCCCCCGCTTTTTGTTATCGCTTATTAGTCGATGGTACGCAACAGTTCATTGATGCCAACTTTGCCGCGGGTCTTGGCATCGACCTTCTTCACGATAACCGCACAGTAAAGGCTGTACTTGCCATCTTTTGACGGCAGGTTGCCGGAAACCACTACCGAGCCAGCCGGTACGCGACCGTAGTGCACTTCACCGGTTTCACGATCGTAGATGCGGGTGCTCTGGCCAATGTAGACGCCCATGGAGATCACGGAACCCTCTTCAACGATCACACCCTCAACGACTTCAGAGCGCGCGCCGATGAAGCAGTTGTCTTCGATGATGGTTGGGTTAGCCTGCAGCGGCTCAAGAACGCCGCCGATGCCCACGCCGCCGGAGAGGTGAACGTTTTTACCGATCTGCGCACAGGAGCCAACGGTGGCCCAGGTATCAACCATGGTGCCTTCGTCAACGTAGGCACCGATGTTAACGTAGGAGGGCATCAGCACGGTGTTGCGGGCGATAAACGCGCCCTGACGCACGGCTGCCGGTGGCACCACGCGGAAGCCCTCTTTCTGGAAGCGCGCTTCGTCATAGTTAGCGAACTTCATGGGCACCTTATCGAAGTAGCGGCTCTCGGCTCCGTCGATAACCTGGTTATCGTTGATACGGAAAGAGAGCAGCACCGCTTTCTTCAGCCATTGATGAGTAACCCACTGACCGTCGATCTTCTCTGCGACGCGCAGTGCGCCGGAATCCAGCAGGGAAATCACCTGGTTTACCGCTTCACGGGTCACGGTATCCACATTCGCCGGGGTGATCTCGGCGCGACGCTCAAAAGCGGACTCAATAACGTTCTGTAACTGCTGCATTGTTAAACTCTTTCCATATAAATAAACACACTACCCTTTATCGTTTGGATTGAGGGCCTCTGTCAACCGTTGTTGCACTTCCTTCTGCAGCACATTATTAAGACCACGCCGGTCGGCAGTAGCGATTATAAATAAATCTTCTACTCGCTCACCAATTGTCGAAATTCTCGCCCCGTGAAGCGAGATCCCCAGGTCGGCAAAGACCTGGCCGACGCGGGCAAGCAGGCCCGGCTGATCGAGAGCGATAAGCTCGAGAAAACTCTTTCTGTCGGTGTGGGTCGGCAGGAAGTTGACCTCAGTATCAACGGTAAAATGGCGCAGCTTTGCCGGCTGGCGGCGCGGCTGCGGTGGCTGCCAGCTCCGCTGGGTGATGGCCTGGATTAGCCCCTGCTGAATTGCTGCGTGGCGATCCGGGGAGAGCGGGCTGCCGTCCGGCTCCAGTACGATAAAGGTATCCATCGCCATGCCGTCACGGGTGGTAAAGATCTGCGCGTCGTGAACGCTCAGGTTACGCCGATCCAGCTCGGCGCAGACGGCGGCGAAGAGGTAAGGGCGATCCGGACTCCAGATGAAGATCTCGGTGCCGCCGCGCGTCGCCTGCGGGCTAAGCAGGATCATCGGCTGGCTGAGATCGTGCCGCAGCAGATGCCGGGCGTGCCAGGCCAGCTGGTTTGGACTGTGGCGGACAAAGTAGTTCGCCCGACACCGCGCCCAGATATGGTGTAATGCCTCTTCGTTGATATTGTCCATCCGCAGCAGAGCCAGGGCCTGCAGCTGATGGTGACGCACGCGCTCGCGCATATCCGGCGTGCTCTGCACGCCACGGCGCAGCTGTTTTTCAGTGGCAAAGTACAGCTCGCGCAGCAGGCTCTGCTTCCAGCTGTTCCACAGGGTTTCGTTGGTGGCACAGATATCCGCCACCGTCAGGCAGACCAGGAAGCGCAGGCGGTTTTCGGTCTGCACCTCTTCAGCAAACTGCTTAATCACCTCGGGATCCTGAATATCGCGGCGCTGGGCAGTGACGGACATCAGCAGGTGCTGACGCACCAGCCAGGCGACCAGCTGCGTCTCCCGTGAGTTGAGACCATGTAGCTCGGCAAATTTCAGCACGTCCTGCGCGCCAAGCACCGAGTGATCGCCTCCGCGCCCCTTGGCAATATCATGGAACAGGGCGGCAATCAAAATCAGTTCCGGATGAGTGAGACGCGGCCAGAGATCGACGCAGAGAGGATGCTTCTGCCGCGTCTCCTCAAGGGCGAAGCTCTCCAGCTTCAGCAGCACGCGAATGGTGTGCTCATCCACCGTGTAGGCATGGAAGAGGTCAAACTGCATCTGGCCGACAATATGCGACCACTGGGGCATATAGGCCCACAGCACGCTGTGCCGGTGCATCGGCAGCAGGCCACGGCTCACCGCGCCGGGGTGGCGCAGCATGCTGAGGAACAGCGTTCGCGCCTCCGGGATGTAGCACAGCGGCTGGGTCAAATGGCGGCGGGCATGGCGCAGGTGGCGCAGGGTGGTGGAGTAGATCCCGGTGATGTTGCTGTTACGCACCATCATATAGAACATGCGCAGGATCGCCTGCGGCTCGCGGATAAACAGCGTCTCGTCGCGCAGATCGATCAGCGTGCCGCGTAGCTGAAACTCATCGTCAATAGGCCGGGGCTTCTCGTCGGTGGTCAAGGCAAGGATCGCCTCATCAAAGAGCTGGAGCAGCATCTGGTTCAGCTCAGAGACGCGACGGGTGACGCGATAGAAATCCTTCATCATCTGCTCAACCGGCTCGTTGCCTTCGCCGACGTAGTTGAGCCGCTGGGCCACGCTAAGCTGACGGTCGAACAGCAGACGGTTGTCGTAGCGGTTGATCTCCAGATGCAGGGCAAAGCGGATGCGCCACAGCAGGTGCAGACACTCGTTAAGCTCGTTACGCTCGGCCTGGGTTAAGAAGCCGAAGCCCACCATCTCGCTCAGGGAGGTGGCCCCGAAATGGCGGCGTGCCACCCACTGTAGGGTATGGATATCGCGCAGGCCGCCGGGGCTGCTCTTAATGTCCGGCTCGAGATTATAGCTGGTGCCGTGGTAGCGCTGGTGGCGCTCGCTCTGCTCGGCCACCTTGGCGGCAAAAAAGGTCTCAGACGGCCAGAACCCGTCGCTAAAGATGTGCTTCTGTAGCTCAAGAAAGAGGGCGACGTCGCCAATCAGCAGGCGGGACTCAATCAGGTTAGTGGCCACGGTGAGATCCGCCAGCCCCTCCAGCAGGCACTCCTCCAGAGTGCGCACGCTGTGGCCCACCTCCAGCTTTACGTCCCACAGCAGGGTCAGCAGCTGGCCGATCTTCTGTGCCTGCTCGTCGGGGAGCTTTTTACGGCTGAGGATCAGCAGGTCAACATCCGAGAGCGGATGCAGCTCGCCGCGACCGTAGCCGCCCACCGCCACCAGCGCCGCGTCGCTGTAGTCGGCGAAACCGTACTCCACCCACAGGCGCTGCAGAAGCTGGTCGATAAATTCGGTTCGGGCTTCAATAAGCTGCTCTGCGGAGAGACCCTGATCAAAGACGTGCCCCAACCACTGCTGGAAGGTATCGATATTGGCTTTGATATCCGCACAGTTGAGGCTGCTCTGCGGCCAGGAGGAGGGATTCGCGGGCTGGCCGGGGAGAGAGGGCGCCGTGTGGCTAAACTGTTCTGAAAGGGTGTGGCTCATATCGCGTTACGCTGCCCCCGTTATAAGTAAAAGCTATTGCCATAAAAAAAGCCGGCAATCGCCGGCTTCTTATCATTCGTTGTGCGAGAGTATCGCCGGGATGGTGTCATCCTTGCGGAGCGTCATAATTTCGCAGCCGTTCTCCGTCACCACAATAGTATGCTCATACTGCGCCGACAAGCTCCGGTCTTTGGTTTTTACCGTCCAGCCATCTTTCATGGTGCGGATACGGTAGTCGCCCGCGTTGACCATCGGCTCGATGGTGAAGGCCATACCGGCCTGCAGCACCACGCCGCCATCGTCCGCATCATAGTGCAGCACCTGCGGCTCTTCGTGGAAGCCACGACCGATGCCGTGCCCGCAGTACTCGCGCACCACGGAGAAGCCTTCCGCTTCGACAAACTTCTGGATCGCTGCGCCGAGGGTGCGCAGGCGGATGCCCGGCTTCACCATCTTCAGCGCCAGGTAGAGGCTCTCCTGGGTCACACGGCAGAGGCGCTCGCCCAGAATGGTCGGCTTGCCAACGATAAACATTTTTGAGGTATCGCCGTGGAAGCCATCTTTAATCACGGTCACGTCGATGTTGACGATGTCGCCATCTTTCAGGCGTTTCTCGTCGTCCGGAATACCGTGGCACACCACTTCGTTAATGGAGATGCAGACGGATTTCGGGAAGCCGTGATAGCCAAGGCTGGCGGAGACCGCGTGCTGTTCATTAACGATGTGGTCGTTGCAGATGCGGTCCAGCTCGCCGGTGCTTACGCCCGGTTTAATGTGCGCTTCGATCATCTCCAGCACTTCCGCCGCGAGGCGGCCGGCCACGCGCATTTTTTCGATATCTTCCGGGGTCTTAATTGGGATAGCCATGAATTCTGTCCATCAGCGTCGATGTCATTGACAATAAACGTCATCAACAATAATTGTGTAAGTGCTGTCAATGTTACCAGTCCGGGACATAACCTGCCAAATTGAGAATTGCGGGCAGCACGCTTCACTAACAACTATTGGAGTCCGCGCCGTTTTTATGGTATAAAGCGCGCCGGACTTCCGTTCCATCTGGAGCGAGAGCCACAAATCTCACTTTGTGTAATAACACACACGTATCGGCACATATTCCGGGGTGCCCTTTGGGGTCGGTGATATGGGATACGTGGAGGCATAACCCCAACTTTTATATAGAGGTTTTAATCATGGCAACTGTTTCCATGCGCGACATGCTCAAGGCTGGTGTTCACTTCGGTCACCAGACCCGTTACTGGAACCCGAAAATGAAGCCGTTCATCTTCGGTGCACGTAACAAGGTTCACATCATCAACCTTGAGAAAACTGTACCAATGTTCAACGAAGCTCTGGCTGAGCTGAGCAAGATCTCTTCCCGTAAAGGTAAGATCCTGTTTGTTGGTACTAAGCGCGCTGCGAGCGAAGCGGTGAAAGAAGCGGCTAACAGCTGCGATCAGTTCTTCGTGAACCATCGCTGGCTGGGCGGTATGCTGACTAACTGGAAAACCGTTCGTCAGTCTATCAAACGTCTGAAAGACCTGGAAACTCAGTCTCAGGACGGTACCTTCGACAAGCTGACCAAGAAAGAAGCGCTGATGCGCACCCGTGAGCTGGAGAAGCTGGAAAACAGCCTGGGCGGTATCAAAGACATGGGCGGCCTGCCGGACGCACTGTTTGTTATCGACGCTGACCACGAGCACATCGCAATCAAAGAAGCAAACAACCTGGGTATCCCGGTATTTGCTATCGTTGATACCAACTCCGATCCGGACGGCGTTGACTTCGTTATCCCGGGTAACGACGACGCAATCCGTGCAGTTAGCCTGTACCTGAGCGCTGTTGCTGCTACCGTTCGTGAAGGCCGTTCTCAGGATCTGGCTTCCCAGGCGGAAGAGAGCTTCGTAGAAGCTGAATAATAAGGCACGCTCTCTGAGCCCCTTATTGAGCAGGTAGTACCGAGTTTGGTTAGGGGGCCTGTTTATGGCCCCCTTTTTCACTTTTAAGGCTGTTTGGTTTTACGACCAGGCAGGTCAAATCTTCCGAGGATTTTAGAATGGCTGAAATTACCGCATCCCTGGTAAAAGAGCTGCGCGAGCGTACTGGCGCTGGCATGATGGATTGCAAAAAAGCGCTGACCGAAGCGAACGGCGACATCGAGCTGGCAATCGAGAACATGCGTAAGTCTGGCGCGATCAAAGCGGCGAAAAAAGCAGGCAACGTGGCTGCTGACGGCGTGATCATCACCAAGATCGATGGCAACTACGGCGTGATTCTGGAAGTTAACTGCCAGACTGACTTCGTTGCTAAAGACGCTGGTTTCCAGGCGTTCGCTAACAAGGTTCTGGATGCCGCAACTGCTGGCAAAGTTACCGATGTTGAAGTGCTGAAAGCACAGTTCGAAGAAGAGCGCGTAGCGCTGGTTGCGAAAATTGGTGAGAACATCAACATTCGCCGCGTTGCTACCCTCGAAGGCGACGTGCTGGGCTCCTACCTGCACGGCGCGCGCATCGGCGTTCTGATCGCTGCGACCGGCGCTGACGAAGAGCTGGTAAAACAGCTGGCAATGCACGTTGCTGCAAGCAAGCCTGAGTTCGTTAAGCCGGAAGACGTGTCTGCTGAAGTGGTAGAGAAAGAGTACCAGGTTCAGCTGGACATCGCCATGCAGTCCGGTAAGCCGAAAGAGATCGCAGAGAAGATGGTTGAAGGCCGCATGAAGAAATTCACCGGCGAAGTCTCTCTGACCGGCCAGCCGTTCGTTATGGACCCGAGCAAAACCGTTGCTCAGCTGCTGAAAGAGCACAACGCTGACGTAACTAACTTCATCCGTTTCGAAGTGGGTGAAGGCATCGAGAAAGTTGAGACTGACTTTGCAGCAGAAGTTGCTGCGATGTCCAAGCAGTCTTAAGTGGTCTGAAAGAAGCCGCCTGAGGGCGGCTTCTTTTTGTATCCAGCGTAAGCTGTATACTACATAAGTTGTACCCGGAATTAACCCCTCTCAATCGTTGAACGTCTCAGGAAAGAATCATGGCTACCAATGCAAAACCCGTCTATAAACGCATCCTGCTTAAGCTCAGCGGCGAAGCGTTACAGGGCACCGAAGGCTTCGGTATCGACGCAAGCATCCTCGACCGTATGGCTCAGGAGATCAAAGAGCTGGTAGAGTTGGGCATTCAGGTAGGCGTCGTCATTGGTGGTGGTAACCTTTTCCGTGGCGCGGGTCTGGCGAAAGCGGGGATGAACCGCGTAGTGGGCGACCACATGGGTATGCTGGCAACGGTCATGAACGGCCTGGCAATGCGTGATGCGCTCCACCGCGCCTATGTGAACGCCCGCCTGATGTCCGCTATTCCGCTGAATGGCGTATGTGATAACTACAGCTGGGCTGAGGCCATTAGCCTGCTGCGTAACAACCGGGTGGTGATCCTCTCCGCCGGTACCGGTAACCCGTTCTTTACCACCGACTCCGCAGCCTGCCTGCGCGGGATCGAGATTGAAGCGGACGTGGTGCTGAAGGCGACCAAGGTCGATGGCGTGTTTACTGCCGATCCGGCAAAAGATCCGGCTGCGACCATGTACGATCAGCTGAGCTACAGCGAAGTACTGGATAAAGAGCTGAAGGTGATGGATCTGGCGGCCTTTACCCTCGCCCGTGACCACAAACTGCCGATTCGTGTGTTCAACATGAACAAGCCTGGCGCGCTGCGCCGTGTGGTAATGGGTGAAAAAGAGGGCACTTTGATCACGGAGTAATTTCCGTCGTCAACAAATAGAGGTAAGATTCCGCCTTAACAGTAAAGCGGTTCTTATCAGACACCTTTTACGGTGTCAGAGATTAAACGGGGCTATACTTAGCACTCCTTTACGGCGTGCTGGCGTATGGTCTGCCTGAGACAAGTTTTCAAGGATTCGTAACGTGATTAACGATATCAGAAAAGATGCCGAAGTCCGCATGGAAAAGTGCGTTGAAGCATTCAAAACCCAAATCAGCAAAGTGCGCACCGGCCGCGCTTCCCCAAGCCTGCTGGACGGCATCGTTGTTGAGTACTACGGTACTCCGACACCGCTGCGCCAGCTGGCTAACGTCACCGTTGAAGACTCCCGCACGCTGAAAATCAACGTGTTCGATCGCTCTCTCAGCCCGGCGGTTGAGAAGGCAATCATGGCGTCCGACCTCGGTCTGAACCCAAGCTCTGCCGGTACCGACATCCGTGTTCCGCTGCCGCCGCTGACTGAAGAGCGTCGTAAAGACCTGATCAAAGTGGTGCGTGGCGAAGCCGAAGGCGCACGCGTGGCGGTACGTAACGTTCGCCGTGATGCTAACGACAAGGTGAAAACGCTGCTGAAAGACAAAGCGATCAGCGAAGATGAAGATCGTCGTTCCCAGGATGACGTGCAGAAGCTGACCGACGCCGCCATCAAGAAAGTCGATGCGGCTCTGGCGGAAAAAGAAGCGGAACTGATGCAGTTCTGATCCCGCGCACGTGATTAAACAAAACGCCGTTCAGAGAAGCCCCACCGGGTTTCTGCTGGCGGCGTTTTGCTATGTTGCTCTTCACCAGTCACTTTTGGACACCTCTCTCTCATGAAGCAGCTCACCCTCCTTGGCTCAACCGGCTCTATCGGTTGCAGTACCCTCGATGTGGTTCGCCACAATCCCCATCGCTTTGCCGTCACGGCGCTGGTTGCCGGTAAAAACGTGGCCCGCATGGCGGAGCAGTGCCTGGAGTTCACGCCGCGCTATGCGGTGATGGACGACGCCGCCTGCGCCCGCGAACTCGACGCGATATTGACCCAGCACGGCAGCCGTACCGAGGTGTTGAGCGGCCAACAGGCGGCCTGTGACATGGCCGCGCTGGACGAAGTCGATCAGGTGATGGCCGCTATCGTAGGGGCGGCGGGCCTGCTGCCGACGCTGGCAGCGATCCGCGCCGGTAAAAGGGTACTGCTGGCCAATAAGGAGTCGCTGGTCACCTGCGGCCGCCTGTTTATGGAGGCGGTTAAAGAGAGCGGAGCGCAGCTTCTGCCGGTGGATAGCGAGCATAACGCCATTTTTCAGAGTTTACCGCAACCCTTCCAGCGCAACCTGGGGTACGCTGATCTCGAGCAAAATGGCGTAGCATCCATTCTGCTTACCGGGTCTGGTGGTCCCTTTCGCGAGACGCCGCTGGCTGAACTGGCTGCAATGACGCCGGATCAGGCCTGCCGCCATCCGAACTGGTCAATGGGACGTAAAATCTCCGTTGATTCTGCCACCATGATGAACAAAGGTCTGGAATATATTGAAGCGCGCTGGCTGTTTAACGCCTCTGCCCGCCAGATGGAAGTGCTGATCCACCCCCAGTCGGTGATCCACTCTATGGTCCGCTACCAGGATGGCAGCGTGTTAGCACAGCTGGGTGAGCCGGATATGCGTACGCCTATCGCCCACACGATGGCCTGGCCGGATCGCGTTAACTCCGGGGTGAAGGCCCTTGATTTTTGCCAGCTCGGCACGTTGAGCTTTGCCGCCCCGGATTATGAGCGCTATCCCTGCCTGAAGCTGGCCATGGAGGCGTTTGAACAGGGACAGGCGGCGACAACGGCGCTGAATGCCGCAAATGAGGTGACGGTGGCCGCATTCCTGGATTCGCGTATTCGCTTTATCGATATCGCTGCCCTTAATCTATCCGTACTAGAACGTATGGATCTGCGCGAACCGCAGAGCATCGATGATGTGCTGGCTGTGGATGCGCTGGCCCGTGAGACGGCACAGAAACAGGTGAGCCATCTCGCAAGCCGGTGATATTGCAGCCGTGAATGGCCGTGATATTTGTTAGCGTTCGGCTTCAGTGATATAGTCTGCGCCACCCGATCGCTGGTCTCAGGGCCGGAGCGCTCAGGTAAGCCGTGGTTTGACACGGCTTTTTTACGTAAAGGCTTCAGTATTTCTGAGTACCGCTAAATCCTTTTCAGGGACTTAAAACGCGTTATGTTGTCAATGAACCTTCCTTTAAGCGAGAATTTGCCAGCGCATGGCTGCCGCCATGTGGCGATAATTATGGATGGCAATGGTCGCTGGGCAAAAAGACAAGGGAAGATACGAGCCTTTGGACATAAAGCCGGAGCGAAGTCCGTCCGCCGCGCAGTCTCCTTTGCTGCGAACAACGGCATTGATGCGCTAACGCTGTATGCTTTTAGTAGCGAAAACTGGAACCGTCCGGCGCAGGAGGTCACTGCGCTGATGGAGCTGTTTGTGTGGGCGCTGGATAGCGAAGTTAAAAGCCTGCACCGTCACAATGTGCGCCTGCGCGTCATCGGTGACACCAGCCGTTTTAACTCACGTCTGCAGGAGCGCATTCGCAAAGCGGAGGCGTTAACCGCGCAAAATAGCGGGCTGACGCTAAATATCGCCGCGAATTATGGCGGACGTTGGGATATTATTCAGGGAGTACAGCAGTTAGCGGTACAGGTACAAGAAGGGCTGTTACGCCCGGACCAAATTGATGAAGATGCGCTAAGTAAGCAAATCTGCATGCATGAACTGGCTCCAGTGGATTTAGTGATAAGGACAGGGGGGGAGCACCGCATCAGTAACTTTTTGCTGTGGCAAATTGCCTATGCTGAACTTTACTTCACGGATGTTCTTTGGCCTGATTTCGATGAACAAGACTTTGAAGGTGCGCTGCATGCCTTTGCCAATCGAGAGCGTCGTTTCGGCGGCACCGAGCCTGGTGGCGACAAAGCCTGATGGGGGTAGCTTTTGCTGAAGTATCGCCTGATTTCTGCTTTTGTATTAATACCCGTCGTCATTGCGGCGCTATTTTTACTTCCCCCGGTGGGGTTTGCTCTGGTCACGCTCGCGGTCTGTATGCTGGCCGCCTGGGAGTGGGGCCAGCTTAGCGGCTTTACTTCACGCACGCAGCGGGTGTGGCTGGCCGTACTCTGCGGCCTGCTGCTGGCGGTCATGCTCTTTACGATCCCGGAGTATCACCACAACGTTCATCAACCGCTGGTTGAGGGCTCGCTGTGGGCCTCGCTGGGCTGGTGGATTGCCGCGCTGCTGCTGGTGCTGTTCTATCCCGCCTCGGCGGCGCTGTGGCGTCACTCAAAGGCGTTGCGCCTGCTGTTTGGCATTCTGACTATCGTACCCTTTTTCTGGGGCATGCTGGCGCTGCGCGCCTGGCACTATGATGATAACCACTACAGCGGCGCGCTGTGGCTGCTCTACGTCATGATCCTCGTCTGGGGCGCGGACTCCGGCGCGTACATGTTTGGCAAGCTGTTTGGCAAGCACAAGCTGGCTCCGAAGGTATCGCCGGGCAAAACCTGGCAGGGCTTTATCGGCGGCCTGTTTACCGCAGCGGTGATCTCCTGGGGCTACGGCGTCTGGGCCAACCTGGAGGTGACGCTCTCCACGCTGCTGATCTGCTCCGTGGTAGCGGCGCTGGCCTCGGTGCTGGGCGACCTGACCGAGAGTATGTTTAAACGTGAAGCCGGTATCAAAGATAGCGGACACCTTATTCCAGGCCACGGCGGTATTCTCGATCGCATCGACAGCCTGACGGCGGCGGTACCGGTGTTTGCCTGCCTGCTGCTGCTGGTCTTTGGGACGATTTAACGGATGGGTTTATGCTGAGCATTCTCTGGAATCTGGCAGCGTTTATTGTTGCGCTAGGCGTGCTGATCACCGTGCACGAATTTGGCCATTTCTGGGTTGCTCGCCGCTGCGGCGTCCGGGTTGAGCGCTTTTCCATCGGTTTTGGTAAAGCGCTCTGGCGTCGCACCGACAAGCAGGGCACCGAGTTTGTCATCGCCCTTATCCCGCTTGGCGGCTATGTCAAAATGCTCGACGAACGCGTTGAGCCGGTGATCCCCGAACTGCGCCACACCGCGTTTAATAATAAAACCATCGGTCAGCGCGCCGCGGTTATCGCCGCAGGTCCCGTGGCTAACTTCCTCTTTGCTATCTTCGCCTACTGGCTGGTGTTCATCATCGGTGTCCCTGGCGTTCGTCCGGTTGTTGGTGAAATTACGCCCAACTCCATTGCGGCAAGCGCACAAATTGCCCCAGGGATGGAACTTAAAGCCGTTGACGGTATCGAAACGCCAGACTGGGATGCCGTGCGTCTGCAGTTGGTTGATAAAATTGGCGATGAGCAGACCACTCTCAGCGTAGCCCCTTTTGGCAGCGACAGCCGCCAGCAGAAGACGCTGGATCTACGCGACTGGGCTTTTGAACCGGACAAGCAGGATCCGGTGGCGTCGCTGGGCATCCAGCCGCGCGGCGCACAGATTGAATCGGTGCTGGCTGAAGTGCAGTCCGGGTCGGCGGCAAGTAAAGCGGGTTTGCAAGCTGGCGACAGGATCGTTAAAGTCGATGGGCAGGAAATCACACAGTGGATGACGTTTGTTACCCTGGTTCGCGATAATCCGGGTACGCCGTTAGCGCTGGAGATAGAAAGGCAGGGAACTCCCTTGTCTTTAACGCTGATACCAGATACAAAACCGGGTAGCAGCAAGGATGAAGGGTTTGCGGGCGTAGTGCCAAAAGTTATCCCGCTGCCGGACGAGTATAAGACAGTACGCCAGTATGGGCCGTTTGATGCCGTTGTCGAAGCCACGGGTAAAACCTGGCAGCTGATGAAGCTCACGGTCAGTATGCTGGGTAAATTGATAACCGGCGACGTCAAGCTGAACAACCTCAGCGGGCCGATTTCGATCGCCCAGGGGGCTGGGATGTCAGCGGAGTTTGGGTTGATCTACTACCTGATGTTTCTCGCCTTAATCAGCGTGAACCTGGGCATTATCAACCTGTTCCCTCTACCGGTTTTAGATGGGGGACACCTGCTGTTTTTAGCGATAGAGAAGCTAAAAGGCGGGCCGGTATCCGAGCGGGTTCAAGACTTTAGTTATCGCATTGGCTCAATTTTGCTGGTGCTGTTAATGGGGCTTGCACTTTTCAATGATTTCTCTCGGTTATGAGAGTTAGTTAGGAAGAACGCATAATAACGATGGCGATGAAAAAGTTGCTTATAGCGTCGCTGCTGTTTAGCAGCGCGACCGTATACGGTGCTGAAGGGTTCGTAGTGAAAGATATTCATTTCGAAGGCTTACAGCGTGTCGCCGTTGGTGCGGCCCTCCTCAGTATGCCAGTACGTCAGGGTGACACGGTGACTGATGAAGACATCAGTAATATTATCCGTGCGCTGTTTGCCACCGGCAACTTCGAGGACGTTCGCGTCCTGCGCGATGGTGATACGCTCCTCGTGCAGGTTAAAGAGCGTCCTACCATTGCCAGCATCACCTTCTCGGGCAACAAGTCCGTGAAAGATGACATGCTGAAGCAGAACCTCGAAGCCTCCGGCGTGCGCGTGGGTGAATCACTCGATCGCACCACTCTGGCCGATATCGAAAAAGGTCTGGAAGATTTCTACTACAGCGTCGGTAAGTACAGCGCCAGCGTGAAAGCGGTTGTTACGCCGCTGCCGCGTAACCGCGTCGATCTGAAGCTAGTCTTCCAGGAGGGCGTCTCCGCCAAAATCCAGCAGATCAACATCGTCGGTAACCATGCGTTCAGTACCGAAGAACTGATCTCAACCTTCCAGCTGCGCGACGAAGTGCCGTGGTGGAACGTCGTAGGCGATCGCAAATACCAGAAACAGAAGCTGGCAGGCGATCTGGAGACGTTACGTAGCTACTACCTCGACCGTGGCTACGCGCGTTTCAACATCGACTCCACCCAGGTCAGCCTGACGCCGGATAAAAAAGGCATCTACATTACCGTTAACGTTACCGAAGGCGATCAGTACAAGCTCTCCGGCGTTGAGGTTAGCGGTAACCTGGCCGGTCACTCCGCCGAAATTGAGAGCCTGACGAAAATTCAGCCGGGCGAGCTTTATAACGGCACCAAAGTGACCAAAATGGAAGATAACATTAAGAAGCTTCTGGGTCGCTATGGCTACGCCTATCCGCGCGTGCAGTCTCAGCCTGAGATCAACGATGCGGATAAGACCGTGAAGCTGCACGTCAACGTTGACGCGGGCAACCGCTACTACGTGCGTAAGATCCGCTTTGAGGGTAACGATACCTCCAAAGATGCCGTGCTGCGCCGTGAAATGCGCCAGATGGAAGGCGCGTGGCTGGGCAGCGATCTGGTCGATCAGGGTAAAGAGCGTCTGAATCGTCTCGGCTATTTCGAAACGGTGGATACTGATACCCAGCGCGTTGCTGGCAGCCCGGACCAGGTTGACGTGGTCTACAAGGTCAAAGAGCGTAACACCGGTAGCTTCAACTTTGGCGTTGGCTACGGCACCGAGAGCGGCGTCAGCTTCCAGGTCGGCGTTCAGCAGGATAACTGGCTGGGTACCGGTTACTCAGTGGGGATCAACGGTACTAAGAACGACTACCAGACCTACTCTGAGCTATCCGTCACCAACCCGTACTTCACCGTTGACGGTGTGAGCCTCGGCGGTCGTATCTTCTATAACGACTTCGAAGCTGATGACGCGGACCTCTCTTCGTACACCAACAAGAGTTACGGTCTCGACGGTACGCTGGGCTTCCCGGTTAACGAGTACAATACCCTGCGCCTTGGCTTAGGTTACGTACACAACGACCTGTCCAACATGGAGCCGCAGGTGGCCATGTGGCGTTATCTCGACTCGGTAGGGCAGAGCGCCAACACCCAGAACACCGATAACGGCTACAGCGCAGACGACTTCACCTTTAACTACGGCTGGACCTACAACCACCTTGACCGCGGCTACTTCCCAACGGATGGCTCGCGCGTCAACCTGAATGGTAAGGTTACCGTACCTGGCTCGGATAACGAGTTCTACAAGGTTACGCTGGATACCGCATCCTACTTCCCACTTGATGACGATCATAAGTGGGTGGTGCTGGGCCGTACCCGTTGGGGCTACGGCGACGGCTTAGGCGGTAAAGAGATGCCGTTCTATGAGAACTTCTACGCCGGCGGTTCGAGCACCGTGCGTGGCTTCCAGTCCAACAACATCGGTCCGAAAGCGGTCTACTACGGTGGTAATTACCAGGAGAACTGCGAGACTAACGTCGCAGGTACCCTCTGTAAGTCTGATGATGCGGTAGGCGGTAACGCCATGGGCGTCGCCAGCCTGGAAGTGATCACTCCGACGCCGTTTGTCAGCGAGAAGTATGCTAACTCGATCCGTACCTCAGTCTTCTGGGATGCGGGTACGGTGTGGGATACTAACTGGGAAGATACCGCTGCAACACGCGCTGCTGGCGTACCGGACTATAGCGATCCGAGCAATATCCGTATGTCTGCGGGTATTGCACTACAATGGATGTCTCCGCTGGGACCGTTGGTCTTCTCCTACGCCCAGCCGTTTAAGAAATACGAAGGGGACAAAGCAGAGCAGTTCCAGTTTAACATTGGTAAAACCTGGTAACTGTTCTGCGCAACGGAATGCACAGGTAGTGTAGCGCTGGTGCAGGCGATCGTCAGGTCGCCTCGCCACGCAAAGAACGGTATCTTCGGATACATTGGGATGGTAAGGAGTTTATTGTGAAAAAGTGGTTATTAGCTGCAGGTCTCGGTTTAGCGATGGTTACCTCTGCTCAGGCAGCAGATAAAATTGCGATCGTTAACATGAACACCCTGTTCCAGCAGGTCGCTCAGACTACCGGTGTTTCTAAAACGCTGGAAAACGAGTTCAAAGGCCGCGCCAGCGAACTACAGAGCCAGGAAAACGATCTGCAGGGCAAAATGCAGCGCCTGCAGCGTGACGGCTCAACGATGAAAGCTTCCGATCGTAGCAAGCTGGAAAAAGACGTCATGTCTCAGCGCCAGGCTTTCTCCCAGAAAGCGCAGGCTTTTGAGCAGGATCGCGCACGTCGTTCCAACGAAGAGCGTGGCAAGCTGGTTACCCGTATCCAGACTGCAGTCAAGAAAGTGGCAGCCGACGACGGTATCGATCTGGTTGTTGACGCAAATACCGTTGCTTACAACAGCAGTGACGTAAAAGACATCACTGCTGATGTGCTGAAACAGGTTAAATAAGTAATGTCTACAATTCGACTGTCTGATTTAGCTCAACAGTTGGATGCAGAGTTACACGGTGATGGCGATATTGCCATCACCGGCGTTGCGTCCATGCAGTCCGCTAAAGCAGGTCAAATCACCTTCATGGTAAATCCAAAATACCGTGAACATCTGGCGGCTTGCCAGGCCTCTGCTGTCGTGATGACGCAGGACGACCTTCCCTTTGCCCACGGCCCCGCGCTGGTAGTGAAAAACCCCTACCTGACGTATGCCCGGATGGCACAAATTCTTGATACCACGCCGCAGCCGGCACAGGATATCGCCCCCAGTGCGGTAATTGATCCCACGGCAAAGCTGGGTAACAACGTCTCTATTGGCGCAAACGCCGTTATCGAATCCGACGTTGAGCTAGGCGATAACGTCGTGATTGGCGCAGGCTGCTTCGTGGGTAAAAAGACGAAAATTGGTGCAGGCTCGCGTTTATGGGCCAACGTGACCATTTACCACGAGATTGAGATCGGTGAAAATTGCCTCATTCAGTCCAGCACCGTGATCGGTGCGGATGGCTTTGGCTATGCCAACGATCGCGGCAACTGGGTGAAGATCCCCCAGCTTGGCCGGGTGATCGTCGGCGATCGTGTCGAGATCGGCGCATGTACCACTATCGACCGTGGCGCGCTGGACGATACCATCATTGGCAACGGTGTTATCATTGATAACCAGTGCCAGATTGCACATAACGTCGTGATTGGCGACAATACCGCAGTTGCTGGCGGTGTCATCATGGCGGGCAGTTTAAAAATTGGCCGCTACTGCATGATTGGCGGTGCGAGCGTGATCAACGGTCACATGGAAATCTGCGATAAGGTCACCGTAACGGGCATGGGTATGGTGATGCGTCCCATTACTGAACCGGGCGTCTACTCATCGGGTATCCCGCTGCAACCCAATAAAACCTGGCGAAAAACAGCAGCGCTGGTGATGAATATTGATGACATGAGCAAGCGACTCAAGGCTCTTGAGCGCAAGGTCGTGCAGCAAGACGAATAATTCACCCGTTTTACGCCCAAACTTCTCGGCCTGACGGCATTAGATTGCCGCGGGCCGTGTTATTATTGCCATTCAGTATTTTTTGACAGGAAGAGTATTTTGACTACTGACACTCATACTCTGCACATTGAAGAGATTTTAGAGCTTCTGCCGCACCGCTACCCGTTTTTGCTGGTTGACCGCGTGCTGGATTTCGAAGAAGGTCGTTTTCTGCGCGCAGTAAAAAATGTTTCGGTTAATGAACCCTTTTTCCAGGGCCATTTCCCTGGTAAACCGATTTTTCCGGGCGTTTTGATTCTGGAAGCCATGGCCCAGGCCACCGGCATTCTGGCGTTTAAAAGCGTAGGAAAACTGGAACCTGGCGAGCTGTATTACTTTGCCGGTATCGATGAAGCCCGCTTCAAGCGTCCGGTGGTGCCAGGCGATCAGATGATCATGGAAGTGACGTTCGAAAAAACGCGCCGTGGCCTGACCCGCTTTAAGGGCGTGGCAACGGTAGACGGTAAAGTTGTTTGTGAAGCTACTATGATGTGTGCACGTAGCCGGGAGGCCTGATACGTGATTGATAAAACTGCCTTTGTTCATCCTACCGCCATTGTGGAAGAGGGCGCCGTTATTGGCGCTAACGTTCACGTTGGCCCGTTCTGTATTGTTGGACCCCATGTTGAAATTGGTGAGGGTACCGTACTGAAGTCTCACGTTGTTGTTAACGGCCACACCAAAATTGGCCGCGACAACGAGATCTATCAGTTCGCCTCCATCGGTGAAGTGAACCAGGATCTGAAATATGCTGGCGAACCGACCCGGGTGGAAATTGGCGATCGTAACCGCATTCGCGAAAGCGTAACCATTCACCGTGGTACCGAACAGGGCGGTGGTTTGACGAAGGTGGGCAGCGGTAACCTGCTGATGATCAACGCACACGTTGCGCATGATTGTACGGTAGGGAACAACTGTATCCTCGCTAACAACGCCACGTTAGCGGGCCACGTCTCGGTAGACGATCATGCCATTATCGGCGGCATGACGGCGGTTCACCAGTTCTGCATCATCGGCGCGCACGTCATGGTTGGCGGCTGCTCCGGCGTTGCTCAGGACGTGCCGCCGTACGTGATTGCTCAGGGTAACCACGCCACGCCGTTCGGGGTTAACATCGAAGGGCTGAAACGTCGCGGCTTTAGCCGTGAAGCGCTGATTGCTATTCGCAACGCCTACAAGCTGCTCTACCGCAGCGGTAAGACGCTGGAAGAGGTTAAGCCTGAGATCGCTGAACTGGCTGAAGCGCATCCGGAGGTACGGGCGTTCAGCGAGTTCTTTGCGCGCTCGACGCGGGGCCTGATCCGTTAATGATTGACGATCGTCCGCTTACGATTGCCCTGGTCGCCGGAGAAACCTCCGGCGATATTCTTGGTGCCGGTCTCATCCGTGCGCTCAAGCAGCGTGTGCCCAACGCCCGCTTTGTCGGCGTGGCCGGCCCGCTGATGCAGGCCGAGGGCTGCGAAGCCTGGTATGAGATGGAAGAGCTGGCCGTGATGGGGATCGTGGAGGTGCTGGGCCGCCTGCGTCGCCTGCTGCATATCCGCGCCGACCTGACGCGCCGCTTCACCGAGCTTAAGCCGGACGTTTTTGTTGGTATCGACGCCCCGGATTTCAATATTACCCTTGAGGGCAACCTCAAACGGCAGGGTATTAAAACGATTCACTACGTCAGTCCCTCCGTCTGGGCCTGGCGACAGAAACGCGTTTTCAAAATAGGCAGATCCACCGATCTGGTGCTGGCTTTTCTGCCTTTCGAAAAAGCGTTTTATGACCGCTTCAACGTGCCGTGCCGCTTTATCGGCCATACCATGGCGGATGCCATGCCGCTGGATCCCGATAAAAACGCCGCGCGCGATGCTCTCGGACTGTCACATGACGCCCACTGTCTGGCGCTGCTGCCGGGCAGCCGTGGCGCGGAAGTGGAGATGCTCAGCGCTGACTTCCTGCGCACCGCACAGATCCTGCGCCAGCACTATCCCGATTTAGAGGTGGTGGTGCCGCTGGTCAACGCGAAGCGCCGGGAGCAATTTGAGCGTATCAAAGCTGAGGTCGCACCGGATCTGGTGGTTCACCTGCTGGACGGTAAAGGCCGCGAGGCGATGGTCGCCAGCGACGCCGCGCTGCTGGCATCTGGCACCGCCGCGCTGGAGTGCATGCTGGCAAAATGCCCGATGGTGGTGGGTTATCGCATGAAGCCGTTCACCTTCTGGCTGGCTAAGCGGCTGGTGAAGACCGACTACGTCTCGCTGCCTAATCTGCTGGCCGGGCGCGAGCTGGTGAAAGAGCTGCTGCAGGACGAGTGCCAGCCGCAGCTGCTGGCGGATGCGCTGCTGCCCCTGTTGGCCCGGGGTAACACCAGCCACGCCATGCATGACACTTTCCGTGAACTGCATCAGCAGATCCGCTGCAACGCTGATGAACAGGCGGCGGATGCTGTGCTGGAGCTAGCAAAATGAATGAATTTATTTATCCGCACCACCACTTAGTGGCGGGTGTGGATGAAGTGGGCCGTGGCCCGCTGGTCGGCGCGGTCGTTACCGCCGCGGTGATCCTTGACCCCGCCCGTCCCATCATTGGCCTCAACGACTCCAAAAAGCTGAGCGAAAAACGCCGCCTGGCGCTGTTTGCTGAGATCCAGGAAAAAGCGCTATGCTGGAGCCTGGGGCGCGCCGAGCCGCATGAAATTGACGAGCTGAATATTCTGCACGCAACCATGCTGGCGATGCAGCGCGCCGTGGCCGGGCTATCCGTTGTTCCCGAGTATGTGCTGATTGACGGCAACCGCTGTCCGGCTCTGCCTATGCCTTCGATGGCGGTGGTGAAAGGGGATAGCCGGGTCGCGGAGATTAGCGCGGCCTCCATTATTGCTAAAGTCACGCGCGACGCCGAGATGGCCGCGCTTGACCTGACGTTCCCTCAATATGGCTTTGCGCAGCATAAAGGGTATCCGACCGCTTTCCACCTGGAAAGACTGGCGGAGCACGGCGCGACAGAGCATCACCGGCGTAGCTTTGCGCCTGTAAAACGCGCGCTGGGGCTGGTCTCCTGATTGCTGCAGCAAACTAAGTAAAGCGGAAGCTAAAGATAAGATGGCTGAACCACGTTTTGTTCACCTGCGGGTGCACAGCGACTACTCCATGATCGATGGGCTGGCTAAGACCGGACCGCTGGTAAAAAAGGCGGCCGCGTTGGGTCAGCCTGCACTGGCGATCACCGATTTTACCAACCTCTGCGGTCTGGTTAAGTTCTACGGAACGGGCCACGGAGCAGGGTTGAAGCCGATCGTCGGGGCGGATTTTCACGTCCAGAGCGATATCATGGGCGACGAGTTTACCCAAATTACGGTGCTCGCCGCCAACAACACCGGCTACCAGAATCTGACCCTGCTTATCTCCCGTGCCTACCAGCGTGGCTACGGCGCGCTGGGGCCGTGGATCGACCGGGAGTGGCTGGCGGAGCTGAACGAGGGGCTGATCCTGCTCTCCGGCGGACGCATGGGCGACGTGGGCAAAAGCCTGCTGCGCGGCAACGCGGCGCTGGTCGATCAGTGCGTGAGCTTTTACGAGACCCACTTCCCGGATCGCTTCTACCTGGAGCTGATCCGTACCGGCCGTCCTGACGAAGAGAGCTATCTGCACGCGGCGGTTGAGCTGGCCCAGGCGCGTGGTCTGCCGGTCGTGGCGACCAACGACGTCCGCTTTATCGACAGCGGTGACTTTGACGCCCACGAAATTCGCGTGGCTATTCACGACGGCTTTACCCTTGACGATCCCAAGCGCCCGCGCCTCTATTCGCCGCAGCAGTATATGCGCAGCGAAGAGGAGATGTGCGAGCTGTTCTCCGACATCCCGGAAGCGCTGGAAAACAGCGTAGAGATTGCCAAGCGCTGCAACGTTACCGTACGCCTCGGCGAATACTTCCTGCCGCAGTTCCCTACCGGCGAGATGACCACCGAAGATTTCCTGGTGCTGAAGTCGAAAGAGGGGCTGGAGGAGCGTCTGGAGTTTCTCTTCCCGGACCCGGCAGTGCGCGCTGAAAAACGCCCGGCGTATGACGAGCGCCTCGACGTTGAGCTGAAGGTCATCAACCAGATGGGCTTCCCGGGCTACTTCCTGATCGTGATGGAGTTTATTCAGTGGTCGAAGGATAACGGCGTCCCGGTAGGGCCAGGCCGTGGGTCTGGCGCAGGGTCGCTGGTGGCCTACGCGCTGAAGATCACCGACCTCGATCCGCTGGAGTTTGACCTGCTGTTTGAACGCTTCCTGAACCCGGAACGTGTCTCCATGCCTGACTTCGACGTTGACTTCTGCATGGAGAAACGCGATCAGGTGATCGACCACGTAGCGGAGATGTACGGTCGCGAAGCGGTATCGCAGATTATCACCTTCGGTACGATGGCAGCGAAAGCGGTGATCCGCGATGTGGGCCGCGTGCTGGGCCACCCCTACGGTTTTGTGGATCGTATCTCTAAGCTGGTGCCGCCGGATCCGGGTATGACCCTGGCGAAAGCCTTTGAGGCCGAGCCGCAGCTGCCGGAGATCTACGAGGCCGATGAAGAGGTGAAGGCCCTCATCGACATGGCGCGCAAGCTGGAAGGGGTAACGCGTAACGCCGGTAAGCACGCCGGTGGGGTAGTGATCGCGCCGACCAAAATTACCGATTTTGCACCGCTTTACTGCGACGAAGCCGGGCAGCATCCGGTAACCCAGTTCGATAAGAACGACGTCGAGTATGCGGGTCTCGTGAAGTTCGACTTCCTCGGCCTGCGTACGCTGACGATCATCGACTGGGCGCTGAAGATGATTAACCCGCGTCGGGCGAAGCAGGGGCTGGAGCCGATTGATATTGCTGCGATCCCCCTCGACGACAAGAAAAGTTTTGATATGCTGCAGCGCTCGGAAACCACCGCGGTCTTCCAGCTTGAATCCCGCGGCATGAAGGATCTGATCAAACGCCTGCAGCCTGACTGTTTCGAAGATATGATCGCCCTGGTGGCGCTGTTCCGCCCTGGCCCGTTGCAGTCCGGGATGGTGGATAACTTTATCGACCGTAAGCACGGCCGGGAAGAGATCTCTTACCCTGACGTACAGTGGCAGCACGAGTGCCTGAAGCCGGTACTGGAGCCAACCTACGGCATTATCCTCTATCAGGAACAGGTGATGCAGATTGCCCAGGAGCTTTCCGGCTATACGCTGGGCGGCGCGGACATGCTGCGTCGTGCGATGGGTAAGAAGAAGCCGGAAGAGATGGCCAAGCAGCGCTCGGTCTTTGAAGACGGAGCGAGAAAGAACGGCATTGACGGTGAGCTGGCGATCAAAATCTTTGACCTGGTAGAGAAATTCGCCGGCTACGGATTTAACAAATCGCACTCCGCTGCCTATGCTTTGGTGTCGTACCAGACGCTGTGGCTAAAGGCCCACTATCCCGCTGAGTTTATGGCGGCGGTCATGACGGCGGATATGGACAACACCGAGAAGGTGGTCGGGCTGGTGGATGAGTGCTGGCGGATGGGGTTAAAGATCCTGCCGCCGGATATCAACTCTGGGCTGTACCATTTTCACGTTAACGACGACGGCGAGATTGTCTACGGGATTGGCGCAATTAAGGGCGTGGGTGAAGGCCCGATCGAAGCCATTCTGGAAGCACGTAATAAAGATGGCTACTTCCGCGAGCTGTTCGACCTCTGCGCCCGCACCGATACCAAAAAGCTTAACCGTCGGGTGCTGGAAAAACTGATTATGTCCGGGGCGTTTGACCGCCTCGGGCCGCACCGCGCCGCGCTGATGAACTCGCTGAACGATGCGCTAAAAGCCGCCGATCAGCATGCCAAAGCCGAGGCGATTGGCCAGGCGGATATGTTCGGCGTGCTGGCGGAAGAGCCGGCCCAGATCGAGCAGTCCTACGCTAACTGCCAGCGCTGGCCGGAGCAGGTGGTGCTGGACGGGGAACGTGAGACGTTGGGACTCTACCTGACGGGTCACCCGATTACCCAGTATTTAAAAGAGATTGAGCGCTATGTCGGCGGGCTTCGGCTCAAAGACATGCACCCGACAGAGCGTGGTAAGATCACCACCGCTGCGGGGCTCGTCATTGCTGCGCGGGTTATGGTCACCAAGCGCGGCAATCGTATCGGTATCTGTACGCTGGATGACCGTTCTGGCCGTCTGGAGGTGATGTTATTCACCGACGCGCTGGATAAATACCAGCAATTGCTGGAAAAAGACCGCATACTCATCGTCAGCGGACAGGTCAGCTTTGATGACTTCAGCGGGGGGCTTAAAATGACCGCCCGCGAAGTGATGGACATTGACGAAGCCCGGGAAAAATATGCTCGCGGGCTTGCTATCTCGCTGACGGACAGGCAAATTGATGACCAGCTTTTAAACCGACTCCGTCAGTCTCTGGAACCCCACCGTTCGGGAACTATTCCAGTGCATCTCTACTACCAGAGAGCGGATGCGCGCGCCCGGTTGCGCTTTGGTGCAACATGGCGTGTCTCTCCGAGCGATCGTTTACTTAACGATCTGCGTGGCCTGGTTGGCCCGGAGCAGGTGGAACTGGAGTTTGACTAATACAGGAATACTATGAGTCTGAATTTCCTTGATTTCGAACAGCCGATCGCCGAGCTGGAAGCGAAAATCGATTCCCTGACGGCCGTGAGCCGCCAGGATGAAAAACTGGATATTAACATCGACGAAGAGGTGCATCGTCTGCGCGAAAAAAGCGTAGAGCTGACGCGCAAAATCTTTGCCGATCTCGGCGCATGGCAGGTGGCGCAACTGGCGCGCCATCCACAGCGTCCGTACACCCTGGATTATGTCCGCCTGGCGTTTGATGAGTTCGACGAGCTGGCCGGTGACCGCGCCTTCGCTGACGACAAAGCTATCGTTGGCGGTATCGCACGTCTGGATGGACGTCCGGTGATGATCATTGGTCATCAGAAAGGGCGTGAAACAAAAGAGAAGATCCGCCGTAACTTTGGTATGCCGGCACCGGAAGGCTATCGCAAAGCGCTGCGCCTGATGGAGATGGCCGAGCGTTTTAACATGCCGATCATCACCTTTATCGACACCCCGGGCGCTTACCCAGGCGTGGGCGCAGAAGAGCGCGGCCAGTCCGAGGCAATCGCCCGCAACCTGCGTGAGATGTCGCGTCTGAACGTGCCGGTGATCTGCACCGTTATCGGTGAAGGCGGCTCCGGCGGCGCGCTGGCTATCGGCGTGGGCGACAAAGTCAACATGCTGCAGTACAGCACCTACTCGGTGATCTCCCCGGAAGGCTGTGCTTCCATCCTGTGGAAGAGCGCTGATAAAGCGCCGCTGGCTGCGGATGCGATGGGCATTATCGCTCCGCGCCTGAAAGAGCTGAAGCTGATCGACTCCATTATTCCGGAGCCGCTGGGTGGCGCGCACCGCAACCCGGAAGCCATTGCCGCGTCGCTGAAGGCGCAGCTGCTGGAAGATCTGGCCGATCTGGACGTGCTGAACAAAGAGGAGCTGCGTGACCGCCGTTACCAGCGCCTGATGAGCTACGGCTACGCCTGATCCGGGTAAAATGCCGGGCGGCGCTCGCGCTTGCCCGGCCTACCAAACCCACTCTCCTCAACTATGCTTATCTGTGAATTCGCACGGAGGAAGCATTGAATATCATCGCCATCATGGGACAGCAGGGCGTTTTTTATAAAGACGAACCGCTTAAAGAGCTTCACCTTGCGCTGGAGCAGCAGGGTTTCCAGCTCATCTACCCCACCAGCAGCAACGACCTGTTAAAACTCATCGAACACAACCCGCGCATCTGCGGCGTCATCTTTGACTGGGACCAGCACGGCCTGGATCTGTGTAGCGACATTAACCAGCTTAATGAGTATCTGCCGCTCTACGCCTTTATCAATACGCACTCAACGATGGACGTCAGCGCCCACGAAATGCGTATGGCGCTGTGGTTTTTTGAGTACGCGCTGGGCGTGGCAGACAGCATCTCGACGCGTATCCGCCAGTATACCAACGAGTATCTTGAGCATATTACGCCACCCTTTACCCGCTCGCTCTTCACTTATGTGAAAGAGGGCAAGTACACCTTCTGTACCCCCGGACACATGGCCGGTACCGCTTACCAGAAAAGCCCGGTGGGCTGCCTGTTCTATGACTTTTTCGGCGGCAATACCCTGAAGGCCGACGTCTCGATCTCCGTAACCGAGCTGGGATCCCTGCTCGATCACACCGGCCCGCACCTGGAGGCCGAAGAGTATATCGCCCGTACCTTTGGCGCCGAGCAGAGCTATATGGTGACCAACGGCACCTCGACCTCCAACAAGATCGTTGGCATGTACGCCGCGCCCGACGGCAGCACGCTACTTATCGATCGCAATTGCCACAAGTCGCTGGCCCATCTGCTGATGATGAGCGACGTGGTGCCGATCTGGCTCAAGCCGGGACGCAACGCGCTGGGTATTTTAGGCGGCATTCCCCGCCGCGAGTTCAGCCACGACAGCATTACAGAGAAGGTGGCGGCAACGCACGGCGCCAGCTGGCCGGTTCACGCGGTGATCACCAACTCTACCTATGACGGGCTGCTCTACAACACCAACTGGATCAAGGAGACCCTGGACGTGCCGTCGATTCACTTTGACTCGGCATGGGTTCCCTACACCAACTTCCACCCAATTTATGCGGGCAAGAGCGGCATGAGCGGTGACCGCGTGGCGGGCAAAGTCTTCTTTGAAACCCAGTCAACGCACAAAATGCTGGCTGCCTTCTCCCAGGCGTCGCTGATCCACGTTAAAGGCGAATATGACGAAGAGACCTTTAACGAAGCCTACATGATGCATACCACCACCTCGCCAAGCTATCCGCTGGTGGCCTCTATTGAAACGGCAGCCGCGATGTTGCGGGGCAATCCCGGTAAGCGGCTGATCAACCGCTCCGTCGAACGTGCGCTCCACTTCCGCAAAGAGGTGCAGCGGCTGAAAGATGAGGCGGAGGGCTGGTTCTTCGATATCTGGCAGCCGGAAGACATTGACCAGGCCGACTGCTGGCCGGTTGCGCCGGGCGAGGCGTGGCACGGCTTCCGCGAGGCGGATGCCGACCATATGTTCCTTGATCCGGTTAAGGTTACTATTCTGACCCCCGGCATGGATGAGCAGGGAAATATGGGCGAGGAGGGCATTCCCGCCGCGCTGGTAGCGAAATTCCTTGATGAGCGCGGCGTAGTGGTAGAGAAAACCGGTCCCTAAAACCTGCTGTTCCTGTTTAGCATCGGCATCGATAAAACCCGGGCGATGGGGCTGCTGCGTGGCCTGATGGAGTTTAAGCGCGCCTACGATCTCAACCTGCGGGTGAAAAACATGCTGCCGGATCTCTATGCTGAAGATCCAGATTTCTACCGCAACATGCGTATCCAGGATCTGGCTCAGGGGATCCACAAGCTGATCTGCCAGCACGAGCTACCGCGCCTGATGCTCCAGGCCTTCGACGTGCTGCCGCATATGATCATGACTCCGCACCAGGCGTGGCAGCTACAGGTCAAGGGCGAGGTGGAGACCGTCGAGCTGGAGGCGCTGGTAGGACGCGTCTCCGCCAATATGATCCTGCCGTATCCGCCAGGTGTCCCGCTGCTGATGCCCGGAGAGATGATCACCGAGCGGAGCCGGGCGGTGCTCGATTTTCTGCTGATGCTCTGCGCTATCGGCCGCCACTATCCCGGTTTTGAAACGGATATCCACGGTGCGAAGCGCGATGAGGATGGCGTTTACCGGGTAAGGGTCTTAAAACAGACGTGACCCTCTTGCGCAGGGATGCGCAGCGTCGTAACGTTGGCATGAAAAAAGGAGGGGTTATGCTTGGTTTAAAAAAGGTTCACCACATCGCGATCATTGCGACGGATTATGCAAAGAGCAAAGCGTTTTACTGCGACATCTTAGGCTTTACGCTGCAAAGCGAAGCGTATCGTGAAGAGCGGGACTCATGGAAGGGCGATCTGGCGCTGAACGGCGAGTATGTGATTGAGCTTTTCTCCTTTCCTTTCCCGCCCGCGCGGCCCAGCCGTCCCGAGGCCTGCGGCCTGCGTCATCTGGCCTTCAGCGTGGATGACGTCGAGCGGGCCATTACCCACCTGCAACAGCACGGCGTAGAGTGCGAGCCGGTGCGTATCGATCCCTTTACCGGTAAGCGCTTCACCTTCTTTACCGATCCCGACGGTCTGCCGCTGGAGCTATACCAGCAGTAATGACACCTCTACCTATTATGCAAAGCCTGCACGCCCGCCGCCGGTTTCTGGTGGCGTTTAGCGGCGGGCTGGACTCCACCGTTCTGCTGCACCAGCTGGTGCAGTGGCGCATCCAGCAGCCCGACGTTTCCCTGCGGGCGATCCACGTTCATCATGGGCTAAGCCCAAACGCCGACGCATGGGTAGCCCACTGTCAGCAGGTATGCAGCCGCTGGGATGTGCCCCTGAGCATCGTCCGCGTGACGCTGGCGGAGGAGGGGCTGGGCCTTGAAGCTCAGGCGCGCAAGGCGCGCTATCAGGCCTTTGCCGACGCGCTGCGGGCGGGGGAGGTGCTGGTCACCGCCCAGCATCAGGATGACCAGTGCGAGACGCTGCTGCTGGCGCTGAAACGGGGCAGCGGCCCGGCGGGGCTGGCAGCCATGCCTGCCGAGCTGCCTTTCCACGGCACCCTGCTGCTGCGCCCGCTGCTCAATGAAACCCGCGAGGCGCTGGAGCAGTGGGCCTGCGCCCATCGGCTAAGCTGGATCGAAGATGAGAGTAATCAGGACGCCAGCTACGATCGCAATTTTATCCGTCTTGAGGTTCTCCCCTTGCTGAAGCAGCGCTGGCCGCACTTTGCCAACGCGGCGGCGCGCAGCGCAGCACTGTGTGGTGAGCAGGAGCAGCTTCTGGATGAGCTGCTGGCGGAGGAGCTGGCGAGTTTAGTCAGCGCAGAGGGGGCGTTAACCCTCGCCCCACTGATGACCCTGAGCGCCAATCGCCGGGCGGCACTTCTGCGCCGCTGGCTAAGCGGGCTGGGTGCGCCGATGCCGTCGCGGGATCTGCTGTCCCGCATCTGGCAGGAGGCGATCCTTGCCCGGGAAGATGCGTCCCCGCGTCTGGTGCTGGGATCCCATGAGATCCGTCGCTTTCAGGGCCAGCTCTGGTGGGTGAAAAGCACGGCAGGCCAGCGGCAGACGGTTATTCCATGGCCTGGGCCTCTGGAGCCGCTGACGCTGCCCGCTGGGTTAGGGAAGCTAACGCTGGTGCCGGGGGGCGATATTCGCCCGCCGCGTGCCGACGAACCGGTATCGGTCCGTTTTCATGCCTCAGGGATGCTCTACGTGGCCGGACGCCAGGGAGGACGTAAGCTGAAAAAGATCTGGCAGGAGCTGGGGGTGGCTCCCTGGCTGCGGGATACTACGCCAATACTGTTTTACGGCGAAACGCCGATCGCGGCGGCAGGGCAGTTTGTGACGCAGGCAGGGCTGGCGGATAGCGCTGAGGGGTTACGGCTGACGTGGCGGAAATGACGGGCAGCATGCTGCCCGCTGGAACAGGTTCAGGATTCGCTCACCACAACGGTGCCGATATCCGGGTGGCTAAAGCTGGCAATTTTGTCGAGACGGAGTTCACGCGTTTCACCTGCTGCATCGACGAGCAGATACTCAACGTTCTTTCGCGAGACTAAATCGCTGGCTTTGGCCTTTAGCTCTTCGCCATCTTTCAGCGTCAGCGTCAGTAACAGATGATGCTGGCAGGCGAGTTCAAGGTTGTCATAGTCATCGCAGTTGATGGGTTGATACGTTTCATTCATTGACATAATCGCTCACCAGTAAGTTCGCGGCAGCATAGGCTGCCTTTTCCCTGACGGGCTCAGGAAGCAGATCGTCCGACGCTACTTCATTGAGCGCTTTTAATACGCAGCTCAGCGCATCCGGGATAAACCCTAAGTCTCCGCTGGCAATTTCCGCATACCGCTTGCGTATTAACTCACAATAATTATCCACATACCCTCCTGTCAGCGTATTGACTTCACCGTGGGATGTAAGTTTAAGCCTACGAAGATTAACTCTGTTTAGCAAGGTGACTATACCATACTCATCCCGGCAATATCAGCGGACCGAATGTTTGCTACAATGGGCGCTATTTTGCGAAGGAGCGATGACATGGCATTGAAAGCAACCATTTATAAAGCGACGGTGAACGTGGCCGATCTGGACCGCAACCAGTTTCTTGATGCCACCCTGACCCTGGCGCGCCACCCTTCTGAGACCCAGGAGCGCATGATGCTGCGCCTGCTGGCGTGGATCAAATTTGCCAACGAACGGCTGCAGTTTACCCGCGGCCTCAGCGCCGAGGATGAGCCGGAAGCCTGGCTGCGCAACGATCATCTGGGGATCGACCTGTGGATTGAGCTGGGGCTGCCGGAGGAGCGGCGCATCAAGAAAGCCTGCACCCAGTCAAAAGAGGTTGCACTCTTCACCTACAACAGCCGGGCGGCACAGGTCTGGTGGCAGCAGAATCAGAACAAGCTGGCTGGATTCAGTAACCTGAGCATCTGGTATCTTGACGATGAGCAGCTGGCCCAGCTGAGCGCCTTTGCCTCCCGCACCATGGCGCTACAGGCGACCATCCAGGATGGCGCAATCTGGCTTTCTGATGCGGAGAATAACCTGGAGATCCACCTGACAACCTGGCAGAGCGCGGCATGATCGAGATTTCACGCAGCGTTGCCATTCCCGACAGCGAGATCGAGCTGACCGCCATTCGTGCCCAGGGGGCGGGTGGTCAGCACGTCAATAAAACCTCCACGGCGATCCACCTGCGCTTCGATATCAAGGCCTCCAGCCTGCCGGATGCGTATAAAGAGCGCCTGCTGGCGGCGAGCCACCATCTGATCACCAGCGATGGAATGGTGGTGATCAAGGCTCAGGAGTACCGCAGCCAGGAGATGAACCGTGAAGCGGCGCTGGCCCGACTGGTGTCGTTGATTCAGGAGCTGATGGTAGAGCAAAAAAGCCGCCGTCCTACGCGGCCAACCCGGGCGTCGAAAGAGCGACGTCTGGCGACCAAGTCGCAAAAGTCATCGGTAAAGGCGATGCGCGGTAAGGTGCGCGGCGGGGAGTAGAATCTGCCCGGCAGGCTTGCCGGGCAGAGAAGAGGTTAGCCTTTGATGACTTTAACCAGATAGTCGAGGATGTCGCCGGTTTTAATCAGCTGCTTCTCGCCGTTGCGGCGGTATTTGTATTCGATATCGTCGCTGTCGAGGTTGCGATCGCCGATCACGATGGTGTGCGGAATACCAATCAGCTCCATATCAGCAAACATCACGCCCGGACGCTCTTTACGATCGTCCATCAGCACCTCAATTCCCTGCGCGTTCAGCTCAGCGTAGAGCTTCTCAGCCAGCTCCTGCACGCGGAAGGATTTGTGCATGTTCATCGGCAGAATGGCAACCTGGAACGGCGCAATCGCGTCCGGCCAGACGATACCGCGCTCGTCGTGGTTCTGCTCAATGGCCGCAGCCACCACGCGCGTTACGCCGATGCCGTAGCAGCCCATGGTCAGCGTCTGGTTACGACCATCTTCACCCTGGACTGACGCTTTCAATGCTTCAGAGTACTTGGTGCCCAGCTGGAAGATGTGACCCACTTCGATGCCACGCTTGATCAGCAGGGTACCCTGGCCGTCCGGGCTTGGGTCGCCTGCAACAACGTTACGGATGTCAGCGACTTCCGGGGTCGCCACATCGCGATCCCAGTTAATGCCGAAGTAGTGCTTGCCGTCAACGTTCGCGCCGGCAGAGAAATCGCTCATGACAGCAACGGTACGGTCAATAACCACTGGGATCGGCATATTCACCGGGCCGAGGGAGCCTGGGCCGGCGTTGACGATAGCGCGGATCTCAGCTTCGGTCGCGAAGGTCAGCGGGCTGGCAACCTGCGGCAGCTTCTCTGCTTTCACTTCGTTCAGCTCGTGATCGCCACGTACCAGCAGAGCGACCAGCGGGTAAGCGCCACCCTCTACCGCTTTCACCAGCAGGGTCTTAACGGTTTTTTCAATCGGCAGGTTAAACTGCTCAACCAGCTCGGCGATGGTTTTCGCGTTCGGCGTATCGACCAGAGTCATCTCCTGGGTTGCCGCCGCGCGCGCTTCTTTCGGCGCAAGCGCTTCAGCAAACTCAATGTTGGCCGCGTAGTCAGAGGTATCGGAGAAGATCACATCGTCTTCACCGCTCTTAGCCAGCACCTGGAACTCGTGGGAGGCGCTGCCGCCGATAGAGCCGGTATCCGCCTGCACGGCACGGAAGTCGAGATCCATACGGCTGAAGATTTTGCTGTAGGCGGCATACATCGCGTCGTAGGTCAGCTGTAAGGATTCCTGCGAGGTATGGAAAGAGTAGGCGTCTTTCATCAGGAACTCACGGGAGCGCATCACGCCAAAGCGCGGACGCACTTCGTCACGGAATTTGGTCTGGATCTGATAGAAGTTCAGCGGCAGCTGCTTGTAGGAGCTGAGTTCGTTACGGATCAGATCGGTGATGACCTCTTCATGCGTCGGGCCGAGAACAAACGGACGCTCGCCGCGATCGGCAATACGCAGCAGCTCCGGACCGTACTGCTCCCAGCGACCGCTCTCCTGCCACAGGTCAGCGGGCTGAACCACCGGCATTAACACCTCGATCGCACCGGCGTTGTTCATCTCTTCACGCACGATGTTTTCGACTTTTTTCAGAACGCGCACGCCGGTCGGCAGCCAGGTGTATAACCCGGAGGCCAGCTTGCGGATCAACCCGGCGCGCAGCATCAGCTGGTGGCTGATCACTTCGGCGTCGGCAGGTGTCTCCTTCAGGGTGGAGAGCAGATATTGGCTAGTACGCATGTTATTACGATTCCATTTGGACGATGGGCACAGGCCCAACGCGGGCCTGACACAAAAAAAGTGATTCAGTTTACCAGCGAGACAGCTATGTCAAAAGAGAGCGGGCAGAATTTACCGCGCTTCCAGCGCAAAGACCTCAAAGCCCGCCTCGGTCACCCGCCAGCGGACGTTAAAATCGAGCAGCCAGACGGCATATTCCTTGCCTGCTTCCTCCTGCTGGCGATAGGCCGGGCGCGGATCCTGGGCCAGCACCTCGACAATAAACTGCCGAAGATGCGGATAGCGTTTTTCCAGTTGCGGCAGGCGCTCGGCAAGCTCAAGGGTAAAGTTCACCGGCATGGTGGCTTGGGGGGCCTGCTGGGCGTAGCTGGCTTTCGCGTCCGGCAGCGCCTCGGCAAAGGGCAGGTAGGGTTTGATATCCACTACCGGCGTGCCGTCCACCAGATCGAGACTGCCCAGATCGAGGATCACCTGCTCACCCTGGCAACGGATGCCCTTTAGCTCAACCAGAGACATGCCGATGGGATTCGGACGAAAGGTCGAGCGGGTGGCAAATACCCCCATTCTGGCGTTGCCGCCGAGCCGGGGAGGGCGCACGGTTGGCCGCCAGCCACCCTCCATCGTTTGATGGAAAATAAACAGCAGCCAGAGATGGCTAAACGCCTCCAGCCCGCGCACCGCATCGGCCTGGTTATAGGGGGCGATGAGATGAAGCTCACCGCCGCCGCTTTTCACCAGCCCCGGCTGGCGCGGAACGGCAAACTTCTCTTTATAGGGGGAGCGAATAACGCCTATCTGCGCAAACTGAAAGGTGCTCATTTCGCCGAAACGTTAAGCGCCGATCCGATGCACACGGCCTGGCGGTAGCAGCCCGGCGTGCCGCTGGTCACTTCGCAGCTGTGCTGAAGGACGGCGTTGGCTTTCATTTTGGCCGCATTGATCTGCATACGTTTGCGGGCGGTTGGGATGTTCGGAGGTGAGTCCTGGTTGCTCGCCTGGCAGGAATCACCGGAGACCTCGCCCAAATCGCGGAACGTCTTGCCGATCAGCTCTTCCGGGTTGGTGATGACTCTGACCGGAGCCGGAGGGGACACTTTCGCTTTAGCTGGCTCCGCTTTCGGCGGCGTTGCTGCGTTGCTTTGTACGGGTTCGACGGGAGATCTGCTTAGCATGGAGCAGCCGCTGAGCATGAGTGCCAGTAAACAGATCGGTAAAGCACGCATAGTATTTCCTCAATGAGTGATCAAATTGTCAGTTATTGAACCAGTTGCCTGCATAAATGACAAGGCGGGCTTGCGCCCGCCCTGAATGATATTACACCGAGGAGAGATTACCAGCCTTTAACTGCGCCGCCGTTAAAGACCTTGTTCGCCGCCTGGTCAACTTCGTCAGACTGGTAGGCCTGAACGAATTTCTTCACGTTTTCCGCGTCTTTATTGTCTTCGCGGGTTACGATCATGTTCACATACGGGGAATCTTTATCTTCAACAAAGATACCGTCTTTCGCCGGAGTCAGGTTGATCTGGCTGGCATAGGTGGTATTAATGACCGCCAGGGCAATCTGTGCGTCGTCCAGCGAGCGCGGCAGCTGCGGTGCTTCCAGCTCAACAATTTTGAGGTTTTTCGGGTTCTCGGTCACGTCCAGAACGGTCGGCAGCAGGCCAACACCCTCTTTCAGCTTAATCAGACCCTGTTTTTGCAGCAGCAGCAGAGTGCGGCCCAGGTTGGTCGGATCGTTCGGAACCGCAATCTGCGCGCCATCCTGCAGCTCGCTCAGCGATTTAATCTTCTTGGAATAGCCAGCGATCGGGTAGACAAAGGTATTACCGGCGGAAACCAGCTTGTAGCCGCGATCTTTGATCTGCTGATCCAGGTACGGTTTGTGCTGGAAGGCGTTAGCATCAATATCGCCTTTGCTCAGCGCTTCGTTTGGTAGCACGTAGTCGTTGAAAGTTACCAGTTCAACGTCGAGACCGTACTTGTCTTTAGCCACTTTTGCTGCCACTTCTGCAACCTGCTGCTCGGCACCGACGATAACGCCCACTTTAATGTGGTTCGGATCTTTCTCGTCCTGGCCGCAGCCTACCAATGCCAGAGCACCAATCAGCGCACCCGCCGCCGCAAAGGTCTTAAATTTGAACACCATGTTATTTCCTTAACTCACTGAGTCGATTGTGTTGTGTACAACGCTATTTATGCGTCACTGCCCGGACGATACGATCGCCAGAGAACTGAATCAGATAAACCAGCACGACTAATAATATCAGTACCGTGTTCATTACGGTGGCGTTATAGCCGATATAACCATACTGATAGCCAATCTGGCCCAGCCCGCCTGCGCCGACCGCACCGCCCATGGCGGAGTAGCCCACCAGAGTAATCAGCGTGATGGTGGCCGCGTTGACCAGTCCCGGCATCGCTTCAGGCAGCAGAACCTTGCGGACGATCTGCATCGGCGTGGCGCCCATAGCGCGGGAGGCCTCAATCAGGCCGGTCGGGATCTCCAGCAGCGCGTTCTCTACCATACGGGCAATAAAGGGTGCAGCGCCAACGGTCAGCGGCACAATCGCCGCCTGCAGGCCAATGGAGGTGCCGACAATCACGCGGGTGAACGGGATCATCCAGACCAGCAGGATAATAAACGGAATTGAACGGAAGATATTCACCAGCGCGGAGAGGGTGCGGTAGAGCTTCGCGTTCTCAACGATCTGCCCCGGACGGGTAACGTACAGCAGCACACCCACCGGCAGGCCAATCACGAATCCAAAGAAGCCGGAGACAAAGGTCATCGCCAGCGTCTCCCAGACGCCACGCGCCAGTAACCACATCATTGGCTCAGACATAACCCAGTACCTCTACTTTTACATGATGTTCCTGCAGCCAGGCGATGGCGGCCTGGGTATCCTGCTGCGAGCCGTGCATTTCGGTCAGCATAATGCCGAACTTCACGCCACCGGCGTAATCCATCTGCGCACTGATAATGTTGTTGTTAACGTTGAACCGACGGGCTGTCTCAGAGAGCAGCGGCGCGTCCACGGACTGGCCGGTGAACTCCATGCGCAGCATCGGCACGCTGTCAGCTTCGGGTTCCGCCTTCAGACGCTGCTGGTAATCTTCCGGAATATCGAGATGCAGCGTGGACTGAATAAACTGCTGGGCCAGCGGCGTCTTCGGATGGGAGAACACTTCGCTAACCGTGTCCTGCTCAATCAGCTCGCCATTGCTGATCACCGCCACGCAGTCACAGATACGCTTCACAACATCCATCTCATGCGTAATAAGAAGAATGGTTAAGCCGAGACGACGGTTAATGTCTTTCAGCAGCTCGAGAATAGAGCGGGTCGTGGCCGGATCCAGCGCGCTGGTGGCCTCATCGCACAGCAGAACTTTAGGATTGCTGGCCAGCGCACGAGCAATCGCCACGCGCTGCTTCTGGCCGCCGGAGAGGTTAGCCGGATAGCTGTCATGCTTATCGCCCAGGCCTACCAGGTCCAGCAGCTCGGTCACGCGACGCTTGATTTCGGCCGCCGGGGTGTTATCCAGCTCTAGCGGCAGCGCCACGTTGCCGTAGACGGTACGGGAAGCCAGCAGGTTAAAGTGCTGGAAAATCATGCCAATCTGGCGGCGTGCGCGGGTAAGCTGCGCTTCCGATAAGGTGGTCAGCTCTTCACCGCCAACCTGAACGCTGCCCTGCGTCGGACGCTCAAGCAGGTTAACGCAGCGAATCAGCGTACTTTTACCGGCACCCGATGCGCCGATGACGCCATAAATTTGTCCGGCAGGGACATGCAGGCTGACATTATTCAATGCCTGAATGGTGCGGTTCCCCTGCTGGAACACTTTGGTGATATTCGAAAGTTTAATCATTAGAATATTTTTGTCGTATGAGTTAGCCGTGGCATTTTGTTCTGCCAGATACGGGCAGTGACCGTAAACAGAGCGGATGGTAAGGCATCCAGACGTCTAATTCAATGTAACTCGCTATGATGAGCACTTTCTTGCCGCGTGAAACATGAGATACTAGCGCGACATGCCTTTTTCAGGAGTAAGCCGGTGGCACAATCAGTACCCGCAATTTTTCTCGATCGTGATGGCACGATTAATGTCGATCATGGTTATGTCCACGAGATTGACGACTTTGAGTTTATCGATGGCGTCATTGACGCTATGCGTGAGTTAAAAGCGATGGGCTTCGCGCTGGTGCTGGTGACCAATCAGTCCGGCATTGCCCGCGGCAAGTTTACCGAAGCCCAGTTTGAGACCCTGACCGAGTGGATGGACTGGTCGCTGGCGGATCGTGGCGTTGACCTGGACGGCATCTATTACTGTCCTCACCATCCCCAGGGTGCAGTGGAAGAGTTCCGCCAGGTGTGCGACTGCCGTAAGCCGCATCCGGGGATGCTGAACTCCGCGCGCGACTTCCTGCACATTGATATGGCCGCCTCCTATATGATCGGCGATAAATTAGAAGATATGCAGGCAGCGGCAGCGGCTGGCGTCGGCCATAAAGTCTTAGTGCGTACCGGCAAACCGGTGACGCCAGAGGCGGAAAATGCAGCGGATTGGGTGCTGAATAGCCTTGCAGAGCTGCCCGCAACGATTAAAAAGCAGCAAAAATAGCCGTTATGACGAAAAGATGAGCGGTTGAAATAAAATTGTGTTTTTCCGCTTGTCAGCTCTGAATAACTCCCTATAATGCGCCTCCATCGAAACGGCAAACGTGAATCACTTCACGGAAACAG
>NZ_DALZYX010000012.1:0-98216 GCF_031987975.1 Pseudescherichia sp. | reverse complement strand
ACTGCCAGGCATCAAACAAGCAGAAGGCCATCCGTAAGGATGGCCTTTTTGCGTTGTGCCGCAGAAATGACCGATTCTGTAGGCCGGGCAAGCGTAGCGCCGCCCGGCGTATTAACGTAACCATTGCTCTACAAAATCAGCAATCCCAGCCACATCATTCAAATCCAATACCGGCACTGTAGTTGAAATTGCTATATCACTGGCGATCGCAATAACGCGATCGTCAACTTCCAGCTCCTCCACCCGATGCCCGGCATCTGCCCGAAAAAGCAGGATCTTCGCCACTGGCTCATGCTTGAAGCCCTCTACCAAAACCAGATCTAACTTCGTGTGATCCATTCTGCTGGCCAGAAACGTTAAGTCGAGCGCCTCTTCGTCTGGCGTTTCGGTCATCAAGGCCCACCGCTGCTGGCTGGCGACGAGGGTTTGTGCCGCACCTGCCTTGCGTAACTCATAGCTATCCTTGCCGGGCTTATCGACATCCATATTATGATGCGTATGCTTTATGAGGCCGGGACGGATGCCCCGTTCACAGAGAGCAGGGATCAGGCGCTTAAGCAGCGTGGTTTTCCCTGTACCGCTCCATGCGGCTATCGCGAGGATCGGCTTCATTTTTTCTCCTGCCTGCCGGTGAGATCGTCCGGCGTATTGATATTAATAAACGCCGACCGGCAATCGCTAAAGTCCACGGCATGGCCTCCCACCTGGCGCATAAATAGCATTACCCGCCGCTCGCCGGATGCCAGATAAGCCGTAAGCTGCGGTATCACCTGGCGATGAACCAGCGCAATGGTGGGATGGTCGCGTTCACCGTCGGTCACCCATACTACCGGCGCATCCTTCCGCTCAGAAGCCAGTCTCGCTGCCAGATCGGACGGTATGCCCGGCGTATCGCACGGACAAAACAGGAACCAGTCGGATGCTGTCTGCTGCATAACGGCCAGCATACCGGCCAGCGGACCGGGAAAATCATTCAGCGTATCTTCGATAACCGCCAGGCCGCTGGCCCGATAGCGATCGAGGTTGCGGTTAGCACTCAACGCAACACGGCTTACTTGCTTAGCCAGACGGCTTACGACGTGCTGCCAGAGCGGAATGCCGTTAAGCAGCAACAGTCCTTTATCTTCTCCCCCCATACGCGACGCTCTGCCGCCGGCCAGTACGACACCGGTGATGTCCAGTCCACTATTCACTAATATCGCCTCTTTTATTGTGGGTTTGACCCTGCTAACGTGTGTCTCTCACGAGTAAGGAGCACTGACCATGAAATGTAAACGTCTGAATGAAGTAATTGAACTCCTCCAGCCCGCCTGGCAAAAAGAACCCGAGCTTAATCTGATGCAATTTTTGCAAAAACTGGCGCAGGAGTCAGGCTATGACGGCGAGCTGGCCGATCTTTCTGACGATATTCTGATCTATCACCTCAAAATGCGCGACTCGGCAAAGGATGCCGCTATCCCTGGGATCCAGAAAGATTACGAAGAGGATTTCAAAACTGCCTTGCTGCGCGCCCGGGGCGTAATTAAAGAGTAAAAGGTTGTAAGCGGTGCAACTGAATGCGCTACGAAATGATATCCTGAACTATTCGTAGTAATTTCCGGATGATGGGATGAACGACAACGCTTTTACTTTCCAGACGCTACACCCGGATACCATCATGGATGCGCTGTTTGAACAGGGGATCCGGGTGGATTCTGGCCTTACCCCGCTCAACAGTTACGAGAACCGTGTCTATCAGTTTCAGGATGAAGATCGCCGCCGCTACGTGGTGAAATTTTACCGTCCGCAGCGCTGGTCGGCAGAGCAAATTATTGAGGAGCACCAGTTCGCCCACGAGCTGATGAATAATGAGGTTCCGGTTGCGGCCCCGCTTGAATTTAACGGCCAGACGCTGCTGACTCATCAAGGATACTACTATGCCGTGTTCCCCAGCCTCGGCGGTCGTCAGTTCGAAGCCGATAATCTGGATCAGATGGAGTGGGTGGCGCGCTACCTTGGCCGCCTGCATCAAACCGGGCGTAAAAAAACGTTTACCAGCCGCCCCTCTATCGACGTCAATGAGTACCTGATTGAGCCTCGAAACGTCTTTGAACAGTCGGCGCTTATCCCTTCTGGCCTGAAAGCTGCCTTCCTTAACGCCACGGATTCCCTTATCGAGGCGGTGATGGCGCAGTGGCATACGCGTTTCGATCTGCTGCGCCTGCACGGCGACTGCCATGCCGGGAACATTCTCTGGCGCGACGGGCCGCTGTTCGTCGATCTCGATGATGCCCGTAACGGCCCTGCGGTTCAGGATCTGTGGATGTTGCTCAACGGCGATAAGGCCGAGCGGCGCATGCAGCTTGAGACGATTATTGAGGCCTATGAGGAATTTAGCGAATTTAAAACCGATGAAATCGCCCTCATTGAACCTTTACGCGCCATGCGTATGGTTTATTATCTGGCATGGCTGATCCGCCGCTGGGACGATCCCGCATTCCCCAAAAATTTCCCGTGGCTAACCGGGGAAGACTATTGGCACAGGCAAACTCTGACCTTTATTGAGCAGGTTAAGGTTCTGCAAGAACCGCCTCTGCAACTTACGCCGATGTATTAATTTGACACTTTCAGGAGAGTATTAACCATGAAGAAAATTTGGCTGGCGCTGGCAGGTCTCATTCTGGCATTTAGCGCGTCTGCGGCTCAATTCACCGAGGGAAAACAGTATATCGCCCTTGATAAACCGGCGGTGGGAGAGCCGCAGGTGCTGGAGTTCTTCTCTTTCTACTGCCCGCACTGCTACGATTTTGAACGCGTATGGCACGTTTCCGACACGGTGAAACAGCAGCTGCCGGAAGGCACCAAGATGACCAAATACCACGTCGAGTTTCTGGGGCCGCTGGGCAAAGATCTGACCCAGGCATGGGCTGTGGCGATGGCACTGGGCGTAGAAGATAAGATCACTGCCCCCATGTTTGAAGCGGTGCAGAAGACCCAGACCGTCACAACCGTAGCCGATATCCGCAAAGTGTTTGTTGATGCTGGTATTAAAGGCGAAGACTATGACGCCGCCTGGAACAGCTTCGTAGTGAAATCCCTGGTTGCCCAGCAAGAGAAAGCCGCTGCCGATCTGCAATTGCAGGGCGTACCGGCGATGTTTGTTAACGGCAAATACCAGGTTAACCCGCAGGGGATGGATACCAGTAGCATGGACGTTTTCGTCCAGCAGTATGCTGCAACGGTAAAATATCTGGTTGGCCAGAAGTAATCATAAAGCCGGTCAATGACCGGCTTTTTTATAGATCCTGTAGTACGACATATTGATGTTGTTCAAAAACAGCGCGCCGGATGAATTAAGCGTGACTGACTGTCCGTCGTATCAATCAAACGCATGGGCAAAACCTTATATCCACATGGAGTAAATTGCCGCTTAACGGACATAAGGATCGCGATCCTTTTTCTATCTGTTTAATTTTAATAGATAAATAAACAGCCCCGCCAATATTACATGGTCTATTATTTCTTCAGCAAAAAAGCATGCACAAAGTTATCCACAGGATAATAATGCGAACGATCGCGACGATCCGGAAATCTTTTCCACGAATTACCGTGAAAAACTCAAGTTTTCGTCCGGTATGTGGCATCCTTTAACCATAAATTATTAAACAGGCACGGATATCATGGTTCAGATCCCAGAAAACCCGCTAATCCTCGTTGATGGCTCTTCCTATCTTTATCGCGCTTATCACGCGTTCCCACCGCTGACCAACAGCGCGGGAGAGCCAACCGGCGCAATGTACGGGGTACTGAACATGCTCAGAAGCTTGATCCTGCAGTATCAGCCCACGCATGCCGCCGTGGTGTTTGATGCCAAAGGGAAGACCTTCCGTGACGAGCTGTTTGAGCACTATAAATCACACCGTCCGCCGATGCCTGACGACTTGCGATCGCAGATCGAGCCGCTGCATGCGATGGTAAAAGCGATGGGCCTACCGCTAATGGCCATTTCCGGCGTCGAGGCGGATGACGTTATCGGTACGCTGGCCCTTGAGGCTGAAAAAATGGGTCGCCCGGTGCTGATCAGTACCGGTGATAAAGATATGGCCCAGCTGGTGACGCCGAACGTGACGCTGATTAACACCATGACCAATACCATTCTTGGCCCGGAAGAGGTGATCAATAAATATGGCGTGCCGCCTGAGCTGATCATCGATTTCCTTGCTCTGATGGGCGACTCCTCAGATAACATTCCCGGCGTGCCCGGCGTCGGTGAAAAAACGGCGCAGGCACTGCTACAGGGTCTGGGCGGTCTGGAAACGCTGTTTAGCGAATCCGATAAGATTGCCAGCCTGAGCTTCCGCGGTGCAAAAACCATGGCGGCGAAGCTGGAGCAGAATAAAGAGGTTGCTCGCCTCTCCTATCAGCTGGCCACTATCAAGACCGACGTCGAGCTGGATCTCACCTGCGAACAGCTGACGGTACAGCAGCCAGCCGCAGACGAGCTGCTAAGCCTGTTTAAGCGATACGAATTTAAACGCTGGACGGCGGATGTCGAAGCGGGAACATGGTTGCAGGGTAAAGGGGCGAAACCGGCCGCGAAGCCGCAGGCCGCTCCTGTCGTTGAGGTTGAAGATGATGAGCCTGCCACCCCGCTCTCCGCAGAGCACTATGTCACCGTTCTTGATGAGCCAACGCTAAACGAGTGGATTACGCGACTGAAGAAGGCACCGGTATTTGCCTTTGATACCGAAACGGACAGCCTGGACAACGTCAGCGCCCAGCTGGTAGGCCTGTCGTTTGCTACCGAGCCGGGCCTTGCGGCCTACGTGCCGGTTGCACATGACTACCTGGATGCGCCAGAGCAGCTCTCCCGCGATCGGGTGCTCGAGCTGTTAAAGCCGATTCTGGAAGATGAAAAAGCGCTGAAGGTGGGGCAGAACCTCAAGTTCGATCGCGGCATTCTGCAAAACTACGGCATTGAGCTGCGCGGTATTGCCTTTGACACCATGCTTGAATCCTACATTCTCGATAGCGTCGCCGGACGTCACGATATGGACAGCCTCTCCGATCGCTGGCTGAAGCACCAGACCGTTACCTTTGAGCAGATTGCCGGCAAGGGTAAAAATCAGCTGACCTTTAACCAGATCGCGCTGGAGCAGGCCGGACACTATGCGGCGGAAGACGCTGACGTCACGCTACAGCTGCATCTCAAGATGTGGCCAAAACTGGAGAAACATGCCGGTCCGCTGAATATCTTCCAGAACATTGAGATGCCGCTGGTGCCGGTGCTCTCCCGCATCGAGCGTAACGGGGTGAAGATCGATCCGGCGGTGCTGCATAAGCACTCTGGGGAGATCACGCTGCGTCTGGCCGAGCTGGAGAAAAAGGCCCATGAGATCGCCGGTGAGGCGTTTAACCTCTCTTCAACCAAACAGCTGCAGGTCATCCTGTTTGAAAAGCAGGGCATTAAACCGCTGAAGAAGACGCCGGGCGGTGCACCTTCAACCTCAGAGGAGGTGCTGGAGGAGCTGGCGCTGGACTACCCGCTGCCGAAGGTCATTCTGGAGCATCGCGGCCTGTCGAAGCTGAAATCGACCTATACCGATAAGCTGCCGTTGATGATCAACCCTAAAACCGGACGCGTACATACCTCCTATCATCAGGCGGTCACCGCAACGGGACGGCTCTCATCCACCGATCCGAACCTGCAGAACATCCCCGTGCGAAACGAGGAAGGACGGCGCATCCGTCAGGCGTTTATCGCCCCGGAGGATTACGTCATTGTCTCTGCGGACTACTCGCAGATTGAGCTGCGCATCATGGCGCACCTGTCCCGCGACCCGGGTCTGCTTTCCGCCTTTGCCGAGGGTCAGGATATCCACCGCGCCACGGCGGCAGAGGTGTTTGGTATGCCGCTGGAGAGCGTATCGAACGACCAGCGCCGCAGCGCGAAGGCGATCAACTTTGGTCTAATCTACGGCATGAGCGCTTTTGGTCTGTCGCGCCAGCTGAATATTCCGCGCAAAGAGTCGCAGCGGTATATGGATCTCTATTTTGAGCGCTATCCAGGCGTGCGTGAGTATATGGAACGTACCCGGGCGCAGGCGAAAGAGCAGGGCTACGTTGAAACGTTAGAGGGGCGTCGCCTCTATCTGCCGGATATCAAATCCAGCAACGCGGCGCGCCGGGCTGGCGCTGAGCGTGCGGCGATTAACGCCCCGATGCAGGGGACGGCGGCAGATATCATCAAGCGGGCAATGATCGCCGTGGATGCGTGGCTACAGGCGGAGCAGCCGCGCGTGCGTATGATTATGCAGGTTCACGATGAACTGGTATTTGAAGTGCACAAAGACGACGTGGAGCAGGTTTCACAGAAGATCCATGAGCTGATGGAGAACAGCACCCAGCTGGATGTTCCATTGCTGGTGGAGGTAGGCAGTGGTGAAAACTGGGATCTGGCGCACTAGCCTTTGGCGTAATAGCGCAGTTTTATGTAAGTAAGCAACATAAGATAGAGCTTTTTGTGATGATCATTAGAATTCCCTATGTAAAGAATGAAAAAAAATTACAAAAAGCGTTTGTAACTGTCTAAAAAAAGAGTAGAGTTAAAGATGTAGGGTACAGAGGTAAGATGTTCTATCTTTCAGACCTTTTACTTCACGTAATCGGATTTGGCTGAATATTTTAGCCGCCCCAGTCAGTAATGACTGGGGCGTTTTTTATTGGGTTACGCTTCGGCGTCTGCTTCTGTTACCGGCGTCAAATCGTTAAACCAGCTGTCCAGCTTCGCTCGCAGTTTGTCCACGCCCAGCTTCTTCAGGGACGAGAACGCTTCAACCTGTACGTCACCGTTAAAAGCCAGTACTGCTTCACGCACCATATTCAGCTGTGCCTTTCGTGCGCCGCTTGCCAGCTTATCGGCTTTAGTCAGCAACACCAGCACCTGAATATTGCTCTCAACGGCCCACTGGATCATCTGCTGATCGAGATCCTTCAGCGGGTGGCGAATATCCATCAGGATCACCACGCCCTGCAGGCACTGGCGCTTCTCCAGATACTCACCCAGCGCGCGCTGCCATTTGATCTTCATCTCTTCCGGGACTTCGGCGTAGCCGTAGCCAGGGAGGTCAACAAGACGCTTGCCGTCTGCCACTTCAAACAGGTTGATGAGCTGGGTACGGCCCGGTGTCTTGGAGGTACGCGCCAGGCTTTTCTGATGCGTCAGGGTGTTCAGGGCGCTCGATTTACCCGCGTTGGAACGGCCAGCAAAGGCCACTTCTATTCCGGTATCGGCGGGTAAGTGGCGAATATCAGGCGCACTGGTAACAAAGTGCGTCTGTTGATAATTCAAATTAGTCAAAGCGGTCGTCTCCATAAGTAAAGCTTTGGGGGATTATACCTGAACGCAGGAAAAAGGCGGCTTTTCTCGCCATGCCCCTTTCCTGGCACCACTGGCTATAGACTCTGTAAGATATTAACTACTTTAGGTCTGCGATATTTCAGAGTAATTGCAGGTTTAGAAAAGTGCTAAAATGTTTAAAATCAAAGGGTTGATTGATTAGAATTTTCTGAATTTAGCCTTTTATGCCTTTTTGCGTCTTGTCACTTTTTTTGAACAAGGTAAAGTATTGCGCAAAGGCGAGGAGCGCCGGGGAACGTGACTTAAGGAAAAGGGGTCAGGAGCGCCAGGAGGCGAAGACGCTGGATAGCCAGGATGGCAAACGTCAGGAGACGTGAGACACAGGGAAATGGACCGCAACAGGGAACGTTCATGCTAAGGGATAAACAGGGTCGGTTGTAAGCAAACATGGAATAGTTAACCCGCTGAGGGTGGGTGGTCAAGAAAAAAGGCGACAGTTTACTCTGTCGCCTTTTTTCTTTGCTTGCTTTCTGCTAGATTCCGCCGCAATTCTATACTGAATAAAACGGCTTAAAGACCAACTATGATGAATAAATCTGCATCGGCTCCGCGTGGCAAAGGCCCCGCAAAATCGCGTCGTAAAACACGCGAAGAAATTAACCAGGAAGCACGCGATCGCAAGCGTGAGAAAAAGCATCGTGGTAATGCGGCTGGCAGCCGTACGGCCGCCAGCGATGGCGCATCCGGCTCCCGTGGTCAGAAGCAGCAGAAAGATCCCCGTATCGGCAGTAAAACCCCCGTACCGTTGGGCGTAACCGCTACTCCGGTCACCCGTCAGCATAAACCCAAGAGCGAGAAACCTATGCTTTCACCGCAGGCTGAACTGGATTTGCTGGAAACTGATGAGCGCCTGGATGCGCTACTGGAGCGTCTGGAAGAGGGCGATACCCTGAGCGCCGAAGATCAGGCGTGGGTAGACGCAAAACTGGACCGCATTGATGCGCTGATGCAGCAGCTTGGCCTCTCCTATGATGATGAAGACGAGGAAGAGGAAGAGGAAAAAGAGGATATGATGCGCCTGCTCAAAGGCGGCAACTGATCCCTGGACGACAGGCTTTACAGCATGGGCTTGCCCGTCCTGCTTATAACCCTTCCGGTTATGTGTTATCTGGCGTGGTTATTCGTTAAACTACGACGGTTGTCGCAGCGACAAAAGTGGCTGCGCAATCGGCTTGCACTCCGTCAGGGAGTCAGGCCAGGCCGCCGTCGTCGCCAGCGACGCTATCCGAAGGAGTGAGCATGTCTTCGCAGTTAATCGACTGGGATCTGGCCCTGATCCAGAAATATAACTATTCCGGGCCGCGTTATACCTCTTACCCGACTGCCCTTGAGTTCGCCGAGACCTTTGGCGAAGCGGATTTTCAGCAGGCCGTTGCTCGCTACCCTGAGCGTGCGCTGTCGCTCTACGTGCATATCCCATTTTGTCACCGGCTGTGCTACTTCTGCGGCTGCAATAAGATCGTCACCCGCCAGCAGCATAAGGCAGACCAGTATCTCGATGCGCTTGAGCAGGAGATTATCCATCGTGCGCCGCTATTTGCTGGCCGTCAGGTCAGCCAGCTGCACTGGGGCGGCGGGACGCCAACCTATCTCAACAAAGCACAAATTAGCCGCCTGATGGGGCTGCTGCGCCACCATTTCAATTTTAATGCCGATGCTGAGATCTCTATCGAGGTTGATCCGCGTGAAATAGAGCTGAACGTACTCGACCACCTGCGCGCCGAGGGCTTTAACCGCCTGAGCATGGGCGTACAGGACTTCAACAAAGAGGTGCAGCGGCTGGTTAACCGCGAGCAGGATGAAGAGTTTATCTTTGCGTTATTACGTCATGCGCGGAAGATCGGCTTTACCTCCACCAATATCGATCTGATCTACGGCCTGCCGAAGCAGACTCCAGAGAGCTTTGCCTTCACCCTGAAACGCGTTGGGGAGCTGAACCCGGATCGGCTGAGCGTATTTAACTACGCGCACCTGCCGACGCTCTTTGCCGCGCAGCGCAAGATTAAGGATGCCGATCTGCCCTCAGCGCAGCAGAAGCTGGATATTCTGCAGCAGACGATCACCTCGCTTACCGAAGAGGGCTATCAGTTTATCGGCATGGATCACTTTGCACGCCCGGATGACGAGCTGGCCGTGGCCCAGCGCGAAGGGGTGCTGCACCGCAACTTTCAGGGCTATACCACGCAGGGCGATAGCGATCTGCTGGGGATGGGCGTCTCGGCTATCAGCATGATCGGCGACTGCTATGCGCAGAACCAGAAAGAGCTGAAGCACTACTATCAGCAGGTGGACGATACCGGTAATGCCTTGTGGCGAGGCATTGCCCTGACAAAGGATGACTGTATTCGCCGGGACGTCATCAAATCACTGATCTGTAACTTCCGGCTGGCGTTTAGCGAAGTGGAAAAAGAGTGGAACCTTAATTTCGCCGACTACTTTGCGGAGGATTTAAACCTGCTCGCGCCGCTGGCAAAAGACGGGCTGGTGGCGGTGGATGCGCATGGCATTCAGGTGACGGCGAAAGGCCGACTGCTGATCCGCAATATCTGCATGTGCTTTGATGCCTATCTACGCCAGAAGGCGCGACTGCAGCAGTTCTCACGGGTCATTTAACGGCTTCCCCGGTGGCGTGACGCCTGCCGGGGCAACCGCGTTTCGCTACTCCATTCCTAACTCTTTCAGCTTGCGCGTCAGGGTATTGCGACCCCACCCGAGCAATCTTGCCGCTTCCTGCTTATGCCCCTGGGTATGCCGCAAGGCAGTAGTGAGCAGGGTGCGCTCCATCTCCGGCTGCGCCTCAGAGAGCAGATTTTGATGACCGGAACGCAGAGCGCGGTCTGCCCACTGCGCCAGCAGCGTGGCCCAGCTGTCCGGCAGCGTCTGGGTCGGGCTGTCGGGCATCGTGGTTTCAAACAGCTCGCTGGGGAGATCCTGGATGAGCACCTCCTGACCGGCAGCCATGACCGTCAGCCAGCGACAGGTGTTCTCCAGCTGGCGAACGTTGCCCGGCCATGCGATGCGGGTTAACGCCGCCTCGGTCTCCGGATGCAGCTGCTTGGCTTCAACGCCCAACTCGCGGGCGGCAACCTGCAAAAAGTGGCGCGCCAGACGGGGAATATCTTCCCGGCGCTCGCGCAGGGGCGGCAGGTGTACGCGGATGACGTTCAGGCGGTGAAACAGATCCTCACGGAATTTCCCCTCCTGCACCCGCAGCTCAAGGTTCTGATGGGTAGCGGCAATAATGCGCACGTCCACCTTCACCGGGGCATAGCCGCCAACGCGGTAAAACTGTCCGTCCGCCAGCACGCGCAGCAGGCGCGTCTGTACGTCCAGCGGCATATCGCCAATCTCGTCCAGGAACAGCGTGCCGCCGTCGGCCTGTTCAAAACGCCCCTGGCGGACGGTATTCGCGCCGGTAAACGCACCTTTCTCATGGCCAAACAGCTCGGACTCAATGAGATCTTTCGGGATGGCGGCCATGTTGAGCGCGATAAAGGGCGCTTTGACGCGCGGACTATGGCGATGCAGGGCATGGGCCACCAGCTCTTTACCGGTCCCGGATTCGCCGTTGATCAGCACGCTAATCGAGGAGCGGGAGAGACGGCCAATGATGCGAAACACATCCTGCATGGCGGGCGCTTCGCCGATGATATCCGCGGTCGGGCCGAAAACCTGCACGTTGCGCGGCTGCTGCTGCTCCTGATAGTGGCTGATGGCTCGCTCAACCAGCGCCACAGCTTCGTCGATGTCGAACGGTTTTGGCAGGTAGTCAAAGGCCCCCTGTTGGTAGGCGCTGACGGCTGCGTCGAGATCGGAGTGGGCGGTCATTATGATGACCGGGAGCATAGGGTGACGCTGTTTGATCTGCTTCAGCAGCGCCAGCCCGTCCATGCCCGGCATGCGGATATCCGACAGCAGCACATCCGGGGTTTTGGTGGTCAGCGCGTCGAGCACCTCATTACCACTTTCAAACGTTGTACAACTCAAGCCAGCCCCGGTGAGGGCGCGTTCAAGCACCCAGCGGATGGAGCTATCGTCATCAACAATCCACGCTATCCCTCGTTGCATCATCGTCACCTTCATTTTTTAATTGGCAGGTAAACCGAAAACTCGGTATGACCCGGCCAACTGGTAAATTCAATTTTGCCGGAGTGTTGATCGATCAGGCTGCGGGCGATCGACAGCCCAAGTCCGGTTCCGCCTTCGCGTCCGCTCACCATCGGATAAAAGAGCGTATCCTGCAGGTGCGACGGGATGCCCGGACCGTTATCCTCAATATCAATACGCGCCGCCAGTCGATAGCGCGTGCCGTGCAGCGTCAGCTGGAAGGCTGTGCGGGTGCGCAGCGTAATGGTGCCACCCTCTGACCCCAGCGCCTGCAGGGCGTTACGCACGATATTCAGCAGCACCTGCTCAACCTGGTCAGGATCGTGCGGTAGCTCTGGCAGGCTGGGATCATAGTCACGCACCAGGGTGACATTCTCCGGTAGCTCCATCGAGACCAGCTTCACTACGCGTTCGGCGACTTTGTGAATGCTCTCGGTCACGTGCATGCCCGGATGCTGCGGTCCCAGCAGGCGATCAACCAGGTTACGCAGCCGGTCCGCCTGCTCGATAATGACTTTGGTGTACTCGGTTAGCGCCGGATCGGGCAGCGCTTTGCTCAGCAGCTGCGCTGCGCCGCGCAGACCGCCTAGCGGGTTTTTAATCTCATGGGCGAGGCCCCGCACCAGATCGCGTGCGGCGACCTGCTGGGCCTGCTGCAGCTGCTCCTGGCTCAGGCGTCGCTGGTTATCCATCGGTGCCATCTCCAGCAGGATCAGCCCCTCCGGCAACCTCTGTGCCGTCACGGAGAGAATGTGCGAGCGGGCATCGATCACCAGCGTCACTTCGTTATCGGTAAACCCTTGTCCGGCCTCCAGGCTCTCCTGCATCAGGGCGATATTGAGGGAGAAGTAGCTCAGCAACTCCGGCAGGGGGGTACCAAACAGCTTGCGTGAACTTTGTGCCAGCAGCTGTTGAGCGGCGGGGTTCGCATAGTGAATCGCCAGCTCGTCATCAACCAGCAGGATGCTGTTGATTAGAGAGTTGAGGATCTGCCCAGCATCGGGCAGCGTGCCAGTTGCCATTAAGCAGTCTCCTGAAATGAGTTGCACTGTTTTAGTGCATTATAGCTTTTTATGGTTAAAAAGCGCGTAATATCAGGTTGTTGGCGGAGAAAAAAGCCCATCAGGGATGGGCTAAAGTTTCCACGGCAACTTCAAATCGTCAGCATCTTTTTTGCTCCAGCAAGGCCAGAGCAAAAATTGACTGAGTCTTACAACAATTAAACGCTGTAGTACAGTTCGAACTCAACCGGGTGCGGCGTCATGCGAACGCGGTCGTTCTCTTCAACACGCAGAGCGATGTAGGCATCGATCGCGTCGTTAGTGAATACGCCGCCTGCGGTCAGGAACTCACGGTCTGCATCAAGGGCCTGCAGGGCCTCTTCCAGGGAGCCAGCAACCTGCGGAACTTCTTTCGCCTCTTCCGGCGGCAGGTCGTACAGGTTTTTGTCCATGGCTTCGCCCGGGTGGATCTTGTTCTTGATACCGTCAAGACCAGCCATCAGCAGGGCAGCGAAGCACAGGTACGGGTTAGCAGCCGGGTCCGGGAAGCGCACTTCGATACGACGCGCTTTCGGCGAGGTCACTACCGGAATACGGATAGAGGCAGAGCGGTTACGGGCAGAGTAGGCCAGCATAACCGGTGCTTCGTAACCCGGGACCAGACGCTTGTAGGAGTTGGTGGTCGGGTTCGCCAGGGCGTTGATTGCTTTGGCGTGTTTGATTACGCCGCCAATGTAGTACAGGGCTTCTTCAGACAGGCCAGCATATTTGTCGCCAGAGAACAGGTTGGTGCCGTTCTTAGAGAGAGACATGTGGCAGTGCATACCGGAACCGTTATCGCCGAACATCGGTTTTGGCATAAAGGTCGCGGTTTTGCCGAAGCGATGCGCGACGTTGTGCACGACATATTTGTAGATCTGAATTTCGTCCGCTTTTTTGGTCATAGTGTTGAAGCGGGTAGCCACTTCGTTCTGACCTGCGGTTGCCACTTCGTGGTGGTGAGCTTCAACAACCAGGCCCATCTCTTCCATTACCAGACACATGGTGGAGCGGATGTCCTGAGAGGAGTCAACCGGCGGAACCGGGAAGTAACCGCCTTTCACTGCAGGGCGGTGACCTTTGTTACCACCTTCGTATTTGGTGGAGGTGTTCCATGCGCCTTCGATATCGTCGATAGCCACGTGGGAACCAGAGATGTTGGCACCAAAGCGAACGTCGTCGAACAGGAAGAACTCTGGCTCTGGCCCGAACAGAACGGTATCTGCGATGCCGGTGGAGCGCAGGTACTCTTCAGCGCGTTTAGCGATGGAGCGCGGGTCACGATCGTAGCCCTGCAGTGTGCCTGGCTCAAGGATATCGCAACGGATAATCAGGGTAGACTCTTCGAAGAACGGGTCAATAACAGCGGTAGAGGCGTCCGGCATCAGCACCATGTCGGATTCGTTGATGCCTTTCCAGCCACCAATCGAAGAACCATCAAACATTTTGCCTTCTTCAAAGAAGTCAGCGTTAACCTGATGGGCTGGGATAGTGACATGCTGCTCTTTACCTTTGGTATCAGTGAAGCGCAGATCGATAAACTTCACTTCATGTTCGTTCAGCATCGTCAAAACGTGTTCAGCGGACATACTTAACTCTCCCGGAATTTTTGGTCGTCGTGGTAACGAGGTTCTACACTTTATAAGTGGCACAATCGCCTTGCATAAGATAAAGCGAAATCTGTGCCAACTTTTAAAACACCCCCAAAAGGCGCTATCATGCACGTCATAGTGCAAAAGGGCTGCACCATAATGGATATCTTGCATCAATATAGTGCATCTGCGCGATCCAGGTGCACCATATTGGTGCAATTTACATTAAGGCGGCTCTCTACCGCTCCGTGAAACCGATCACAAAGCCTTACTTTCTGTATTGTTTGTAAAGGTTCTTTGTGATCCTGTTCTGTACTGCGATTAATACGTGTACAATAACGCGCTATTTCTAATGCCTGAGGCAAAGTTGTGATCGAAAATTTGCGTAACATCGCCATCATTGCGCACGTTGACCATGGTAAAACGACCCTGGTTGACAAGCTGCTGCAGCAATCCGGTACCTTCAGCGAGCGCGCTGAGACTACTGAACGCGTGATGGACTCCAACGATTTGGAGAAAGAGCGTGGGATTACCATCCTCGCGAAAAACACCGCTATCAAATGGAATGACTACCGTATCAACATCGTTGATACCCCGGGTCACGCCGACTTCGGTGGTGAAGTTGAACGTGTCATGTCCATGGTAGACTCCGTACTGCTGGTGGTCGATGCTATGGACGGCCCGATGCCGCAGACCCGCTTTGTAACTAAAAAAGCGTTTGCGCATGGCCTGAAGCCAATTGTCGTTATCAACAAGGTTGACCGTCCGGGCGCGCGTCCTGACTGGGTTGTCGATCAGGTCTTCGATCTGTTCGTAAACCTCGACGCTACCGACGAGCAGCTGGACTTCCCGATCATCTACGCATCGGCCCTGCAGGGTATCGCGGGTAACGACCACACTGACATGGCGGAAGATATGACCCCGCTGTATCAGGCGATCGTTGACCACGTCCCGGCGCCGAACGTTGACCTTGACGGTCCGTTCCAGATGCAGATCTCCCAGCTGGACTACAACAACTACGTTGGCGTTATCGGCATCGGCCGCATCAAGCGCGGTAAGGTGAAGCCGAACCAGCAGATCACCCTGATCGACAGCGAAGGCAAAACGCGCAACGGTAAAGTGGGTAAAGTACTGACCCATCTCGGTCTGGAGCGTATTGAATCCACCGAAGCTGAAGCGGGCGATATCATCGCGATCACCGGTCTGGGCGAGCTGAACATCTCCGACACCCTTTGCGATCCGCAAAACGTCGAAGCGCTGCCGGCCCTCTCCGTTGATGAGCCGACCGTGACCATGTTCTTCAACGTCAACACCTCGCCGTTCTGCGGTAAAGAAGGTAAGTTTGTGACCTCGCGTCAGATCCTTGACCGTCTGAACAAAGAGCTGGTGCACAACGTGGCGCTGCGCGTGGAAGAGACTGACGATTCTGATGCATTCCGTGTATCCGGTCGTGGTGAGCTGCACCTGTCGGTTCTGATCGAAAACATGCGTCGTGAAGGCTTTGAGCTGGCGGTTTCCCGTCCGAAAGTTATCAACCGTATGATCGATGGCCGTATGCAGGAGCCGTTCGAAAACGTGACCCTGGATATCGAAGAGCAGCATCAAGGCTCGGTTATGCAGGCGATGGGCGAGCGTAAGGGCGATGTTAAAGACATGATCCCTGACGGCAAAGGCCGTATTCGTCTGGACTACCTGATCCCGGCGCGTGGCCTGATCGGCTTCCGTACCGAGTTCATGACCATGACCTCCGGTACTGGTCTGCTGTACTCCACCTTCAGCCACTACGACGACGTGCGTCCGGGCGAAATCGGCCAGCGTAACAACGGCGTGCTGATCTCCAACGGCCAGGGCAAAGCAGTCGCGTTTGCGCTGTTCAGCCTGCAGGATCGCGGTAAGCTCTTCCTGGGTCACGGTGCTGAAGTGTATGAAGGCCAGATCATCGGTATTCACAGCCGTTCTAACGACCTGACCGTGAACTGCCTGACCGGTAAGAAACTGACCAACATGCGTGCGTCGGGTACCGACGAAGCAACGGTTCTGGTTCCGCCGATCAAGATGTCCCTGGAGCAGGCGCTGGAGTTCATCGATGACGACGAACTGGTAGAAGTCACCCCGACCTCTGTCCGTATCCGTAAACGTCACCTGACCGAGAACGACCGTAAACGTGCGATGCGTGGTCCTCGCGACGCGTAATCTGTTTTTCGCATGACGATCAAAGCCGCTGAAATTCAGCGGCTTTTTTTATGCCTCTCTCCAAACCCCTCCTGCCTGAATCTGTGGCAGAGCAGCTATTCACCGTCTGGATTTCCCGCTACAGTTAACTCTCCACGGCCAACAAGGAGAGAAACATGCTCTATATCTTTGATTTAGGTAACGTGATTGTTGATATCGATTTCGATCGCGTGCTGGGTGCATGGAGCGATCTCAGCCGGGTTCCGCTGGCAACGCTGAAGCAAAGTTTTACCATGGGTGAGGCGTTTCATCGTCACGAGCGGGGCGAACTGTCGGATGAGGATTTTGCCGAGGCGCTGTGCGAGGAGATGTCGCTGCCGCTGAGCTATGAGCAGTTCTCCCACGGCTGGCAGGCGGTATTTGTCGGCCTGCGTCCGGAGGTGATCGACATCATGCATAGGCTACGTGCGCAGGGGCATCGCGTGGTGGTGCTCTCCAACACTAACCGCCTGCACACCACCTTCTGGCCGGAGCAGTATCCTGAGGTTCGCGCCGCAGCGGATAAGATCTACCTCTCCCAAGAGATGGGGATGCGCAAGCCCGAGGCGCGCATCTACCAGGCGCTGTTGCGGGAAGAGGGTTTCTCCGCCGAGGATGCGGTCTTTTTTGACGATAACGCCGATAATATAGAGGGAGCTAACCAGTTGGGTATTACTTCAATTCTGGTGACCGGAAAAGAGACGATACCGAACTACTTTGCAAAACAGCTATGCTAAAAACCGTTCATCATAAAGCCAGCCACCATACTCGCCCGCTGCGGGCGTGGCTCAAGCTGCTCTGGCAGCGAATCGACGAAGACAATATGACGACGCTGGCGGGGAATCTCGCCTACGTCTCGCTGCTCTCATTGGTGCCGCTGGTGGCGGTGATCTTTGCGCTATTCGCTGCGTTTCCAATGTTTAACGACGTCAGTCTGCAGCTTCGGCACTTTGTTTTTGCCAATTTCCTGCCATCGACTGGCGATATTATCCAGCGCTATATTGAGCAGTTCGTGGCCAACTCCAGCAAAATGACGGCGGTGGGGGCGTGCGGCCTGATTGTCACCGCGCTGCTGTTAATGTATGCCATTGATAGTGCATTGAATACCATCTGGCGCAGCAAGCGGGCGCGGCCAAAGGTCTACTCGTTTGCCGTCTACTGGATGATCCTCACGCTCGGGCCGCTGCTGGCGGGGGCAAGCCTGGCGATTAGCTCCTATCTGCTCTCGCTGCGTTGGGCTACCGAGCTGGATAGCGTGATAGATCATGTGCTGCGCATATTCCCGCTGATCCTCTCCTGGCTCTCGTTCTGGCTGCTCTATAGCATCGTACCCACTACCCGGGTGCCTAACCGCGATGCCGTTGTCGGCGCGCTGGTGGCGGCGCTGCTCTTTGAGCTGGGAAAAAAGGCGTTCGCGCTCTATATCACCATGTTTCCCTCCTATCAGCTCATTTACGGCGTGCTGGCGGTGGTGCCGATCCTCTTTGTCTGGGTCTACTGGACCTGGTGTATCGTCTTGCTTGGCGCTGAAATAACTGTCACTCTCGGGGAGTACCGCAAACTCAAATTAGCCGCAGAGCAAGAGACAATAGACCAACCATGATTGCATTAATTCAGCGTGTTTCCCGTGCCAGCGTGACCGTGGAAGGTAACGTGACGGGTGAAATTGGCCCAGGACTTTTGGTGCTGTTAGGTGTCGAAAAAGAGGACGACGAGCAAAAAGCGAACCGTCTTTGCGAACGAGTATTAGGCTACCGTATCTTTAGCGATGCCGACGGCAAGATGAACCTGAACGTTCAGCAGGCCGGTGGCAGCGTACTGGTGGTGTCGCAGTTTACGCTGGCGGCGGATACCGAGCGCGGCATGCGTCCCGGTTTCTCCCGGGGCGCTGCGCCAGATCGTGCCGAGGCGCTGTATGACTATTTTGTTGCGCGCTGCCGCCAGCAGGAAATGGTTACGCAAACCGGGCAGTTCGCTGCCGATATGCAGGTTTCGCTGGTTAACGACGGTCCGGTTACCTTCTGGCTGCAAGTATGAGCCAGCAGCTAGCCTGGCCCCAGGTCACAAGAGAGAGTGCTGCTATGTATCATCTTCGCGTACCGCAAACCGAAGCAGAGTTAGAGCGCTACTACGCGTTTCGTTGGGAAATGCTACGCAAGCCCCTCCACCAGCCGCGCGGCTCCGAGCGCGACGCCTGGGATGCGATGGCGCATCATCAGATGGTGCTGGATGAAGAGGGCCAGCTGGTTGCCGTCGGGCGGCTCTATATCAACGCCGATAACGAAGGCTCGATTCGCTTTATGGCCGTGCACCCAGAGGTACAGGATAAAGGGCTGGGCACGCTGATGGCGATGACCCTGGAGTCAGTAGCACGGCAGGAGGGGGTTAAGCGGGTTACCTGTAGCGCCCGTGAGGACGCCGTGGAGTTTTTCGCCAAGCTCGGGTTTATCAACGAAGGCGAGATCACCGCCCCGCAAACCACGCCGCTGCGTCACTTTCTGATGATGAAACCCGTCGCCACGCTGGACGATATTCTGCATCGTGGCGACTGGTGCGGACAGCTACAGCAGGCCTGGTACCAGCATATTCCGCTGAGCGAGAAGATGGGCGTACGTATTCAGCAGTACACCGGGCAGAAGTTTATTACCACCATGCCGGAGACGGGAAACCAGAATCCGCACCATACGCTGTTTGCCGGGAGTCTCTTCTCTCTCGCCACGCTGACCGGCTGGGGGCTGATCTGGCTGATGCTGCGGGAGCGCCATCTCGGCGGCACCATTATTCTTGCCGACGCCCACATTCGTTACAGCCATCCTATCACCGGCCGACCCAGCGCCATTGCCGACCTGGGTTCCCTCAGCGGCGATCTCGATCGTCTGGCGCGCGGCCGCAAAGCCCGCGTGCAGCTGCAGGTCGAGCTGTTCGGCAACGACGTCGCCGGGGCTATCTTTGAAGGGATCTTTATCGTGCTGCCAGCGAAACCCTTCGGTTCATACGAAGAGGGCGGTAACGAGGAGGAGTAGCGGAAGGGGGCATTCATATGTAGGCCGGGCAAGCGTAGCGCCGCCCGGCAGTGTCACAGAGGATTACTCCCCTTCACCCGGGAACAGGAACGGGTTGATGGAGCTGCGGGCGAAGCCCTCCTGCTCCATACGGGCGTCCAGCACCAGCGATGCCAGGTCGTCGGCCACCGGCTCTACGTTCGGGTCTTTTTCCTGATATAAAATCTTCAGGTAAGTACCGCAGTCGCCGCAGCTCTCCGCTTTGACCGCAGCCTGCTCGTTGTCCAGCGACCAGTAGTGCAGATCGCGGGTTTGCTCGCAGTTGCTGCACTTCACGCGTACCACGTGCCACTCGGTTTCGCACAGGTTGCAGTGCAGATAGCGCAGCCCCTGCGAAGTACCAATCTGCACGATGCTGGAGACCGGCATGGATCCGCAGACTGGGCAGAACTGACGCTGCTCGCCATACTCGGCGCGGGCTTTACCCGGGATCAGGCTGGCCATCTGCGCCCAGTAGAGCGACAGCGCCGCCCAGATGAACGGCGACTTATCGCTGCTCACCGCCGCGAAGTTGCTGGCGAACAGGGCGCTCGCCATCTCTTCCAGCTCCTGAGTCGAGGCCTTCTCCAGATTCTCAATCACCGCCAGCGCCTGGCCGCTCATCTCTGGTTTCAGCTCGGCAATCAGAGAGTGCAGCAGCTTATGCCAGTGGGTGTCGCGTGGCAGGACGTGAATATCCAGCGGCGGCTTGCCCTGATCGGCAGCCTCTTTGATGCGTGCGGTCAAATCCATGGTTAATGGATGATCGTACAGCACCACCTCCTGGGCATGGGCCACCAGCGCGGCGAAGCGCAGATAGTCACCCAGCGGATTACTCTCGGCCAGCGTGCGCAGGCGTTCTGCCCGACGGTTGTAGAGATTTTTCAGCCTGGGAAACAGTAACGGCGGAATAGCTTCCGCCGCACGTTTCTCGCCTTTCTCCAACGCATCTTGCGGGATTATGCGAATACTCATTCAGCCTCTTTTTCCGATTTGCTCCGGACTTCACGATACCAGCGCGGGTGGTGTCGCTCCGCCCAGGTTTTCGTTACCCATCCTTCTACCATGGCGGTAATCGTGCCTTTTACCCAAAGGGCGGCGTAGATATGCACCATAATAACCACAATTAGCCCGACTGCGGCAAATGAATGCAGCATGATCGCCAGACGGATTGTTGGGATGGAGAAGTACGGCGCGAGCCACGGACGCCACATGATAATCCCGCTGACCAGCAGCAGCACCAGCAGAATAATCGCTGCCCAGAAGACACACTTCTGGCCAAAGTTATAGCGCCCGGTGTCGCCGACCTCTTCGTTAACGATGATTTTCTGGATGTTTTTCGCCCAGAAGATATCGTCCCGGTTGATCAGGTTGTGGTGCCAGTAGCGGAAAAACATGATGATAAACGAGGCAAACATCACCACCCCAACGAAGGGGTGGAGGATCCGCGCCAGCTGCGGCGTACCGAGAATATTCATCAACCAGTTAAAGGAGGGGAAGAAAAACCCCAGCCCGCTCACCGCCGCCAGCACGAAGCAAAAGGCGGTGACCCAGTGGTTGATGCGTTCCGGCGCGGTGTAGCGCACGATGGTGTCACGTTTTCTCATTTGCGCACCTCATCATCTTTTTTATCGTGAAGGTTGTCTTCATCATCGTCAGCGCGGTTTGGACCGACGCCCACGTAGTGGAAGACGCTGGCGGCAAAGGTCGCCGCAAAGCCGACGGCGGCGAGCGGTTTCCAGATACCTTTCCAGAACTTCACGGTGGCGCTGATCTCCGGGTTCTCCGGCAGGCCGTGGTAGAGATTCGGCTTGTCGGCATGGTGCAGCACGTACATGACGTGCGTACCACCAACGCCTTCCGGATCGTACAGGCCCGCGTTATCGTACCCACGGGTTTTCAGCTCTGCGACGCGATCCCCTGCCAGCGTTTTCATATCCTCTTTGGAACCAAAGTGAATAGCGCCAGTTGGACAGGTCTTCACGCAGGCTGGCTCCTGGCCGACGGTCACGCGATCCACGCACAGGGTGCATTTGTAGACGCGGTTATCTTCCGGGTTCAGGCGCGGGACGTCGAACGGACAGCCGGCGATGCAGTAGCCGCAGCCGATGCACTGCTCAGACTGGAAGTCGACGATGCCGTTAGCGTACTGAATGATTGCCCCTTCAGACGGGCAGGCTTTCAGACAGCCGGGATCGGCACAGTGCATGCAGCCATCCTTACGGATCAGCCACTCCAGTTTGTCGTTCTGCTCGACTTCCGAGAAGCGCATCACCGTCCAGGATTTGGCCGTCAGATCCGCCGGGTTATCATAGACCCCGACGTTATGACCGACCTCATCACGGAGGTCGTTCCACTCGGAACAGGCCACCTGACAGGCTTTACAGCCGATACAGGTGGTCACGTCGATAAGCTTCGCTACCTCGAGCTGGTGATCCCGCGCCTGAGGCGCGGGGGTAAAGCTGTTAGTCGCGGAACGACGGATAATGTCTTGCGATTGATAAGCCATAGGTCGTCTCCGTTACACCTTTTCCACGTTCACGAGGAACGCCTTGAACTCCGGCGTCTGCGTGTTCGCATCACCAACAACCGGCGTCAGCGTATTGGCAATAAAGCCCTTCTTCGCCACGCCTTCATAACCCCAGTGGATAGGTATCCCGATGGTGTCGACTTCCTGGCCGTGCACGTTCAGAGTACGGATACGCTTGGTCACCACCGCTTTGGCCTTGATATAGCCACGGTTAGAGGAGACCTTCACCGTATCGCCCTGGACGATGCCCAGCTTGCCTGCCAGCTTCTCGCCGATCTCCACAAACTGCTCCGGCTGCGCAATTGAGTTCAACAGCGCGTGCTTGGTCCAGTAGTGGAAGTGCTCAGTCAGGCGGTAAGTGGTCCCTACGTACGGGAACTTATCCGCTTTACCCATCGCGTCCATATCATCTTTGAACACGCGGGCTGCCGGGTTAGAGATCACCTTCGGATGCAGCGGGTTGGTGCCCAGCGGCGTTTCAAACGGCTCGTAGTGCTCCGGGAACGGCCCTTCCGCCATCTTATCGATGGCGAACAGACGTCCGACGCCCTCTTGCAGCATGATAAACGGACCAACGTTGCTGCCCGGAGGCGCAGTGCTGTAGTCCGGAATATCCGCGCCCACCCATTTACCATTGGCATAGGAGAGCAGCTGGCGTTTCGGATCCCACGGTTTACCCTGCGGGTCCGCCGAGGCACGGTTGTAGAGGATGCGGCGGTTCAACGGCCACGACCATGCCCAGCCGAGGGTATTCCCCAGCCCTGACGGATCGGCGTTGTCACGGCGCGCCATCTGGTTACCGTCCGGCGTCCAGCTGCCGGCAAAGATCCAGCAGCCGCTGGAAGTGGTACCGTCGTCGCGCAGATGGGCAAAGGAGGAGAGCTGATCGCCCTTCTTCGCCAGCACCTTGCCACTCGCCGGGTCGATGATATCTTCCAGCGCTTTGCCGTTGCTCTCCATCGCCACTTCCTGCGGAGAAGGGTTCTCCGGCGTGGTGTAGTTCCAGGACATGTTCAGAACCTGTTCCGGGTTCGCACCGCCCTCTGCCGCGTACATCTTACGCAGGCGCAGGAAGATGCCTGCCAGAATTTCACCGTCGTTCAGCGCTTCGCCCGGAGCGTCCTGACCCTTCCAGTGCCACTGTAGCCAGCGACCGGAGTTGACGATGGAGCCGTCCTCTTCCGCGAAGCAGGTGGATGGCAGACGGAACACCTCGGTCTGGATTTTCGATGAGTCGACGTCGTTCTGCTCGCCGTGGTTCTGCCAGAAGGTCGAGGTCTCGGTATTGAGCGGATCGATAGTGACCAGGAACTTCAGCTTCGACAGCGACGAGACAACCTTGTTTTTATTCGGGAACGATGCCACCGGGTTAAAGCCCTGGCAGATGTAGCCCGTCACCTCGTTTTTCGCCATCATGTCGAAATACTGCAGGACGTCGTAGCCTTTATCCCACTTCGGCAGCCAGTCAAAGCCCCAGTTATTCTCTGCCGTCGCCTTATCGCCGTAGAAGGCTTTCATCATCGACACGAAGAATTTCGGGTAGTTGCTCCAGTAGTTAACCTGGCCTTCCAGCAGCGGTTTCGTGGTGTTACCCGCGAAGTAAGTTTCCAGATCGCTCTGCTTATCGTTCGGCAGCGTCATGTAGCCCGGCAGACTTTGGGTCAGCAGGCCAAGGTCGGTCAGACCCTGAATGTTGGAGTGGCCGCGTAGGGCGTTAACGCCGCCGCCTGCCATGCCCATGTTGCCGAGCAGCAGCTGGATCATCGCCATGGTACGAATGTTCTGCGCACCGACCGAGTGCTGCGTCCAGCCGAGCGCGTAGAGGAACGACGCGGTCTTATCGTGGGCGCTGGTTTCGGCGATGTATTCGCAAACCTTCAGGAAGTCAGCTTTTGGCGTACCGCAGATGTTCTCTACAACCTCAGGCGTATAGCGAGCCAGATGCTTTTTCAGCAGGTTCCATACGCAGCGAGGATGCGTCAACGTCATGTCGCGTTTCGCATAGCCGTTTTCGTCCAGCTCATAGTTCCAGCTGGCTTTGTCATACTTGCGTTTATCCGGGTCATAGCCGGTAAACAGACCGTCATCAAAGCCGAAATCTTCCCGCACGATCAGGCTGGCGTTGGTATAGGCTTCGGTGTATTCACGGTTATATTTTTCGTTATTCAGCAGGTACAGCATGACGCCTGACAGGAAAGCGATGTCAGTACCGGAACGAATAGGCGCATAGAAATCCGCGACCGAGGCGGTTCGCGTAAAGCGCGGATCGACGACAATCAGCTTCGCGCCATTGTGGATCTTGGCTTCCATCGCCCAGCGGAAACCCACCGGATGCGCTTCTGCCGCGTTCCCACCCATCACCACGATGAGGTTGGCGTTCTTCATGTCGACCCAGTGGTTGGTCATCGCACCGCGACCAAATGTTGGAGCAAGACTTGCTACCGTTGGTCCGTGTCAGACACGCGCCTGGTTGTCGACGGCTAACATGCCGAGTGCGCGGGTAAATTTCTGGGATAAATAGCCGGTTTCATTGCTGGCCGCAGAGGCGCACAGCATACCGGTAGAGAGCCAGCGGTTTACGGTCACGCCCTGCTCATTCTGCGCGATATAGTTTGCGTCGCGGTCCTCTTTCATCAGTTTGGCGATGCGATCGAACGCTTCATCCCAACTGATACGCTGCCATTTATCAGAACCTGGTGCGCGGTATTCCGGATATTTCAGGCGGCTTTCGGAGTGGATGAAGTCCACCAGTCCGGCCCCTTTTGGACACAATGCACCGCGGTTCACCGGGTGATCCGGATCCCCTTCAATATGGAAGATGGATGATTTGGCATTTTTTGCACCGTCGCCAAGGCTATACATTAATAGCCCACAGCCAACGGAGCAGTACGTACAGGTGTTACGAGTTTCGCGGGTGCGCAGCAGCTTATACTGCCGTGTTTCCGCCAGCGCGACGCTGGGTGCAAAGCCCAGTGCGGCTGCCGTTGTACCTGCCATACCGCCAGCACAGATCTTAAAGAACTGTCTTCTGCTGACCTGCATGGGGTCGCTCCTTACTTTTTTTATTTATATCGACATTGTCTCGAATGGTGCTCTCGAGTCTTTACGCTTTGCGGGCATGGCCGTAAAGGTTCAGAATAGGATGGTCCTCCTCGCGCTGGAGGAATTGCCGCCAGAATACCACAATGTCGCCAGGCCTGTTCCCATTCAGTTAACAAAAAGTGAACAATAAAATGCTCTCTACTCCTAAAAAGTCGACCGATATCACAGGGTGTCGCGAGGTGATGCTCTGGAAACGTGATGATCTACAGCATCCTCAGCCGGACAGCCTGGCGGAAGAGGTACCTATCGCGCTGGTCTACAACGGGATTTCACACGTGGTGATGATGGCCTCGCCGAAGGATCTCACCGAGTTCGCCATGGGATTTTCTCTGTCGGAAGGCATTATTGATGCCCCAGCGGAGATCTATGGGATGGAGGTTGTGCCCTCCTGTAATGGCCTGGAGGTACAGATTGAGCTCTCCAGTCGTCGCTTTATGGGACTGAAGGAGCGTCGCCGGGCGCTGGCGGGCCGTACCGGCTGCGGCGTATGCGGCGTGGAGCAGCTTAACGATATTGGCAAGCCGGTCGCCCCGCTGCCTTTTACCCAGACGTTCGATCTGGCGAACCTGGATCGGGCGCTGCGCCAACTGAGCAGCGTCCAGCCGGTCGGCCAGCTCACCGGCTGCACTCATGCCGCCGCGTGGATCGCGCCCGAGGGTGAACTGATTGGCGGGCACGAGGATGTTGGCAGACACGTGGCGCTGGATAAGCTGCTGGGCCATCGCGCCCGGGAAGGCGCAGGCTGGCAGCAGGGGGCGGCGCTGGTCTCCAGCCGGGCAAGCTATGAGATGGTGCAGAAGTCCGCCATGTGCGGCGTGGAGATTCTGTTTGCGGTGTCGGCGGCAACCACGCTGGCAGTCGAGGTGGCCGAGCGCTGCAATCTGACGCTGGTGGGTTTTTGCAAGCCGGGCAGGGCAACAATCTATACCCATCCTCAGCGTTTAGCGGGTGCATAGCATTTATTCAAAAATTTTGAATGTAGTCAGCAAATCCCTTTACTTTTAGTTGGTGATTAACCGGTCTATTATTTATCACATCAAGGCGACACGCCTTATACAAACAACTTAATTAAAGGGTAACCATCATGAAAAACATCAAAACTTTTGTTGCAGTTATCGCTCTTGCCGCTTCCTTCGGTTCTTTCGCTGCCCAGTCCGTCTCTGTGACTGACACCACGCTCTCCGGTGCGGAAGCGAAAATCGCCGCTCAGGCCGAGCAGGCTGGCGCATCATCCTACAAAATTACCCAGGCTTACTCAGGTAACTATGTACACATGACTGCTGAGCTGACTAAATAACATCTTCATCGTTGAAAGAGCGCCTACGGGCGCTTTTTTTTATGCTATTCCCGCCAGCCGCAGCAGCGCAGTCACTACCGCCGCCGCCACGATCACCACAATTAACGGCATCTTCCGCCAGGCCAGAAATACGGCAAAGGCGACGCCGATCACCCGCGCCATACCGGCAAAATGATCCCCTTCATAAAAGGTAGTTGCCAGCGCCACGGAGAACAGCAGCACGGTGGCGGCATCAGAAAGCAGCGCCTGTGAACGCTCAGAGAGGGCCAGGCGGCTACCGAGTTTAGCGCCGCCGAGACGCATCAAATAGGTCCCTGCCGATAACAGAACGATGCCGAGAATAAATACCGTCATGTTTTCCACTATTTTTTCCTCGCGGCCAGGCCGAGCAGAGAAAGCAGAACCGGTAAACCCACTGGTGCAAAGGGTACGGCGGCAAGTGATAACGCTGCGCCGCTACAGGCTCGAATAAGCGTGGTACGGTTTTTAAACGCCGGCACCACTAACGCCAGCAAAATAGCCGGAAAGACCGCGTCCAGACCGATGGTTTCCGGATCGGGTAGCAGTTTACCCACCATAGCACCCAGCAGCGCGCCGAGAGGCCAGATAATCGCTACCCCCAGGCCGCACAGCCAGTAGGCCGCCTTACGCTGCTCAGGCGTTTTTTGCGACAGGCCAAACACCACGCTTTCGTCATTCATAATGTGGCAGCCGAGCAGGCTGGCACCGCGCTTGCCGACCAGGTCGCGCACCGTCACGCCAAACGGCACATGGCGGGCGTTAACCAGGAGTCCAGCGGCGGCGGCCGCCAGGGGATTACCACCGCTGGCAACGATGCCGATAAACATAAACTCAGACGCGCCCGCCAGCACGGTGATAGAGAGCACAAAAGGAACCCAGAGCGGGAAGCCGTAGGCCATTGCCAGCGAGCCGTAGGACATGCCGACGATACCTACGGCCAGGCAGACCAGAACGATCGCCTTTATCGTATCGCCTTTAAGACAAGAGAGATGATGTTTCATACTATTTTAGCCGTATTGGTTTAGCTATATCGAACGAGTATCCATTATAATGAACACATCAGGTGCGTTTTACAAGATGAACGATTCGTTCGATTTATAGAGCAAGGGCCGTTATATGACGCAGCCAATTAGCGTGATCGCTAAAAGTTTAGTGCGAGAACGTCTGCGAACCGGACTTTCACTGGCGGAAATTGCCCGCCGGGCCGGGATCGCCAAATCCACGCTTTCACAGCTGGAATCAGGCAACGGCAACCCCAGCCTGGAGACGCTCTGGTCGCTGTGCGTAGCACTGGACATTCCTTTCGCCCGTCTGCTGGAGCCGCAGCAGCCCGCTACGCAGGTGATCCGTCGGGGAGAGGGAACGAAAGTCATTGCCGGGCAGGCTAACTATGAGGCCATTTTACTGGCCGCCTGTCCACCGGGAGCGCGACGTGATATCTATCTACTGCTGACCCAGCCGGGCGCAGACCGCATCTCCCAGCCTCACCCTCCGGGATCGGTAGAGCACATCATTGTGACCCAGGGGCGGGCGATTGTGGGGCTGACCGACGCGCCGGAGGAGTTGGGAGAGGGGGATTACATCTGCTATCCCGCCGATCGGCCACATATCTTTCAGGCTCTCGAACCGGATACGCATGCGCTTCTGGTTGCGGAACAAAATTAACAGCAAGACACGGAAAAACATGTCGCTTAAAGCCATTGCCAAAGAACTGGGACTGTCCGTTACCACCGTTAGCCGTGCGCTCAACGGTTATGATGATGTCTCCAAAGAGACGCGTGCGCGGGTCGAAGCGGAAGCACAACGCCGTGGCTATCGCCCGAACACCTTTGCCCGCCGTCTGAAGATGGGCAAAATTGACGCCGTTGGGCTGGTTTTTCCGGTGCACCCTGTTCCGCTCAATAACAGCGTTTTTATGGAGATGGTTGGCGAAATTAGCCACGAACTTGCGCGATATGAGATTGATTTGCTGCTGATCGCCGACGACGATCTGGCTGATAAGCATAGCTATATGCGTATGGTGCAAAGCCGCCGCGTGGATGCGCTAATTGTTGCCCATACCCTCGATCACGATCCGCGCCTGGCACAGCTTCAGGCTATCGGTTTCCCGTTCCTCGCGCTGGGCCGCAGCCAGCTGCCGCAGCCCTATGCATGGTTTGACTTCGACAACTACGCCGGGATGTATCACGCCACGCGCTGGCTGATTGAAAAGGGCCATCGGCGTATCGCCCTGCTGGGAGAGAGTAACACGCAGGCTTTTATCACCCAGCGCCGCCAGGGTTACCTTGATGCCCTGAGCGAAGCAGGGCTGTCCAGCGAATGGCTGCGCACCATGCCGCCTTCACGGCGGGCGGGCTATACCACGACTCAGGATCTGCTTTCGCTGGACTCGCCTCCAACGGCAATTCTTACTGACTGTAACACCCACGGCGACGGTGTGGCGATGGCCCTGTCCCAGCTTGGCCTTTTAACCGGTGATAACGCCGTTTCGCTGGTGGTTTACGACGGTCTGCCGCAGGACAGCATTGTGGATATCGACGTGGCGGCGGTGATCCAGGCTACCCGTCAGGGCGTAGGCAAACAGATCGCTGACATGGTGCTGCGGTTAATCAACGGCGAAGATATCAATCAGCTTCAGGTGCTATGGCAGCCTGAGTTTTCTGCTGGCCAGACGGCGTAAATCTGCCGAAATTCTAAAGCCGATCACAAATCCGAAACGTTTTGGTTTGTATCCGAAACGTTTCGGATCAACACTCAGAACATCCCGATGACAGGAGATGTCTGATGCATGATTCGATTTTAAGACTGGAAAGCAAAACGGTAGACGTGGTGATCAAAACTCACCCCTTTGCCGAAATTCTTTACTGGGGTTCGCACCTTCACCACTTTTCGCCGCAGGATGCAGCAAGTTTATCCCGCCCGGTAGCCAACGGCAGGCTGGACGTGGACTCGCCAGTGACGCTGATGGCCGAGCTGGGTCAGGGTCTGTTTGGTTCGCCGGGCATTGAAGGTCACCGCCAGGGATTGGACGGGTCGCCGGTATTCAAAACCACACACGTACAGCAGCAAGGGCAAACCCTGACGATTACTGCTGAAGATGAGCATGCCGGACTGCGCCTGACCAGCGAACTTGCGCTCGACGACAGCGGCGTGCTGGTGGTACGCCACGGTTTAACTAATCTTCGGGCGCAGGCGTGGCAGGCTGATCGCCTTGCCGTCACGCTGCCGATTGCCGAGCGCGCCGGAGAGGTGATGGCCTTTCATGGACGCTGGACCCGCGAGTTTCAGCCGCACCGCATGAAGCTTGAGCATGACAGCTTCGTGATTGAAAACCGTCGCGGCCGCACCTCCCATGAACACTTTCCGGCACTGATTAGCGGCACGCAGGCATTCAGTGAAATGCGCGGCGACGTATGGGGCGTGCATCTGGGCTGGAGCGGCAACCACCGTCTGCGGGCCGAAGTAAAAACCGACGGTCGCCGCTATCTGCAGGCCGAAGCGCTCTACCTGCCGGGAGAGATGGCCGTTGAGGAGGGGGAAACGCTGTGGACGCCGCGGCTATACGCCAGCTACTCCGCAAACGGGCTGAACGGAATGAGCCAGCAGTTTCACCGCTACCTGCGAGACAACGTTATCCGCTTCCCGGAGAACAAGCCGCGCCCGGTACACCTCAATACCTGGGAAGGGATCTATTTCGACCACGATCCGCAATACATCATGCGGATGGCGGACGAAGCGGCAGCGCTGGGCGTGGAGCGCTTTATTATCGACGACGGCTGGTTTAAAGGACGCAACGACGACCACGCTGCGCTGGGCGACTGGTACCTCGACGAGAAGAAATACCCCAACGGTCTGATGCCGGTGATTAACCACGTTAAAAATCTCGGCATGGAGTTTGGTATCTGGGCCGAGCCGGAGATGATCAACCCCAACTCGGATCTCTACCGGGCGCACCCGGACTGGGTGCTGGCGCTGCCGGGCTATGCTCAGCCCACGGGCCGCCATCAGTACGTGCTCAACCTGAATATTCCAGAGGCGTTTGAGTACCTGCTTGAGCGTATGAGCTGGCTGCTGGGCGAGCATCCGGTGGACTATGTGAAGTGGGACATGAACCGGGAGCTGGTGCAGCCTGGACACAACGGCAAGGCTGCCGCCGATGCGCAGACGCGTCAGTTCTATCGTCTGTTGGATGCGCTGGGGGAACGCTTCCCGCAGGTCGAGTTTGAGTCCTGCTCCTCGGGCGGGGGACGCATTGACTACGAGGTGCTCACCCGCTGCCACCGTTTCTGGGCATCGGACAACAACGACGCGCTGGAGCGTAATACCATTCAGCGCGGGATGAGCTACTTCTTCCCGCCAGAAGTGATGGGCGCGCATATCGGTCATCATAAATGTCACGCCACCTTCCGTCAGCACAGCATTGCGTTTCGCGGGCTTACCGCGTTGTTTGGTCATATGGGGCTGGAGCTGGATCCGCTCAGCGTCGATGAGCAGGAGCGTGAAGGCTACCGGCACTATGCCGCGCTGCACAAACGGTGGCGCGCGATCATCCACACGGGTACCCAGTGGCGCGTAGATATGCCGGATGCCACCACCCTGGCGCAGGGAGTCGTGAGCCAGGATCGAGGCCAGGGCTTGTTTATCGTCAGCCAACTGGCGATGCCGGATCACACCCTGATGATGCCGCTGCGCATGCCAGGGCTGGAGGCTGGCGCGCAGTACCGTATCACGCTGCTCGATCATCCCAATATTCGCTTAACCGGCGAGGGCGGGCACACCATGCGTAAGCTGCCCGCATGGATGGAGGCCCCGCAGACGGTAAGCGGTGAGTGGTTGATGCAGTCGGGAATTGCACTGCCGATTCTGGATCCGGAAAGCGCCATTCTGATTGGTGTAGAACGGGTGTAATGGTGATGGGCCGGGAAGCCGGCCCACAGCTGAGGATAATAATAATGAGCACAACTGCCTGTACCCACAAAGATAACCCTAACTTCTGGATCTTCGGACTGTTTTTCTTTTTCTACTTCTTCATTATGGCCACCTGCTTTCCGTTCCTGCCGATCTGGCTGTCGGATATCATCGGCCTGAATAAAACCCATACGGGGATCGTCTTCTCCTGCATCTCGCTTTCCGCCATCGCCTTTCAACCCGTGCTGGGCGTAATTTCAGACAAGCTGGGGCTGAAAAAACATATGCTGTGGATCATCTCGGTGCTGCTGTTTCTGTTTGCGCCGTTTTTCCTCTATGTTTTCGCCCCCCTGTTGAAAACTAACATCTGGCTGGGGGCATTAAGCGGCGGTCTGTATATCGGCTTTGTTTTCTCGGCGGGATCGGGGGCCATCGAAGCCTATGTTGAGCGTGTAAGCCGCAACAGCTACTTCGAATACGGTAAGGCACGCATGTTTGGCTGCCTGGGCTGGGGGCTATGTGCCTCTACGGGCGGGGTGTTGTTCGGTATCGACCCGTCGTACGTGTTCTGGATGGGTTCAGCGGCGGCGTTGCTGCTCATGCTGCTGCTAATTATCGCCAAACCGAAACCCAACCAGACGGCGGAGGTGATGAACGCGCTCGGTGCCAACCAGCCGCAGATCACGGCGAAGACGGTATTTAACCTGTTCCGCCAGCGCAAAATGTGGCTGTTTATTCTCTACGTGGTTGGCGTTGCCTGCGTCTATGACGTGTTCGACCAGCAGTTTGCCACTTTCTTCAAATCCTTCTTCGCCACGCCGCAGGAGGGTACCCGCGCCTTTGGTTTTGCCACCACGGCCGGGGAGATCTGCAATGCCATCATTATGTTCTGCTCGCCGTGGATCATTAACCGCATCGGCGCAAAAAATACGCTGCTGATTGCCGGGCTGATTATGGCGGCACGCATTATCGGCTCGTCGTTTGCCACTACGGTAGTAGAGGTCGTCGCCCTCAAGATGCTGCATGCGCTGGAGGTGCCGTTCCTGCTGGTGGGAGCCTTTAAGTACATTACCGGCGTATTTGATACCCGTTTGTCTGCCACTATCTACCTGATTGGCTTCCAGTTTGCTAAGCAGTCAGCGGCGATATTCCTCTCTGCCTTTGCCGGTAATATGTATGACCGGATCGGCTTCCAGGATACCTATCTGATGTTGGGCTGCTTTGTTCTGGCAATTACGGTGGTATCGGCGTTTACGCTCAGCGGCAGGCAGCAGAGCGTCGGTATTAACCCAGGCAGAGCACCTCTTTCAGCTCGACGCTAATCGGGCTGTTATCCAAAAACGACGAAACCCACCAGAGGTGGGTTTCATAAATCGCTTTGCCTATGGTGTACGCAACCAGAACCTGGTAAAGGGGAAGTAGACAGTACAGGCTGTTAATTGTGGATACTAAAGGGTGTATTTATCGCCGTCAACTTCTTCTGCACATATATGGTATGCTTCAGCACACCGCTAACGGAGCAAGCATAAATGCCGCAAGCTGCTAATTATTCACCAGTTATATCGTTAATCTCATCGGTAAGGCTTGGAAGCTATCGTACAACGTTTCGCAGTGCCAATGAATGCGAACTTTATGGTATTTATATATGGTCCCAGCATGAGGATGCATTGTGCCGTTACATTCCATCAGTATTTAACCCTCCATCCACCGATGAACGTAAAAAGCTGGTAACTATCCCTAAGACCGCAGGTCTAACCTTAACCACTACAATTCACCTATTATACTACCTGACGCAGGTCCAGATCCCTCTCACTGCTTTTGACCTGTTACAGCAGGTTAATTTGCCACTATCAACAATACACCAAAATCTGTCCACTTTTGCCGATTTTGGTCTGGTGGATTTCATTGTCGATCACTCGGGAGCCTGTCGCTGATATCTCCTGATAGCAGAGGGACCGAAATTCTGTCCGAACTGCAATCAAACTTTTAACGCCGCTTACTGATAGATCATATATATCACAGCAAAGCTATAACGACTGACGCACACCAATAGCGCCAGCGAATCGTCACGTCCATTTACTACCGATACCTACGTCACCAAGTCGAAGTATTGCTCCTACAGTAGCACCTCCAATATCGACGACAGCGAATAAAACATTCAGGGCGGAAATACGTTTACCCAATGTTACCAAAGACAATTTGGCTTAAGTCTAATGCTTGTTGTGCATGTGGTTATTGCTTGTAAAATGACCACTGTAATTATTTTCACTAAAAGTAGAGGGATTTATGAGATTGGGTTACTGGATTATTAAAGGTGACAAAACTTCTTGCGGTGGTAGTGTTCTTGAAGGGCACCCAAAAGGGCAAAAATTTGGACGTAATCTAAATCCGCAAGCGGTACAAGGTAACAAAGTATCATGCGGTAAACATCCAGGCATATATAGCATTAGTGGAGGACATCCGGGAGAAATTATTCATGGTTGTCTGGGGGCAAGCACGCTCTACAGTCGTTCAACTTGCCCATGTAAGGCTTTTTTTATTCCTTCCCAAACCTGGGCTAAACATGGCCCTTACCAGGACGCACCTGTAAAAGCAGCCTCTATGCCAGTTGCGATGAAAGCCACGTCTGAGCCAGTTCAGGAGCCGGAACAACACGCACAGGCAGCTAAAAAGCCTGTGCAAGAAGAACCAAAACTGCAAGAGTCAAAACGCGAGCCTGTAGATGCTGGCTTTTGTATCCTCCCTTATGGCGCAGTTACAAAGGCATATGAGCCATGGCTATTTCAAAGCGAACCGCCAGCAGGAACTCGCGAGTTATTTCGCTCTCTGAACGGCGAAGGTAAAGAATATAAAGCCGGTTCTATTATGCTGGTAGTCGATCCAGACATGCAGGACAGTGAACAGATCGCCCATATGCAAGCGGCGAAACAACGTATTGATGACGCTTTAGCGCCACTCTCACATCAGCAAGCCAACTTTCTGTACAAGCATAAAGATACCATTGAAATGTTCGCAGCCGCAGCGAGCACTGTAAACGATGCAGCCGGATATTCAGGCAAGGCAACCGAAGCCGCAAAGGGGTATTTCGAAACAATAGAAAAAATTCTGATACAGATCGAGAAGACATATAAGAACCATTACATCACCAGCGGCGCTCTGCTCGGTGAACAATTTTTCGTTGAGCGCCGTCGCTTGTTTGGTCAACTTGATAGCGTCCTCAGGATGTTCACAAAACACCGTTTTATGCTCAACGAATACACCAGTCTCAAAAAGGCTCTTGGACTTTCAAGTAATTCTATCACTCACCGCTGGAATGAAACGGGCGTAAGCGATATTGAAGGTTACGCCACTCATATTGAAAAGCTGGCGAAATACGTGAAACTGATGGAAACCGCCGGGAAAATAGGCCTTGGCTTGTCTGCACTTGATACCACAGCAAAAATTACTGAAGCCTGCACTGTGGGTAGGGATTGCGCCAAAACCTCGTTTACGTCAATTGGTGAATTTTCCGGAAGTTTAATTGGTGGAAGGGTTGCAACAAAAATATTGGCAGGTAACGCTGCAGATGCAGTCTGCGCTGTTGTTTTAGGTGCTACTACTTTTGAGGCTGGTGGCGCGGGGGCATTACTTTGTACGATTGGCATTGCTGGTGGAATCTCATATGGAAGTGAAGGTGCTTTCAGCTGGGCGGGTGAAAAAACAGGCGAAATTATGAACACTCTGTATGAGGTCATAAACAATGATTAGTTTGATGATTACCGAAGCCATAGTATGGATAATTGCGATCTTACTTGGGATCACAAGCATTATAATGTCTGTATTAAATCGCAAACGGTTCAAGGATATATGCTTACTATATAAGGAGAAATATGGAGATTTACCAGAGGTGGTGAAAGTTTTTGATAATATGAATACTTTCTATGTGAACTTTGCTTACAGTATAAAGATGCAGTTTATTTTCAAGCCGCTGCTCAGGAAAAAAAGTTCAAATTTTACTAAGAATGATGATAAAGATTTTATCCGTGAATTACCCAAACGACTTATCGGGCCGTTTTACCTTGAGCTATATCTTACACTTGCAAGCCTTGCATTCTTTATCATCGCGGTAATATTGATTCTGGTAATAACATACGGCAGAAACTAGCACACATATCATCCCTTGAACGGCACCAAATGAAGCGTTGTCATTTGGTGGCGTTGATAACCTTAATGTTTCCCAAAAATCATTATTGTTAAGCTCAAAAAGCCCAAAGGTCGACCTACCAAATATCCGTAACTTACTTACGGAATCTGATGTTTTTATTCGAGGAAGTGGTTAATACTCCATCTATTTTTTCTTAAAGCAATATGGTTGTGTCAGTAAATTTCTTGAGCGGTTCTGATATTGCCGGAGAATGGCTATAAGCAAGAACGTATAATCTTCAATATACATCAAATATCAACAACACTTACCACTGCTCTTGTCAGCTTTGATTTTCCACTCGAAAAGGCAGCTTTGCTTATCATAAATGTCATACCTCAACATCAGCGTCTTATTGGCCGCTTTACTGATGCTCACACGGCTGATCACAGCACGAACAACTTCACGAATGTTCAACCGATCAGCCAGGCGACATAGGCTAACGTCACCTGGCAACCTATCACTCCAGATAGAACACCTCTTTCAGCTCGGCGCTGACCGGACTGTTATCGGCATTGGCAGGCATCACGTCGCGCATATGCTTCCACCAGCGCTGGCAAACGTCGGTATTAGCGACCGCACTCCAGCGCTCCTCAGACTCGATCTCCACGGTGGCAAACAGCAGGTTACGCGCCTTATCGAGGTAGATAGCGTAGTGATGCGCGCCGTGGTCCTTCAGGACCGCCTCAAGCTCGGGCCAGATGGGAGTATGGCGGCGCTCGTACTCCTCGTGGGCGTTAGCGTTAACCTGCATCACAAAGGCCTTACGGATCATAGCGCCTCCAGATAGAGTTCACGCACCTCGTCGCGGCTGGCGGTACGCGGATTGCAGGGGGCACACGGATCGGCCAGAGCCTTATCCAGCCAGCCTTCGATGTCCTCTTTGGTCACGCCGAGCTGGCTGAAGCCGGACGGGATCCCGACGCGGGCGCTGAGGTCACGAATCGCCTGGATGGCCGTCATGCTTGCCGCCTCGTCGCTCATGCCGCGTGTATCGACCCCCATCGCCTGGGCGACGCGGGCAAAGCGCGCCACCGCATGTGGGCGGTTAAAGTTTTCGATAATCGGCAGCAGGATCGCGTTGCAGACGCCATGAGGCAGGTTATGCGTCGCTCCCGGCTGATGCGCCAGGGCGTGTACCAGGCCCAGCCCGGCGCTGTTAAACGCCATCCCCGCCAGATACTGACCGAAGGCCATCTGCTCGCGGGCTTCGATATTTTTTCCGTCATCGACCGCCTTCGGCAGCCAGAGGTTGATCAGGCGAATCGCCTCCAGCGCGTTGGCGTCCGTTAACGGATGCGCACCGACGGAGACAAACGCCTCTATCGCATGGGTCAGGGCATCCATGCCGGTGGCGGCGGTAACCGATGCCGGGATCGCCAGCATCACGCTGGCATCGTCCACGGCAATATCCGGAATAATGTTTGCGTCGATAATCACCTCTTTCACCTGGCGCGCCGAGTCGATGATTACCGCGTTGCTGGTCATCTCTGCCGCCGTACCGGCGGTGGTATTAATGGCTACCAGCGGCACGCCAGCGTTAACCACTTTACCGACGCCGGAGTAGGCGGTTGAGGGACCGGGGTTGGCAGTAAGGATTTTTACTGCTTTCGCGGTATCGATCGGACTGCCGCCGCCGAAGGCGATGATGTAGTCACACTGCGCTGCGCGATAGGCCGCGTAGCCCTCCTGCACCAGCGCCTCGGTGGGATTGGGGAAGACGCTATCAAACAGATGGTATGGCATCTGGTGCGCATCCAGGGCGGCAAACAGGCTGTCGAGCAGGCCCAGCTTAACCAGCTGGCCGTCGGTGACAATCAGCGCCTTGCCCCACTGCTTGTTTGCTACCAGATTAACCATATCGCCAATTGCGCCTGCGCCATGCAGGCTGATTTTAGGCAGTGCCAACATAAAGCTCATGATAGATCTCCGTTAAGTACTGTGATTTTGTTAAATTCGTCTTCGCTGCAAAATCCGGCGGGTGATGATCGGCAGGGAGATGACCACAATCAGCATCGCGCCGATAATGATCGACATCACGATGCCCGGCACGTTGAGAAGGCTCAGGCCAAAGGTCACCAGTCCCATCAGGAAGGCGGCGATAATCACGCCCACCATGCTGCCGGAGCCGCCAAGAATGTTGACCCCGCCCAGCACCGCCATGGTGATCACCGCCAGCTCCCAGCCGGTGGCGATGGTGGGGCGGGTGCTGCCGAGGCGCGAGGTGAGCAGCACCGAGGCCAGCCCGGCCATCAGCCCTACCAGGGCAAAGAGCAGCAGGTTGTGGCGCTTAACGTTGATGCCGGAGTACCAGGCCCCGGTTGGGTTATTGCCGATGGCATAGGTGCGGCGGCCAAAGTTAGTGCGGTGCAGCACGAACGCGAAGAGGCCCGCCAGTACGATAAAGAGCGCAAACTCAAATGACAGCGCCCCCCAGACGTAGCCCTGGCCGAACCAGGCAAAGCTTTCGGGATAGTCGTTCAGCGCCTTATCGCCAAGCAGAATGTAGGTAATGCCGCGATAGAGGCTCATGGTGCCGATGGTGATAACAATGGAGGAGAGATTAAACCGCGTCACCAGCAGGCCGTTGAACAGCCCGCACAGCAGGCCCACGCCTAATCCCACAATCACCAGCAGCGGCGTATCCACCCCTGCCTGAGCGCAAAAGCCCATCACGGTAGAGCTGAGGGCAATGGTGGAGGCCACCGACAGGTCAATCTCTCGGGCGATGATCAGCATCGCCATTGGCAGAACGATGATCGCCTTCTCGGTGAAGTTAAAGGTGGCGTCGGAGAGGTTCCAAATATTAAGAAAGTAGGGCGACGCGAAGGCGTTAATTAAAAACACCAGCAGCGTGACGGCGAGTAAAAAGCCTTCCCAGCACAGGAGCCGTTTCAGCAGCGGCAGCGTTGTGGGGGTGCTGCCCATGCCGTCAGTGGTTAACATTTTGCTCATGGTTTCACCGCCTGTTTCTGTCGGGCCAGCGCCGCATCGCGCAGGATCAGCCGACCTTTACGTTTATTGCCGCGCTCGTTAAGCAGCACCGCTATCACGATCACCGTGCCGGAGATGGCCATCTGCCAGAAGGGCGAGATACCGATCACCGGCAGCGCGTTGTTGATCACGCCGAGGAACAGCGCGCCAAACAAACAGCCGAGCACGCGGCCCGTGCCGCCCATGGTGCTGACCCCGCCGATCACGCAGGCGGCCACCACCTGTAATTCAAAGCCATTGGCGACGTCGACATAGGCCACGGCGAAGCGGGAGATCCACAGGTAGCCGCAGAAACCGGCCAGCGCCCCCGAGAGGCAGAAGCTGACGAACTGCATTTTTCCGGCGTTGATGCCGGTGTAGTAGGCTGCCGTGGCGTTGCCGCCGGCGGTATAGAGCGCCCGGCCGGTGCGGCTGTAGCGCAGGAAGTAGCCCACTACCAGCAGCGCGGCGATGGCGCACCAGCTCAGCAGCGGCAGCCCCAGCACGCTGGTGCGCGGCAGGGCAAGGAAGTCGCCGCTCATCTGGTGGGAGTTGATCCAGCCTCCATCGGAGAGCAGAAAGATAATCCCGCGATAGATGCTCATGGTGCCGAGGGTGACCACAATCGCCGGGATCCCCATCTTCCACACCAGCAGGCCGTTGATCATGCCCATCACCAATCCAAGGCCGGTCGCCAGGATCAGCAGCGCCCAGACCGGAATATCAGGATGATGGAAGTTGAGCAGGGCGACGATCATCCCGGTCAGCGCCAGGTTGGCGGCCATCGACAGGTCGATGCCCTTGGTCAGCAGCACCATCATCTGGCCGAGGGCGAGAATAATCAGGATCGCGGTATCGTTGAAAATTTCCGCCAGGTTGCCGGGCGCGATAAACGACGGCACACGGCTGCCGATAGCCAGTACCATCAGGACGATCACCGCGGCCAGCAGCGCTTCACGGTTTTTAAGCAGTTGTTGCCACATTATGCAGCCTCCTGTTTCGCACCGCTGGCGGCGCTGACGATAGTCTCCGCCGTGGCTTCACCCGCCGCATATTCAGCGACCATCCGCCCCTCGTGCATCACCACGATCCGGTCGGCCATGCCCATTACCTCCGGCAGCTCCGAGGAGACCATGATCACCGCCAGCCCCTGGCCCACCAGTTCGGACATAAACTGGTGTACGGCGGCCTTCGAGCCGATATCGATACCTTTGGTCGGCTCATCGAGGATGATGACGTCAGGATGGGTGGCAAGCCATTTACCGATCACTACCTTCTGCTGGTTGCCGCCGGAGAGCGTCTCCACCGGCTGTTTCCAGCTGAACGCTTTGACCTGAAGCCGTCTGGCATACTCGTCGGCCAGCCGCCACTCACGGTCGTCATGCAGAACGCCGTTCGGGTTAAGCTTGCTGAGCTGCGGCAGGCTAATGTTCTGGGCAATGGGCAGGGCGATGATTGCCCCCTGCTTCTGCCGCTCCTCCGGTACGCAGACGATACCGGCCCGGATGGCGTCCGCAGGCTGGTGGAACTGCACCGCTTTACCGTTAAGCACGATCTCGCCGGAGGAGGGACGCGATACGCCGGAGAGCGCCTGCATCAGTTCGGTACGGCCTGCGCCCACCAGCCCGTAAAAGCCGAGGATTTCCCCCTTGCGCAGGGTGAAGTTGATGTGGGCGAACTCGGTAGGATGGCAAAGATCCTTCACCTCTAGCACCGTTTCGCCAGGATCGCAGGCGATCCTGGGATAGGTCTGGGTAATGGCGCGGCCTACCATCATCGCCACCATCCGCTCTTCGCTGATTTCGCTCATCGCCCCGGAGCCAACGTACACCCCGTCGCGTAGGATGGTGTAGTGATCCGCCAGCTCAAAAATCTCGTCGAACTTATGGGAGATAAACAGAATCGCTTTGCCCTCCTGCTTCAGGCGCTCAACGATCTGGTAGAACTCCAGAATCTCGTGCTGGGAGAGCGCGGCGGTGGGTTCGTCGAGGATCACCACCTGCGCATCAAAGGAGAGCGCGCGGGCGATAGCGACCATGTGACGCTGGGCGATGCTCAGGGTTTTTAGGGTCGCGTGGGGATCGATCTGTACTTCGAGACGGGCGAGGATATCCCGCGCTTTCTGGTGCATGGCGGGCCAGTCGAGCTTTTTCAAAAAGCCGGTATAGAGATACTGGCCGACAAAAATGTTTTCCGTCACCGACAGCTCATCAAACAGCACGGTCTCCTGGTGGATCGCCGTGATGCCCACCCGATGGGCGGATTCCGGCGTCGGAAGCTGGATAGGGATCGCTTTATAGAGGATTTCGCCCTCTTCAGGCTGATAGATGCCGGTCATCACTTTGACCAGCGTGGATTTGCCAGCTCCATTTTCACCAATCAGCGCGGTGACTTTGCCGGGCCAGAGGTCAAGCTGTACGTTTTCAAGGGCGCGCACGCCGGGGAACACCTTAGTGATCCCCTTGAGCTGAAGCAGTGGTGTCATGATAAGTCTCCGTAATCGTAGGGCGGGTCAGCGCCAGCGCCACCCGCCGTTTAGCCGGATAGCGACTCAGAAAATCTTGGAAAACTTATCGATGTTGCTGGCATCGTAGACGAACGGTTCAGACATCGCACCGCTGCCGTCAGCGTCCAGCTTCACCTTGCCGAGCTTGCCCATATTGGCTTCTGTTTTGGTGGCCGTGCCTTTGACCAGATCGTCAGCCAGATAGGTCGCGGCGTAGCCCAGATCGATGGGGTTCCAGATTGCAAAGCTTTTGGTTGCACCGGATTTCACTGCGCCCGCCATCTCAGACGGCAGACCCAGCCCGGTTACATATACCTTGCCAATCTTGCCCTGATCCTTCACCGCCTGAGCGGCGGCCACGATGCCCACTGAGGAGGGAGAGACGATCACCTTCAGGTCCGGGTAGGTCTTCAGCAGGCCAACCGCCTCGCGGTAACTCTTATCGGAGAGGTCATCGCCGTAGGCCACCGTTACCAGGTTGACTGAGGGGTATTTCGGCAGCACCTTTTTCATCTCTTCAATCCAGATGTTCTGGTTGGTCGAGGTTGGCGTTGCGCTGAGGATCGCCACGTCGCCCTTCTCGACGTTTAACGCCTTCAGCGCCTCGGCAGCGAGCTTAACGTTGGTTTCACCAATCAGGGCATTGTTGGACGGGTTAAGATGGATCTGGCGGCCCGCTTTTGCCACGCCGGAGTCCCACGAGACGACTTTGATCCCGCGCTGCATCGCTTTTTTCAGCACCGGCACCACGGCGTCCGGATCGTTCGCCGAGATGGCGATCGCATCTACGCCCTGAGCAATCAACCCGTTCAGCACTTCGATCTGCGCCTCTGCCGTGGTGGTGGTCGGGCCGGTATAAATGACTTTAACATCCCCTAACTCTTTGGCCGCCTCCTGGGCACCGACGTTCGCTGCCTCAAAAAAACCATTGCCGAGGGATTTTGCGACCAGGGCAATTTTAACTTCTGCTAAAGCGGAACCGGACAACGCCAGGGCGGCAACGGTGAGGATCAAGCTTGTCTTTATTTTCATTGCTTTTACTCCACTGATATTGAGTTAGTTTGTAGGGCTTGCAGGTGTGGCTTCGCCCCGTCTCCATGAGCGGGGCGCGATGTTCTTATTTATAAAGCTCGAGTGCGCTGGCCATCGGGGTCACGCCAAAGCGTTTCCCGAGGGCAATCAACTCCTCCTGGGTGATGGTCTGCTTCATGCCGCCCATCGAGTAGACTTTTACCAGCACCTCGGCAGACTTCTCGGCGGTGTCGATGAGGCCAAAGGCTTCGTCCAGCGTCGGACCACTACCGAAGACGCCGTGGAACGGCCACAGCACCAGCGAGTGCCGGGACATCTGCCCTGCGGTGGCCTGGCCGATCTCATCGGTGCCGGGGACCATCCATGGCAGAATGCCAACGCCGTCAGGAAACACAACCAGGCATTCGGTACTGCCTTCCCACAGTTTGCGGGTGATCACATCCGTATCGTTTTCCAACACATAGGTGAGGGCAATCAGGTTGGTGGCGTGGCAGTGCATAATCACCCGGTCTTTGCCATCGGTGGCCTTGATGCGCTCGCAGTGGGAGAGAAAGTGTGCCGGCAGCTCGGAGGTTGGAACCGCTTCATGTGGCAGCCCCCAGAGAATGTGGTAGCCCGCACCATCGCTATCCACTTTAACAATGCCTAAGTTAGCAACGGGGTCGAGCTGCACGTTACGGAAAAACTTACCGGATCCGGTGACGATAAACGGCGTATTGGCCAGCAGCGGCATCGGCTGGCTCAGGGCGATATAGCGCGGGCTAGCGTGGAACTCGGCTTCAAACGGGGCGATATCCGCATCGTCCAGGCGTAGGGTCAGGTTGCCGCCGTTGCGCTCGTCCCAGCCCTTCAGCCAGGCGTCGGAGGTGGCTTTGATCATCCCCTGGACGAACCATGAATTAGTGATGGTCTGCATAGTCTCTCTATTCCTTAAAATGTTTTTTACTTGCGATTGGCCAGAACGTCTTTCTCATACGCACGCACGCTGTCCAGCCACTGGCTCCCCGCCGGGGTATCGTGGCGCTGGCAATACATCTCCCATACCGCCTGCCACGGCAGCGATTTTTGCTCCTCCAGCAGCGCCAGACGGGCGGTGTAGTCGCCCTCGGCTTCCAGCGCGCGTAGTTGAGCCGTCGGCTCCAGCAGGGCGCGCAGCAGGGCTTTCTTCATGTTGCGGGTGCCAATCACCCACGCGGCGATACGGTTGATCGACGCATCAAAGAAATCGAGTCCAATGTGTACCCGGTCAAAGAGATTGTGGCGGACGATTTCGCTGGCGATGGCCTGGGTTTCATCATCCAGCAGCACCACATGGTCGCTGTCCCAGCGCACCGGACGGCTGACGTGCAGTAGCAGGCGCGGGATATAGAGCATGGCGGCGGAGATCTTGTCGGAGATCACCTCCGTCGGATGGAAGTGGCCCGCATCCAGGCAGAGGGCGGTCTGGCGGCTGGTGGCGTAGCCCATATAAAACTCGTTCGAGCCGACGGTGTAGCTCTCCGCACCGATGCCGAACAGCTTGCTCTCTACGGCATCGATGTGATGATCATGGCTCAGCTTTTCGCTCAGGGCTTCATCCAGCGCGGCGAGCAGGCGCTGGCGCGGCGCGAGGCGGTCAACGGTGACGTCCTTCATGCCGTCCGGGACCCAGATGTTCATCACCGACGGCGTGCCCAGCTGCTCGCCAAAATACGCCGAGACGCGACGGCAGGCTTTAACGTGGTCGATCCAGAACTGGCGGATCTCGTCGTTGGCGTGGGAGAGGGTGAACCCATCGGCGCTCAGCGGATGCGAGAAGCAGGAGGGGTTAAAGTCCAGGCCCAGCTTCTGCGCTCTTGCCCACTCCACCCAGTTTTTAAAGTGCTCGGGCTTGATGGCGTTACGCTCCACCGCCGTCTCCGACTCCAGGTAGATGGCATGCAGGTTCAGGCGCTTTGGCCCAGGGATCAGGCTCAGAGCCTGCTCCAGATCGGCCCGCAGCTCCTGTGCGCTGCGCGCTTTGCCCGGGTAGTTGCCGGTGGCCTGGATCCCGCCGGTGAGGCCGCCCTGTGGGTTCTCAAACCCGGCAACGTCATCGCCCTGCCAGCAGTGCATGGAAACCGGCAGGCGATCGAGCTGGCGCAGCGCCTCCTCAACGTCAACGCCTACCGCGGCAAACCGCTGCTTAGCCAGTTCCCAGGCTTGTTCAATTGGAGTGGTCATGCGCAAAGCTCCTTTCTCTGTTGTTTGGCTTGAAACTGCGCAGCGTGGCGGGCAATTTCACTGTCAGGTTGTGGAATAAAGGTTGTCAGGTCATAGTTGGCCGTCACGACCTGGCGGAAAGCATCGACGTTGTTCAGCTCGTCAAGGGTCATCAGCTGAATACCGATATTGCCCAGCGTCGAGGCTTCAATCGGGCCAGCCACCACGGTGACACCGCAGGCGTCGGCGCAGAGCTGGTTAAGAAGGCGGTTTTGGCAGCCGCCGCCAACGATATGCAGCTGGCTGAACGGCCTGCCGCGCAACGCTGCCAGCTCGCCAAGCACGTCGGCGTAGAGCAGGGCAAGGCTGTCGAAGATGCAGCGCGCCAGTTCAGCCTGGCTGGCTGGCTCCAGCTGGCCTGACTCACGGCAGGCGGCGCGGATCTCGGCGCTCATGTTTTCCGGGTTGATAAAGCGCTCATCGTTGGGGTTAATCAGGATCCGGCACGGCGTAAGCTGCTCGGTGTCGGCAATCAGGGCGGGCAGATCGGTTATGTTTTGCTCTTTCAGCACGCGCTGTAGCAGCCACAGGCCCATGATGTTTTTCAGCACCCGGTAGCGCCCCTCAGCACCGCCCTCGTTGGTGATATTGGCCGTCAGCGCCGCCTCGTTGGTATAGGGAGTTTTGCTCTCGAAGCCCATCAGGGACCAGGTGCCGGAGGAGAGATAGGCGCTGTCCGCGTCGCTCAGCGGCGAGGCGATCACCGCGCTGGCGGTATCATGGCTGGCAACGGCCACGACGGGGATCTCACTTCCCTGCGCGCTTCGCCAGTGGCCGATCACGTTGCCCGGATGGGTCGGTCGGCCAAACCAGGCTTTGTCAGCGCCGGTCCAGGCCAGCAGGACGTCATCCCAGTCATCGCTATCAATGTTGACCAGTTGGGTGGTAGTGGCGTTGGTGTACTCCCAGTTCATCTTGCCCGTCAGGCGGAAGCTAAAGTAGTCGGGGATCAGCAGGGCATGCGCCACCTGCGCCGCCTGCGCTGGCTGTTGATCAACGAAGGCGCGCAGCTGATAGAGGGTGTTGAAAGGCAAAAACTGAATGCCGCTGCGTTGGTAGATGGCCTCTCTGCCGAGCTGCGCCTGGGCGCTGGCCATCACACCGTGGGTGCGGCCATCGCGATATGACACCGGCAGGCCGACGCGTTGGCCGTGTTTATCAATTAACACATAGTCCACGCCCCAGGTATCGATGCCAATGCTGTCTATCTGGATAGCCTGCTCGCTGACCTTGTTTAGCCCAAGCAGAATCTCATCTTCCAGACTGTCGATATCCCACGTGGCAAAGCCGTCCACGTTTTGTAGACCGTTAACGAAGCGGTGGATTTCACGCAGCGCCAGGGTGCGCTGTTTACTGTCGTAACGCGCCAGCATTACGCGTCCACTGGATGCGCCGAGATCGACCGCGACACAATGGCGAAAGGTCATAGTGGAGTCCTTCTGAGAGTCATTGCAGACAGTCTAAGAACCCCTTCAGCGGCGCACCTTCTTGCTATGGACAGGCAAAATCGGGCGCTGGCAAGAAAGCAAAGATGAACGTGATAGCGTTCACAATTCCCGGCAATAACAGCGCTCGCAGCGGATGTGACGCCGACCGCATTTCCCGATCTTTCCCACCGTTTCTTGAAAAAGCGACCGGGTTTGCGCGCTTTGGCGTCAAAAATTCAAGGTGAGATTGCCAGCCCTTCATTACTATTTTCGACATGTTCTCCAGTTCAGGAAGCCATCATGACCGTATTACACAGCGTGGATTTTTTTCCGTCAGGTAAAACGCCTGTGGCGATTGAGCCGCGCCTTCCCCAGTCGGCGTTTCCTGAACATCATCATGATTTTCATGAGATTGTTATCGTTGAGCATGGTACGGGCATTCACGTCTTTAACGGCCAGCCTTACTCCATTAGCGGGGGCAGCGTCTGCTTTATCCGCGATCATGACCGCCATCTCTACGAGCACACGGATAATCTCTGCCTGACTAATGTGCTCTACCGCTCGCCAGACGCTTTCCAGTTCCTGGCGGGCCTGAACCAGCTGCTGCCTCAGGAGCAGGACGGCCACTACCCCTCCCACTGGCGGGTTAACCAAGGGGCACTTCAGCAGGTGCGGCAGATTGTCAGCCAGATGGAGCAGAACAGCTCGGAGGAGGGAACTGCCGCCCTTGCCAGCCGGGAGATCCTGTTTATGCAGCTGCTGGTGCTGCTGCGTAAGAGCAGCCTTGAAGAGGGTGCCGCTAACAACGATGCCCGCCTGAATCAGATGATGGCGTGGCTGGAGGATCACTTTGCAGATGAGATCTGCTGGGAGTCTCTTGCCGACCGTTTCTCTCTCTCGCTGCGTACGCTGCACCGTCAGCTGAAGCAGCACACGGGGATGACACCGCAGCGCTATCTTAACCGCCTGCGCCTGATTAAGGCTCGTCACCTGCTGCGCCACAGCGATGAGAGCGTTACTGACATTGCGTTTCGCTGCGGTTTCGGCGACAGCAATCACTTTTCGACGCTTTTCCGCCGGGAGTTTAGCTGGTCACCGCGAGAGATCCGCCAGGGGCGGGATACGCCGCTGCAATAGCCGTAAACGAGAAGGTAATCACCGTTTTTTTGCCAGAAAACAGCTAAATATAGAAGGTTGAAGGCTGTTGAGGTGACGCTGTGGCAGGCCAGTTAATTCTGCGGAGAGATGATTTTTTTGCCAGGCCTGGGCAGGCGGTAGCGGTAGCCGATCGCTATCCGCAAAACGTCTTTGCTGAGCATTCCCACGAGTTTAACGAGCTGGTGCTGGTCTGGCGCGGCAACGGTCTGCATATTCTTAACGATCGTCCATATCGCATTACCCGGGGCGATCTCTTCTATATCCGCGCCGAGGACCGTCACGCCTATGCTTCGGTAAACGATCTGGTGCTGCAAAATATTATCTACTGCCCGGAACGGCTGACGCTTAACCTTGACTGGGCCGCGCATATTCCAGGCCTGGACGGCAGGGAGCCGATACCCTACTGGCGCATTGGCAGCAGCGGCATGGCTCAGGCGCGGCAGGTGATTAGCCAACTGGAGCACGAGAGCGCTAAAACCGATTCGCTCTCCGATCCGCTGGCAGAAACCCTGTTTGCCCAGCTTGTATTAACCCTGAAACGTCATCGCTACGCTACCGATAATCTCTCAGCGACCAGCAGCGAAGCGTTGCTGGATAAGCTCATCACCGCCCTGGCCAGCAGCCTCAGTCGTGCATTTTTTCTTGAGCAATTTTGCGAGCAAAATCAGTGCAGTGAGCGTACACTACGTCAGCAGTTTCGTACCCAGACCGGCATGACAATCAACAACTATCTGCGCCAGCTGCGCATCTGCCATGCCCAGTATCTGCTCCAGCATAGCGAGCTAATGATCGGTGAAATTGCGACACGCTGTGGTTTTGAAGACAGCAACTATTTTTCCGTGGTTTTTACCCGTGAAACCGGCGTAGCGCCGAGTCAATGGCGACACCGCAGCAGGGCACTCACGGCTACATAACAAAAGGTTATAACCATATAAAAACTACGGCATTGATAAACATTTTCAATACTACTTAATTAACTATAATGAACCAACTGCTTACGCGGCATTAACAATCGCCGCCCGACAATTAATGGAGATGATTATGAGTTACACACTGCCATCACTGCCGTACGCTTATGATGCACTGGAACCACACTTCGATAAGCAGACGATGGAAATCCATCACACTAAACATCACCAGACCTACGTTAACAACGCCAACGCCGCGCTGGAAAGCCTGCCGGAGCTGGCTAACCTGCCGGTAGAAGAGCTGATCGCCAAACTGGATCAGGTTCCGGCTGATAAGAAAACCGTACTGCGCAACAACGCAGGCGGCCACGCCAACCACAGCCTGTTCTGGAAAGGCCTGAAAACCGGCACTACCCTGCAGGGCGAACTGAAATCCGCTATCGAGCGTGACTTCGGCTCCGTTGAGAAATTCAAAGAAGAGTTCGAGAAAGCAGCGGCAACCCGCTTCGGCTCCGGCTGGGCATGGCTGGTACTGAAAGGCGACAAACTGGCCGTTGTCTCTACCGCTAACCAGGATAGCCCGCTGATGGGTGAAGCTGTTTCTGGCGCATCCGGCTTCCCGATCCTGGGTCTGGACGTGTGGGAGCACGCTTACTACCTGAAATACCAGAACAAACGCCCGGATTACATCAAGGCGTTCTGGGAAGTGGTAAACTGGGACGAAGCTGCTGCCCGTTTCGCTGCTAAAAAATAAGGTTGCATTGCTTCCGGTGAAAAGCGAGTCTGATGACTCGCTTTTTTTGTATCGGGGGTAAGGCGCTGCGATGCACCATCAGGTTAACGTTTTTACAGGCAAAGTAAGGGATTACGAAGGCAGTCGGCCAAGCGCCATCGCCAAGGTGCAGGTTAACGGCGAACTGACGCTAACCGAGCTGGGGCTTGCGGGCGACCAACAGGCGGAGAAGAAGATCCACGGCGGGCCGGATCGCGCACTGTGCCACTATCCGCGTGAGCACTATCGCCACTGGGCAAACGCGTTTCCTGAACAGGCGGATCTCTTTGTCGCCCCGGCCTTTGGCGAGAACCTCTCTACCGAGGGGCTGACCGAGCAGAACGTCTACATCGGGGATATCTTCCGCTGGGGTGAAGCGCTGATTCAGGTCACCCAGCCGCGCTCGCCCTGCTTCAAAGTTAACTACCATTTTGCCATCCACGACCTCTCCTCCTTGATGCAGGAGAGCGGCCGCACGGGCTGGCTCTACCGGGTGATTGCTCCCGGCAGCGTCTCCGGCGATACGCCTCTTGAGCTGGTTTCCCGCTGTAGCGAGGTGAGCGTCTATGATGCTGCCGCCATTGCCTGGCATCTGCCTTTTGACGACGAGCAGTACCACCGCCTGCTCTCTACCGCCGGCCTCTCGGTAAGCTGGGCCAGAACCATGCAGAAACGACGCCTTAACGGCAAGATTGAAAGTTTTGCGCCCAGACTGTGGGGCCGAAAGTAGCAGGCCGGGGTTGCCCGGCCTGAATATTACGAACGCTTATGCAGCGGTAGCCAGATCGTTAAGCGCAAGCCGCCCAGCGGGCTGTCGTCGGCCTTTACCCAGCCGCGATGCTGCTGAATGGCCGTCTCGACAATCGCCAGCCCCAGGCCGGTACCGCCGGATTCACGATCGCGTGCCTCGTCGGTACGGTAAAACGGCCGGAAAATCTGCTCACGATCTTCCGCGCTGACGCCCGGACCATCGTCATCAACGTTAACCGTTACCCCCTCTTTATCCACCGCAAAACTGACCTCAATCTTCGTATGTGAGTAGCGCAGGGCGTTACGCACAATATTCTCCAGCGCACTCTCCATCGCGCTCGGGTTACCGTACAGCGGCCACGGTCCCGGTGGGAAGTTGACGGTCAGTGATTTGCCCATCTGCTCGGCTTCAAAGGCGGCGTTATCCAGCACGTCGTTCCACAGATGATTAGCCTTAACGGTCTCGCTCACCAGGGCATTTTTCTGCTGGTTACGCGACATCACCAGCAGATCGTTAATCATGCTGTCGAGGCGCTGCGCTTCGGTCTCAATGCGGGCCAGCTCTTTACTCTCACCGCTGCGGCGGCGAAGCAGGGCAGTCCCTAGCTGTAAACGCGTAAGCGGAGTGCGCAGCTCGTGGGAGATATCCGAAAGCAGGCGCTGCTGGGTAGTCATCATTCGCTCAAGCGCGGTGACCATCTGGTTAAAGCTGGCCCCGGCGGCAAGAAACTCCTGCGGCCCCGCCTCTAGCTCAGGATGCTGACGCAGGTTACCCTGAGCGACCTCATCCGCCGCATTTTTCAGCTTACGCGCCGGTTTTGCCAGGCTCCATGCCAGCCAGAGCAGCAGCGGCGAGCTGATCAACATGGTGACGATCAGCAGCAGCAGCGGCCGGTCAAACAGCAGGTTGATAAAATCGGACTGGGAACTGCTTGCCGGACGGATGAGGTAGAGCTGGTAGTTATCTTCCCCGTCGCGGATGGAAAACGGCCCTACCAGCTCTACCCGTCCATACTTCTTCTTCTGCGGATGATCGGAGTTATCCGCCTGACCAATAAAGTTACGAATGATCTGCATTTCGCTGCGTTCAGCGCCGATCACCCGTCCTTCGCTGGTCACCAATAGCAGGCGCTGCCCCGGCGGTGCCCATTTATCAATCGCGCGAAACAGCCGCCGCCACCACATCAAATCGTTCGGTGGATCGAGGGCCAGCTCCGCCTCAACGTGCTGCTCAATCATAATGCCCTGGCGCTGCTCGCTATCCAGCAGCTCCGTCATTTGCCGGGAGTCCAGCTTGGGCACCATTAATACCAGCATCAGCACCAGTGCCAGCGTCAGCCAGAAAATAGCAAAGATGCGAGCCGTTAAACTTCCTATCATGAAGCCGCAACCATCAGATAGCCGCGTCCGCGCAGCGTTTTAAACCACGGATGGCCATCTTTACGCTCCGGCAGCTTACGGCGCAGGTTAGAGATATGCATATCGATTGCGCGATCGAACGGCGTCAGGCGTTTACCCAACACTTCCTGGCTTAGGTGTTCCCTTGAGACCACCTGGCCCAGATGCTGTGCCAGCAGATAGAGCAGGGTGAACTCGGTGCCGGTCAATTCCAGTGACTGGCCCTCAAAGCTGGCCTCCTGACGGCCTGGGTTCAGGCTCAGGGCGTCTACTTCCAGGGTCGGTGAGCCGTTATCGCTGTTCTGTTGCTGTTCGCTCCAGTGCGAACGGCGCAGGATCGCGCGGATTCGGGCCACCAGCTCGCGATCGTTGAACGGTTTAGGCAGATAGTCGTCCGCGCCCAGCTCAAGGCCGAGAACGCGATCCAGCTCGCTACCGCGCGCCGTCAGCATAATGACGGGGGTCTGGTGTGTCTGGCGTAGCTCTTTAAGGGTGTCGATACCATTCTTCTTTGGCATCATAACGTCGAGCAAAAGTAGATCGATGCTGTCGTCCAGGAGGTCTAGCGCCTGCTCCCCGTCATGGGCAACCTGCACATTGAAGCCTTCCATGTCGAGCAGCTCCTTTAAAAGGGAAGTAAGCTCTCGGTCATCGTCAACTAACAGAATTTTATTCATTGTTTAAATACCTCCGAGGCAGAAATTACGTCATCAAGGCTCGCTAATCCATGACTTTACGTTGTTTTACACCCCCTGACGCTAGTTTGCAGCCTGAATCGTAGACTGAGTTCAGTTGATTGGCGACACAAACAATTTTGGGAGCAAGTGATGCGCATTGTTACCGCTGCCGTCATGGCCTCAACGCTGGCGTTAAGTGCTGTTGGCCACGCAGCTGAAGTCGTAACAGGCGATAACTGGCACGCATCTGAAGAGCTTGCGCCGCGCAGCACCCAGAGCCATATGTTTGACGGCATCAGTTTAACCGAGCATCAGCGCCAGCAATTGCGTGATTTGATGCAGCAGGCGAGGCATAAGCTGCCCCCTGTTAATGTTAGCGAAATCGAGGCGATGCACGACCTCGTGACCGCAGAAAATTTTGATGAAAACGCCGTGCGTGCTCAGGCAGAAAAAATGGCGCAGGAGCAGGTTGCTCGCCAGGTCGAAATGGCCCGGGTCCGTAACCAGATGTATCACCTGCTAACGCCAGAGCAACAGGCGGTTTTACATGAGAAACACCAACAGCGGATCGACCAGCTGCGCGACGTTGCAAAACTGCAGCAAGGTTCTCCGCTAACGCTATCTAGTAGCAGTACCGGTAGTAAGTAGTAACCAGTAATAACCCTGTTTTCCTTGCCATAGACACCATCCCTGTCTTCCCCCTCATGATGAGGGGGTTTTTTTTGCCTTGCGTTAAGACAATCCTTTTTAAATCATACTTCGATACAGGCATCAGAAGCGGCCGCCTTGATGACAATATTGCGTGTTGTACGCTTCTGTTGTACGTTTTAGACGTACATTAAAGGAGGCGATATGCGAACTTATACAACATCTCAGGCACGGCAAAATATGTCTGAGGTCATGGACGCTGCTACGGCTGGCGAGCCAGTAGAAATAACCCGCCGCGATGGTTCTGCCGCTGTGCTTATCAGTCGCGATGATTTCAATTCGTGGCAAGAGGCAAAGCTGGATGCCGAATTTGCCGACATTATGGGGCGGCACGGACACACTATTAAGGCGCTGGCGGACAGATGAAATGGATCAGTGCTCAAGAGGTGATAGCATTTCACGATCGCCTGCTTGCAGTCCTACCGGGTATTCAGGGAATGCCAGAGCCGGGAAAGGCAGAGGCGATTATTTATCGCGTTCAGAATCAGCTTTACTATGAAGGCGTTGAGGATATTTACGAACTCGCTGCAATGTACCTTATCGCTATTGCGCGAGGCCATATCTTCAATGACGGTAATAAGCGTACGGCTTTTTTCGTGGCGATGGCTTTCCTAAAGCGTAATGGCATTGATATCCATGATGAAGGTGACGAACTGGAAGAGTTAACGGTATCCACAGCGACGGGTGCAATGAGCAGCGCTGATGTTACTGCTGTTTTGCGTCGACTTTCTATCGATGCTTGCTGATATGCGATCAGAGCCGCAGACCCATACGTTATACTACCCGCTGTGTCCGGGCAGGAGTGCGTATGAATCAAATGTATGGGCAGCTAGTGAGCCGGGCAGCTATTGCCGCGACGGTAATGGCCTCGTTGCTGCTGGTGATCAAAATTTTTGCGTGGTGGTACACCGGATCGGTGAGCGTACTGGCGGCGCTGGTGGATTCGCTGGTGGATATCGCCGCCTCGCTGACTAATCTGCTGGTGGTGCGCTATTCGCTACAGCCAGCAGATGATGAGCACACCTTCGGGCACGGTAAGGCCGAGTCGTTGGCGGCGCTGGCGCAGAGCATGTTTATCTCCGGTTCGGCGCTGTTCCTCTTTTTAACCGGTATTCAGCACCTTGCTCGTCCGGAGCCGATGAATGCGCCGCAGATCGGCATCATCGTAACTCTGGTAGCGCTGGTATGTACTGTGATCCTCGTCACCTTTCAGCGCTGGGTGGTGCGAAAAACGCAAAGCCAGGCCGTGCGCGCCGATATGCTTCATTATCAGTCTGATGTTATGATGAATAGCGCTATTCTCATTGCGCTGGGCCTGTCGTGGTATGGCTGGCATCGGGCGGATGCGCTCTTTGCGCTGGGTATCGGCGCTTATATCCTCTATAGCGCATTGCGTATGGGATATGAAGCGGTTCAGTCACTGCTGGATCGCGCCCTGCCCGATGAGGAGCGGCAGGAAATTATCGCTATCATTACCCGTTGGCCTGGCGTCAGTGGGGCACACGATCTTCGCACGCGGCAGTCAGGGCCGACCCGCTTTATTCAGATTCATTTGGAAATGGATGACAATCTCCCGCTTGTTCAGGCCCACCTGGTGGCCGAGCAGGTTGAAGAGGCGATTTTGCGTCGTTTCCCGGGTTCCGATGTGATAATCCACCAGGACCCTTGTTCCGTGGTGCCCCAGGGATGAGTCTCCAACATAGAGACCCAGTTACAAGGTGTAAAAAAGTGAGCCAGACCAGCATTTTGTGTATAAATTACCGCCATTTGGTCTGACCTGAATCAATTCAGCCACGAGAGATTGATATACTATGCGCAGCATAGCTATTCACTCCCCAGGGCGTCGCTTCGGGCAAGAATTTATTTTGCATTCCTAAGTTCAGAGGTAGTCATGATTAAGAAAATCGGTGTGTTGACAAGTGGCGGTGATGCGCCTGGCATGAACGCTGCAATTCGTGGCGTAGTCCGGGCTGCATTGACTGAAGGCCTGGAAGTCTGCGGCATTTACGACGGCTATCTGGGCCTGTATGAAGACCGTATGGTGCAGCTTGACCGCTACAGCGTCTCCGACATGATCAACCGTGGCGGCACGTTCCTTGGTTCTGCTCGCTTCCCGGAGTTCCGTGAAGAGCATATCCGTGCCGTGGCTATCGAAAACATGAAAAAACGCGGCATCGACGCGCTGGTGGTTATCGGCGGCGACGGATCCTATATGGGGGCAAAACGCCTGACCGAGATGGGCTTCCCGTGCATCGGCCTGCCGGGCACCATCGATAACGATGTTGCCGGTACCGACTACACCATCGGTTACTTCACCGCGCTGCATACCGTCGTTGAAGCGATTGACCGTCTGCGCGATACCTCTTCTTCCCACCAGCGTATCTCCATCGTTGAAGTGATGGGCCGTTACTGTGGCGATCTGACCCTGGCGGCGGCTATTGCCGGTGGCTGTGAGTTTATCGTCCTGCCGGAAGTGGAGTTTAACCGTGAAGATCTGGTGAGCGAGATCAAGGCCGGGATCGCCAAAGGTAAAAAGCATGCCATCGTGGCGATTACCGAGCACATCTGCGATATCGACGAGCTGGCCAAGTATATCGAGTCCGAGACCAAGCGCGAAACCCGCGCCACCGTTCTCGGTCACATCCAGCGCGGCGGCTCTCCGGTTCCTTATGACCGTATTCTGGCCTCCCGTATGGGTGCCTACGCTATTGAGCTGCTGCTGCAGGGCCACGGTGGCCGCTGCGTCGGTATTCAGAACGAGAAGATGGTGCACCACGACATCATCGATGCTATCGAAAATATGAAGCGTCCGTTCAAAGGCGACTGGCTGGACTGCGCTAAGAAGCTTTACTGATTCAAAATGCGCCCTCCCCAGCCGGGGAGGGTCGCTCGCTTTATTCCCCTTCGTTATAGCCAATCTTTTTTTATTCTTTAATCATTGATTCGCTTTCTGGCACGCTGAGTCCATCACAACACAACTCAACATAAGAGAGTGAGCGATGAACAAATGGGGTGTAGGGTTAACTTTGCTGCTGGCTTCCGGCAGCGTTCTGGCAAAGGACATTCAGCTTTTAAACGTCTCTTACGATCCAACGCGTGAGCTGTACGAACAGTACAATAAGGCATTCAGCGCGCACTGGAAGCAGGAAACCGGTGATAACGTGACTATTCGCCAGTCGCACGGCGGCTCAGGCAAACAGGCTACCTCCGTCATCAACGGTATCGAAGCCGATGTAGTAACCCTGGCGCTGGCCTATGACGTTGACGCCATTGCCGAGCGTGGACGCATCGATAAAAACTGGATCAAACGCCTGCCGGACAACTCCGCGCCCTATACCTCCACCATCGTTTTCCTGGTACGTAAAGGCAACCCGAAACAGATCCACGACTGGAACGATCTGATTAAGCCGGGCGTCTCAGTGATCACGCCGAACCCGAAAAGCTCCGGCGGTGCGCGCTGGAACTACCTGGCGGCGTGGGGCTACGCTCTGCACCACAACAACAATGACCAGGCTAAAGCGCAGGACTTCGTGAAATCGCTGTTCAAGAACGTGGAAGTGCTGGACTCCGGCGCACGCGGTGCGACCAATACCTTCGTTGAGCGCGGCATCGGTGACGTGCTGATCGCCTGGGAGAACGAGGCGCTGCTGGCGACTAACGAGCTGGGCAAAGACAAGTTTGAAATTGTCACCCCGAGCGAATCTATTCTCGCCGAGCCGACCGTCTCCGTGGTTGACAAAGTGGTTGATAAAAAAGAGACCAAATCCGTAGCCGAAGCCTATCTGAAGTATCTCTACTCGCCGGAAGGGCAGGAGATTGCGGCGAAAAACTTCTATCGCCCGCGTAACCCGGACGTGGCAAAGAAATATGACAGCGAGTTCCCGAAACTTAAGCTGTTCACTATCGATGATGAGTTTGGCGGCTGGACAAAAGCTCAGAAAGACCACTTCTCTAACGGTGGCACCTTCGACCAAATCAGCAAACGTTAAGACTAACGGCCCCGCGGGGCCGTTTTTTTACCCCACCATTAATGGCGTTTACTGAACCTGCCTGCCGCCGTAGACTCGGTGAAAAAATGACAGGAGACAGGTATGTCACTCTGGTTAACGCACCCTCTGTTCCTTCCCTCGCTGATTATCGGTATCACCATCGTGCTGTGGGCTGCCTCACTGCTGCCGGAGTTTATTACCGCGCTACTCTTCTTTGCCGCCGCCATGGTGGCCAAAATCGCACCGGCGGACGTTATCTTTGGCGGCTTTGCCTCGTCGGCGTTCTGGCTGGTCTTTAGCGGCTTCGTACTGGGCGTGGCGATCCGTAAAACCGGGCTGGCGGACCGGGCGGCAAGAGCGCTCTCGGCGAGGTTAACGGATTCGTGGCTGTTGATGGTAGGCAGCGTCGTGTTGCTAAGCTATGCCCTGGCCTTTGTTATGCCGTCGAACATGGGGCGTATCGCCCTGCTGATGCCCATCGTTGCGGCGATGGCGGCACGCGCCGGGATCCACGAGGGGTCGCGGGCATGGTTCGGCCTGGCGCTGGCGGTGGGCTTTGGTACCTTCCAGCTCTCTGCCACCATTCTGCCCGCTAACGTGCCGAATCTGGTAATGAGCGGCGCAGCCGAAGGGGCTTTTGGTATCCATCTTAACTATGTGCCCTATCTGCTGCTGCATACCCCGGTGCTGGGCATTCTGAAGGGGCTGATCCTGATTGCGCTCATCTGCTGGCTCTTTCCTGGCAAACCCCACGCGGCGCGCGACCTCGAACCCGCCACGCCGATGAGCCGGGATGAGAAGCGGCTCGCCTGGATGCTGGCGGTTGTGCTTATCCTGTGGGTGACAGAGAGCTGGCATGGAGTTGGCCCGGCATGGACTGGGCTGGCGGCGGCCTGCGTCACGCTGCTGCCACGTATTGGCTTTATTAACGGAGAGGAGTTCTCCAAAGGGGTGAACATCCGGACCTGCATCTACGTGGCGGGGATTTTAGGCCTGGCGATCACGGTAACGCAAACCGGTATTGGCCGCGCTGTAGGCGACGCGCTGCTGCATATAATGCCGCTCGATCCACAAAACCCATTCACCAGTTTCCTGGCCCTGACCGGCATTACCACCGCACTTAACTTTATTATGACCGCCAACGGTGTTCCGGCGCTCTATACCAGCCTGGCCCAGAGCTTCTCTGATGCTACCGGGTTCCCGCTGCTGTCGGTAATTATGATTCAGGTGCTGGGGTACTCGACACCGCTGTTGCCGTACCAGGCTTCGCCCATCGTGGTGGCGATGGCGTTAGGGAAAGTGCCTGCGCGGGCGGGGATCCTGCTCTGTCTGGCGCTGGCGGTGGCAACGTATCTGGTGCTGCTGCCGCTGGACTATCTGTGGTATCAGGTGCTGGGCCGGCTATAAAAAAGCCCGGTGGCGCTAGCGCTTACCGGGCCTACAGGCAGGTATAATGCGATTATGCCTGCTTAGCCGATTCCGCTGCCTTCACAATCACGGCGAACGCATCAGCTTTCAGAGAGGCACCGCCAACCAGCGCGCCGTCGATGTCTGGCTGGGTGAACAGTTCAGCCGCGTTCGAGGCGTTAACCGAGCCACCATACTGAATGATGACCTGCTCAGCCACTTTTGCGTCAGCTTTTGCAATGTGGTCACGGATAAATTTGTGCACCGCCTGGGCCTGCGCCGGGGTGGCTGACTTGCCGGTACCGATAGCCCATACCGGCTCGTAAGCGATCACTACGCCTTCGAACGCTGCTGCGCCCTGGGTTTTCAGCACCGCGTCGATCTGACGTGCGCACACTTCTTCAGTTTTACCCGCTTCGTTTTCTTCTTCGGTTTCACCGATGCACAGAACCGGGATCAGACCCTGCTCTTTCAGCACGGCGAATTTTTTCGCGATCAGCTCGTCAGACTCTGCATGGTAGGTGCGACGCTCAGAGTGACCAATAATGATGTACTGCGCGCCAACGTCTTTCAGCATCTCAGCGGACGTTTCACCGGTAAACGCACCGGAGAGGTTCACATCAACGTTCTGCGCGCCGAGGATAATATGGCTGCCCGCTGCGGCCTGTTTCGCCAGATCCAGATACATCGCCGGCGGCGCGATCGCTACGCCGCAGCCGGTGACGCCAGCCAGCTCTTTACGCAGGTTAGCTACCAGTTCGTTTACCATCTGGCGGCTGCCGTTCAGTTTCCAGTTACCCATCACTAAAGGATGTCGCATTTTTATTCTCCACGCTTTATCAGCGAATCAAGGAATATGGCTGCCGTTTGCAGGCAGCATGGTTGTCAAACAGTATAGAGATTCATCCCCGCAAAGGCTTTGCTTTTTATCATTTATTGTTACCTTCAGCACTATCAGATAGCGTCAGCTTAATCGGTTCAACAGCGAAGGTCAGCCCTTTTTCACCGTTATCTGCCGCAACATAGCGTAGCGCGCCCTCTGTCTCGGCATACCAGGCTTTGCCTTTACCTTTATTCAGCAGCTTCTGCACCTTTTGTAGGCTGTTGGCTTTGGTCAGCTGGGGTGAAAAGGCGCGTAACACCGCGGCCATATACTCCTGCGCTTTGGCTTTCGCCGCCTTCTGCTCCGGTCCCTGAACGGGTAGCCAGGTGATCTGCATCGACTTGATCTTCAGCGTGCCGCGCTCCAGGGCCGTTGAGGCATAAAGCGACTCATTGATCTTGCTGGCGGCCCGCGTCAGGTTAGCGCGGTCGTTACGTGACTCAATGGCGCGAAACTCGTTGAGCGCCAGCGTGGGGTTATTAGCGTTAAACTTCTCGCGGAACTGGCTAATGGATTGATCGAAGGTTGGCGCGCCCGCCAGCAGATAGGGGGCCGTGGCAGCAAGGGGAACCTCTACCGCCAGCGCGGGCAGGCAAAACGTCAGCCAGGCCAGTAATACACTCCATCTTTTCATGATCTCTCCCTCTGTTTAGCTATCCCGATTAAAACGATAACCGTCTGGCTTGTCAAAAGCTGACCCGACTAAGGTAAACTACGCAGCACTACGATTATAAGGAACCTTACATGACCATACAGCAGTGGTTATTCTCATTTAAAGGGCGTATTGGACGCCGTGACTTCTGGATCTGGATAGCGCTCTGGGCGCTGTCGATGGTGGCACTCTTTTCGCTGGCGGGAAGCGGGCTGGTGGATCTGCAGCTGGCAGCCTTTGCGCTGGTGAGCCTGCTCTGGCCAACGACCTGCGTGGTAGTAAAACGGCTTCACGATCGCGGTAAGTCGGGCTACTGGGCCTTACTGCTGATACTCGCGTGGATGCTGCTGGCCGGGCGCTGGGATGTGTTAGGCGGCGTCTGGACGTGGGCGGTGGGGCGTTTTATCCCGACGCTGATCCTGGTCATGCTGCTGGTCGACCTCGGCGCGTTTCTCGGCACGCCGGGCGAAAACAAGTTTGGTAAAACGACGCTGGACGTGAAGTTCCGTTAGTTACCAGGCCCGTTAATTACCAATAGTGCTCAGCGGTCATATGGCCCGGACGACGGCGCAGGTGTTTGGCCATCTGCCGGGTCTCTTTCAGCAGCTGCTGAGTATCGCGTACCATCTGCGGATTCCCGCACAGCATCACATGGCTATCTTCCGCCCGCATTGTTAGCCCGACGGCTCGCTCCAGCTCACCACTCTCAATCAATGCCGGTACGCGACCGTGCAACGAGCCAGCTACCGTCTCGCGGCTCACTACCGTCTGGATGTGCAGTTTACCCTCGTAGCGTTTTTGCAGCTCCAGCATCAACGGCAGATAGCTGAGATCCTCGGCATAGCGTGCGGCGTGGACCAACACCAGGTTTTTGAAGCGCTCCAAATCCTTACCCTCCTGCAAAATAGAGAGATAGGGTCCGATGGCCGTCCCGGTTGCCAGCATCCACAGCGTTTCACACTCGGGGATCTCCTCCAGTACAAAGAACCCGGCGGCCTCGCTCACGATCAGTACCTCATCGCCCGGCTTCAGCGCCGCAAGGCGCGGACTCAGCTTACCGTCCGGGACGGTGACCAGATAAAATTCGAGATTAGGATCGCTGGGAGCGTTGACGTAGGAGTAGGCACGCTGTACGCGCTCGCCGTCAATCTCCAGGCCCAGTTTAGCAAACTGGCCCGCTTTGAAGGGGTGGATGGGAGCATGAACGGTGAGGCTAAAGAGCGCGTCGGTCCAAAATTCAACCTTCGTAACTTTTCCTGTAATCCAATCCGCCATGATCGTCTCCTGTTCTGTATAACCTTATCTTCGTCGCTTAAAGCGAACTTTTCCAGCCCAGGCGGGCCGGAAAGCTCGATTGATCAAATGACCTTAGAGAATGTGGCGCTGTACGTCCGTATCTTTGCGATCGAGGTAGTGAATGGACTGAATGCGGCGAATAGTGCGGGATTTACCGCGGATCAGCAGGGTTTCGGTAGTCGCCATATTGCCCTTGCGGCTGATGCCGTCGAGCAGATCGCCCTTGGTGATGCCGGTAGCGGAAAAGATTACGTTATCGTTGCGCGCCATGTCGCCCAGCTGCAGCACGCTGCCCGCTTCGATCCCCATCTCTTTACAGCGCGCCAGCTCCTGTTCGCCGATGCGGCGGTTCTCTTCGCTGTCGCCTTTCACATGATGACGCGCCAGCAGGCGGCCCTGCATGTCACCGTCCAGCGCGCGGATGGCAGCGGCGGAGACTACGCCCTCCGGTGCGCCGCCGATACCGTAGAGCACGTCCACTTCGCTGTCGGGCATGCAGGTCAGGATGGAAGCCGCCACGTCGCCATCCGGAATGGCAAACACGCGCACGCCGAGCTGCTGCATCTGGGCGATGACCGCATCGTGACGCGGCTTCGCCAGGATGGTCACGGTTAGCTCGCTGAGCGGCTTACCGAGCGCGGCGGCCACGTTGCGCAGGTTCTCTTCCAGGGACAGGCTAAGATCGATAGCGCCCTTTGCGCCAGGGCCGACAATCAGCTTCTCCATATACATATCCGGCGCATTCAGGAAGCTACCCTTGTCGCCCACGGCCAGCACCGCCAGCGCGTTGGCCTGGCCCATCGCCGTCATGCGGGTACCTTCAATGGGATCGACGGCAATATCCACCGCATCGCCCTGACCAGTACCGACGCGCTCGCCGATATAGAGCATCGGTGCTTCGTCGATTTCGCCCTCGCCAATCACAATGGTGCCGTCAATGTTGATCTGGTTGAGCACAATGCGCATGGCATTAACCGCCGCGCCGTCGGCAATGTTTTTATCGCCCCGGCCCAGCCACTTGTAGCCAGCCAGCGCAGCCGCTTCCGTTACGCGGGAAAATTCAATAGCAAGCTCTCGTTTCATTGCACACTCGTCGTTAAAGAACGTTATTAAAGAAATTGTGCAAAGTTTAACACAGAGAGGAGGAGCAACGTCCCCTCTCCGGGCGGAGAGGGGAGCGGGGTGGTATTTAGTCGTCGTGTTCTTCCCACGCCATGGCGCGTTTCACCGCTTTTTTCCAGCCGCTGTAGCGGTAGTTACGCTCGGTGGTTTCGATGCCCGGACGGAACTCACGCTCGATAACCGCTTTCTCCTGCAGCTCGTCGAGGTTCTGCCAGAAGCCCACCGCCAGGCCCGCCAGATAGGCCGCGCCCAGCGCCGTAACTTCGCGCACTTCCGGGCGCTCAACGCGGGTGCCGAGGATGTCTGACTGGAACTGCATCAGGAAGTTGTTGGCTACCGCACCGCCGTCCACGCGCAGGGCGTGCAGGCGAATGCCTGAGTCGGCCTGCATGGCTTCCAGCACGTCGCGGGTCTGATAGGCGATAGATTCCAGCGTCGCGCGGATGATGTGGTTTGAGTTAACCCCACGGGTCAGACCGAAGATTGCGCCACGGGCGTAGGGATCCCAGTAGGGCGCGCCGAGACCGGTAAAGGCCGGCACCACGTACACACCGTTGGTATCTTTCACCTTGGTGGCAAAATATTCCGAGTCGAACGAGTCGCTGATTAGCTTCATTTCATCGCGCAGCCACTGAATGGATGCCCCGGCCATAAATACCGCGCCCTCAAGGGCGTAGTTCACCTCGCCACGCGGGCCGCAGGCGATAGTGGTCAGCAGGCCGTGCTCGGAAGCGACGGCTTTCTCACCGGTATTCATCAGCATAAAGCAGCCGGTACCGTAGGTGTTCTTCGCCATTCCCTGCTTGACGCAGAGCTGGCCGAAGAGCGCCGCCTGCTGGTCACCGGCGATCCCGGCGATAGGAATACGCGTGCCGCCCTTGCCGCCGATGTTAGTCTGGCCGTAGACCTCGGAGGATTTACGGACTTCCGGCAGCATGGCGCGCGGAATGTCCAGCACCTCCAGCATCTTCTCATCCCACTCGAGGGTGTGGATGTTGAACAGCATGGTACGGGAGGCGTTGGTGTAGTCGGTAACGTGGACGCGTCCCTGGGTCATCTTCCAGATCAGCCAGCTATCGACGGTGCCGAACAGCAGCTCGCCGCGCTTAGCGCGCTCACGGGAGCCATCAACGTGGTCGAGGATCCACTTCACCTTAGTGCCGGAGAAGTAGGGGTCGATCACCAGGCCCGTGGTGGCGCGGATGTAATCCTCAAGGCCGTCGCGCTTCAGGTGTTCGCAGATGTCGGCGGTACGACGGCACTGCCAGACGATGGCGTTATGAATAGGTTTGCCGGTCTCTTTATCCCAGATCACCACGGTTTCACGCTGGTTAGTGATACCGATAGCGGCAATCTGATCGGAGCTGATATCGGCTTTAGCCAGCACTTCCACCAGCGTTGAGCTTTGGCTGGCCCAGATCTCCATCGGATCGTGCTCGACCCAGCCTGGCTTAGGATAAATTTGTTCAAATTCGCGCTGTGAAACGCTGATGATATTGGCGTCGTGATCCATTACCACGGCGCGAGAGCTGGTCGTCCCCTGGTCCAGCGCAACGATATATTTTTTCTCAGTCATCATATTTTCCCGTAGTCACATTACAGCGACGCTTTGTGTTGTGCGGCAGTGGCAGCTGGCTCTTTCACCTCTTCCTCGCAGGTGTCGCAGGGCAGATGGCGGCCAATCAGCTTACGATAACCAAACGCGCCGAGCGCTGCACCTGCTACCGGTCCGAACAGCGGCACCAGGAAGTAGGGAATATCTTTGCCGCCGGTAAAGGCAACGTTGCCCCAGCCTGCAAGCCAGGCGAAGGCTTTTGGCCCGATATCACGCGCCGGGTTCATCGCAAAGCCGGTCAGCGGCCCCATCGAGGCACCAATTACCGCAATCAGCAGGCCAATCAGCAGCGGAGCCAGCGGGCCGCGTGGAATACCGTTGCCGTCATCGCCGAGCGCCATGATTACGCCCATCAGGATAGCGGTAATCACCATTTCAACCGCGAAGGCCTGCACAAAATTGATGTGCGGATTGGGGTAGGTTGAAAATATCCCGGCAAGATCCAGGCTCTCGACGCTGCCGCGTACCATCTGGTGCGTCTGTTCAAAATCATAAAACAGGTTGTAGTAGAGGCCGTAGACCAGCGCGGCGGCACAAAACGCGCCTGCAAACTGCGAGGCGATAAACGGCGCGACTTTGCGCCCGTCGAAGCAGGCGAACAGCCACAGGGCAATGGTCACCGCCGGGTTGAGATGCGCACCGGAGACCCCGGCGGTCAGGTAGATGGCCATCGCCACGCCCAGACCCCAGATGATACTGATCTCCCACTGGCCGAAGGAGGCACCTGCCACCTTCAGCGCCGCAACACAGCCAACCCCGAAGAAAATCAACAACCCGGTACCGAGGAACTCGGCGATGCACTGGCCTTTTAAGGTCGATGTTTGACTCATAATCGGATCCTAAAGTGTGTGTAATGGTTATTGTTAGCATGGCGAGCAGAGACAACCATGGTGTCTGTAGACACAGTGTTAATTTATCGTTAACGAGCAAAAACGAGAAATATCGAAATTAAAATGTGTGTACTGCGTCAATAAAATGAGCGTTTTCGCGCCATAGAGCACATATTTGTTCCGGGGGATAATTTGAAGCTGAATCATTTCATTAACGAATCGATTAACAAATCATACGCTGCGGAAGGGTGTAAACCAGGCGAAGGATGAAAAGTGTTGCAAACCGCAAACTACGCGCCCTGGCGCTGGACAGGGGCGGCGGGGCTTCATACAATCGGGGCTATGTTGTGCGCGTTTACATTAAAGCGTCGCCTTGCAATTCAGGAGAGGTATGACCATGTCATTAGAAGTGTTTGAGAAACTGGAAGCAAAAGTACAGCAGGCGATTGACACCATCACGTTACTGCAGATGGAAATCGAAGAGCTGAAAGAGAAAAATAACGGCCTGTCGCAGGAAGTGCAGAATGCGCACCACCATCGCGAAGAGCTGGAGCGTGAAAATCATCAGCTGCGCGAACAGCAGAACGGCTGGCAGGATCGCTTACAGGCGCTGCTCGGTCGCATGGAAGAGGTCTAATTACGCTTTATCTTTCGTGCCGTAGCGGTGTTGGCTGCACTCTGCCACCCCAGTCACGTAGTTTACTACGCTCCTGGGGATGCCTTCGTTTGCCGCCTTGCTACACCACGAAATCTTTCGCGTAATCAGCAATGTTAAGCGGTAAGTAGGCCGGGTAAGCGAAGCGCCACCCGGCTTTTTATTACTCGATGTCGAGCGGATCTTCAGAGAGGATAATGCCGGTGTTATCGGCATAGAGGTGGTCACCGGAGAAGAAGGTGACGCCGCCAAAGTTAACGCGGATATCGCTTTCCCCAATGCCTTCCCCTGCTGCCCCCACCGGGATCGCGGCAATCGCCTGGATACCGATGTCCAGCTCTTCAAGATCGTCCACCTGGCGCACCGCGCCGTAGACCACCATGCCTTCCCATTCGTTCTGGGCAGCAAGGCGTGCCAGCTCGGCATCGATCAGTGCGCGACGAACGGAACCGCCGCCGTCAATCAGCAGAACGCGACCACGGCCATTCTGTTCGAGCAGATCGTAAAGCAACCCGTTATCCTCGAAACATTTCACCGTAATGATTTGTCCGCCAAACGACGACCGCCCACCAAAGTTGGAGAACAGCGGTTCCACGACGTTGACATCTTCCTGGTAGATGTCACAAAGCTCGGAAGTATCGTATTTCATAGGATTTACGTTTAGTTGCTGCGAGAACTCACAGTATATCGCGCATAGTGCATTGTTGGCAAAATCATCAATTGTTAATTGATATTTGTCAGCTAAAGCAGCGTCTTGCTGAGCACAATCCCGACCACAAACAGCAGGTTAGTCAGCAGCGCACCTTTGACAGTGCGTTCGAGCATCGGCGGCATCGCGGCAGGGTCTTGCTCCCGCAGCACATAGCGTGCCTGGCGCACCAGCAATGGCGCAGCCAGAATGAACAGCCAGCCCCACGGGCTGTGCAGGTAGAGCAGGTTAAACAGCCCAAGGCAGAGCAGCGCCCCCAGCAGCAGGCAGGCGTGATAGCGCCGGGCGTTTACCGGTCCCAGACGTACCACCAGCGTGTTTTTACCGTTGGCGCGATCGCTGTCGATGTCCCGCAGGTTGTTGACGTTGAGCACCGCCGTCGCCAGCAGGCCGCAGGCGGTGGCCGGTAAGAACATCGCCGGGAGCAGGGTATGCGCTTGCAGATAACCGCTACCCATCACGCTGAGCCAGCCAAAAAAGAGCAGTACCGAAATGTCGCCGAGGCCGAGATAGCCGTACGGGCGGCGGCCAATGGTGTAGGTGATAGCGGCGACAATCGACAGCCCGCCCAGCACCATAAAGCCGATAAAATCCGCTACCGTCTGATACGCAACCAGCACCAGCGCCAGGCCAGAGAGGCAGCTGAGCGCGACGGTAACCATCAGGGCGCGTTTCATCTGCCTCTGGCTGATGGCCCCTTTCTGCATTCCCCGCAGCGGCCCGATACGATCGGGCTTGTCGCTGCCTTTGACCGCGTCACCGTAGTCGTTAGCCAGATTAGAGAGGATCTGCAGTAGTCCGGCGGTAACGAGCGCCAGCACGGCCACCCGCAGGTCAAAGTGGCCTTGCCACCAGGCGAGGGCGGTGCCGACCACAATCGCGGCAAACGCAAGGGGAAGGGTCTTTGGCCGCAGGCTTTCCAGCCAGGCTTGGGTACGCGTCAGGGTATGTTCAGTCATAGGGTTCTGCCAATAAAAATGGGGCTATATAGCCCCATCAACAGTAATGAAAACGTGCTGAGCGCGATTATAGAATAAAACGGCTCAGGTCTTCATCTGCTACCAGCTCATCCAGGTGCTTGCTCACATAAGCGGCATCGATTGTCACCGATTCGCCGTTGAGATCGCTGGCGTCATAGGAGATATCCTCCATCAGACGCTCCAGAACGGTGTGCAGACGACGGGCACCGATGTTTTCCGTGGTCTCGTTCACCTGCCATGCGGCCTGAGCAATGCGTTTGATACCGTCGTCGGTAAAGTCGATGTTGACGCCTTCGGTAGCCATCAGCGCCTTGTACTGCACGGTCACGGAGGCGTTTGGCTCAGTCAGGATGCGCTCAAAGTCCTCGGTGGTCAGCGCCTGCAGCTCAACGCGGATCGGCAGACGGCCCTGCAGCTCAGGGATCAGATCCGATGGCTTCGCTACCTGGAACGCACCGGAAGCGATAAACAGGATATGGTCGGTTTTCACCATGCCGTGCTTGGTGGAGACGGTGCAGCCTTCCACCAGCGGCAGCAGGTCGCGCTGTACGCCTTCACGGGAAACGTCCGGACCGGAGGATTCGCCGCGCTTACAGATTTTATCGATCTCATCGATAAACACGATCCCGTGCTGTTCAACGGCGTCGATAGCGTCCTGCTTCAGCTCTTCCGGATTCACCAGCTTGGCCGCTTCCTCTTCAATCAGCAGCTTCATGGCGTCTTTGATCTTCAGCTTGCGCGGCTTCTGCTTCTGGCCGCCCAGGTTCTGGAACATCGACTGCAGCTGGCTGGTCATCTCTTCCATGCCCGGAGGTGCCATGATCTCTACGCCCATCGGCGCCGCGGCGAGGTTAATCTCCACCTCTTTGTCATCCAGCTGGCCTTCGCGCAGTTTTTTGCGGAACGCCTGGCGCGCAGCGGATGGCTCCTGGGACTGTTCAGACTGGCCCCAGTTATCCTTCGCCGGCGGGATCAGCACGTCGAGAATGCGCTCTTCCGCCATCTCTTCCGCACGGTAGCGGTTTTTCTCGATCGACTGCATACGCACCATTTTCACGGCGGCATCGGTGAGATCGCGGATAATCGAGTCAACTTCTTTACCTACATAGCCGACTTCGGTGAATTTGGTCGCTTCTACCTTAATGAAAGGTGCATTGGCCAGTTTCGCCAGGCGACGGGCAATCTCGGTTTTACCGACGCCGGTTGGACCGATCATCAGAATGTTTTTCGGTGTGACTTCGTGGCGCAGCTCTTCGTCGAGCTGCATACGACGCCAGCGGTTACGCAGGGCAATGGCGACAGAGCGCTTGGCATTGTCCTGACCGATAATGTGTTTGTTCAGTTCGCTGACGATTTCGCGTGGGGTCATTTCAGACATGGGAGATCCTTACGCTTTAGAGTTTAATTCTTCGATGGTGTGATTGTGGTTGGTATAGATGCAGATATCACCTGCAATATCCAACGCCTTCACCGCAATGTCGTGCGCATTCATGTCGGTGTTTTCCAACAGGGCGCGGGCGGCGGCCTGGGCGTACGGGCCGCCGGAGCCGATAGCAATCAGGTCGTTTTCCGGCTGTACCACGTCACCGTTACCGGTGATGATCAGCGAGGCGTTTTCATCCGCCACCGCCAGCAGCGCTTCGAGCCTGCGCAGCATACGATCGGTACGCCAGTCTTTTGCCAGCTCAACGGCGGCTTTCACCAGGTGGCCCTGGTGCATCTCCAGCTTGCGTTCAAACAGTTCAAACAGCGTGAAGGCGTCTGCGGTACCGCCTGCAAAACCTGCGATAACTTTATCGTTGTACAGACGGCGCACTTTTTTCACGTTGCCTTTCATTACGGTATTGCCCAGCGTGGCCTGGCCATCACCGGCAATCACTACCTGACCGTTACGGCGAACACTTACAATTGTTGTCACGAGCAGACCCCTTTGTTGCAATCAGTGAGTCGCCCCGCACGATGTACGGGGCAGAATGCAATTATAGATGGGGGGGATTTTGGGGGTTTCAACCCCCGGAGGCGAGACGAATGCAGTTTGCGTGACCGGCCAGCTTCAGGCGGTTGATGGTGCCATCGACGTTATCTTTACCTTTAACCGGACCAATCACCACGCGATTCCAACCGTTGTTGGTAGTAATGCGTGAATCAAAACCTTCGAACGCCAGCTGGGCACGCACGGTTTCCGCCTGCTCAGCGCCTTTAAACGAACCGCACTGGACCATCCAGCGGCGCTCATCTTTTTTCTCAGCGGCAGGCTTCGCCGCTTCCGGCTCACGCGTGACGGGGGCAGCCTGCTGCGTTTTCGGCGCGGCGGCGGTATGGGCCGGGGTTTGCAGCAGATCCTGATACGGCTGGTTGTTTGCTGCGGGCTTCGACTGCTGCGTCTGGCGCGGTGCCTGCGCGCTCTGCACCGTGCGGGTCTGCGGCTGCTCCGTCAGACGCGGCTGGGCTTGCTGCTGTTGGACCTGTTGTACCTGACGCTGGCGCTGCAGGGTCTGCTGGCGCTGGGCTGGCGTCTGCTCGTTCCATGGCACCTCGTTGAGCTGGGTCGGCTGCTGACGCATATCGGCCTGCATCTGCTCTAACAGCTGGCGCTGTTCATTGGTTAGCTGATCCGGGTTCATTACCTCACCGCCAGCAGAGGGTTCGGTTGGCGCACGTACGCCCGGCTGACGGCTCTCCAGCTCTTTAATATAACGCCAGCGCTCTTCCGGTTTCGGCGGTAGACCATTGCCCGTGACCTTCTGGCTTTGCAGGGTCTCGGACTCCTCTTTTTTATGATGGGTAATAAAGTACAGTCCACCGAGAAAGGCCACCAGCACGGCGGCTGCAATCGCCACCATAGCAGGCGAGACAGCAGGCATATTACGTTGCTTCTTCCTTGAGGTGCTCGTTTTTCGCCGCGAAGGAGCCGACTGGCTGCGGCGTACATAATCTCGTTGGGCCACTATCGTTTCGCTGTATTCATTCGTTTATTGGTCCGTCATGTTACTTAAGCGACGGGACTTTGACCAGACGCGGAAGTCTGAAAGCAGGCGCTGTTACGTAAGCGCCTGTGTCGAACCGCGCACGATCAGTTCGCAATCCAGCAGGCGCGATCCGCTGCTCACTGTCTGGCCATGTAACTGATCCAGAAGCAATAGCATCGCCTCGCGTCCAATCTCAAAGCGCGGCTGGGCCACCGTTGTTAGCGGCGGATCGCAGAACTGGGCGAGCGAAATATTATCGAAACCAATGATAGACAGATCCTGAGGAATTTTCAGACCCTGCCGTTTTGCACAGGAGAGTGCACCGAGCGCCATCACATCGCTGTGGCAGAATACTGCCGTAGGCCGCTTCGGCAGAGCCAGCAGCTGCTCCATGGCGCTGCTTCCCGCCTCGTAGGTGAAGTTGCCCCGGGCGATATAGTGTGGATCGACGCTAATACCGGAGCGGCGCAGTGCCTGGACGTAGCCCTGCAGGCGGTAGTGACACAGCGGCATCTCCTCTGGCCCGGCGATGCAGCCAATCTGCTGATGTCCCTGCTCCAGCAGATAGTTCACTGCGTTAAATGATGCCGTCAGGTTATCGATATGCACCGTAGGCAGCTCCAGCTCCGGCGCGAACTCGTTAGCCATCACCATCGGCGGCAGGTTACGCTGCTCCTCAATGCTGGCATCGAACGGTAGACGTGACCCGAGCAGCAGCATGCCATCAATCTGCTTGGTGATGATCAGATCGATAAATGTTTTCTCCTGCTGATTCTGATGAGCGCAGTCGCCAATCAGCACCAGATAGCCTTGTTCGGCCGCGGTCACTTCAATACCGCGAATGATTTCGCTAAAAAAGGGATCGCAGATGTCCGGCACGATGACCAGTAGCGTGCGCGATTCGTTGCGTTTAATGTTGCGCCCCATTGCCTGCGGCAAATAGCCTACCTCCAGCGCCGCCTGCTCAACGCGGTTACGGGTCGCCTGGGAGACTTTATCCGGGTTCATTAACGCCCGGGACACGGTTGCCGTTGAGACCTTCGCTTTCTGGGCAACATCTTTCATGGTCGCCGCAGCAACCTCTTTCTTAACCTTCACCTCTTTCTCCTCGCATGTCTGGCGCAAGCGCAGACGCATCCCTTATGTGCGACATTACCCACATTTTTAGCAGATCGTTTATCAGTACGGTTACAGTATTTTCAGGAAAATTGTGATGAAGGCTTAATTTTTCGATCCCACTCGCATCCCTGGCCCCGTTAACCCTCAATGGGATCCACGTCTAACACCCACTTCACCTTGCGCGCCTCCGGCAGGGTATTAATCAGCGCCAGCGCGCCGCTAACGATATGCTGCAGGCGAACACGGGAGGGATGCTGAAGCAGCAGCTGCCAGCGGTAGCGCCCGCCGCGCTTCGGTGCGAGAGCGGGTACCGGGCCAAGCAGCCAGAGGTGGCTATCCACCAGCGGGCTGGCCTGCAGCAGATTACGCAGCTGCTGGAGAAAGAGCGGAGCCTGCTGGTTGTTATGATCCTCTGCGCGGATAATGACGTGGCTGGTCCACGGTGGCAGCTGGAGCGTCTGCCGCTCCGCCAGCGCCTCGTCGGCAAAGGCGTCGTAGCCTTTATAGAGCAGCGTTTGCAGAAGCGGGTGCTCAGGGTGGTGGGTCTGTAAAATGACCTCACCCTGTTTGCCCGCCCGTCCGGCACGGCCGGAGACCTGGGTGTAGAGCTGGGCGAAACGCTCGGCGGCACGAAAGTCGGCCGAAAACAACGCCCCGTCTACATCGAGCAGCGCAACCAACGTGACGTCCGGGAAGTGGTGTCCCTTCGCCAGCATCTGCGTGCCGATAAGAATACGCGCGCCGCCGCGATGCACCTCCGCCAGATGCTGCTCCAGCGCCCCTTTGCGGCTGGTGGTATCGCGATCGATGCGCGAAATCGCCACGTTCGGGAAGAGCGGCGTCAAGGCCTGCTCAAGCTGCTCCGTGCCCAGTCCCACAGGGACCATATGCGTGGATCCGCAGGCGGGACACTGGCGCGGAACCGGGCGCTGGCTGTCGCAGTGATGGCAGCGCAGCTGGTGCTGGGCCTGATGCAGGGTATAGTAGTGATCGCAGCGAGGACACTCAGCGATCCAGCCGCAGTCGTGGCAGAGCAGCGCCGGGGCAAAGCCGCGACGGTTGAGAAACAGGATCACCTGATTATTGGCCTGCAGGTGCTGGCGCATCCGGCTGATTAATGCCGGGGAGAGACCTGCCTGCAGCTGCTGGCCCTTGAGATCGAGCACGTGCTGGTTGGCCGGTCGGGCGTTGCCTGCCCGCCGGGTGAGGCGCAGCATTCGGTACTTCTTCTGCCGCACGTTGTGCAGGGTTTCCAGCGCGGGGGTGGCCGAGCCGAGGATAATCGGGATCTGCTCGCTGTGGGCGCGGTAGACCGCCAGATCGCGGGCGTGGTAGCGCCAGCCCTCCTGCTGCTTATAGGAGCTGTCGTGCTCCTCATCGATCACGATGACGCCAAGATTTTTAAACGGGGTGAACAGCGACGAGCGGGTACCAATCACAATCGCTGCCTCGCCGTTTTTGGCCTTCAGCCAGCTGCTCAGGCGCTCGCTGTCGTTCAGTCCCGAGTGCAGCACTTCTACCGGGGCGTTAAACCGCTCGCGGAAACGGGCAATGGTTTGCGGCGTCAGGCCAATCTCCGGCACCATCACCAGCGCCTGCTTGCCTTGGGCAAGAACGTTCTCCAGCACGCTCAGGTAGACCTCGGTCTTCCCGGAGCCGGTAACGCCTGCCAGCAGCCAGGCGGAGAAGGTATTGGCCTCGCTGTGGATCGCCCCCACGGCGGTCGCCTGCTCGGTGTTGAGCCGCAGGCGCTCGCCGCTGACGGCATACCCTTCGCGCCAGTCGCGGGGCGCGGGCGCTTCGCTGCTCAGCTCGCACAGCCCTTTACTACGCAGCGCCTGGAGCGCCGCATCGTTAAATTCGAGATCGGCCACCTGGTGCCGCCAGATCTTTCCCTGACGCAGGGCGGAGAGCGCCTGCTGCTGCTTTGGCGAGCGCTTCAGGCTGTTAATATCCACCGCCTGGCCCTGTTCGGTGGCGAACCAGTACCAGAGCGGCGCGGCGCTGGCGGGCTTCCCCTGGCGCAGCAGCACCGGCAGGGCATGAAACAGTACATCACCCAGCGGATGATGATAATACTCCGCCGCCCACAGCAGCAGTCGCCAGACCGAAGGCGTGAACACCGGCTCGCTGTCGAGCACCTCCGCCACGCTTTTCAGCTCGGCCAGCGGCAGCTCGCTGCTGTCGCTCACCGAGACCACGATGCCCACCCGCTGCTGCTTGCCGAACGGCACGCGCACGCGGCAGCCCGCACGGGCAGACAGATCGGCGGGCAGCAGATAGTCGAAGGTGCGGGGCAGCGGAACGGGCAGGGCAACGTGAGCAACGGGCATTTTTTTATCCATGCACTTGAAACTGGCGGGATAGTATACACATTGTGAGAGAGCAGATGCGGATCTGTTTGCATAGGGCGGTTAATTTCTGTATGATTCGCCGCCTTTGGTGTTGCATTCCGCCGCCAAAGCTTAATCAATCATCTCGCGTGGTGTCCGGCGTTAGGGCTGGAAGAGCGACGCGGCCTTAACTGAGGTTTCTTCCATGAAAAAAGGTATTCACCCGAATTACGTTGAAATTACTGCAAACTGCTCTTGCGGTAATGTGATCAAAACCCGCTCTACCGTGGGTCACGATCTGAACCTGGACGTGTGCGCCAAATGCCACCCGTTCTACACTGGCAAGCAGCGTGACGTTGCTACCGGTGGCCGTGTTGACCGCTTCAACAAGCGCTTCAGCATCCCGGGCAGCAAGTAATAATTCGCTGCTTAGAAAAAACCGCCTCCGGGCGGTTTTTTTGTGCCTGAATTTTGGCAGCTGCCACCCGGCGTTTTACGCTACCCTACAAAAAGGGGCCGAAGCCCCTTTTCTATTAGTATTCCCATGTGTCCGGGTCGATGCCCAGTTCGCGCATGATCACCTTCGCCTCTTCTGGGATTTCATCGCTGCGCTCTTTGCGCAGGTCTTCATCGTTCGGCAAAGGCTGGCCGGTGAACGCATGCAGGAACGCTTCGCACAGCAGCTCGCTGTTCGTGGCGTGACGCAGGTTGTTGACCTGACGACGGGTGCGTTCATCGGTGAGGATCTTTAACACCTTCAGAGGAATGGAAACCGTAATTTTTTTTACTTGCTCACTCTTCTTACCGTGCTCAGCGTAGGGGCTGATATATTCGCCGCTCCATTCAGCCATGAGATACCTTAATCCTCTTTCTCATTAATAAATGGCCAAAACCCGACTAAACGCAGGGACAGGGCCGTAATCTCGCGTAGTTTACCGTAGAGACGCCACCGTGACACGGAGTATTGGCTCTGCAGATGTGCGCTAATGCAGATAATTTTAACGGCTATTCCCGGTTTGCTCAATCTATACGCAAAGAAGTTTAGATGTCCAGATGTATTGACGTCTATTGTCACAATGCTATTCTGTGGCCTGATTTTTCATCCATTAAGCCAGGAAGCCTTCACATGACGCGTAAACAGGCCACCATTGCAGTGCGTAGCGGATTGAATGATGACGAGCAGTACGGCTGCGTTGTCCCGCCGATTCATCTCTCCAGCACCTATAATTTCACTGATTTCAACGAGCCGCGCGCTCATGACTACTCCCGCCGTGGCAACCCGACGCGCGATGTCGTCCAGCGTGCGCTGGCGGAGCTGGAAGGCGGTGCGGGTGCGGTGCTGACTAATACCGGCATGTCCGCGATCCACCTGGTGACTACGGTCTACCTGAAGCCTGGCGATCTGCTGGTAGCCCCGCACGACTGCTACGGCGGTAGCTACCGTCTGTTTGACAGCCTGGCGAAGCGCGGCTGCTACCGCGTTCTCTTTGTCGATCAAAACGATGAGCAGGCCCTGAAGGCGGCGCTGGCTGAGCAACCGAAGCTGGTGCTGATCGAAAGTCCAAGTAATCCATTGTTGCGCGTCGTGGATATTGCGAAAATCTGTCAGCTGGCCCGCGAAGCCGGTGCCGTGAGCGTAGTGGATAACACCTTCCTCAGCCCGGCGCTGCAAAATCCGCTGGCGCTGGGGGCGGATCTGGTGCTGCACTCCTGCACCAAGTATCTCAACGGTCACTCCGACGTTGTCGCCGGCGTGGTGATCGCCAAAGAGGAAGCTACCGTCACCGAACTGGCATGGTGGGCGAATAATATTGGCGTAACCGGCAGCGCATTTGATAGCTACCTGCTGCTGCGTGGTCTGCGTACATTGTCGCCGCGTATGGAAGTGGCGCAGCGTAACGCCCAGGCGATCGTTGAGTTCCTGAAGACGCAGCCGCTGGTGAAGAAGCTCTATCATCCGTCGCTGCCGGAAAACCAGGGCCACGAGATTGCTGCCCGCCAGCAGAAAGGCTTCGGGGCGATGCTGAGCTTCGAGCTGGACGGTGATGAGCAGACGCTGCGTCGTTTCCTGAGCGGCCTGTCGCTGTTTACGCTGGCAGAGTCGCTGGGCGGGGTTGAGAGCCTGATCTCTCACGCTGCCACCATGACGCACGCGGGCATGGCCGCCGAAGCGCGCGCCGCTGCTGGCATCTCAGAGACGCTGCTACGCATCTCGACCGGTATTGAAGATGGTGAAGATTTAATTGCCGATCTGGAAAATGCATTCCGGATCGCAGCCAAGGGGTAAACATGAGTGTGATTGCGCAGGCAGGGGCGAAGGGTCGTCAACTGCATAAGTTTGGTGGTAGTAGTCTGGCGGATGTGAAGTGTTACCTGCGTGTCGCCGGTATCATGGCGGAGTATTCGCAGCCTGGCGATATGATGGTGGTCTCGGCCGCCGGCAGCACCACCAACCAGTTGATCAGCTGGCTGAAGCTCAGCCAGACCGACAGGCTCTCTGCGCATCAGGTTCAACAGGCGCTGCGCCGCTACCAGTCCGAGCTGATCGGTGGCCTGCTGCCGCCGGAGCAGGCGGATGGGCTGATAAGCGAGTTTATCCACGATCTGGAGCGTCTTGCAGGCCTGCTTGACGGCGGTATTACCGATGCGGTCTATGCCGAGGTCGTGGGGCACGGCGAGATCTGGTCCGCACGCCTGATGTCCGCCGTGCTTAATCAGCAGGGGCTGAATGCCGCCTGGTTGGATGCGCGAGAGTTTCTGCGCGCCGAGCGCTCCGCCCAGCCGCAGGTGAACGAAGGCCTCTCTTATCCGCTGCTGCAACAGTTGATGGTGCAGCACCCTGGCAAACGGCTGGTGGTGACCGGCTTTATCTGCCGCAACGATGCGGGCGAAACCGTGCTGCTGGGCCGTAACGGCTCCGACTACTCGGCGACGCAGATTGGCGCGCTGGGCGGCGTCTCCCGCGTGACTATCTGGAGCGACGTGGCCGGGGTCTACAGCGCCGACCCGCGTAAGGTTAAAGACGCCTGCCTGCTGCCGCTGCTGCGTCTGGACGAGGCCAGCGAGCTGGCCCGCCTGGCCGCACCGGTACTCCATGCCCGCACGCTCCAGCCGGTCTCCGGCAGCGATATCGATCTTCAGCTGCGCTGTAGCTACAACCCGGAACAAGGCTCTACCCGCATTGAGCGCGTGCTGGCTTCCGGGACGGGCGCGCGCATCGTTACCAGCCATGATGATGTCTGCCTGATTGAGTTTCAGGTTCCGCCGAGCCAGGACTTTAAGCTGGCACATAAAGAGATCGACCTGATCCTGAAGCGCGCCCAGCTGCGTCCGCTGGCAGTAGGCGTGCATACCGACCGCAATCTGCTCCAGCTCTGCTACACCTCGGAAGTGGTTGATAGCGCGCTGAAACTGCTCGACGAAGCCGGGCTACCGGGCGAGCTGCGCCTGCGTGAGGGATTGGCGCTGGTGGCGCTGGTTGGTGCGGGCGTATGCCGTAACCCGCTGCACAGCCACCGCTTCTGGCAGCAGCTGAAGGGTCAGCCAGTGGAGTTTATCTGGCAGTCCGACGACAGCATTAGCCTGGTGGCAGTGCTGCGCGTTGGCCCCACCGAAAGCCTGATCCAGGGCCTGCACCAGTCGTTGTTCCGCGCCGAGAAGCGCATTGGCCTGGTGCTGTTCGGCAAGGGCAATATTGGTTCGCGCTGGCTGGAGCTGTTTGCCCGTGAGCAGAGCGCGCTCTCTGCCCGCACCGGTTTTGAGTTTGTCCTGGCGGGCGTGGTGGACAGCCGCCGCAGCCTGCTGAGCTATGATGGACTGGATGCGAGCCGCGCGCTGGCTTTCTTTAATGACGAGGCGGTGGCGCACGAGGATGACTCTCTCTTCCTGTGGATGCGCGCGCACCCCTATGACGATCTGGTGGTGCTGGACGTCACCGCCAGTGAGCAACTGGCCGATCAGTACCTCGACTTTGCCAGCCACGGTTTTCACGTCATCAGCGCCAACAAGCTGGCCGGGGCAAGCACCAGCGATAAGTATCGCCAGATCCACGATGCCTTCGAGAAAACGGGCCGTCGCTGGCTCTATAACGCCACCGTGGGCGCGGGCCTGCCGGTGAACCACACCGTACGCGATCTTATCGATAGCGGTGATTCGATTCTCTCTCTCAGCGGCATCTTCTCTGGAACGCTCTCCTGGCTGTTCTTACAATTTGATGGCACCGTACCCTTCACCGACCTGGTCGATCAGGCCTGGCAGCAGGGGCTAACCGAGCCGGATCCGCGTGTCGATCTCTCCGGCAAGGATGTGATGCGCAAACTGGTGATCCTCGCTCGTGAGGCGGGGTACGACATTGAGCCGGACCAGGTGCGCGTTGAGTCGCTGGTGCCCGCTGGATGCGAAGAGGGGTCGGTGGATCACTTCTTTGAAAATGGTGACGTGCTGAACGAGCAGATGGTGCAGCGTCTGGAAGCGGCACGGGAGATGGGCCTGGTGCTGCGTTACGTGGCGCGCTTTGACGCCAACGGAAAAGCGCGTGTTGGCGTAGAGGCGGTGCGTCCCGAGCACCCGCTGGCGGCCCTGCTGCCGTGTGACAACGTCTTTGCCATCGAGAGCCGCTGGTACCGCGACAACCCGCTGGTGATCCGTGGACCGGGTGCGGGTCGCGACGTCACCGCAGGCGCTATTCAGTCGGACATCAACCGTCTGGCGCAGCTGCTGTAGTTTATGATTAACCCCTCTCTGCCAGGAGAGGGGCTTTCTGCCTGACATGAACTTTTTTCATCTTCCCTGCATATTCCTCATCTCTAACCGCGATATTTCTGTTGACGTTATCCCGCTTTTACGTCATTTTGGCATCTGGACGTCTAAACGTATAGAAGTTCACACGACAACAACCAAGACACGCGATTGATGAGGTAAGGTATGAGCTTTTTTCACGCCAACCAGCGGGAAGCCCTGAATCAGAGCCTGGCAGAAGTGCAGGGGCAGATTAACGTATCCTTTGAATTTTTCCCGCCGCGCACCAGTGAAATGGAACAGACCTTATGGCACTCCATCGATCGCTTAAGCAGCTTGAAGCCGAAGTTTGTCTCGGTGACCTACGGTGCCAACTCCGGCGAGCGCGACCGCACGCACAGCATTATCAAAGGTATTAAGGATCGGACCGGGCTTGAGGCCGCGCCGCATCTGACCTGTATCGACGCGACCCGCAACGAACTCCGCGCTATCGCCCAGGACTACTGGAACAACGGCATTCGCCATATCGTCGCCCTGCGCGGCGATCTACCGCCAAACGGTGGCAAACCAGATATGTACGCCGCCGATCTGGTGGGCCTGTTAAAAGAGGTCGCCGATTTCGATATCTCCGTGGCGGCCTACCCGGAAGTACATCCAGAAGCGAAAAGCGCCCAGGCGGATCTGCTCAACCTGAAGCGTAAAATTGACGCCGGGGCGAATCGGGCGATCACTCAGTTTTTCTTCGACGTGGAAAGCTACCTGCGCTTTCGTGATCGCTGCGCGGCAACCGGCATTGACGTGGAAATTATCCCAGGCATTCTGCCGGTTTCTAACTTTAAGCAGGCGAAGAAGTTTGCCGACATGACCAATGTACGTATTCCGGCATGGATGGCGCAGATGTTTAACGGCCTCGATGACGATGCCGAAACCCGCAAGCTGGTAGGGGCAAGCATCGCTATGGATATGGTGAAGATCCTCAGCCGCGAAGGGGTGAAGGACTTCCACTTCTATACCCTAAACCGCGCTGAAATGAGCTACGCTATTTGCCATACGCTAGGCGTACGTCCAGGCCTGTAAAAACCGCTTCGGCGGTTTTTTATTGTCCAATCGATATGAATGATGAATGTCATTGTCAGCATCCATATCTGCCACTTAATTACTAATAAAAACAGTCGGATTTAACTATTAAATCTGTGGATGGATTCAACTATCTCTTATTAAGAGTGGTGTATATCGTAACGGTAACACCATATTGGGAGCAGATAGATGAGCGCATCAGACGATATCCATAACACACTTTCCACAGGCAAATGTCCGTTTCACCAGGGGGGCGCCGATCGGAGCGCCGGGGCGGGAACAACCAGCCGCGACTGGTGGCCGAAACAGCTTCGCGTTGACCTGCTGAATCAGCACTCAAACCGCTCAAATCCGCTGGGCGAAGACTTTGACTACCGCAGCGAGTTCAGCAAACTCGACTACTCCGCGCTGAAAGGCGATCTCAAAGCGCTACTGACCGATTCACAGCCGTGGTGGCCTGCGGACTGGGGTAGCTACGTTGGCCTGTTTATTCGTATGGCATGGCACAGCGCAGGCACCTACCGCTCTATCGATGGTCGCGGCGGCGCAGGCCGGGGGCAGCAGCGTTTTGCTCCTCTTAACTCCTGGCCGGATAACGTTAGCCTGGACAAGGCTCGTCGCCTGCTGTGGCCGATTAAGCAGAAGTATGGCCAGAAGATCTCCTGGGCCGACCTCTTTATCCTCGCCGGTAACGTGGCGCTGGAGAACTCTGGCTTCCGCACCTTTGGTTTCGGTGCCGGGCGTGAAGACGTCTGGGAGCCGGATCTGGACGTTAACTGGGGCGACGAAAAAACCTGGCTCAAGCATCGCCATCCTGAAGCACTGGCAAAAGCGCCGCTGGGCGCAACCGAGATGGGTCTGATCTACGTTAACCCGGAAGGCCCGGACCATAGCGGTGAGCCAATCTCTGCTGCCGCCGCCATTCGTGCTACCTTCGGCAACATGGGGATGAACGACGAAGAGACCGTGGCGTTAATCGCGGGTGGCCACACGCTGGGCAAAACTCACGGCGCAGCGGCGGCAACGCACGTTGATGTCGATCCTGAGGCCGCGCCTATTGAAGCGCAGGGCCTGGGCTGGAGCAGCAGCTACGGCAGCGGCAGCGGGGCGGATGCCATCACCTCCGGGCTGGAAGTGGTCTGGTCGCAGACGCCAACCCAGTGGAGCAACTACTTCTTTGAGAACCTGTTTAAATACGAGTGGGTACAGACCCGCAGCCCGGCGGGCGCGATCCAGTTTGAAGCGGTTGATGCCCCGGAAATCATTCCCGATCCCTTTGACCCGGCGAAAAAGCGTAAGCCCACCATGCTGGTCACCGATCTAACGCTGCGTTTCGATCCGGAGTTCGAGAAGATTTCCCGTCGCTTCCTGAACGATCCGCAGGCCTTCAACGAGGCCTTTGCCCGGGCCTGGTTCAAGCTGACGCACCGAGATATGGGACCGAAAGCGCGTTACATCGGCCCGGAAGTGCCGAAAGAAGAACTGATCTGGCAGGACCCGCTGCCGCAGGCAATTTTCAATCCATCTCCGGAAGACATTGCCAGCCTGAAGGCCGAGATTGCCGCCTCTGGGCTTTCCGTAAGCGAGCTGGTGTCGGTTGCCTGGGCTTCTGCCTCTACCTTCCGCGGTGGCGATAAGCGTGGCGGTGCGAACGGTGCGCGTCTGGCGCTGGCTCCTCAGCGTGAGTGGGAGGTCAACGCAACGGCGGCCCGTGTTCTGCCGGTACTGGAGGCGATTCAGCGTACGGCAAACAAGGCGTCGCTGGCGGATATTATTGTTCTGGCTGGGGTAGTCGGCGTTGAGCTGGCGGCAAAAGAGGCAGGCGTTGCTATTGACGTTCCGTTCGCACCGGGTCGCGTGGATGCTCGCCAGGATCAGACCGATATCGATATGTTTGAACTGATGAACCCGATTGCCGACGGTTTCCGTAACTACCGCACGGCGCTTGACACCTCGACCACGGAGTCGCTGCTGATTGATAAAGCGCAGCAGCTAACGCTGACCGCGCCGGAGCTGACGGCGCTGGTAGGCGGCCTGCGTGTGCTGGGGGCTAACTTCGACGGCAGCCAGCACGGCATCTTTACCCAGCGCGTGGGCGTACTCAGCAATGACTTCTTTGTTAATCTGCTTGATATGCGCACCGAGTGGAAGGCGACCGATGATAGCGCTGAGCTGTTTGAGGGGCGCGATCGCCTGAGCGGCGAGGTGAAGCATACCGCCACCCGCGCTGACCTGGTGTTTGGTTCTAACTCCATTCTGCGAGCGCTGGCGGAAGTGTATGCCAGCAACGATGGCCACGAGCGGTTTGTGAAGACCTTCGTTGCTGCCTGGGTGAAGGTGATGAATCTCGACCGCTTCGATCTGCGCTAAACGCTAAAATATGAAAATCCCCGCTTTTGCGGGGATTTTTTTGCCCGGCGGCGCTACGCTGGCACGGGCCTACGGGTTGTGTAGGCCGGGTAAGCGTAGCGCCACCCGGCAGATCTGCTCTGTTTAATGCGTGACATTTAACGGCAACGCGTCATAGTCGTGCAGGGCGTTTTTCTTGTACGGATTACCAATCCAGCGCGTGGCCTGTACAAACTGCGGGCTGGCGATCGACCGGGTCGGATCAAAGCCGTCGTAGCGTAGCCCTGCCAGATCGGACCAGGTGTGGATCAGCTGCGAGCTGCTGTACTTACGGTCAACGTCGGCGGCCAGATCGCGCGGGTGGGTTTCCTGCCAGGACGGTGAGGTCCAAAGAATAAACGGAATGGTGTACATATGGCGCGTCGGGGCCTCTTCATTACGTCCCTGCATGTTATGCGGCGGCGTATCGTAAACCTCTTCACCGTGATCGGAGAAGTAGAGCAGGAAGCCGTTGGGATCGGTGGCTTTATAATCGTCGATTAGGCTGGCCAGCACGTGGTCATTAAAGCGGTTAGCGTTGTCGTAGGCGTTATAGGATGCCAGCTGCTCTGGACTCAGGCCCGCCGGAGCGCCCTCGCTTTTACCATCAAAGATGTTCCACTGTTCCGGATAGCGGTACGCGTATTTGATATGGGTACCCAGCAGATGCACGATGATGAACTTCTTCGGGGCAGGATCGGCCAGCACCTGTTTAAATGGCTCCAGCACGTTAGTGTCATACTCGCGCGCGCTCTGGGTGCGCTGCTGGTTCATATAGAACTGCTTGTCCGTCTGCTGTGAGAACACCGTCAGCATGGTGTTGCGTTCAGTCATGGTCTGCTGGTTGGTGATCCAGAACGTCTTGTACCCGGCCTGCTTCATCATGTTCATCAACGATGGTTTGGTCAGGTAGAGATCTGGGTTTTTCTCGTCGGCAAAGGTCAGCGCCTGCTGCAAAATTTCAATGGTGTAGGGGCGGGACGTCACCACGTGATTGAAGACCGTCAGATTTTTGTCGGTTTTATGCAGCTTATCCAGCTCCGGCGTGGTTTCACGCGGATAGCCGTAGAGACTCATATGGTTACGCTGCGTTGACTCGCCAATTACCAGTACCAGCGTGCGCGGCGCGCTGCCAGAGCTGTCCTGCAGGTTCGCCAGCGGCGGCAGGGCATTGTTGCTGTTCAGCAGTTTGGTCAGGCTTGCTAGCTGGTGGCGATACTCGACGTAGCCTGCCACAAACTGCCACGGGGCCGCGGGTTCAAGGCGGCCAGAGAGGCTAATCAGCGCGCGTTTAACGCTCTTCTTCTGAACCAGCACCTTATGCGCGATTGGGTTAACGATCAGCCCGTAGAGCATGGCGACGCAGACCAGCCAGCGCCAGGGCGTGGGAACCGTGACCGGGCGCAGGCGCGTCCACAGCAAAATCGCTACCGCCGTATAGCCCAGCGCCACCAGCACCAGCTTCAGGCTAAAGTACTGGCTCAGAAATTCGCTGGCCTCGCTGGTGTTGGACTCAAACATGACGTACAGAACGCTCTGGGAGAACTCCTGCCCATAAATAACGTAATAGCCCAGCGCAGCGAGCGAAGGAAGCCATAAAATGACGCCAATCACGGCCGCCGTCGTGCGGATCTGCCGAGGAAAAAGCAGCAGTGGAATAAGCCAAAGAGAGCTAAAGAGCAGGGAGTCGCGCAGGCCAACGGAGCCGCTGTAGCCGGTAATAATAATGGCTACCTGGAGAACAGAAGAGAAGTAACAGACGTAGAGCAAGGCCCACAGTAAGGCCTTCCAGCTAAAAGCGGCCTTCGCCGGGGAAGATGTAGAGAGCATAACAAAAACGTGCCTTATCAAAGTCGCTGGAGTAGCGCGCAAAGATTAAGCAGCGTTGCTTAAGTTAACCTTAACGAGACGGGGGATAATGAAAATAGCCGCTTCCCCCGTCCGATTGCGGGGGAAGCGGGGAAGGGCGAGATTAACCGGTGTTACGCATACCGGCCGCAACGCCGGCGATAGTTACCATCAGCGCCTGCTCCACGCGGGGATCCGGCTCTTTGCCTTCCTCCTCCGCCTGGCGCGAGCGGTGCAGCAGCTCGGCCTGTAGCACGTTGAGCGGATCGGTGTAGATGTTACGCAGCTGGATAGACTCCGCAATCCACGGCAGATCGGCCATCAGATGTGAGTCGTTGGCGATGGCCAGCACCGCCTTGATGTCATCCTCCAGCAGCTGACGCAGCTCGCTACCCAGCGGCCACAGCTCCTGTTTAACCAGGCGGCGGTCGTAGTAGTCAGCCAGCCAGAGGTCGGCTTTGGCGAACACCATCTCCAGCATCCCCAGACGGGTGGAGAAGAACGGCCAGTCGCGGCACATGGTCTCCAGATCGCTCTGTTTGCCCTCTTTCATCACCTTTTGCAGCGCCGCGCCCGCGCCTAACCAGGCAGGCAGCATCAGGCGGTTCTGCGTCCAGGCAAAGATCCACGGAATAGCGCGTAAAGATTCAACGCCGCCGGTGGCACGGCGCTTCGCCGGACGCGAGCCGAGCGGCAGCTTGCCCAGCTCCTGCTCCGGCGTTGCGGAACGGAAGTAGGGAACGAAATCTTCATTTTCACGTACGTAGCCGCGATACATCTCACAGGAGATATCCGACAGCTCGTCCATGATATGACGCCACTCCTCTTTCGGCTCCGGTGGCGGTAGCAGGTTGGCTTCCAGAATGGCGCTGGTGTAGAGCGACAGGCTGCTAACGGTGATTTCCGGCAGACCGTACTTGAAGCGGATCATCTCGCCCTGTTCCGTGACGCGCAGGCCGCCTTTCAGGCTGCCCGGCGGCTGAGAGAGCAGTGCCGCGTGAGCCGGGGCACCGCCGCGGCCAATAGAGCCGCCGCGACCGTGGAACAGCGTCAGCTCAATGCCCGCTTTCTCACAGGTCTTGATCAGCGTGTCCTGCGCCTGATACTGCGCCCAGGAGGCAGCCATCACGCCAGCGTCTTTTGCCGAGTCGGAATAGCCGATCATGACCATCTGTTTGCCTTGAATAAAGCCGCGATACCAGTCGATATTCAGCAGCTGGGTCATTACGTCGTTGGCGTTGTTCAGGTCGTCGAGGGTTTCAAACAGTGGCGCAACTGGCAGGGCAAAGGTGATCCCGGCCTCTTTCAGCAGCAGGTGAACGGCCAGTACGTCGGATGGGGTTTTCGCCATTGAGATGACATAGGCGGCAACGGAGCCTTGCGGCGCATCAACGATCGCTTTACAGGTGTTAAACACTTCGCGGGTTTCGTTGCTTGGCTCCCAGCTGCGTGGCAGCAGGGGACGCTTAGAGTTCAGCTCGCGGATCAGGAACGCCTGCTTGTCGGCTTCAGACCAGCTTTCGTAGTCGCCAATGCCGAGATAGCGGGTCAGCTCACCCAGCGCTTCGGTATGGCGAGTGCTCTCCTGACGGACATCGATACGCACCAGCGGCACGCCAAAGCACTTCACGCGGCGCAGGGTATCCAGTAGCTCGCCGTTGGCGATGATGCCCATCCCGCAGGCCTGGAGTGATTTATAGCAGGCATAGAGCGGCTCCCACAGCTGCTCATTCTGGCTGATCAGGCCAGCCGGTTTCGGCAAGCGCTGGCCCTTCAGGCGCGCCTCCAGCCAGGTCTGGGTCGCCATCAGCTGGCCGCGCAGGCCCTTCATCAGATAGCGATACGGCTCGCTTGCACCCGCCTCGCCAACCAGCTCGCTCAGCTCGTCGGTACACTCCACCATCGACAGCTCAGAAATGAGCACCTGAATATCCTTCAGGAACAGATCGGTGGCTTTCCAGCGGCTCAGCAGCAGCACGTGGCGGGTGATCTCCGCGGTGACGTTCGGGTTGCCGTCGCGGTCACCGCCCATCCAGGAGGTAAAGCGCACCGGGACAAAATCCACCGGCAGCTTATAGCCAAGGTTCTCGTCCAGCTGCTCGTTCAGCTCGCGCAGGTAGTTCGGCACGCCCTCCCAGAGGCTATTTTCCACCACCGCAAAGCCCCATTTGGCTTCGTCAACCGGGCTGGGGCGATGCTTGCGGATCTCATCGGTATGCCAGGACTGGGCAATCAGCTGGCGCAGGCGGCGCATCAGCTGGTTGCGTTCATAATCGACAATCTCTTTGTTATCCAGCTGCTTGAGGCAGTTGTTGACCTCGACCATCTTGTGGATCAGGGTTCGGCGGGTGATCTCTGTCGGGTGCGCGGTCAGCACCAGCTCCAGCGACAGCGACTCCACCGCTTTTTTAATCGTGGCTTCATTGAGATCGGGTTGCTCCTTCAGCTTCCTGAGGGTGCGGGCAATCACTTCCGGGTTGCTGGCCGCTTCGCCCTGCGGCGAAATACTGTGGTACTGCTCAGCGGTATTCGCCAGATTCAGAAACTGGCTAAAGGCGCGGGCGACCGGCAGCAGCTCGTCATTTGACAGAGTTTGCAGCGTGGTGAGCAGCTCCTGGCGGTTGGCTTCGTTGCCAGCGCGTGAGGATTTAGACAGCTTACGGATCGTTTCGACGCGATCGAGAATGTTCTCTCCCAGCGCTTCTTTAATGGTTTCTCCCAGCAGTTTGCCGAGCATACTGACATTACTACGCAAAGCGGAATATTGTTCGTTCATGTTAACCCAGACACCCCATCTCAATTTTAAATGTCCTGTATCTGAAATCTGCCGGACATTTTTCTCAGTTGTTCTTTATAAAGCCACGTAAAAACCCGTGCGTCAATTGCGGCGAAATCGGTTCAGCAACCGAATAAACGTGCGTAATTTACGAAATTTAATTCGCTTTACAGCAGATAAGTAGAACTTATGTTAACTACGACTTTTGTACCCCCTCCCGCAGGAGAGGGCAGCGGCATCAGTGCCAGCAAAAGTGATGCACGACCTGGGTAATCAGCTCCCGGGTGGGCTTGATAAAGCGCGTCTCCAGGTACTCATCCGGCTGGTGGGCCTGATTAATGGAGCCAGGGCCGAGCACCAGAGTCGGGCAGAGCGTCTGGATAAACGGCGCTTCGGTGCAGTAGTTCACCACGTCAGTTTTTGCGCCGAGCAGCTTCTCTACCACCTGCACTAGCTGGTGATCCGGCGGACATTCGTAGCCCGGGATTGGCGGATGCAGCTCGGCAACGTTCAGACGCCCCGGCCAGCGCTCGCTTACCGGGGCCAGCGCATCGTTCACCAGGCCGTTGAGATCGTTCAGCGTCATGCCCGGCAGGGGACGAATATCCATATGCAGCTCGCAGCAGGCGCAAATGCGGTTGGAGGCATCGCCGCCGTGCAGGCTGCCGAGGTTCAGCGTCGGATAGGGTACGGTAAAGGCCTCAAAATGATAGCGCTCCTTCAGGGAGTCGCGCAGCTGCATCAGGCGACCAATGGCGTCATGCATCAGCTCGATGGCGTTGACGCCGCGCGCCGGATCGCTGGAGTGCCCCGACTGGCCCAGCACCCGTACCGCTGTGGAAATGTGGCCCTTGTGGGCGCGGATCGGCTGCAACGAGGTCGGTTCACCGATAATGGCGCAGTCCGGGCGAATCGAGGTGTTTTCAGAGAAGTAGCGTGCCCCCGCCATGCTGGTCTCTTCGTCGGCAGTAGCGAGGATGTAGAGCGGCTTTTTCAGCTTCGTTACATCCACGTCACGCAGCGCATCAAGAATAAAGGCGAAGAAACCCTTCATGTCCGCCGTCCCGAGGCCGTAGAGCTTGTTCTCATGCTCGGTCAGAGTGAACGGGTCGCGGGTCCAGCGGCCATCGTCAAAGGGCACCGTATCAGTATGTCCGGCCAGCAGCAGGCCGCCCGCGCCCTGGCCAATGCTGGCCAGCATATTGAATTTATTGCGCGTGTCTGGCACCGGCTGGATCTCAACGTTAAACCCGAGGTCGCCAAACCACCCACCCAGCAGATTGATTAAAGACGCATTGCTCTGATCCAGCGCTTCTTCCGTGGCGCTGATCGACGGCGTGGCTATCAGGGCGCGGTAGATCTCGATAAATGGCGGTAAATTCATTTTCATTGTTGACACACCTTAGGTCGTGATAGTATCAATATTCATGCAGTAAATGTGAATAAAAATACATTGACGTTGAGCATAAAGGAACCCGATGTTGAATACGCTGATTGTGGGCGCTAGCGGTTATGCGGGCGCAGAGCTTGTAAGCTACGTGAATCGCCATCCTCATATGACCATAACCGCTTTGACCGTGTCAGCGCAAAGCAATGATGCAGGAAAATTAATCTCCGATCTGCACCCGCAGCTGAAAGGCATTGTCGATCTGCCCCTGCAGCCGATGTCCGATATCAGCGAGTTTGTTGAGGGCGTCGATGTGGTGTTTCTGGCGACTGCCCACGAGGTGAGTCACGACCTGGCCCCGCAGTTTTTGGCGGCAGGCTGCGTGGTGTTCGACCTCTCCGGCGCGTTCCGTGTCAACGACGCTGCGTTCTATGAAAAATTCTATGGCTTCACCCACCAGCATCCGCAGCTGCTTGAGCAGGCGGTGTATGGCCTGGCGGAGTGGAGTGCTGACAAACTGAAAGAGGCGCAGCTGGTGGCCGTACCGGGCTGCTACCCGACGGCAGCGCAGCTGTCGCTGAAGCCGCTGATCGACGCCGGGCTGCTGGATCTCAACCAGTGGCCGGTGATCAACGCCACCAGCGGCGTCAGCGGTGCCGGGCGCAAGGCGGCAATCTCAAACAGCTTCTGCGAAGTGAGCCTGCAGCCGTACGGTATTTTTAACCATCGCCACCATCCTGAAATTACGACTCATCTGGGTACGGATGTGATTTTTACGCCGCATCTGGGCAGCTTCCCGCGCGGGATCCTTGAGACCATCACCTGCCGCCTGAAGCCGGGCGTGACAAAAGAGCAGGTTGCGGTCACTTACCTGCAGGCGTATGCCGATAAGCCGCTGGTGCGTCTCTATGACAAAGGTGTTCCGGCGTTGAAAAACGTGGTCGGTCTGCCGTTCTGCGATATTGGCTTTGCCGTGCAGGATGAGCATCTGATTATCGTCGCCGCAGAAGATAACCTACTCAAAGGCGCTGCCGCCCAGGCAATGCAGTGTGCAAATATTCGTTTCGGCTATCCTGAAACGCAGTCTCTTATTTAAGGTGTGATGATGAACCCATTAATTATCAAACTCGGTGGTGTACTGCTGGACAGCGAAGAAGCGCTGGCGCGTCTGTTTACCGCCCTGGTTAACTATCGCGAATCACATCAACGTCCGCTGGTGATCGTTCACGGTGGCGGCTGCGTGGTCGATGAGCTGATGAAGCAGCTTAACCTGCCGGTGACCAAGAAAAATGGCCTGCGCGTCACGCCTGCCGATCAGATCGATATTATTACCGGCGCGCTGGCGGGCACCGCCAACAAAACGCTGCTGGCCTGGGCGAAGAAACATAAGATCGCTTCGGTTGGCCTGTTCCTCGGCGACGGTGATAGCGTGACGGTCACCCAGCTCGATGACGATCTGGGCCACGTGGGCCAGGCGCAGCCGGGTTCACCTGAGCTGATTAATACGCTGCTGGCAGGCGGTTTCCTGCCGGTTGTTAGCTCTATCGGCGTAACCGAAGAGGGCCTGCTGATGAACGTCAATGCCGATCAGGCGGCGACGGCGCTGGCGGCAACGCTCGGCGCAGATCTGATCCTGCTCTCCGACGTGAGCGGTATTCTGGACGGTAAAGGCCAGCGCATCGCCGAGATGACGGCGGCGAAAGCCGAGCAGCTGATCGCCCAGGGCATTATTACTGACGGCATGATCGTTAAGGTTAACGCCGCGCTGGACGCCGCCCGCACGCTGGGCCGCCCGGTGGACATCGCCTCCTGGCGTCACGCGGAGCAGCTTCCGGCGCTGTTCAACGGCACGCCGATTGGCACACGTATTTTGGCGTAAGCGTTTTTGCATTAATGTAGGTCGGGTAAGCGCAGCGCCACCCGACAGAAATAAACGAATAAAGGAAGAGAGTTATGGCACTTTGGGGTGGGCGTTTTACACAGGCAGCGGATCAACGGTTCAAACAGTTCAATGACTCTTTGCGCTTCGACTACCGCCTGGCCGAACAGGATATCGTCGGCTCTGTGGCCTGGTCCAAAGCGCTGGTGACGGTGGGCGTACTGACCGCCGATGAGCAAGCGCAGTTAGAAGAGGCGCTGAACAACCTGCTGGAAGAGGTGCGTCTTAACCCGGAGCAGATCCTCGAGAGCGACGCCGAAGACATCCATAGCTGGGTGGAAGGCAAGCTGATCGACAAGGTTGGTCCGTTGGGTAAAAAACTGCACACCGGCCGCAGCCGTAACGACCAGGTGGCAACCGATCTGAAGCTGTGGTGTAAAGACACCGTAGCCGAACTGCTGGCGGCAAACCGTCAGCTGCAAAGCGCGCTGGTCGAAACCGCACAGGCGAACCAGGACGCAGTGATGCCGGGCTATACCCACCTGCAGCGCGCACAGCCGGTGACCTTTGCTCACTGGTGTCTGGCCTATGTTGAGATGCTGACCCGTGACGAAAGCCGCCTGCAGGATGCCCTGAAGCGTCTGGACGTTAGCCCGCTGGGCTGCGGCGCGCTGGCGGGGACGGCCTATGAGATCGATCGCGAGCAGCTGGCGGGCTGGTTAGGCTTTGCCAGTGCGACCCGCAATAGCCTTGATACCGTATCCGACCGCGACCACGTGTTAGAGCTGCTCTCTAACGCCTCTATCGGCATGGTGCATCTATCGCGCTTTGCCGAAGATCTGATCTTCTTTAACACCGGTGAAGCGGGCTTTGTTGAACTCTCCGATCGCGTCACCTCCGGCTCGTCCCTGATGCCGCAGAAGAAAAACCCGGATGCGCTGGAGCTGATCCGGGGTAAATGCGGCCGCGTGCAGGGCGCGCTGACCGGCATGATGATGACCCTGAAAGGGCTGCCGCTGGCCTATAACAAAGATATGCAGGAAGACAAAGAGGGGCTATTCGATGCCCTCGACACCTGGCTGGACTGCCTGCATATGGCTGCGCTGGTGCTGGATGGTATCCAGGTGAAACGTCCGCGCTGCCAGGAAGCGGCGCAGCAGGGCTACGCTAACGCCACCGAACTGGCGGACTATCTGGTCGCGAAGGGCGTGCCGTTCCGTGAAGCGCACCATATTGTCGGTGAAGCGGTGGTGGAAGCCATTGCTCAGGGTAAACCGCTGGAGGATCTGGCCCTGGCCGATCTGCAAAAATTCAGCAGCGCGATCGGCGACGATGTCTATCCGATACTCTCCCTGCAATCCTGTCTGGATAAGCGTGCGGCGAAGGGTGGTGTATCGCCAACGCAGGTCGCGCAGGCCATCAGCGACGCCAGAGCACGCCTGATTTAATCGCACTGATATAAGAGATGCCGGGCCTGAACCCGGCTTTTTTTTATACAAAAAATGGCATGCGGGGTCAGAGAGTGCTTGATAGGGATAATCATTGATTGCTATTCTATCTATCGCCATGAACTATCGTGGCGTCGGAGGATGAATAATGAATATTCGTGATCTTGAATACCTGGTAGCGTTAGCCGAACACCGTCATTTCCGCCGGGCAGCCGACTCCTGCCACGTTAGTCAGCCCACCCTGAGCGGGCAGATCCGCAAGCTGGAAGATGAGCTGGGCGTGATGCTGCTGGAGCGTACCAGCCGCAAGGTGCTGTTTACCCAGGCCGGCCTGCTGCTGGTGGATCAGGCGCGCACCGTGTTGCGCGAGGTCAAAGTGCTCAAGGAGATGGCAAGCCAGCAGGGAGAGACCATGTCCGGTCCGCTGCATATTGGCCTGATCCCGACCGTTGGGCCTTACCTGCTGCCGCAGATTATTCCCCTGCTGCATCAAACTTTCCCTAAGCTGGAGATGTATCTGCACGAAGCGCAGACCCAACAGCTGCTGGCCCAGCTGGACAGCGGCAAGCTGGACTGTGCCATTCTGGCGCTGGTGAAAGAGAGCGAAGCCTTTATCGAAGTCCCGCTGTTTGATGAGCCGATGATGCTGGCGATCTATGAAGATCACCCGTGGGCGAATCGCGATCGTGTCCCAATGGCCGATCTGGCAGGCGAAAAGCTGCTGATGTTAGAGGATGGCCACTGCCTGCGCGATCAGGCGATGGGCTTTTGCTTCGAAGCAGGCGCTGACGAAGATACGCATTTCCGTGCCACCAGCCTTGAAACGCTGCGTAATATGGTCGCTGCCGGTAGCGGCATTACTCTTCTGCCTGCGCTGGCCGTACCGTCTGAACGCAAACGCGACGGAGTAATCTACCTGCCGTGCATTAAGCCGGAGCCGAAGCGCACTATCGGGCTGGTCTACCGTCCGGGATCGCCACTGCGCAGCCGCTATGAGCAGCTGGCTGAGGCCATCCGTACCACGATGGATGGCCATTTCGACAGGGCGTTAAAAGAGGCGGTTTAAGCCGTTTAGCGCCGCTACCCGGTAGGCTTCTGCCATGGTCGGGTAGTTAAAGGTGGTGTTAACGAAGTATTCAATGGTGTTACCGCCGCCTTTCTGCTCCATAATTGCCTGGCCGATATGAATAATTTCGGCCGCGCGCTCGCCAAAGCAGTGGATCCCCAGAATCTCTTTCGTCTCGCGGTGGAACAGGATCTTCAGCGTCCCAACGCTCATACCCACAATCTGCGCCCGTGCCAGGTGCTTGAACTGCGCCCGACCTACTTCATAAGGCACCTTCATTGCCGTTAGCTGCTGCTCTGTTTTACCGACCGAACTGATCTCCGGAATGGTGTAGATCCCCGTCGGGATATCTTCCACCAGATGCGCCGTCGCTTCGCCTTTAATCATTGCCTGAGCGGCAATGCGCCCCTGATCGTAGGCGGCAGAAGCCAGGCTTGGATAGCCAATGACGTCGCCCACGGCGTAGATATGCGGCTGTGCGGTCTGGTACATGCTGTTGACCTTCAGCAGTCCACGCCCGTCGGCTTCCAGCCCGACGTTTGCCAGCTGCAGGCTATCGGTATTGCCGGTGCGTCCGTTAGCATAGAGCAGGCAGTCGGCCTTGAGCTTTTTGCCCGACTTGAGGTGCATAATCACCCCGTCGTCCGTCCCCTCAATCTGCTCGTACTCTTCGTTGTGGCGGATCACCACCCCGTTGTTCCAGAAGTGGTAAGAGAGCGAGTCCGACATCTCCTGATCGAGGAATGCCAGCAAGCGATCGCGGGTGTTGATCAGATCGACTTTGACATCCATTCCCCGGAAGATCGAGGCGTATTCACAGCCAATCACCCCAGCGCCGTAGATGATCACATGGCGTGGCTCATGCTGCATGCTAAGGATGGAGTCGCTGTCATAGACGCGCGGATGGGCAAAATCGACGTCTGCCGGATGGTAGGGGCGGGAGCCGCAGGCGATAACAAACTTCTCTGCCGTCAGCGTCTCTACCGTACCGTCATGGCACTCCAGCGCCAGCGTATGGGCATCAATAAAGTGGGCGTCGCCCTGCAAAATTTCACAGCGGTTACGCTCGTAAAATCCCTGACGCATCCGCGTCTGCTGGTTGATCACACTGTCGGCGTGGTTAAGGATGTCGGCAAAGGAAGAACGCAGAAGGCGGGAGTGGTCGCTGTAGAGAGGATTTTGATTAAATTCGATAATACGGCTGACTGCGTGGCGAAGCGCCTTTGAGGGGATGGTGCCCCAGTGGGTGCATCCGCCGCCCACGTTATGGTATCGCTCAAGGACGGCGACCCTGGCATTTTGTTTAACCAGCCCCATGGCAGCGCCTTCGCCACCGGGACCGGAACCTATCACTATTGCATCGTAATCGTAAGTGTGTGGCATGGTAGGGCTTACCTGTTCTTATACATAAAAACAACATAATAGTAACATCGTTAAGGGGATAACCCAATTATCGCTCTGTTTTTTTGCCGGACTATTTTTTTATTCTGCTTGCGCACGCATTAACGTCATTAAAGGTGCAACAGCATGTAAACAGTCATTCACAAAGCCAGGGAAACCGATTAGCTTATCTCTGGTATAGTGCCAGCAGGCCTTTGGAAGGATTCAAACATCGTGATGGGCGTTAGAGCGCAACAAAAAGAACGAACCCGGCGTTCGCTGGTGGAAGCGGCATTTAGTCAGTTAAGCGCTGAGCGGAGTTTTGCCAGCCTGAGCCTGCGCGAAGTGGCGCGCGAGGCGGGAATTGCCCCAACGTCATTTTATCGCCATTTTCGCGATGTGGACGAGCTTGGCCTGACAATGGTTGACGAGAGCGGTCTGATGCTGCGTCAGCTGATGCGCCAGGCGCGCCAGCGTATTGCCAAGGGCGGGAGCGTGATCCGCACCTCCGTCTCTACCTTTATGGAGTTTATCGGCAATAATCCTAACGCGTTTCGCCTGCTGCTGCGCGAACGTTCAGGCACCTCCAGCGCCTTTCGTGCCGCCGTTGCCCGTGAGATCCAGCACTTTATTGCGGAACTTGCCGACTATCTCGAACTCGAAAGCCATATGCCGCGGGCGTTCACCGAGGCACAGGCCGAAGCGATGGTCACTATTGTATTCAGCGCCGGCGCAGAAGCGCTGGATGTCGGTCCTGAGCAGCGCAGGCAGCTGGAAGAGCGTCTGGTGCTGCAACTGAGGATGATTTCGAAGGGCGCTTACTACTGGTATCGCCGTGAGCAGGAAAGAATGTCGCATCAACCCGATGAGTGAAGGACGAGTAATGAAACAGTCAGGTCAAGATAAAGGTACGCTACTGCTGGCGCTGATCGCTGGCTTATCCATTAACGGTACGTTTACGGCGATTTTTAGCTCGATCGTGCCGTTCTCGCTGTTCCCGGTTATCTCACTGGTGCTGGCGGTCTACTGTCTGCATCAGCGCTATCAAAACCGCACCATGCCGCTGGGGCTGCCAGCGCTGGCCGCCGCCTGCTTTATCTTAGGCGTGCTGCTCTACAGCGCAGTAGTACGGGCCGAGTACCCGGCCATTGGTTCTAACTTTGTCCCTGCCGTGCTGTCGGTGGTGCTGGTATTCTGGATTGGCTACCGCCTGCGTAACCGCAAGCACGAGCTGACAGAGTAAATAAGAGTGTAGGCCGGATAAGCGTAGCGCCATCCGGCGTTTTCGACGGGTGGCAGGTTTATTTTCTGGTCAGCAGAACCCCACACTCCATATGGTGCGTGTAGGGGAACTGATCGAACAGTGCCAGGCGTTCAACCTGATGCGTCTGGCTGAAGGTCTCGAGGTTCTGGCACAGCGTCTCCGGGTTGCAGGAGATGTACAGAATACGCGGATAGGCCTGCACCATCTTCTCCGTTTCGCTATCCAGCCCGCTACGCGGCGGATCGACAAAAATCGTCTCGCAGCGATAGCCTTTCAAATCGACGCCCTGCAGGCGGTTAAACTCGCGTACCCCGTTCATCGCCTGGGTAAACTCCTCCGCCGCCATACGGATAATCTGCACGTTGTCGATCTGGTTGGCGGCAATGTTGTACTGCGCCGCCGCTACCGACGGCTTAGCGATTTCGGTCGCCAGCACGCGATCGAAGTTGCGCGCCAGCGCCAGGGAGAAGTTGCCGTTGCCGCAGTAAAGCTCCAACAGGTCGCCGGTTGAACCTGCGGTAACGTCCAACGCCCACTCCAGCATCTGAATGTTCATCGCCGCATTAGGCTGGGTGAAGCTGTTCTCTACCTGACGATAAATCATCTCCCGGCCCGCCACCGGCAGGCGCTCGTCAACGTAGTCCCGATCCAGCATAACCTTGGTCTTAGTCGCCCGGCCAATAATGTGCACGTTCAGACCCTGCGCCTGCAGTGCATCACGCAAGGCCTGCGCCTCGGCCTGCCACGTCTCGTCCAGCTTTTTATGGTACAGCAGGGTCACGATAGCTTGATTACTCAGAGTGCTCAGGTAATCAATCTGGAACAGCTTGTGGCGCAGGACATTATTGCTCCGCACGCTGTCCATTATTGCCGTCATTAACTGGTTGATCAGGGCGCTGGCGGCTGGGAAACTATCCACGCGGATCCGGCTTTTGGTCTGCTGATCGAAGATGATGTGGTACAGGTCATCTCCGTCGTGCCAGACACGAAACTCGGCCCGCATCCGGTAATGGCTGACAGGAGAACGAAACACCTCCGGCGCAGGCGCGGAAAATGGGGTCATCATCTTTTGCAGACGGACCACTTTTTCGGCCAGCTGAGCGTCGTACTGTTCTATCGGAAGGTGTTCGGGGGTCATGATGCGTCCTGAGTGAAAATAGATTACGCGGGGATTGTAGGGATTGTGCGCGTATTGTCCAGCCCCGACGTTTTGCGTTTTCTTATCTTAGCAGTCTGGACATCTATAACTACCTACAGGTAGCATCCACGCTCCGGTCCTGTGAGTTAAAAGGGAATCCAGTGAAAATCTGGGGCTGACGCGCAGCGGTAAGGTGAGTTGGGGTGATAGCGAAAGCAGACACTGCTGCAAGGCGGGAAGTCATCACTCTGAAATATCTCCAAGCCCGAAGACCTGCCGGTATACGTCGCACTTGGCTCATATCATCGCGTGCTATTGATGGGGCCTGCGGCATCCTCCTTATATTATGGATGCTTTTACAATGATAAAAAAAGCTTCGCTGATGACGGCGCTCTCCGTCACGGCATTTTCCGGCTGGGCGCAGGACAGCAATCCGGACACGTTGGTCATCACCGCAAACCGTTTTCAGCAGCCGGTAAAAACGGTGCTGGCTCCGGTCAGCATTGTCACCCGTCAGGATATCGATCGCTGGCAGTCAACCTCCTTAACCGATGTGATGCGTCGTCTGCCTGGCGTAGATATCTCGCAAAACGGCGGCATGGGGCAGATCTCTTCTCTGTATGTGCGCGGCACTAACTCCAGCCATGTGCTGATTCTGGTCGACGGCGTAAGACTCAACCAGGCAGGCGTCAGCGGTTCGTCCGATCTTAGTCAGTTCCCGTTGGCTCTGGTGCAGCGCATCGAGTACATCCGCGGTCCGCGTTCGGCAGTGTATGGCTCCGATGCTATCGGCGGAGTGGTGAACATCATCACCACGCGCGAGAAAAACGGCACGACGCTGTCGGCAGGCATTGGGTCGAAAGGCTACCAGAACTATGAGGCCAGCACGCAGCAGAACCTGGGCGACAACACCCGCGTGACGCTGGCGGGCGACTACACCTATACCAAAGGCTTTGATATCGGTGCCGAAGGGAATACCGGCGGCCTGGCGCAGCCCGATCGCGACGGATTTATGAGCAAAACGCTGTACGGTGCGCTGGAGCATAGCTTCTCTGAAGAGTGGAGCGGCTTCGTGCGCGGCTACGGCTATGACAACCGTACCGACTATGAAGGCTACTACAGCAGCTTTACGCCTGACGTGCTGGTGGATACGCGTCAGCTCTACAGCCAAACCTGGGATGCGGGTCTGCGCTTCAATGGCGATATCTTCCGCTCTCAGTTGCTTACCAGCTATGGCCACAGCAAGGACTTCAACTACGATCCGCACCTGGGGCGCTACGATTCCAACGCCACGCTGGATGAGATCAAACAGTATAATGTGCAGTGGGCGAATACCGTTGACGTCGGGCAGGGCAACGTTGGTGCGGGCATCGACTGGCAGAAGCAGAGCACCGAACCGGGAACCAACTACGTCGAGGAGGGCTATGACCAGCGCAATACCGGCGTCTACCTGACCGGGCTGCAGCAGCTGGGTGACTTTACGCTGGAAGGCGCGGTGCGTAGCGATGACAGCTCGCAGTTTGGCCGTCACGGCACCTGGCAGAGCAGCGCGGGCTGGGAGTTCATCGAAGGCTATCGTTTTATCGCTTCCTATGGCACGGCGTATAAAGCACCTAACCTCGGCCAGCTGTATGGCTTCTACGGCAATGACGATCTCAACCCGGAAGAGAGCAAGCAGTGGGAAGGGGCCTTTGAAGGCCTGACGGCAGGTGTGAACTGGCGCGTCTCCGGCTACCGTAATGACGTAGACAACCTGATCGACTATGACGATCACCTCATGAAGTACTACAACGTGGGTAAGGCGCGTATTAAAGGCGTGGAAGCGACGGCATCCTTCGATACCGGCCCGCTGGAACACAGTGTGAGCTACGACTACGTCGACTCGCGTAATGCAATCACTGACGAGCCGCTGGCACGTCGTGCGAAGCAGCAGGTGAAGTATCAGCTCGACTGGCAGGTGTACGATCTGGACTGGAGCGTAACCTATCACTACCTGGGCACGCGTTACGATACGGACTACACCACCTACCAGCGCGTGAAGATGGGCGGTGTCAGTCTGTGGGATGCAGCAGTGTCGTATCCGATCACCTCACAGTTCACCGTTCGTGGTAAAATAGCCAACCTGTTCGATAAAGATTACGAGACAGTTTATGGCTATCACACTGCAGGACGAGAATACACCGTTTCTGGCAGCTACACCTTCTGATCCAAGACCCACCGTGCTGGTGTTTGACTCTGGCGTCGGTGGGCTATCGGTCTATGATGAGATTCGGCGCCTCCTGCCGGATCTCCATTATATCTATGCGTTCGATAACGTCGCCTTTCCATATGGAGAGAAGTCAGAAGCGTTTATCGTTGAGCGGGTGGTAGAGATTGTCACCGCCGTTCAGGCGCGCTATCCGCTCTCTCTGGCGGTGATTGCCTGTAATACTGCCAGCACCGTCTCGCTTCCTGCCCTGCGCGAAAAGTTCGGATTTCCTGTCGTGGGCGTTGTGCCTGCTATTAAGCCTGCGGCACGTTTAACCGCCAACCGCATCGTTGGGCTGCTGGCAACCCGCGGCACGGTAAAGCGCCCTTATACACATGAGCTTATTCAGCGCTTTGCTAATGAGTGCCACTTTGAGCTGCTGGGATCGTCTGAGCTGGTGGAAATGGCCGAGGCGAAGCTGCATGGTGAACCGGTCTCCCTCGACAGGCTGCGTCGTATTCTTCGCCCATGGTTGCGGATGGCGGAGCCGCCGGATACCGTTGTCCTCGGCTGCACCCATTTTCCACTCCTTCAGGAGGAGCTGTTGCAGGTGCTACCGGAGGGAACCCGGCTGGTGGATTCGGGGGCGGCGATTGCCCGTCGCACGGCGTGGCTTCTTGAGCACGACGCACCCGATGCTAAATCCTCCGATGAAAATATCGCATACTGTATGGAAGTGACTCCGGAAGCTGTGCAATTAATGCCCGTTTTGCAGCGATACGGCTTCAAATCGCTTGAAAAATTAGCAACAGACAGCGGGTTTGCACAAAAAAGAGACGCTTGAAAGATTTTTTGAAATTAGCTCTTGTCAGCCCGGAATAACTCCCTATAATGCGCCTCCACTGACACGGAACAACGGCACGCAAGCCGCCGGGTCAGCAGGAACTTCTCCGGAAGTTCTGCCAGAGAAAAGCGAAAATAAATGCTTGACTCTGGATGAGGAAAACGTATTATACGGGACCTCGCAACGGTGAGCGAAAGCCGCGTTGCACTGCTCTTTAACAATTTATCAGACAATCTGTGTGGGCACTCGAAGACATGGA
>NZ_DALZYX010000011.1:0-100767 GCF_031987975.1 Pseudescherichia sp. | reverse complement strand
ATGGTAGTGTGGGGTCTCCCCATGCGAGAGTAGGGAACTGCCAGGCATCAAACAAAAGAACCCCGTACCGAAAGGTGCGGGGTTTTTTGCTTTGATTTTTTCTCTATCCTTCTTGAAACTTTCTCACCTGGAACATGCAGGCTCGACATTTTGCTCATTCCTGGTTATTGTCAGCTATCTGGATGTCTAAACGTTTAAACGTATGCTGTGAGGTAATAAGGTTATGCCGATTCGGGTGCAGGACGAGCTGCCAGCCGTCAATTTCTTGCGAGATGAAAACGTCTTTGTTATGACGACATCACGTGCGACAGGACAGGAGATACGCCCTCTGAAGGTGCTTATCCTCAACCTGATGCCCAAGAAAATCGAAACGGAAAACCAGTTCCTGCGATTGCTCTCTAACTCACCCCTGCAGGTGGATGTTCGCCTGCTGCGTATCGATGCGCGTGAATCACGCAATACGCCTGCTGAGCATCTGAATAACTTCTACTGTAACTTCGATGAGATCAGCGAAGAGAACTTCGATGGCCTGATCGTCACTGGCGCACCGCTGGGGCTGGTTGAGTTTAACGACGTCGCCTACTGGCCGCAGATCAAGCAGGTGCTGGAGTGGGCGAAGGATCACGTCACCTCAACGCTGTTTGTCTGTTGGGCCGTACAGGCCGCTCTCAATATCCTCTATGGAATCCCCAAGCAGACCCGCAAAGACAAACTCTCCGGCGTATATGAACACAATATTACCCAGCAGCATGCGCTGTTAACCCGAGGCTTTGACGACTCATTTCTTGCGCCGCATTCGCGCTATGCCGATTTCCCCTCGGCGCTGATCCGTGACTATACCGATCTCGACATTCTTGCTGAAACGAGTGAAGGCGATGCCTATCTGTTTGCCAGCAAAGATAAACGCATCGCCTTTGTTACCGGTCACCCTGAATATGATGCCAATACCCTGGCAGGGGAGTATTTCCGCGATGTTGAAGCCGGTCTTGACCCGGTTGTGCCGTATAACTACTTCCCGAAGGACGATCCGCAGAACACGCCGCGTGCCACCTGGCGCAGTCACGGCAACCTGCTGTTTACTAACTGGCTTAACTACTATGTCTATCAGATCACACCGTTCGATCTGCGTCATATGAACCCCACGTTGGATTAAGCGTTTCAGCCAGCTAAAAAGCACCTTCGGGTGCTTTTTTTATTTCTGAAAACCACTTCACAGTTCACTTCAACTTTAACTCGTCATTTATCAGTACATTGCATTATTTTTAAATTGAAAATGGAAATTGTTTTTGATTTTGATTTTTTATTGAGTAGGCTTAACGGAGCTGAACGAAAACTGAACACGATCTTTTGTTCGCGATGGGGATGTATTCGGATCAACGACGAGGAGCCAGCTTATGGCACAACAGGCAACGACTACCGATAGACTGACCTTTACCCAGCCGTATGGTGAGCAGGAGCAACATATTCTGACCCCAGAGGCCACCGCATTTCTTACCGATCTGGTGACCCAATTTACGCCAGCCCGCAATAAGCTGCTTGCTGCCCGTATCCAGCAGCAGCAGGCAATCGATGGCGGTACGCTTCCAGATTTTATTTCGGAAACGGCTTCCATACGGGCGGGCGACTGGAAAATTCGCGGTATTCCAGCTGACCTGCAGGATCGCCGGGTGGAGATCACCGGGCCGGTCGAGCGCAAGATGGTAATCAATGCCCTGAATGCCAACGTCAAAGTCTTCATGGCAGATTTTGAGGACTCGCTGGCACCCAACTGGCAGAAGGTGATCGACGGGCAGATCAACCTGCGCGATGCGGTTAACGGCACCATCAGCTATACCAACGAAGCCGGAAAGATCTATCAGCTCAAGCCCGATCCGGCGGTACTGATCTGTCGGGTTCGCGGTCTGCACCTGCCGGAAAAGCACGTAACCTGGCGCGATGAGGCGATCCCCGGCAGCCTGTTTGATTTTGCCCTCTACTTCTTCCACAACCACAAAAACCTACTGGCAAAGGGCAGCGGTCCCTACTTCTATCTGCCCAAAACTCAGGCCTGGCAGGAGGCAGCCTGGTGGAGCGAAGTCTTTAGCTATACGGAAGATCGCTTCAACCTGCCGCGCGGCACAATCAAAGCCACCCTGCTGATTGAAACGTTGCCAGCGGTCTTCCAGATGGATGAGATCCTCCACGCCCTGAAGGATCACATCGTGGGCCTCAACTGCGGCCGCTGGGACTACATTTTTAGCTACATTAAAACCTTAAAAAACTACCCCGATCGCGTGCTGCCCGATCGTCAGGCGGTCACCATGGATAAGCCTTTCCTTAACGCCTACTCGCGTCTGCTGATTAAGACCTGTCATCGGCGCGGTGCGTTTGCGATGGGCGGCATGGCGGCGTTTATTCCCAGCAAAGAGAGCGAGCGTAATAGCTGGGTGCTGAATAAGGTGAGGGCGGATAAAGAGCTGGAGGCGAAAAACGGCCATGACGGCACCTGGATTGCCCATCCCGGTCTGGGCGATACGGTAATGGAAATCTTTGATGCCGCGCTGGGTGACAACAAAAACCAGCTCTTTGTTACCCGAGAGGAGGACGCGCCGATTACTGCCGATGAGCTGCTTGCGCCCTGCGACGGTGAACGCACGGAAGAGGGGATGCGCGCCAATATCCGTGTTGCGGTTCAGTACATCGAAGCGTGGATCTCCGGCAACGGCTGCGTGCCAATCTATGGCCTGATGGAGGACGCCGCAACGGCGGAGATCTCCCGCACCTCTATCTGGCAGTGGATCCATCATCAAAAGACGCTCAGCAACGGTACGCCGGTGACCAAAGCGCTGTTCCGCGAGATGCTCGGCGAGGAGATGCAGGTGATCCAGCAGGAGCTGGGCGAGCACCGGTTCAGCCACGGGCGCTTTGCGGACGCCGCCCGCCTGATGGAGCAGATCACCACCTCTGACGACCTGATCGACTTCCTGACCCTGCCGGGTTACCGCCTCTTAGCCTAATAAAAACAGTGGAGCACAGCCATGAAAACTCGTACCCAACAAACAGAAGCGTTACAGCAAGAGTGGCAAACCGCACGCTGGGAGGGCATTACCCGCCCGTACAGCGCGGAAGAGGTGGTAAAACTGCGCGGCTCGGTGAATCCGGAGTGCACCCTGGCGCAGCTTGGCGCAGCGAAAATGTGGCGTCTGCTGCATGGTGAATCGAAAAAAGGCTACATCAACAGCCTCGGTGCGCTGACCGGTGGGCAGGCATTGCAGCAGGCGAAGGCGGGGATTGAGGCCATTTATCTCTCCGGCTGGCAGGTGGCGGCGGATGCGAACCTCGCCTCCAGCATGTATCCTGATCAGTCTCTCTACCCGGCCAATTCGGTTCCGGCGGTGGTGGATCGGATCAACAACACGTTTCGACGGGCGGATCAGATCCAGTGGTCAGCGGGGATCGATCCAAAGGATCCGCGCTACGTGGACTACTTTCTGCCGATCGTCGCCGATGCCGAAGCAGGCTTTGGCGGCGTGCTGAACGCCTTTGAGCTGATGAAGTCGATGATTGAAGCGGGCGCGGCGGCGGTGCACTTTGAGGATCAATTGGCTTCGGTGAAAAAGTGCGGCCATATGGGCGGTAAAGTGCTGGTTCCTACGCAGGAGGCTATCCAGAAGCTGGTAGCGGCCAGGCTGGCAGCGGACGTCATGGGCGTGCCGACGCTGCTGATCGCCCGTACCGATGCCGATGCGGCGGACCTGATCACCTCTGACTGCGATGAGTACGATCGCGAGTTTATTACCGGCGAGCGCACCAGCGAAGGGTTCTACCGCACCCGCGCTGGCATAGAGCAGGCTATTAGCCGCGGTCTGGCCTACGCCCCCTATGCTGACCTGGTCTGGTGTGAAACTTCGACGCCGGATCTGGAGCAGGCCCGGCGCTTTGCCGACGCCATCCATGCCCAATTCCCTGGCAAGCTGCTGGCCTACAACTGCTCGCCGTCATTCAACTGGCAGAAGAACCTGGACGACGACACCATTGCCAGCTTCCAGCAGCAGCTTGCGGAGATGGGCTATAAGTATCAGTTTATTACCCTGGCAGGCATCCACAGTATGTGGTTCAACATGTTCGACCTTGCTCATGCCTACGCGCAGGGAGAGGGAATGAAACACTACGTCGAGAAGGTTCAGCAGCCGGAGTTTGCCGCAGCGAAGGAGGGCTACACCTTTGTCTCCCATCAGCAGGAGGTGGGAACCGGCTATTTCGACAGGGTGACGACGATCATTCAGGGTGGCACATCCTCGGTGACCGCGCTGACCGGATCGACGGAAGAGCAGCAGTTCTAATTGTTCTGATGCCCGGCAGCGTCCGGGCTTACAGAGGACACACTATGACGCGTGGCCGAGAGCTGTTGATCGCCCAAACTATCCTCCAGGGTTTTGATGCCCAGTACGGTCGCTTTCTGGAGATTACCGCTGGCGCGCAGCAGCGCTTTGAGCAGGCGGACTGGCATGCTGTCCAGCAGGCGATGAAAAGCCGCATCCATCTTTATGACCACCATGTTGGGCTGGTGGTCGAGCAGCTGCGCTGTATTACCGAGGGCCGACGCCTTGACGCAGATTATTTGCTGCGGGTAAAGGCGCACTATACTCAGCTGCTGCCGGACTATCCGCGCTTCGAAATTGCCGAAAGCTTTTTCAACTCGGTCTACTGTCGGCTATTCGATCACCGGGCCTTAACCCCTGAACGGCTATTTATTTTTAGCTCCCAGCCCGAGCGCCGCTTTCGCACCATTCCTCGTCCGCTGGCAAAAGACTTTTATCCCACCGGCGGCTGGGAAGCGCTACTGACTAAGCTGCTTGCCGATCTCCCCCTGCGTCTGCCGTGGCAGGATCGCGCTCGCGACGTGGGCTATATCTTCACGCAGCTGGCGGAGAGCGTTGGCGACGCGGCGCTGGCGCACGCACATTTACAGGTGGCAAACGAGCTTTTCTACCGCAATAAAGCCGCCTGGCTGGTGGGCAAGCTTATCCTGTCCGGCAGTACGGTTCCCTTTTTACTGCCGATCCACCGCAGCGATGAGGGCGAGCTTTTTGTCGATGCCTGTCTGACCACGCACGACGAGGCTAGCATCGTCTTCGGCTTCGCCCGATCCTACTTTATGGTTTATGCCCCGCTGCCCGCCGCAACGGTGGAGTGGCTGCGGGAGATCCTGCCGGGTAAAACCACCGCTGAGCTTTATATGGCGATTGGTTGCCAGAAGCATGGCAAAACCGAGAGCTACCGGGAGTATCTGCACTACATCGCCAGCAGCGACGAGCAATTCATTGAAGCGCCGGGCATTCGCGGCATGGTGATGCTGGTCTTTACGCTGCCGGGTTTCGATCGGGTCTTCAAGGTAATCAAGGATCGCTTTGCCCCGCAGAAGGAGATGAGCGCCGCGCACGTACGCGCCTGTTACCAGCTGGTAAAAGAGCACGATCGCGTCGGGAGAATGGCCGATACCCAGGAATTTGAAAACTTTGTGCTGGAGAAGCGGCAGATTGCGCCTGCGCTGATGACTCTGTTGATGACGGAGGCGGCGGGGAAGATTACCGATCTGGGCGACAGCATTTCCATCAGCCATCTCTATATCGAACGACGCATGGTGCCGCTTAATATCTGGCTAGAGCAGGTTGACGGCCAGCCGCTGCGGGATGCTATTGAAGAGTACGGCAACGCCATTCGCCAGCTAGCGGCCGCCAATATTTTTCCCGGCGACATGCTGTTTAAAAACTTTGGCGTGACGCGCCACGGGCGGGTGGTGTTCTATGACTACGATGAGATCTGCTACATGACCGAGGTAAACTTTCGCGACGTTCCCGCGCCGCGCTACCCGGAGGATGAGCTAAGCGCCGAGCCGTGGTACAGCGTGTCACCGGGGGATGTCTTTCCGGAAGAGTTTCGCCACTGGCTCTGCGCCGACCCCCGAATCGGGCCGCTCTTTGAGGAGATGCACGCGGATCTGTTCCGCGCCAGCTACTGGCGCTCGCTGCAAACGCGCATCAGAGAGGGCCACGTGGAGGATGTCTACGCCTACCGCAGGCGGCAGCGTTTCAGCGTGCGGTTTAACGGCTCCCGCCATAGGCCAGCGTCACCTCTTTCGCTGCCTTGATCGCTAACGCCCCCAGCTCGGTGACGCGATCGTCGGTGATACGCGAGATCGGCCCGGAGATAGAGATGGCCGCAAAAGGCTGGCGATGCTCATCGTAGATACAGGCCGCCACGCAGCGCAGGCCCAGCGCGTGCTCCTCATCGTCAAAGGAGTAGCCGCGCTTGCGGGTCAGGGCCAGATCCTCTTTCAGGTGCAGCGGCGAGACCAGCGTGGCGTGGGTATAGGTATGCAGCCCCTGGCGATGCAGTAGCCCGGTAACCTGATCCTCCTCCAGCTGCGCGAGGAAGGCTTTTCCCGCGCCGGAGGCGTGCATCGGGAGCTTGCCGCCGATAGGGGCAGACATACGCATTAGCTGGGTACACTGCACCTGATCAATAATGATGGCCTGGTGATCGTTCTGGTCGAGCACCGCCAGGTTGACCGTCTCTCCAGAATCCTCCATCAGCCTGCGCAGGATCGGGTGCACAATGGCCAGCAGATTGCGGCTCTGCAGGAAGCTGGCACCAATAACAAACGCATGCGCGCCAATTGCCCAATGGCCCAGCTCGCCCACCTGACGGACAAAGCCCAGCTGCTGCATGGTTGTCAGCAAACGGTGGGTAGTCGAGTTAGGCAGACCAGCCTGCTGGGCCAGTTCGGTCAGCGCCACGCTGCCGGAAGACTCAGCGATCCACTCCAGCAGCTTCAGGCCGCGGGTCAAGGACTGCACTTGTCCGGTCGCGGGCGGGGTGGCCGCGGCGGCGGCGGTACGGGGTTTTTTGCCGCGTTTCGCGGGTACGGAAGCCACCATGGCCAACTCCTTTTCTGTATCGTGGAAATCATTTTCGTTTTATCTGATTATAATGCAACCTGCCATTAGACTGATCGGATGAGTTCAGGTGAACATCTCTCATGTTTCGCGTTGCTCTCTTTTCCACCTGCTGGCTTTATGCCAGTATGTCCTGCTGGCCTTTCTGGCCTGGTTGAGCGTTGTCGGGAGCACGTGTGAGCAGCAAAGTTGACCAACTGCATCAGCAGTTAAAAGAGCGTATTCTGGTTCTGGATGGGGGCATGGGCACCATGATCCAGGGCTATCGTCTGAGCGAGCAGGATTTTCGCGGCGAGCGTTTCGCCGACTGGCCCTGCGATCTCAAAGGAAACAACGACCTGCTGGTGCTCAGCAAGCCGGAAGTCATCTCCGCGATCCACGACGCCTATTTTGCGGCGGGGGCGGATATCGTTGAAACCAACACCTTTAACTCGACAACGATTGCGATGGCGGACTACCAGATGGAGTCGCTGTCGGCAGAGATCAACCTTGCCGCTGCGAAACTGGCCCGCGCCTGTGCCGATGAGTGGACCGCTCGCACGCCGGATAAGCCGCGCTACGTAGCCGGGGTGCTTGGTCCAACCAACCGCACCGCCTCTATCTCCCCGGACGTTAACGATCCGGCCTACCGCAACGTCACCTTCGACCAGCTGGTCGCGGCGTACCGGGAGTCTACCCGGGCGCTGGTGGAGGGCGGCAGCGACCTGATCCTTATCGAAACCATCTTCGATACGCTCAACGCCAAAGCGGCAATTTTTGCGGTGAAAGCGGAGTTCGAGGCGCTAGGCATTGAGCTGCCGATCATGATCTCCGGTACCATCACCGACGCCTCCGGACGCACGCTCTCCGGGCAGACTACCGAGGCGTTCTACAACTCACTTCGCCACGCCGATGCGCTCACCTTCGGGCTGAACTGCGCCCTGGGACCGGATGAGCTGCGCCAGTACGTGCAGGAGCTATCGCGCATCGCCGAGTGCTACGTCACTGCTCACCCGAACGCCGGGCTGCCCAACGCCTTTGGCGAATACGATCTTGACGCCGGGCCGATGGCCGCGCAGATCCGCGAGTGGGCCGAAGCGGGCTTCCTGAACATTGTGGGTGGCTGCTGCGGCACGACCCCGGAGCACATCGCCGCCATGAGCCGCGCCGTGGAAGGGCTGCCGCCGCGTCAGCTTCCCGAGCTGCCTGTAGCCTGCCGTCTGGCAGGGCTGGAGCCGCTGAACATCGGCGACGATAGCCTGTTTGTTAACGTCGGTGAGCGTACCAACGTTACCGGCTCGGCAAAATTCAAGCGCCTGATTAAAGAAGAGAAGTACAGCGAGGCGCTGGACGTGGCCCGCCAGCAGGTGGAGAACGGCGCGCAGATTATCGATATCAACATGGATGAGGGGATGCTCGACGCCGAGGCGGCGATGGTCAAATTCCTCAACCTGATTGCCGGCGAGCCGGACATCGCCCGGGTGCCGATCATGATCGACTCCTCCAAGTGGGAGGTCATCGAGAAAGGACTGAAGTGCATCCAGGGCAAAGGCATCGTTAACTCCATTTCGATGAAGGAGGGCGTGGAGGCCTTCGTTCACCATGCGAAGCTGGTGCGCCGTTACGGGGCCGCGATGGTGGTGATGGCCTTTGATGAAGTGGGCCAGGCCGACACGCGAGCGCGGAAGATTGAGATCTGCCGCCGGGCCTACAACATTCTTACCAAAGATGTCGGTTTCCCACCGGAAGATATCATCTTCGACCCCAACATCTTTGCCGTAGCAACGGGTATCGAAGAGCATAACAACTACGCCCAGGACTTTATCGGCGCGTGTGAAGACATCAAACGCGAGCTGCCGCATGCGCTGATCTCCGGCGGCGTCTCCAACGTCTCGTTCTCCTTCCGCGGCAACGATCCGGTTCGTGAGGCGATCCACGCCGTCTTTCTCTACTACGCCATCCGCAACGGAATGGATATGGGGATCGTCAACGCCGGACAGCTGGCCATCTATGACGATCTGCCCGCCGAGCTACGCGATGCGGTAGAGGATGTGATCCTTAACCGTCGGGATGACAGTACCGAGCGCCTGTTGGATCTGGCTGAGAAATACAAAGGCAGCAAGAGCGACGATAGCGCGAACGCCCAGCAGGCGGAGTGGCGCTCCTGGGACGTCAAAAAGCGTCTCGAATACTCGCTGGTTAAAGGCATCACCGAGTTTATTGAGGAAGATACCGAAGAGGCGCGCCAGCAGGCCGAGCGCCCTATTCAGGTGATTGAAGGGCCGCTAATGGACGGCATGAACGTGGTGGGCGATCTCTTTGGCGAGGGGAAAATGTTCCTGCCGCAGGTGGTGAAATCCGCCCGCGTGATGAAGCAGGCGGTGGCCTATCTCGAACCCTTTATCGAAGCCAGCAAAGAGAAAGGCTCCAGCAACGGCAAGATGGTGATTGCCACCGTGAAGGGCGACGTGCATGACATCGGTAAAAACATCGTTGGCGTGGTATTGCAGTGTAATAACTACGAGATTGTCGATCTGGGCGTGATGGTGCCGACGGATAAAATCCTGAAAACCGCTCGGGAAGTGAATGCTGACCTGATTGGCCTCTCGGGGCTGATCACTCCCTCGCTGGATGAGATGGTCAACGTGGCGAAAGAGATGGAGCGCCAGGGCTTTACCATTCCGCTGCTGATTGGCGGGGCAACCACCTCGAAAGCGCATACGGCGGTGAAAATCGAGCAGAACTACAGCGGCCCAACGGTGTACGTGCAGAACGCGTCGCGCACGGTAGGCGTAGTGTCCGCGCTGCTGTCGGCGACCCAGCGGGACGACTTCGTGGCTCGCATCCGCAAAGAGTATGAGACCGTGCGTATCCAGCACGGGCGCAAAAAGCCGCGCACGCCGCCGGTAACGTTGCAGGCAGCGCGGGAGAACGATCTGGCCTTCGACTGGGAGAGTTACACCCCACCTGTGGCCCATCGCCTGGGCGTACAGGAGGTGACCGCCAGCATTGAGACGCTGCGCAACTACATCGACTGGACGCCGTTCTTTATGACCTGGTCGCTGGCGGGTAAATATCCGCGCATTCTGGAAGATGAGATTGTTGGCGAGGAGGCGAAGCGCCTGTTTAAGGATGCGAACGAGATGCTCGACCTGCTCAGCGCGGAGAAACGTCTTAACCCGCGCGGCGTGGTGGGGTTGTTCCCGGCCAACCGCGTCGGCGATGACGTGGAGATCTACCGCGACCCTTCCCGCACCCAGGTGCTGACGGTTTCACGTCATCTGCGACAGCAGACCGAAAAGGTGGGCTTTGCTAACTACTGCCTGGCGGATTTCATCGCGCCGAAGCTGAGCGGCAAAGAGGACTACATCGGCGCGTTTGCCGTCACCGGCGGGCTGGAGGAGGATGCGTTGGCCGAGACCTATGATGCTCAGCACGACGACTACAACAAGATCATGGTGAAGGCGATCGCCGATCGCCTGGCAGAGGCGTTTGCAGAGTATCTGCACGAGCGTGTGCGTAAGGTCTACTGGGGCTATGCCCCGAATGAGAACCTCAGCAACGAGGAGCTGATCCGCGAAAACTATCAGGGGATCCGCCCTGCACCAGGCTACCCGGCCTGTCCGGAGCATACGGAGAAGGGCACCATCTGGGCGCTGCTGGACGTTGAGAAACACACCGGCATGAAGCTGACCGAATCCTTCGCCATGTGGCCCGGCGCGTCTGTTTCCGGCTGGTACTTCAGCCACCCGGACAGCAAGTACTTTGCCGTGGCGCAGATCCAGCGTGACCAGGTCGAAGATTACGCCCAGCGGAAAGGAATGAGCGTCAGTGAGGTTGAGCGCTGGTTAGCGCCGAATCTCGGCTACGATGCGGACTGATTTACGTTAAGCTCTTATTACAGGAGAAAACAAAGAGGATCATAAATCCGTGCTGACGTTGCTACACCTGCTTTCTGCCGTTGCGCTGCTGGTCTGGGGCACGCATATCGTACGTACTGGCGTGATGCGCGTTTTTGGCGCGCGTTTGCGTACCGTGCTGGGCCGCAGCGTGGAGAAAAAACCGCTGGCCTTCTGCGCGGGCATTGGCGTCACCGCGCTGGTGCAGAGCAGCAATGCCACCACCATGTTGGTCACCTCCTTTGTGGCGCAGGATCTGGTGGCCCTGACCCCGGCGCTGGTGATTGTACTGGGGGCAGACGTCGGTACCGCGCTGATGGCGCGGGTGCTTACCTTCGATCTCTCCTGGCTCTCGCCGCTACTGATTTTTCTTGGTGTTATCTTCTTCCTCGGGCGCAAGCAGTCCCGCGTTGGGCAGCTCGGGCGCGTCAGCATCGGCCTTGGGCTGATCCTGCTGGCGCTCGAGCTTATTGTGCAGGCCGTGACGCCGATAACCCAGGCCAGCGGCGTCAAAGTCATTTTCGCCTCGCTGACCGGCGATATCATGCTGGATGCGTTGATTGGCGCGGTCTTTGCCATCATCAGCTACTCAAGCCTTGCGGCGGTGCTGCTGACCGCAACGCTGACCGCGGCGGGGATCATCTCGTTTCCGGTGGCGCTGTGCCTGGTGATTGGTGCCAACCTTGGCTCGGGTCTGCTGGCGGTGCTGAATAACAGCGCCAGCAGCGCCGCTGCACGCCGTGTTGCAATGGGCAGCCTGCTGTTTAAGCTGGTGGGCAGCCTGCTGATCCTTCCCTTTGTTCATCCGCTGGCAGAGGTGCTGGACAGGCTACCGCTGCCGGATGCGGAGCTGGTCATCTACTTCCACGTTTTCTACAACCTGATCCGCTGCCTCATGATGGTGCCCTTTGCCGGGCCGATGGCCCGCCTGTGCGAGCGGCTGATCCGCGACGAGCCTGAGCTGGATATGCGCCTGAAGCCGAAGCATCTCGATACCTCGGCGCTGGATACGCCGACGCTGGCGCTGGCTAACGCCGCCCGCGAGTCGCTGCGCATGGGTGACGCCATGGAGCAGATGCTCGATGGCCTGAAGAAGATTATGCATGGCGAGCCGCGCGAGGAGAAAGAGCTGCGCAAGATCGCCGATGACATCAACGTGCTCTATACCGCCATTAAGCTCTATCTGGCGCGGATGCCGAAAGATGAGCTGGCTGACGAGGAGTCGCGGCGCTGGGCGGAGATTATTGAGATGTCGCTCAACCTCGAGCAGGCATCAGACATAATCGAGCGGATGGGCAGCGAGATTGCTGATAAGTCGCTGGCCGCCCGGCGAGCCTTCTCCGTAGAGGGCCTTAACGAACTGGATAGCCTGCTAGAGCAGCTGCGCAGTAATCTTCAGCTGGCAATGTCAGTCTTCTTCTCCAGCGACATGGCGGGGGCCCGCCGCCTGCGCCGCCGCAAGCACCGTTTCCGTATTCTTAACCGCCGTTACGCCCACGCTCACGTGGACCGTCTGCATCAGCAGAACGTACAGAGCATTGAAACCAGTTCGCTGCATCTGGGCCTGCTGGGCGATATGAAGCGCCTCAACTCGCTCTTCTGTGCGGTGGCCTACAGCGTGCTGGAGCAGCCGGATGAGGATGAGGAGCGCACGGAGTATTGATTAAGATGCCGGATGGCGCTGCGCTTATCCGGCCTACTGTCAGTACCGATTTCCCTCTGGCACACAAAACGGCACCCAGGGTATATTTCGCCTTTACAGGAGAAACTATGCTGACACCACAATCCACCCGACTAAACAAATACATCAGCGAGAGCGGGATCTGCTCGCGTCGCGAAGCCGATCGCTACATTGAGCAGGGCAACGTCTTTATCAACGGCAAACGTGCCGGGATAGGGGATCAGGTTGCCGCTGGCGACGTGGTCAAGGTCAACGGCCAGCTTATCGAGCCTCGGGAAGAGGACGATCTGGTGTTTATCGCGCTGAACAAGCCGGTGGGAATTGTCAGCACCACGGAAGATAGCGAGAGAGATAACATTGTCGATTTCGTTAACCACAGCAGCCGTATTTTCCCCATTGGTCGCCTGGATAAAGATTCACAGGGGCTGATCTTCCTTACCAACCACGGCGATCTGGTAAACAAAATTCTGCGGGCCGGAAACGATCACGAGAAAGAGTATGTGGTCACGGTGAATAAACCGATTACGGACGAGTTTATTCGCGGCATGGGCGCGGGCGTGCCGATTCTGGGAACGGTAACCAAGAAGTGTAAAGTCAAAAAAGAGGCGCCGTTTGCCTTCCGTATTACGCTGGTTCAGGGCTTAAACCGTCAGATCCGCCGGATGTGTGAACACTTTGGTTACGAAGTTACGAAGCTGGAACGTACGCGCATTATGAACGTCAGCCTGTCCGGTATCCCGGTAGGCGAGTGGCGCGATCTCACTGGCGATGAGCTGATTGAGCTGTTCAAGCTGATCGAAAACTCATCGTCAGAGGCGAAGCCAAAAGCGAAGGCTAAACCGAAAACCCCAGCGGTCAAAAGACCGGTAGTGAAGGCACCGCAGAGCGAAGAGAAAGGGCGCGGTAAGCCGGCCGGGAAACGCTTTACCCAGCCGGGACGTAAAAAGAAAGGGCGCTAATTAGCGCCTGCCCCGGGTTGAGGTGTTGGCTGACCATGAGAAGGTCGTCTCTGCATCGGGTTTATAAGCCTGCTCTTTTTTTAACTTGCGGGCTTTTTTCGCCTCGGCTTCACGTAGCGCCATCAGCTTGTCGATGTACTCTTTTTTAACCTGGTTGGTTTCGGCATTGGTCAGGGTACGTCCATGGGCGATACGGGCGCGATCCAGCAGGGTTTTCAGCTCGCGCTGCTCGCTCTCCGTCATATCTTTTTGAGTCAGTCTGGGTGTAGCCATCGCTGAAGCCTCCTGTAGAAGAGGCTTCAGTGTAAAGCATGCCTGACCCGGCGCGAAGCGAATTAACTCTCTTTCACCGCCTCTCTTCTTTTCTGCTTATCAAGCGGTTTGCCCGACCAGTAACCCGCCAACAGCGAGCCGGAGAGGTTGTGCCAGACCGAGAAGAGCGCGCCAGGCAGGGCGGCCAGCGGTGAGAAGTAGATCTTACCCAGCGCGGCGGCGAGGCCTGAGTTCTGCATCCCTACCTCAATCGCCAGCGTCCGGCAGGTGGATTCGTCAAAGCCAAACAGCTTACCGCCCCAGTAGCCGCTCAGCAGGCCGATGGTATTGTGCAGGATCACCGCGATAATCACCATGAAGCCGACGGAGGCGATGTGTGCGGCAGAGCCAGCCACTACCGCGCTGATGATCGCCAGAATGCAGACCATCGAAAAGGCTGGCAGATATGGCTCTACCGCCTTCACCAGGCGCGGGAAGAGGTGGTGAACAATCAGCCCCAGGCCAATCGGGATCACCACAATTTGCAGAATGCTGAGCAGCATTCCCATCACATCCACCTGAATGTGCGCATCCACGTAGAGGCGGGTTAGCAGCGGCGTTGCTATCACGCCCACCAACGTGGAGACCGACGAGATGGTTACCGATAGCGCCACGTCCCCTTTGGCCAGGTAGATCATGACGTTGGAAGCCGTACCGCTGGCGACGCTGCCTACCAGCACCATTCCGGCAGAGAGATCCGGCGGCATCTTAAAGAGCGTCGCCAGCAGCCAGGCGGCGAGGGGCATCACCAGGTAGTGGAGAAAGGTACCCGCCGCGACGGGAGCCGGGCGCGACAGAACGCGTTTGAAGTCATCAAGCTTCAGGTGCACGCCCATGCCAAACATGATCAGCATCAGCAGCGTGGTCACCCACGGCCCGATAGGAGTGAAGGTGGTGGGGGTATAATACGCGAGAACAGAGAGCAGCAGCGCCCACAGGGGGAACAGCCGCGTAATGGCGGTTAACATGTGTATTCCTTGCAGTATTGTCGTGTTGTTTAGTTATAAAAAAGCCGGGTTCAAGCCCGGCAATAGGTATTTTTTATCGTGCGCTGGAATTTTATTCAAACAAATTATGATGCAGCTTCTGCACAACCTGTTCGGCTTCTGCGCCTGGCACCAGGAAGCAGAGGTTATGGCTTGATGCGCCATAGCAGATCATGCGGATGTTAAACGGATCGAGCACGCCAAACACCTCTTTGCCCACGCCGCAGGCTTTCGACAGATCGTTGCCAATCAGCGCCACCAGGGCGAGGTTCTCTTCAACTTCCACGCGACAGAGGGACGATAACTCGGTCAGCAGCCCCTGGGTAAGGAGCGTATCGCCCGTCGAGGTAGAGCCGGTAGTGTCCAGCGTCAGGGCCACGCTCACTTCCGAGGTGGTGATCAGGTCGACGGAGATATTATGGCGCGCCAGCATACCAAACACTTCGGCCAGGAAGCCGCGAGAGTGGAGCATATTCAGGCTGTGCAGCGTCACCAGGGTCTGCTTACGACGCAGCGCCAGGGCGCGGAACAGCGGCGGGTTCTCTGTCTTATTACAGACCAGCGTGCCGCCCGCTTTAGGATCCTTACTGGAGCCAACGAATACTGGAATATCACTGCGTACCGCAGGCAGCAGCGTCGCCGGGTGCAGTACTTTCGCACCAAAGGTCGCCATCTCGGCGGCCTCTTCAAAGGCGATCTCGTCGATGCGCTTGGCCGCTGGCACAACGCGCGGATCGGTGGTGTAGATGCCGGGAACGTCGGTCCAGATGTCTACCCGGGAGGCGTGCAGCGCTTCGCCCAGCAGGGCGGCGGTGTAGTCGCTGCCGCCACGGCCCAGGGTAGTGGTGCGTCCCTTCGGCTCGCTGCCGATAAAGCCTTGCGTCACCACTAAACCTTCGCCCAGGCGCGGTGCCAGCTGTTGGGTCGCCAGCTCGGCCAGCGCGGCAATGTCCGGCTCGGCACGGCCAAAGCGATCGCTGGTGCGCATCACTTTACGCACGTCAAACCACTGCGCCTGTACGCTACGCTCGCGCAACACCTCAACAAACAGCAGGGTCGACATCAGCTCGCCGTGGCTCACCAGCTCATCCGTTAGTGCGGTAGAGGTAGCAAGGGAGGCGGCTTCCGCCAGGGTGGTAATATTTTCCAGCAGGCGCTCGATCTCCTCGCGGATGACGTCAGGGCGCGTCAGGCGCTCAAGGATATCGAACTGAATTTTGCGAATGGCGTCGAGCTTCACGAAGCGCTCGCTGGCCTCCAGCCCTTCGGCGAGCGCCACCAGCAGGTTGGTCACCCCCGCAGAGGCGGAGAGCACCACCAGGCGAACGCTGGCGTCGGAGAGCACCACGTCGGCGCTGCGGTTCATGGCCTCGAAATCGGCGACGCTGGTCCCACCAAATTTGGCAACAACAAGCGGGGAAACTGCTTTGATCATAACAACCTCGTATCAGGTGCAAGTGTTCAGCCCTGGAACAAGGAGAGAGCGAAAAACGGGGTAGGCGCAGAGCAATGAACCGCTACGATTACACCCAGAAGCGCTCCACCTTGCGAAACGCACGACTGCGAACGTCTCTGGTGACAGCCCAGGGGATTCAGCCCCTGTAGCCGATGGTAAGCGCGACCAGACGCTCTACCACCTCGGCGTTGTTCCCCCTCCTGTGCTCTCTGCGGACTGGCTCCTCAAGCACATTAACCTGGACGACGCGCCTCTTCTGGCTATTCCCATTGGGAATACATACTTTGATGTACATAAGTAATTCTTTATAAATAAAGGTTTCTGGGGTGTGCTGTCAACGCTGCGGTTATGCGGATTTTTCATGTTCAGGGTTATCCCAGGAAAATAACTTATAGACGCTATACTTTGCCCTGTTCCGCTCTCATTGGCGCATAGCGATCCCGTTCAGGCAAAAGCATAAAAACCGTCACAATTTTTGCTCGCAGGCGCTACAATCGACCGCAGTTAGGATCCTAAATCAGAAGAGTATTGCTATGAAAAATATCAACCCAACGCAGACTTCTGCCTGGCAGGCACTACAGAAACACTTCGATGAAATGAAAGAGGTCACTATCGCCGAGCTGTTCGCCAGCGATAGCGATCGCTTCAGCAAATTCTCCGCGACCTTTAACGATCAGATGCTGGTGGACTTCTCTAAAAACCGCATCAACGAAGAGACGCTGGCAAAGCTGCTGGACTTAGCGAAAGAGACTGAACTGGCCGACGCGATCAAATCCATGTTCTCTGGCGAGAAGATCAACCGCACTGAAGATCGTGCGGTGCTGCACGTGGCGCTGCGTAACCGCAGCAACACGCCGATTATCGTCGATGGCAAAGACGTGATGCCGGAAGTGAACGCCGTGCTGGAGAAGATGAAAACCTTCTCTGAGGCCATCATCTCCGGCCAGTGGAAAGGCTACACCGGTAAACCGATCACCGACGTCGTTAACATCGGTATCGGCGGCTCCGACCTTGGCCCGTTCATGGTGACCGAGGCGCTGCGCCCGTACAAAAATCACCTGAATATGCACTTTGTCTCTAACGTTGACGGCACGCATATCGCTGAAGTGCTGAAGAAGGTCAATCCTGAATCTACTCTCTTCCTGGTGGCGTCGAAGACCTTCACCACTCAGGAGACCATGACCAACGCCCACAGCGCGCGCGACTGGTTCCTGAAAACGGCCGGTGACCAGCAGCACGTGGCGAAACACTTTGCCGCGCTCTCTACCAACGCGAAAGCGGTGGGCGAGTTCGGTATCGATACCGCCAACATGTTTGAGTTCTGGGACTGGGTCGGCGGCCGCTACTCCCTGTGGTCGGCAATTGGCCTGTCGATCATTCTCTCCGTGGGCTACGACAACTTCGTTGAGCTGCTCTCTGGCGCGCATGCTATGGACCAGCACTTTGCCACTACCCCGGCGGAGAAAAACCTGCCGGTGCTGCTGGCGCTGATTGGTATCTGGTACAACAACTTCTTCGGCGCAGAGACAGAAGCGATTCTGCCTTACGACCAGTATATGCACCGCTTCGCGGCCTACTTCCAGCAGGGCAATATGGAGTCCAACGGCAAATACGTTGACCGTAACGGTAACGCCGTAGACTACCAGACCGGCCCGATTATCTGGGGTGAGCCAGGCACCAACGGCCAGCACGCCTTCTATCAGCTGATCCATCAGGGAACCAAGATGGTACCGTGCGACTTTATCGCCCCGGCCATCACCCATAACGCGCTGTCGGATCACCACCAGAAGCTGCTCTCCAACTTCTTCGCTCAGACCGAAGCGCTGGCGTTCGGTAAATCCCGCGAGGTAGTTGAGCAGGAGTATCGTGACCAGGGTAAAGATCCGGCCACGCTGGAGCACGTTGTACCGTTTAAAGTGTTTGAAGGTAATCGCCCGACCAACTCTATCCTGCTGCGGGAAATTACTCCGTTTAGCCTGGGGGCGCTGATTGCGCTGTATGAGCACAAAATCTTCACCCAGGGTGCAATTCTCAACATCTTCACCTTCGATCAGTGGGGCGTGGAGCTGGGTAAACAGCTGGCGAACCGTATTCTGCCGGAGTTGGGTGACGACAGCGATATCAGCAGCCACGATAGCTCGACCAACGGCTTAATTAACCGCTATAAGTCCTGGCGTTAATATTACTTAAGTCATAATAAATATAAGTGCCGGCATAATGCCGGCATTTTTTATGGGCTTGAGTTTATTCCGAAAATCGGCACTCTCAGATTATGAGCTTATTAAATTTTTAGGACAAAACGGGTATTGTAGTTTTTGTGTTTTATTTTAACTATTTGATTTTTATCAGCATATAATAATTTTATGCTCAAATTTCCATCTATTTCCATTTATCCTAAAACCCACCCTCTAATTCCCGGTAACGCCAATCACGTGAATCGGTTGTGTATACTCGACTGCGCCTGACTCCGTTCAGGTAAATATCCATTCATTCAATGAAGGGAAATCGATATGCATAAAGTCCTGTATGGCATTTTTGCCATCACCGCGCTTGCCGCGACCTCTGCTTATGCCGCTCCGGTACAAGTAGGTGACGCAGCAGGGTCGGCGGCAACGTCGGTCTCGGCGGGAAGCTCTTCCGCGACCAGCGTTAGCACCGTCAGCTCAGCGGTAGGCGTCGCCCTGGCGGCGACCGGTGGCGGAGACGGTTCTAATACCGGCACCACCACCACAACAACGACCAGCACTCAGTAATCACTAGTGCTTTAACTCTAACCACACTTCGGTGTGGTTATTTTGCCCCTGGAGAATTGTCGTGAAGCGACCGGGAATTATTCTGCTTTGTCTGCTGCTGCAGGCGTGCTCCGGCACGACTAAAGGGCTGGGCGGTGCGCTGTGGGACAGTATGTTTGGCACCCCCGGCGTGCATCTCACCGATGAAGATATTCAGGATATGCCCTACGCCAGCCAGTATATGCAGCTGAACGGCGGCCCTCAGCTCTTTGTGGTGCTCGCTTTTTCCGAAAACGGCCAGCAGAAGTGGGCGACCCAGGACCAGTCTATCCTGGTGACCCAGCATGGCCGCTTCGTCAAAACCCAGCTTCCCGGCGATAACCTGCTGGAGGTGAACAACCTGGCGGCGGATCCGCTGATCAAACCCAACCGCATTACCGATGGCGCAGGCTGGACGCGAACCCTGGGCTGGACCGAGCATGGCCAGGTGCGCTATGCCACTGCCCGCTCGCAGTTCCGCTGGGCGGGACAGGATACGGTCACGGTGGGTAGCGACGTCACCCTTGTGCGCGTGCTGGAAGAGCACGTTGAGACCGATCAAAAAAGCTGGACCAACCGTTTCTGGATAGACAGCGACGGGCAGATCCGGCGCTCGCTACAGTACCTTGGCGCGGACTGGTTCCCGGTAGAGACCACGCTCATCAAGGCGGCAAAACAATGAAGCTCACCGCGATCGCCTCGCTCATATTAAGCCTTGCCCCTGCGCTCGCTTTCGCGGCGGGCACCGTGAAGGTCTACACCCCGGAGAGCGCGGAGCCTAAAACGCTGACCGATGCCGCGCACCTCATCGATTTAGTGGGTCAGCCCCGGCTGGCCAACAGCTGGTGGCCGGGAGCGGTTATTAGCGAGCAGCACTCCACCCAGCGCGAAGAGCTGCGTCACCGGGCGCTGCTGGCGCGTCTGGCCGCCCTCGCGGCAGATGAAGAGGGAGACGATGCCGCCGCAATTAACGCTCTCCGTCAGCAGCTGCAGGGCATCAAGGTCACGGGACGCCAGCTGGTGGCGCTCGATCCAGACCGGGTGCGGGTGCAGCCTGGTGCCAATCCGCCGCTGGAGGGGGAGTACACCCTGTGGGTCGGCACGCAGCCCTCTACGGTTACCGTATTGGGACTGGTGAGTAGCCCTGGCAAAAAGCCGTTCACGCCGGGACGCGACGTGGCGGGATATTTAGATGAGATGGGCCTGCTGAGCGGGGCCGATCGCAATACGGCATGGGTGATCTATCCCGATGGCCGCACTCAGAGCGTGCCGGTGGCCTACTGGAACAAACGCCATGTGGAACCCATGCCGGGTAGTACGATTTTTGTTGGCTTTGCTGAAAGCGTCTGGACGAAAAGCCGGGACGGCATAAATGCCGATATTCTCACCTCCCTGACGCATCGGATACCGGATTAATGAAGAAAATTTCTCTGTATAGCCTGCTGGCGCTCAGCGTCAGCGCCGCCTGCCATGCGGAAACGTATCCGGCGCCGTCTGGTCCTACCCAGACCGACTTTGGCGGCGTGGGGCTGCTACAAACCCCCACCGCCCGGATGGCGCGCGAGGGTGAGATCAGCCTTAACTATCGCGATAACGATCAGTACCGCTACTACTCCGGTTCGATCCAGCTGTTTCCATGGCTGGAGACGACCCTGCGCTACACCGACGTGCGCACCCGGCAGTACAGCAGCGTGGATGCCTTCTCCGGTAACCAGACCTACAAAGATAAAGCCTTCGACCTGAAGCTGCGTCTGTGGGAGGAGGGATACTGGCTGCCGCAGGTGGCAGTCGGTGCGCGGGATATCGGCGGGACGGGGCTGTTTGATGCCGAGTACCTCGTGGCCAGCAAGGCCTGGGGACCGTTTGATTTTACTCTCGGGCTGGGCTGGGGCTACCTCGGCACGGCGGGCAATATCAAAAACCCGCTCTGCTCCTACGATGAGAAATATTGCTACCGCGATAACAGCTATAACCAGGCCGGCTCCATTGACGGGAGCGAGATGTTCCACGGCCCGGCATCGCTGTTTGGCGGCGTAGAGTACCAGACGCCCTGGCAGCCGCTGCGCCTGAAGCTGGAGTATGAAGGCAACAACTATCAGCAGGATTTTGCCGGTCGCCTACCGCAGCGAAGCAAGTTTAACGTTGGGGCGACCTACCGCGTGGCAGACTGGGCCGACGTTAACCTGAGCTACGAGCGTGGCAACACGGTCATGTTTGGCTTCACCCTGCACTCTAACTTTAATGACCTGCGCCCCTCTTACAACGATAACGCCCGCCCGCAGTATGAGCCGCAGCCACAAGATGCCATTATGCAGCACTCGGTGGTGGCGAATCAGCTGACGCAGCTGAAGTACAATGCCGGGCTGGCAGATCCGAAGATCCAGGTGAAAGGCGATACGCTCTACGTCACCGGCGAGCAGGTGAAGTATCGTAATACCGAGGAAGGCATTGAGCGGGCGAACCGGATTATTGCCAACGATTTGCCGGAAGGGGTAAAAACCATCCGCGTCACCGAGAACCGTCTCAACCTGCCGCAGGTGACCACCGAAACTGACGTGGCGAGCCTGCAACGTCATCTGGCGGGGGAGCCGCTGGGGCATGAGACGATCCTGGCGCAGAAACGCATGGAGCCGGAGGTGCCGGAGAGCACGGAGCAGGGCTGGTATATGGAGAAGTCCCGTTTCGATTTCCACATCGACCCGGTACTGAACCAGTCCGTAGGCGGGCCGGAAAGTTTCTATATGTACCAGCTTGGGGTGATGGCGACTGCCGATCTTTGGCTGACCGACCACCTGCTGACTACCGGCAGCCTGTTTGGCAACATTGCCAATAACTACGACAAGTTTAACTACACCGATCCGCCGGACGACTCCCATCTGCCACGCGTGCGTACCCACGTGCGTGACTATGTGGCGAATGATTACTACGTCAACAACCTGCAGGCCAACTACTTCCAGTACCTGGGTAACGGCTTCTACGGCCAGGTGTACGGTGGCTATCTGGAGACGATGTACGGTGGTGCCGGGGCCGAAGTGCTCTGGCGACCGGTGGACAGCAACTGGGCGTTTGGGATTGATGCTAACTACGTTAAGCAGCGCGACTGGCGCAGCGCGAAGGAGATGATGAAGTTCACCGACTACAGCGTGAAAACCGGACACCTGACCGCCTACTGGACGCCCTCTTTCGCCCAGGACGTGCTGATTAAAGCCAGCGTCGGTCAGTATCTGGCGGGGGATAAGGGCGGTACGCTGGAAGTGTCGAAGCACTTCGACAGCGGCGTGGTGGTAGGCACCTATGCCACCCTGACCAACGTGTCGCCGGACGAGTACGGGGAGGGGGATTTCACAAAAGGAGTCTACGTTTCGATTCCGCTGGATCTCTTTACCGCTGGCCCGACCCGCAGCCGGGCGGCCATCGGCTGGACGCCGCTTACCCGCGACGGCGGTCAGCAGCTTGGACGTAAGTTCCAGCTGTATGACATGACCAGCGATCGGAGCGTGAACTTCCGTTAATACTGCGCCGGGCGGCGCAACGCTGCCCGGCCTGTCTGCACAAACCATAAGTAAAGAATCTAGATCTGGATCACACTTCTGCGCTATACATGAAGCTCGCCACTGAGAATGAGGTGCCGTATGACATCGCTTATTCGTCCACGCGTTGAGTTCATCTCCACCATCCTGCAGACCGTACTGAATCTTGGGCTGCTGAGTCTTGGCCTGATCCTGGTTGTCTTTCTCGGTAAAGAGACGGTGCACCTTGCGGACGTGCTCTTTGCACCCGAACAGACCAGCAAATATGAACTGGTTGAGGGGCTGGTGGTCTATTTTCTCTACTTCGAATTTATCGCCCTGATCGTTAAGTATTTTCAGTCCGGTTTCCACTTCCCACTACGCTACTTTGTCTATATCGGGATCACCGCCATCGTGCGGCTGATCATTGTCGATCATAAAACGCCGATGGACGTGCTGATCTACTCCGGCGCGATCCTGCTGCTGGTGATCACCCTCTGGCTCTGTAACTCGAAACGGCTAAAGCGGGAATAAAAAAATGGCGCTCCTGGGAGCGCCAATAACAGTCACGAGTCAAAGTACAAACGGATAGATCAAGGTTGAGGATAACAGTGGCAAAACATGATGAAACCTAGCCTTTCACCCCGCCTGCCGTCAGGCCGTTAACCAGCCAGCGCTGGGCCAGCAGGAAGACAAGGGTAATCGGAATAGCAGAGAGCACCGCCGCCGCGGCAAAATCGCCCCACAGATAGTTTTGCGGGTTGAGATACTGCTGCATGCCCACCGCCAGGGTATAGCTGTTAACGTCGCGCAGCAGCAGCGAGGCCACCGGCACTTCGGTAATGGCGGCGATAAACGACAGAATAAACACCACCGCCAGAATCGGCACCGAGAGCGGCAGCAGGACCAGACGGAACGCCTGCCACGGCGTCGCGCCATCCAGCGAGGCCGCTTCTTCCAGTGAATTATCGATGGTTTCAAAATAACCCTTAATGGTCCAGACATGCAGGGCAATGCCGCCCAGATAGGCGAAGATCACCCCACCGTGGGTGTTGAGACCGATAAAGGGCACGTACTGGCCGAGGCGATCGAACAGGGCATAGAGCGCCACCAGGGAGAGCACCGCCGGGAACATCTGGAAAATCAGCATCCCTTTCAGCAGCGACGACTTACCGGTAAAGCGCATGCGGGCAAACGCGTAGGCGCAGGTGGTAGAGAGCACTACGATGCCCACCGCCGTGATGCCAGCGATTTTGACCGAGTTCCACAGCCACAGCAGCACCGGGAAGGGGGGCGGGGTAACGCGGCCATCCGCATGTTCAACGCTGAAGCCCAGCGCCAGACGCCAGTGCTCCCAGGAGATCTGGTCCGGGATCAGGCTGCCGGTTGCGAAATTACCGGGGCGCAGTGAGATGGCAATAACCATCAGCAGCGGGAACATGATCGCCGCGATAAAAATTAGCAGGCCGGCGTGAGTCGCAAATAGACGTAGCTTTTGAGATTTGGGTTGTACCATAGCCATAATCTCTCTCCCTTAATCAAATTTCATGCGCGTGGCTTTCAGGTTCACAATCGCCAGCGCACCCACCAGCAGGAAGATCAGCGTGGCAATGGCCGCTGCGAGGCCGAAATCCTGTCCGCCGCCGCCTTCAAAGGCGATGCGGTAGGTATAGCTCACCAGCAGATCGGTATAGCCGGCGGGGGTGGTTGTCCCCAGGCGATCCGGACCACCGTTGGTCAGAAGCTGGATCAGCACGAAGTTGTTAAAGTTAAATGCAAAGCTGGCGATCATCAGCGGCGTGAGCGGCACGACCAGCAGCGGCAGGGTAATGCGGAAGAAGTTCTGCATCGGTCCCGCACCGTCCATTGCCGAGGCTTCATAGAGATCGTCAGGGATCGCTTTTAGCAGGCCCATGCAGAGGATCATCATGTAGGGGTAGCCGAGCCAGGTGTTAACGATCACCACCATCGCCCGGGCGGTGGTCGGGTCGCTAAACCAGGCGGGCTTGGCACCAAACAGCGCCCCCAGCATCATGTTGATCTCCCCGAAGCTCTGGTTAAACAGCCCCTTAAAGATCAAGATTGAGATGAACGACGGTACGGCATAGGGCAGGATCAGCAGCACGCGGTAGATGGCCTTGCCGCGCAGCGCCTCCCACTGCACCAGACACGCCAGCACCATGCCGACGGCCACGGTCAGCACCACCGTCAGCAGCGAGAAGACCACGGTCCAGACGAAAATCGCCAGGAACGGCTTCTGGATGCCCTCATCGGTGAAGACACGCATAAAGTTGTCCCAGCCGATGGTCACGGTATAGCCCGGGCTGAGGCGCTCGCTTTCCCAGCCGCCGTCGGCGTTGACGGCCTGATAGAAACCGACATCGTTATTGGGACGGTATTGAACGCCGCTCTGGTTATTGGTGAGCGTGCCGTCGTCGGCGAGGGTATAGAGCGGGCGCGTGCCGGAGAACTGGCGCAGGGAACTCATTACCACGTGGCTCTCATCCGGCAGCACGGCGGTGAGCTGCGTCAGCGCCTGGCGCTGCTGGGTAATCACGCGCAGGTTGGCGCGTTCACCCGCAGGCAGGGCCGCCGCCTCTTTCAGAGGCAAGGTCTGCTCGCCACCGGGCGTAAAAGGTTCCGAAACGTAATGCTTGTCGCTCTCACCGTCGGTCAGCACTAGCTGCCATTTATTTTCTGCCGGGTAGAGGCCAAAGTTAAAGGTCTTGCCCGCCTGATAAACGCGATCCATCAGCACGTCGCGCACGCGCTCCTGCGCCAGCTGGTTAGTGCTGCTGTAGTTAGTGAAAGCGATAGCGATGGTGCAGATCAGCGGAAAGAGAACAAACAGGCCCATCCCGGCGAGACCAGGGTAGACATAGCGCCAGGCGTAGGCTTTACGATTGGCAAAAATATAGAGGCCAATCGAGCTTAAGATCAGCGTCGTAATGGCAAACAGGTACTCTCCCTGGGCGTACATCAAAACAACAAGATAGCCCACCAGCAGCCCAAGCAGGGCGATCGCCGACCACTTCAGCGTGTTGCTTTGCCACCAGGCACTCTTTTTAACGACATCCATGAGACACTTCCTCAACAACCGTGGAAAACATTGTCAGTTGTAGGGCGGGTAGCAATGCGCCACCCGCCATTGTTATTACTTGGTAATACGTCCCTGGGCATCTTTCAGCGCCGCATCCACGGTCTGGCGACCGCTGGCAGCGTTGATCACCGCCGTACGTACCGCGTACCAGAAGGCAGCCATCTGCGGAACGTTCGGCATGATTTCGCCCTTCTCGGCGTTGCTCATGGTGGCAGCAATGCGTGGATCCTTCGCCAGCGTCTCCTGGAAGGATTTCAGCGCCACGGCACCCAGCGGCTTATCTTTATTAACCGCGTCCAGACCCTGATCGGTCAGCAGGTAGTTCTCAATGAACTCTTTCGCCAGCTCTTTGTTCGGGCTGGCGGCGTTGATACCTGCACTCAGCACGCCCACGAACGGTTTCGACGGCTTGCCCTTGAAGGTCGGCAGCAGCGTCACGCCGTAGTTCACCTTGCTCTTGTCGATGTTTGACCACGCCCACGGACCGTTGATGGTCATCGCGGTTTCGCCTTTATTAAAGGCGGCTTCAGCGATGGAGTAGTCGGTGTCCGCATTCATCTGTTTATTCTTGATCAGATCAACCAGGAAGTTCAGGCCCGCTCTCGCCCCGGCGTTGTCCACGCCCACGTCCTTCACGTCATACTTGCCGTCGGCAAGCTTAAAGGCGTAACCACCGTCAGCGGCGATCAGCGGCCAGGTGAAGTACGGCTCCTGCAGGTTAAACATCAGCGCGCTCTTGCCTTTCGCTTTCAGCTCTTTATCGAGAGCCGGGATCTCTTCCCAGGTTTTTGGCGGGTTTGGCACCAGGTCTTTGTTATAGATCAGCGACAGGGCTTCAACGGAGATCGGATAGGCGATCAGCTTGCCGTTGTAGCGCACCGCATCCCAGGTGAACGGGAACAGCTTGTCCTGGAAGGCTTTGTCCGGGGTGATTTCTGCCAGCAGGCCAGACTGGGCATAGCCACCAAAACGGTCATGCGCCCAAAGGATAATATCCGGGCCGTCACCGGTCGCCGCCACCTGCGGGTATTTCTCCTCCAGCTTATCCGGATGCTCAACGGTGACCTTAATCCCGGTATCCTTCTCGAATTTCTGGCCGACTTCTGCAAGGCCGTTATAGCCTTTGTCGCCGTTGATCCAGATCACCAGCTTGCCTTCTTCAATTTTGGCGAGGGCCGAGGCGGAAAACATCATCGTCGTCAGCGCGGAGAGCGCAAGAATGCGAGCGCCAGTTTTCATGTTCATAAATCCCGTCCTTTAGGTAGCGATAAATTGACGCCTATCAGTCTCCTGGTTTGACAAGCGCTTCTCATCCTCCCCCGGCCTACGCCCTGCCACCGCGATGTGTGATCTTTGTTACATAAAACAGAGTTATGCGTACCGGCGCACACAAAAGTACCGCAATTTTTGCAGGCGGCATCACGAAAATCGCCCGCAGCCCGCTGCCCCGGTGGCAGAGCAGGGCCGCTCATCCTCCCGTCTCCTCCCCCATAAAAAACCGGGGGGCGGAGGATTCGCCTGACTTATACATCACGCATAGTCACTGCAACTGAATGTTTCAGGGTTGTAACGAAGGAAGGGAGAAGGGCATGGCGAGCGTGCAGCTGCGGAATGTGACGAAGGCCTGGGGCGACGTGGTGGTGTCAAAAGACATCAATCTCGATATCGAGGAAGGGGAGTTCGTGGTCTTTGTTGGACCGTCAGGCTGCGGAAAATCGACCCTGCTGCGCATGATCGCCGGGCTGGAAACCATCACCAGCGGTGACTTAATGATTGGCGACACGCGAATGAACGAGATCCCCCCTGCGGATCGCGGCGTTGGCATGGTGTTCCAGTCCTATGCGCTCTATCCCCATCTTTCGGTCGCAGAAAATATGTCGTTCGGCCTCAAGCTGGCTGGCGCAAAGAAAGAGGTGATTAACCAGCGCGTAACCCAGGTCGCTGAAGTGTTACAGCTGGGCCATCTGCTGGATCGCAAGCCGAAAGCGCTCTCCGGGGGCCAGCGCCAGCGCGTGGCCATTGGCCGTACGCTGGTGGCGGAGCCGCGCGTTTTCCTGCTCGATGAGCCGCTCTCAAACCTTGATGCGGCGCTGCGCGTGCAGATGCGGATTGAGATCTCCCGCCTGCACAAGCGTCTCGGGCGCACGATGATCTACGTCACCCACGATCAGGTGGAGGCGATGACGCTGGCAGACAAGATTGTGGTGCTGGACGCCGGGCGTGTGGCGCAGATTGGCAAGCCGCTGGAGCTTTATCACTACCCGGCAGACCGTTTTGTCGCGGGCTTTATCGGCTCGCCGAAGATGAACTTCCTGCCGGTTAAGGTGACCGCCACGGCTATTGAACAGGTGCAGGTGGAGTTGCCGAACCGTCAGCAGGTCTGGCTTCCGGTAGACAGCGCCAACGTGCAGGTGGGCGCAAATATGTCGCTTGGCATCCGTCCCGAGCATCTGCTGCCCAGCGACATTGCCGATGTCACGCTGGAGGGACAGGTACAGGTTGTAGAGCAGTTGGGTCACGAAACACAAATTCATATCCAGATCCCCGCCATCCGTCAAAACCTGGTTTACCGCCAGGGAGACGTGGTGTTGGTAGAAGAGGGTGCCACATTCGCTATCGGCTTGCCGCCGGAGCGCTGCCATCTGTTCCGTGAGGACGGCAGCGCCTGTCGGAGACTGCATCAGGAGCCTGGCGTTTAAGCATTCCCATTACAAAGAAAAGCAAGCAAAGCTTCAGGAGATAGAATGATGATTACTCTGCGCAAACTCCCTCTGGCCGTCGCCATAGCAGCAGGCGTGATGGCTGCCCAGGCGGGTGCTGTTGATTTCAAAGGCTACGCACGTTCCGGCATCGGCTGGACCGGTAGCGGCGGCCCGCAAGAGTGTTTCCAGGCAACCGGGGCTCAAAGTAAATACCGTCTTGGTAACGAATGTGAAACCTATGCTGAATTAAAACTGGGCCAGGAAGTGTGGAAAGAGGGCGATAAGAGCTTCTACTTCGACACTAACGTCGCCTACTCTGTTTCCCAGCAGAACGACTGGGAAGCCACCAGCCCGGCCTTCCGTGAAGCCAACGTTCAGGGTAAAAACCTGATCGAGGCGCTGCCAGGCTCGACCATCTGGGCAGGTAAACGCTTCTACCAGCGTCATGACGTCCACATGATCGACTTCTACTACTGGGATATCTCCGGCCCGGGTGCAGGTATCGAAAACATCGATCTCGGCTTCGGTAAACTCTCTCTGGCGGGCACCCGTTCGTCTGAGTCCGGCGGCTCCTCCACCTTCGCCGATCGCGATCCGATTACCGGCGAGCGTACCTATGACAATATCGTGCCGAACGACGTCTTTGACGTGCGTTTAGCCGGTCTGGAAGTTAACCCAGGCGGCACCCTGGAGTTTGGCGTGGACTACGGTCACACCAACCTGCCGGATGACTACTACCTGCAGCCAAACGCCAGTAAAGATGGCTGGCTGTTCACCGGTGAGCATGTGCAGACCATCGGCACCGGCTTCAACAAGTTCATCGTCCAGTACGCAACCGACTCGATGACCTCGAACGGTAAAGGCATTCCGCAGGGCGCTCAGCTGAACAATGACGGCCACCTGCTGCGCTTTATCGACCACGGCTCTATCTCGATGGGCGACCGCTGGGACATGATGTACGTCGGTATGTACCAGGATATCGATCTGGATAACGGCAACGGCACCCGCTGGTGGACCGTGGGCGTGCGTCCGATGTTCAAATGGACTCCGATCATGAGCACCCTGCTGGAAGTGGGCTATGACAACGTGAAGTCTCAGCGTACTGACTCCACCAACGACCAGGTCAAAGTGACCCTGGCCCAGCAGTGGCAGGCAGGCGACAGCATCTGGTCCCGTCCGGCGCTGCGCGTATTCGCGACCTACGCCAAGTGGGATGAGTCCTTCGGCTTCGCTAACAACAATGATGGTCCGGCTTACACCACCGGTTATGCCTATCAGGATACCTCCGCACGTACCTTCAGCCGCGGCGATGATGACGAGTGGACCTTCGGTGCCCAGATGGAAATCTGGTGGTAAGACAGCATTGATTTAACGCAGTACCAGAGAGGGGCTTCGGCCCCTCTTACTCAGTAAAGATCCATCTCTGACGCGGCGCGCTATTGCCTGGCTACCATCCCGTCATCTCTACAGAGGTCACTATAATGAAAATGAAAAAAACGCTTCTCGCGCTCTGCCTCGGTGCAGGGCTGCTCGCCTGTGTGCCCGCAGTCAGCTTCGCTGACGTGAATCTGGTTCCGCAGGATACCTCAGCCGCACCGGCTATCCCAACAGGTGCACTCCAGCAGCTCGCCTGGACGCCGGTGGCTAACTCACAAACTCAGACCACCAACCTGGCAACGGCAGGTCAGACCCTGAACGTGCCCGGCATTACCGGTAAAGTGGCGGCCTACAGCGTGCCGGCCAATATCGGTGAATTAACCATTACCCTGACCAGCGTCGCGGATAAGCAAAAATCGATCTTTGCGCCTAACGTGCTGGTGCTGGATCAAAACCTGACTCCTGCCGCGTGGTTCCCGAGCAGCTACTTCACTTATCAGGAGCCGGGCGTGATGTCCGCCGACCGTCTGGAAGGGATCGTCAAGCTGACCCCCGCGCTGGGCCAGCAAAAAATCTATCTGCTGGTCTTCACTACCCCGGAAGATTTGCAGCGGACCACCACCATGATCAACCCGGCGAAAGCCTATGCGAAAGGGGTGGGTAACGCAGTACCGGATATTCCGGACCCGCAGGCGCGCCATACGCCGGACGGCACGGTGAAACTCAAAGTTAGCACCAACTCCGCGTCGAGCATTCTGGTCGGGCCGATCTTTGGCTCATCCGGCCATGCGGCCGTGACCGTGGGCAACACTGCCGCACCGGCAACGGCCTATAGCGCCCCGGCGGCTGCACCTGCACCTGCGCCAGCTCCAGCAGCAGCGCCTGCTCCGGCTCCGGCCCCAGCAGCGAAGCGTGAGCCGGTGCTGAACGATACAGAAAACTACTTTAACGAAGGTATTAAACAGGCCGTTGCCAGCGGCAATATCGATAAGGCGCTGAAGCTATTGAACGAGGCTGAAAGCCTGGGCTCCACCTCTGCCCGCGCTACGTTTATCAGCAGTGTAAAAGGCAAGGGGTAACCGTTTCCCCACAATGCTGATTTTGTCCGCTTGGTGCACCTTCACCGGTGCACCCTTTTTCCCGATCTGCCTGTTCTGCGATACACTGTTGCTACGTTATGTACCGGAGAGTAAGGCATGCCACACCCTGCGCTAACGCAACTGCGCGCGCTGCGCTATTTTGACGCAATCCCCGCACTTGAACCGCACCTGCTTGACTGGCTACTGCTGGAAGACTCAATGACCAAGCGTTTTGAGCAGCAGGGTTGCCAGGTGAGTGTTACGCTCATAAGAGAAGCGTTCGTCACCGCCGATGAGGTGCCGGAAGAGCGCCCGCTGCTGCCTGAGGCATCGCGCTACTGGCTGCGGGAGATCCTGCTCTGTGCCGATGGCGAGCCGTGGCTGGCCGGGCGTACGGTGGTGCCGGAATCGACCCTGTCCGGTCCTGAGCTGGCATTACAGCGGTTAGGCAATACGCCGCTGGGGCGCTATCTCTTTACCTCATCAACCCTGACCCGTGATTTTATTGAAATAGGCCGTCACGCCGAACTCTGGGGACGCCGCTCCCGGCTACGCCTCGGCGGCAAGCCGCTGCTGCTGACGGAGCTTTTTTTGCCTGCATCACCGCTGTATCGAGAGGAGTAGAAATGGAGTGGAGTCTTACGCAGGGTAAGCTGCTGGCTTATCACCGCTTAATGCGCACGGACAAGCCAATTGGTGCGCTGCTGTTGCTGTGGCCCACCCTGTGGGCGCTATGGGTGGCGACGCCGGGCGTGCCGCCGCTGGGGATCCTCGCGGTGTTTATCGCCGGGGTCTGGCTGATGCGCGCCGCAGGCTGCGTGGTGAACGACTACGCCGATCGCAAATTTGACGGCCACGTGAAGCGCACCGCCAACCGGCCGCTGCCGAGTGGCGCGGTGAGCGAAAAAGAGGCGCGTAACCTGTTTGTTGTGCTGGTGCTGATCGCCTTTGTACTGGTACTCACGCTAAACCTGATGACCATCCTGCTGTCGGTGGCGGCGCTGGCGCTGGCCTGGACCTACCCCTTTATGAAGCGCTATACCCACCTGCCGCAGGTGGTGCTGGGAGCCGCCTTTGGCTGGTCGATTCCGATGGCCTTTGCTGCCGTCAGCGAGTCGGTACCGCTGAGCTGCTGGCTAATGTTCTTTGCCAACATCCTGTGGGCGGTGGCCTACGATACGCTGTATGCAATGGTGGATCGGGATGACGACGTCAAGATTGGTATTAAATCGACGGCGATTCTTTTTGGACGGCACGATAAGCTGATCGTCGGCATTTTGCAGGTGCTGGTGCTGGTGCTGATGGCGGCGGTGGGCTGGCTGAACGGGCTGGGCTGGCCTTTCTATGCCTCGATCGCGGTGGCCGGGGCGCTGTTTGTCTGGCAGCAGAAGATGATTGTGCATCGCGATCGCGACGCCTGCTTTAAAGCCTTCCTCAATAATAACTACGTTGGTCTGGCGCTATTTGTCGGGCTGGCGGTGAGCTATCTACCCTAAAAAATAGGCCCGGCAAGCTTGCCGGGCCTCACTATTACGCTTCCGCCTGCGTTGCGCTCTCAATGGTCAATCGCACGTCAGGCGTCACCAGATCCGCCAGCAGGAGATAGACCTGCATGGTTTTAGCCGGATCGGCATCTCCCGTATCACTGATATAGCCTTCATCGCGCAGGGTCAGCACCAGGGTACTAAACACCGCCTTATCGAAGAACTCCGGGGCGTTGATCCCGTGCAGCACCGACAGACGCTGGGCCAGGGTACGGCTCTCTTTCTCCAGCGTTCCACGGTTAATGGCCGGGTTAGCGCTCAGCAGCCAGAAGGTAATGGCATAGCGCTGCAGCGTCTCGCGCGCGCCAGCCGCCAGCAGCTGTAGAGTGCGTGAGCGCTGCGGGTTGAGATACAGACGGTCGTCTTTATCCACCAGCAGGCCCTGGCGCACCATCTCGGCGATCAGCGCGTTCAGCACCTCCGGCAGCTCGCTGTTATCCCAGCGCAGGAACAGCTCCGCTTTCAGCATCGGATAGAGCACATCAACGTGGCGCAGCAGCTCTTCGCGAGAGATCTGGCGATGCTGGGTCACGATAGCCGCCATCAGCGAAGGCAGGACCAGCATATGCGCGATGTTGTTGCGGTAGTAAGTCATCAGCACCGCCTGCTCGCGCGGCAGAATGATGATGTCACCGATGGTATCTTTCTCTACCTCAAACTTGTTCATCTGCAGCGCGTGGGCGATCAGCTCGCTGGCGCTCGCCGTTGGGGCGGTGGCGTCAGGGGAGTAGGGCACGTTGCGCAGCAGATCGAGGTAGCAGTCCAGCTGCTCGGTTAGCTGCTCGCGGGTCAGCGAGCGCTGGCGCGAAGCCAGCAGCGCGGTACAGCAGAGGTTCATGGCGTTTGCCGCGCCCGCGTTGTTAATACGTACCATCAGATCGGCGGCGATGGTATTCACGGTCGGCGTCAGCCAGGCCGGGCGTATCGCCTCAATGGGGTCGATCGACTCGCGCCACTCCGGCACGTGCTGGTTGAGATAGTTCATCAGCGGCAGCGGCTCACCGAAGTTAACGTAGCCCTGGCCGAGGTTACGCAGCTTGCTCAGGCCGCGCAGCATCTGGAAGACGTTCTCTTTCTCTTTGGTCGCACCGCGCAGCTCTTTGGCGTAGGTTCCTACCTCCATCACGTGCTCGTAGCCGATATAGATCGGTACCAGGGTAATAGGACGGGTGCCGCCGCGCAGCATGGCCTGCAGGGTCATCGACAGGGTACCGGTTTTCGGATCCAGCAGGCGGCCCGTACGCGAGCGCCCGCCCTCAACAAAGTACTCGACGGAGTAGCCGCGGCTGAACAGCTCGCCCAGATACTCCCGGAACACCGTAGAGTAAAGCTTATTGCCCTTGAAGGTACGGCGAATAAAGAACGCCCCGAGACGGCGGAAAATCGGTCCGGCTGGCCAGAAGTTGAGGTTGATCCCCGCAGCAATATGCGGCGGTACCAGCCCCTGGTGATAAAGGACGTAAGAGAGCAGCATGTAGTCCATGTGGCTACGGTGGCAGGGCACGTAGACAATCTCATGGCCATCGTGCGCCAGCTGGCGTACCCGCTCGGCATTATGCACATTGATCCCCTGATAAAGCCGGTTCCAGGTAAAGCCCAGGATACGGTCGGTCAGGCGGATCATCTCATAGGAAAAGTTAGCGGCAATCTCTTCCATCAGCGCAATAGCGTTCTGCTGCGCTTTCTCGTGAGAGATTTTTTTACTGCGCGCTTCGTCTTCGACCGCGCGGGCGATCGCTTTTGATGCCAGCAGCTTATTGAAGAGATCCTGACGCGCCGGCAGGCGTGGCCCCACGGCGGCGAGGCGCTGGCGGGCAAAGTGCATGCGCGCTACGCGAGCCAGCTTTTGGGCGATAATTTTGTCCGTACCGTGCTCGGTGGCCATCCGGCGCAGGGAGACCGGTGGGGAGAAGCGCACAAAGCTATCGCGACCCAGCCAGGAGACGGCAAAGAACTTCTGGATACCGTTCAGCATGCGCAGCGGCGGGTTAACTTCGCCTTTTTCGCGCCCCGGTGAGCGGCCAAACATCACCGAGACCGGCACCATCTGCACGTCCAGATCCGGATGGTTACGGTGGAGGTCCAGATAGTCATGGAACAGCTTAATAGACTCTTCTTTTGGCGTGTACCAGCTAAAGACACGCGGGCCGCTATGAATAAAGATGTAGCGCGGCAGCAGCGCGCCGTCGATCTCCAGCGGTTCAAGCGGATCGGGCAGCTCGTGCGCCAGGCATTGGGCACGCAGCGTCAGTAAGTCTGCCTTCGAGTTATAAGGCAAAACGTACATAATAGGGCGTGAGGTATCGAGTCCAGGTTCCTGGGCAGGTTCTGCCGGAATCGACTTGCTTTTTACCAACACGCTTAATGGTAAATTCAGTAATTTGTAGTAAATTCGTGGCCAGCCGGACATAAACAATGTGAAGCCTCTGGTTAATAATGCCATTGCGCCGCAAGAATATCAGAAAGCGCGCAGAATATCTTTTGTACCTCGGTACGCTCGCATAGACATTGACGATAATTACGTAAAAAGGTTCTTTTGATGGCCAATAATACCACTGGTTTAACGCGAATCATTAAAGCAGCAGGCTACTCATGGAAGGGTGTTCGCGCTGCGTGGCTCAACGAAGCCGCTTTCCGCCAGGAGTCCGTGGCGGTGATCCTGGCCATTGTCATTGCCTGCTGGCTTGACGTAGATGCCATTACCCGCGTGTTGCTGATTGGTTCCGTGGTGCTGGTAATGATAGTGGAGATCCTGAACAGCGCGATCGAGGCGGTTGTAGACCGTATCGGGACTGATTTTCATGAGCTTTCCGGGCGGGCAAAAGACATGGGATCGGCGGCGGTGCTGATGTCCATTCTGTTAGCTCTGGCGACCTGGGGCATCCTGCTCTGGTCATATTACCGCTAGGGTACGCAAAATCGGCCTTGCGGGGCGGATTTGCTCAAAATTTGGTTTCAAAAACGGTTTTTGCTGTATATACTCACAGCATAACTGTATATACACCCAGGGGGCGGGATGAAAGCGTTAACAGCCAGGCAGCAAGAGGTGTTTGATCTCATTCGCGATCACATCAGCCAGACCGGCATGCCGCCGACGCGTGCTGAAATTGCGCAGCGTTTGGGATTCCGTTCGCCAAACGCGGCGGAAGAACACCTGAAGGCGCTGGCACGAAAAGGCGCTATTGAGATTGTTTCCGGCGCATCGCGCGGGATTCGCCTGTTGCAGGAAGAAGAGGATGGCCTGCCGCTGATTGGCCGCGTGGCTGCCGGTGAGCCTCTGTTGGCACAGCAGCATATTGAAGGCCATTACCAGGTCGATCCATCACTGTTCAAGCCCAGCGCCGATTTCCTGCTGCGGGTAAGTGGGATGTCGATGAAAGATATCGGCATCATGGATGGCGATCTGCTGGCGGTGCACAAAACCCAGGAAGCGCGTAACGGCCAGGTGATCGTGGCGCGTATTGACGATGAAGTGACGGTAAAGCGGCTGAAAAAGCAGGGTAATACCGTGCAGCTGCTGCCGGAAAACAGCGACTTCGAGCCTATTGTTGTTGACCTGCGTCAGCAGAACTTCAGCATTGAAGGGCTGGCGGTGGGCGTCATTCGCAACGGCGAGTGGCTGTAACATCGTATAAGTGCTTGTGGCAGTGAGCTTTAAACTGCCACAGCGCTTAATCTCTTTTTTATTCCTGCCTTTTTCATCTCTTTTTAGCCTCATCTTCCTGTTGTTTGTTTACGCCTGCATGGTTAAATATTCCGAATAATCCCCACGTTAGAAAATCCTTAACTACAATTATTATCACGTTCAGCAGATAGCGAACGTAACGAAGGACCAACGAATATTGCTATTCAACACCGAACGATGATGAGGATACCATTATGAATAAAGACGAAGTCGGCGGTAACTGGAAACAGTTCAAAGGTAAAGCGAAAGAGCAATGGGGTAAATTAACGGACGATGATATGACCGTTATCGAAGGTAAACGTGACCAGCTGGTGGGTAAAATCCAGGAACGTTACGGTTATCAGAAAGACCAGGCCGAGAAAGAAGTTGGCGAATGGGAAACCCGTAACGACTATCGCTGGTAATCACGTTAAATCAACAGCTTGACTACCCTGCCCGACGGTACAAGGACGTACCGACTCTACCCGATTCACTCCAGATTTTTAGCCTAACGTGGCTTTTTCTTCACTAAAATGCTGTGATCGTGCTGACAAGTGCCCTGATGACGGCAGGCTTCAACTTCTGAACACTCTGCACAAAGCCCATGCGCTTCTATAACGTTATGACGCAGCGCAAATCCCATCTTTGCTGCCAGGCCATGCATAATATCTTCCACGCCCTCTGCCGCTTCCTCTTTCACCACGCCACAACGATCGCAGATGAACATTGCCGACGTATGGGTAGGCTGATCGAAGAGGTGACATAGCACGTAGCTATTAGTTGACTCGACCTTGTGAACGAACCCCTGCTCTAGCAGAAAGTCCAGAGCGCGGTATACCGTAGGCGGCTTAGCCTGCGGCTCCGAAGCGCGCAGCAGATCGAGCAGATCGTAGGCGCTGATTGCACCCTGCTGGAGGCTCATCAGGCGCAGAACCTCAAGACGCTGCGGGGTCAGGCGCACGTTGCGCTGCGCGCACAGCGTTTCAGCCTGTGCCAGCATCTGCTGCGAAGTGGTCTTATCCATAGGGCATCCTCAGGTTACGTGATGTAATAACGTTGAAACCGCTACTTTACCATATTCCGCAGCAAACGCCGAGATCCGGGCGATGCTTACGCACTCAGTGCGGATCGCAACTCTGGCATTTACCTGAAAATTTCGTTACGCGCTCAGAAAACCTTCCCGAAACGATTTTCCTCCTCTATAAGTAAATAGCGTTTATAAAAAGACGCAGTTTGTTACCAATAAATATATCCTCATGCGGCAAAAAAAATGAAATAGCCGCAATTAGCATCGCTTTTCACAGCAATAGTTCACCTCTCGCCAGGCGATAACTGGCAGGGCATAAATCGACCTTTGATCAATAAGACGGGCATACTGTGAAAAAAATTTTTAAACTTTCAGTGGTAACACTTGCGGTCTCTTTTGGGGTAGTCACTCAGGCTGGGGCTGCTAATACTTGGGCAGAAGCACGTAGCGATGCTATGGGCGGAACCGGGGTAGCCTCCGCCAGCTACGGCAGCGGCGTACTGATTAACCCGGCGCTGCTGGCCAAGGCTAAACCGGAGGATAACGTAACGGTTATCCTGCCGAGCGTACGGGCGCAGATTAGCGACAAGGATAATTTGCAGGACGAAATCGATGATATCAGCGATAAGGTTGACTATTACGATGACGTTATTGATAACCTGACCTTTGCCCAGTTCATTACCAACCCAACGGGAACAATTAATCAGGTGCGCGGTGCAGCAACCGATTTAGCCGATGAGCTGGAGTATCTCGACGGCAAAACCGCACGCGCCAATGCGGGAGCCGGTATTGCGGTAAGCATTCCTAACGATGTGCTGTCATTTGCTTTCGTGGCAAAGGCTTATGCTCACGCTCGGGTCAGCTCCAACATCGATCAGCAGGATATTGACTACTTGCGCGGCGATCGGATTGTTGCGGATGCTGGACTTGTTGCCATTGGAAGCAGCTCGGATATCATCACTCGTAACCTCAACTCCACCGCCTCCGGACGGGCGGCTATTGTTTCCGACTACGGCGTGGCCGTAGCGCACCAGTTCCAGTTTGGTGACGTGCCTGTCTCAATCGGCGTGACGCCGAAGTTGCAAAAAACCTGGCTGTTCAACTATACCACTTCCATCTACGACTACGACAGCAGCGACTTCAACAGCAGCCGCTACCGTAACGACGATACCGGCTTCAACGTTGACGCCGGTATTGCCGCTGACTTTGGCGATAACTGGACGGTGGGCCTGAGTGGGCAGAACCTGATCTCCCGCGATATCGATACCAAAGATATCCAGATCCGCGATGGCCGTACTCAGGAAGTTCGCAACTATAAAGATACCTACCAGATAAGCCCGGTAGTTACCGCTGGCCTGGCCTGGCATACAGATCTGGTTACTCTGAGCGCCGACGGCGATCTGACCGAAACCAAAGGTTTCAAAAGTGAAGAGGCTTCCCAGTATGTTGGCGTCGGTGCCGAGGTGCGTCCGCTCGACTGGCTGGCTGTTCGGGCGGGCTATCGCGCCGATGTGAAAGGGGACGACAGCAATGTTGCTACCGCCGGTATCGGTTTTGCGCCGTTTAACCGCGTCCACGTTGACCTGATGGGCCTGTATGGCGAAGATGAAACCTGGGGCGCAGGCGCGCAGCTTAGCCTGACGTTCTGATGATTAACCCGCCGAAGGCGCAATGCCTCCGGCGGGCTGTTCAGGCTAAATGAGTATGCTATAGTAGCGCCCCTTTTCCATTTTGATGAAAAAACGTACGCTATGCCGCCAGTCACGCCCGCTACCGCCTTCGCCGCCCACCGCTTCTCCATCGCGCCCATGCTCGACTGGACCGACCGCCACTGTCGCTATTTCCTGCGCCTGCTGTCGCGGGAGACGCTACTCTATACCGAGATGGTGACTACCGGGGCGATTATTCATGGCAAAGGCGACTACCTGGCCTACAGCGAAGAAGAACATCCCGTGGCGCTTCAGCTAGGCGGCAGCGATCCGGCGCAGCTGGCCCACTGTGCGAAGCTGGCAGAAGCCCGCGGCTACGATGAGATCAACCTTAACGTCGGCTGCCCGTCCGATCGCGTGCAGAACGGCATGTTCGGGGCCTGCCTGATGGGCAATGCGCAACTGGTGGCGGACTGCATCAAAGCCATGCGCGATGTGGTCTCCATCCCGGTGACGGTGAAAACCCGTATCGGCATTGACGATCAGGATAGCTACGCGTTTCTCTGCGACTTTATTGATACCGTTTCCGGCAAAGGCGAGTGTGAAACGTTTATTATCCATGCCCGTAAAGCCTGGCTCTCTGGTCTCAGCCCAAAAGAGAACCGCGAGATCCCGCCCCTGGATTATCCGCGTGTCTATCAGCTTAAGCGCGACTTCCCTCATCTGACCATGTCGATCAACGGCGGCATCAAATCGCTTGAGGAGGCGAAGACGCACCTTGAGCATATGGATGGGGTAATGGTGGGGCGCGAGGCGTATCAAAATCCAGGCATTCTGGCCGCGGTTGACCGTGAGATTTTTGGTGTCGAGCGTGACGATGCCGATCCGGTTGCGGTGGTGCGCGCCATGTATCCTTACATTGAGCGCGAGCTGAGCAACGGAGCCTATCTCGGTCATATTACCCGCCATATGCTCGGGCTTTTCCAGGGCGTTCCCGGTGCGCGCCAGTGGCGTCGCTACCTGAGTGAAAACGCCCATAAGGCTGGGGCAGATATTAATGTCCTGGAGCAGGCACTAAAGTTGGTAGCTGATAAGCGTTAGCAAATCCGCTAAAAGTTAGCTAAATTCACCACGCCTCGCAGCCCTCTGCGGGGCGTTTTGTTTTATTATCAATAGATTACAATCTGGCACGTTTCTTGTAATACCTCAGGTAACTATTGAGGGGGAAGAACCATGCTGGAGCTACTGTTTGTAATTGGATTTTTTATGATGCTGCTGGTAACGGGCGTCTCGCTGCTGGGCATTATTGTCGCCCTTGCGGTGGCCACGGCGCTGATGTTTGTCGGCGGACTGTTTGCGTTAATGTTTAAGCTGTTACCCTGGCTGCTGCTGGCGGTGGCCATTGTTTGGGTGATCCGGGCGGTGAAAAAACCAAAACTGCCGCTGTATCAGCGTAATAGCCGCTGGCGTTACTAAGTTATGCGGTCTTGATCACAACCTGGCACTTTTCTCTGGCAGGTTCAGCCAAACCGCATAGGATTTAGGTATCGAATCTGTCACTATTGCGCGTCTTAGTATTCATCGAGCTGTACCCTACATACAGCCGAACTAAAAAAAGAAAGGGCTTCCTTAAGGGAAGCCCTAATTCTTTTAGGGGATCAGTAAGCTCGACCCCTGAGTTGAGCGGCTCTCCAGCGTCTCGTGCGCGCGCTGCGCCTCCGCCAGCGGGAACTTCTGATCCTCCGCCACGTCGACTTTAATCACGCCACTGGCAATCAGCGAAAACAGCTCGTTGCTCGCCTCTTCCAGCTCCTCACGGTTAGTGATGTAGCCCTGAAGGGAAGGGCGGGTAGCGTAGAGGGAGCCTTTCTGGTTGAGAATGCCAAGGTTAACGCCGGTGACCGGGCCAGAGGCGTTGCCGAAGCTGACCATCAGGCCGTGACGTTGCAGGCAGTCCAGCGATGACTCCCAGGTATCTTTGCCTACCGAGTCATAGACTACGCGCACTTTTTTACCGCCAGTGATCTCCTTGACGCGCTCAACGATGCTCTCTTCGCGGTAGTTAATCACCTGCCATGCACCAGCCTGCAACGCCCGCTGCGCCTTCTGCGCGCTGCCTACCGTGCCAATCAGCTTGCCGCCCAGCGCCTTGGACCACTGGCAGGCGATCAGCCCTACGCCGCCTGCTGCCGCATGGAACAGAAACGGCTCGTCGGGCTTAATCTCATAGGTTTTACGCAGCAGGTAGAAAACCGTCAGCCCCTTCAGGAACGAGGCTGCCGCCTGCTCAAAGGAGATGGCGTTGGGCAGAATAGCAACCTTATCAGCAGGTACGTTGTGCACCGAGCTGTAGGCCCCCAGCGCCGACTGGGCATAGACCACCCGATCGCCAGCCTTAATGTGGCTAACGTTTTTTCCCACTTTGCTGACTACGCCTGCCGCCTCTGTACCGAGACCGCTTGGCAGTGCCGGCGGCGGATAAAGCCCGCTACGGATGTAGGTATCGATATAGTTGATACCAATGGCCTTGTTCTCGACCTGCACCTCGTTCTCTGCCGGATCGGTGGGAGTAAACTCCACCGCTTTTAATACCTCAGGGCCACCATGCTTGTGAAATTCAATTCTTGTTGCCATGTTTCCTCCCAAAGATCCTAAGCCAATGCGACATTAGGGTCGGTGCATAATCTAAAATATGATAAAATTTCGACCCACAATTTATCTCGGTACTCCATTCACTATGGCAGGAAATAAACCCTTCAACAAACAGACTGAACCCCGCGATATGCAAGTCGAGGGGATGAAAGTGCCGCCACACTCAATCGAAGCGGAGCAGTCGGTGTTGGGCGGTTTAATGCTGGATAACGAACGCTGGGACGATGTTGCCGAGCGCGTTGTTGCGGAAGACTTTTATACCCGCCCACACCGGCATATCTTCACGGAGATGCACCGCCTGCAGGAGATGAGCAAGCCCATCGACCTGATCACCCTCGCGGAGTCGCTGGAGCAGCAGGGCCAGCTGGACAGCGTCGGCGGCTTCGCCTACCTGGCAGAGCTATCGAAAAATACGCCAAGCGCGGCGAACATTAGCGCTTATGCCGACATCGTTCGCGAACGTGCGGTCGTGCGTGAGATGATCTCCGTCGCCAACGAGATCGCTACCGCTGGCTTTGATCCTCAGGGCCGCTCCAGTGAAGATCTGCTCGACCTCGCCGAATCCCGCGTTTTCCAGATTGCCGAAAACCGGGCGAATAAGGATGAAGGGCCGAAAAGCATCGACCAGATCCTTGAGGCCACCGTTGCGCGAATTGAGCAGCTGTTTCAGCAGCCCCATGACGGCGTTACCGGCGTCGATACCGGCTATCAGGATCTGAACAAGAAGACGGCGGGCCTGCAACGCTCGGATCTGATCATCGTGGCGGCGCGTCCGTCGATGGGTAAAACCACCTTCGCCATGAACCTGTGCGAAAACGCCGCGATGCTCCAGGATAAACCGGTGCTGATCTTCAGCCTTGAGATGCCCGCCGAGCAGATCATGATGCGTATGCTGGCGTCGCTCTCCCGCGTCGATCAGACCCGCATTCGTACCGGCCAGCTCGACGATGAGGACTGGGCGCGTATCTCCGGCACCATGGGCATACTGCTGGAGAAGCGTAACATGTATATCGACGACTCCTCCGGCCTGACGCCAACCGAGGTACGCTCCCGCGCCCGCCGCATTTTCCGTGAGCATGACGGCCTGAGCATGATCATGATCGACTACCTGCAGCTGATGCGCGTCCCGTCGCTCTCCGACAACCGTACGCTGGAGATCGCTGAGATCTCCCGCTCGCTGAAGGCGCTGGCGAAAGAGTTACAGGTGCCGGTGGTGGCCCTGTCGCAGCTTAACCGCTCTCTGGAGCAGCGTGCCGATAAGCGCCCGGTCAACTCCGACCTGCGTGAGTCCGGCTCTATCGAACAGGATGCCGACCTGATCATGTTTATCTATCGTGATGAGGTGTACCACGAGAACAGCGATCTGAAAGGCATCGCGGAAATTATTATTGGTAAGCAGCGTAACGGCCCGATTGGCACGGTACGCCTGACCTTTAACGGGCAGTGGTCGCGTTTTGATAATTATGCGGGACCACAGTATGACGATGAATAAATCCTCTTCATCCTTCACGCCGCAGGTGTGTTGACTGCGTCCGCTCACCCCAGTCACTTACTTCAGTAAGCTCCTGGGGCTTCCCGGACTTGTCGCCTTCCTGCAACGCGAATGATTTTGAGGATTCGTCTTTTTTATAAGGAATAACATGCAAGCGGCAACCGTAGTAGTTAACCGCCGCGCTCTGCGACACAATCTGCAACGCCTGCGTGAACTGGCTCCCGCCAGCAAGCTGGTTGCAGTGGTGAAAGCGAACGCTTACGGACACGGTCTCCTCGAGACCGCGCGAACGCTCCCCGACGCCGACGCCTTTGGCGTTGCCCGTCTCGAAGAGGCCCTGCAGCTGCGTACGGGCGGCATTACCCAGCCGATCCTGCTGCTCGAAGGCTTTTTTTCCGCGGAAGATCTCCCCACGCTCTCTGCTCAACGGCTGCACACCGCCGTGCACAATACCGAGCAGCTGGAGGCGCTGGAGAGGGCAGATCTCCCCGAACCGGTCACCGTCTGGATGAAGCTTGATACCGGCATGCATCGGCTGGGGGTACGTCCCGAAGAGGCCAGCGCGTTCTACCAGCGTCTCTGTGCCTGCAAAAACGTGCGCCAGCCGGTCAATATCGTCAGCCACTTTGCCCGTGCCGATGAGCCAGAGTGTGGCGCAACCGAGCAGCAGCTGGATATCTTCACCACCTTCACCGAAGGCAAGCCGGGCCTGCGCTCTATTGCGGCCTCCGGCGGCATTCTGCTCTGGCCGCAGGCCCATTTTGACTGGGTCCGCCCCGGCATCATTCTCTACGGCGTCTCGCCGCTGGATCAAAAGCCCTGGGGAGCCGATTTCGGTTTCCAGGCGGTTATGTCTCTGACCTCAAAGCTGATCGCCGTACGTCCGCACCGGGCGGGCGAGCCGGTGGGCTATGGCGGAACCTGGACCAGCGAGCGCGATACGCGCCTCGGCGTGGTGGCGATGGGCTACGGCGATGGCTATCCCCGTGCTGCACCCTCTGGCACGCCGGTGCTGGTTAACGGCCGCGAAGTGCCTATCGTCGGACGGGTGGCGATGGATATGATTTGCGTTGATCTTGGGCCAGAAGCACAGGAGCGGGCGGGCGATGCGGTGGTGATGTGGGGCGAAGGCCTGTCAGTAGAGCGCATCGCTGAAATTACAAAAGTAAGTGCTTACGAACTTATCACGCGACTGACGTCTCGGGTCGCGATGAAATACGTAGATTAAAATAGTGCCCGGCGGCGTTGCGCTTGCCGGGTCTACAAATGCTAACAACTTCTCGATCTCTATTCGCTTCCGGTTTATTGTGTTTAAAACCCCCCGCCTGTAAATCTGGAGAACCACCGCGTGTTTCAAAAAGTTGACGCCTACGCTGGCGACCCCATTCTGACGCTGATGGAGCGTTTCAAAGAAGATCCCCGTAGCGATAAAGTAAACCTCAGCATCGGCCTCTACTACAACGAAGATGGCCTCATTCCACAGCTACAGGCCGTAGCGGAAGCGGAAGCACGCCTGAACGCTCAGCCGCACGGGGCGTCGCTCTACCTGCCGATGGAAGGCCTGCCGGGCTATCGTCACACCATCGCGCCGCTGCTGTTCGGAGCCGACCATCCGGTACTGAAGGCTAACCGTATTGCGACTATCCAGACGCTGGGCGGCTCCGGTGCACTGAAGGTAGGGGCCGACTTCCTGAAACGCTACTTCCCTGACTCCGGCGTCTGGGTCAGCGATCCGACCTGGGAGAACCACATCGCCATTTTTGAAGGTGCCGGGTTCGAAGTAAGTACTTACCCGTGGTTTGATGGCGAAACCAACGGCGTGCGCGTCGATGCGCTGCTGGAAAAGCTGCAAATCCTGCCTGCCCGTAGCATCGTTCTGCTGCATCCTTGCTGCCACAACCCCACCGGGGCTGACCTGACCAATCCGCAGTGGGATGCGGTGATTGAGGTGCTGAAAGCGCGTGAGCTGATCCCGTTCCTCGACATCGCCTATCAGGGCTTTGGTGCCGGGATGGAAGAGGACGCCTACGCTATTCGTGCCATCGCTAATGCGGGTCTGCCAGCGCTGGTGAGCAACTCCTTCTCGAAGATCTTCTCTCTCTACGGCGAGCGCGTCGGTGGCCTGTCCATCGTCTGTGAAGATGCCGAAACCGCCGGACGGGTGCTGGGGCAGCTGAAAGCCACCGTGCGCCGTAACTACTCCAGCCCGCCAAACTTCGGCGCGCAGGTAGTGGCGACCGTGCTGGGTGATGCAACCCTGAAAGCCCAGTGGCTGGCAGAAGTGGAGGCGATGCGCCTGCGTATCTCTGCGATGCGTCAGGAGCTGGTTAACGTTCTGCGCGAGGCGGTTCCCGGGCATAACTTTGACTATCTGCTGCTGCAGCGCGGCATGTTCAGCTACACCGGCCTTAGCGCGGCGCAGGTGACCCGTCTGCGCGAAGAGTTTGGCGTCTACCTGATCGCCAGCGGCCGCATGTGCCTTGCTGGCCTGAACCATGGGAATGTGCACCGCGTCGCACAGGCGTTTGCCGCGGTAATGGCATAATACGCGCCTTCCCCGGCGCAAAGCCGGGGAAAATTCTACCAAATTCTAAAGTTTAGGGATGAATATGCGTAAATTACCCCTCGCACTCAGTGCATTCTGTCTGCTGTTTACCATGGGCGCTGCCAATGCTCACGCCTCTTCGCCTTCGCCGCTCTACCCGGGAACCAACGTCGCTAAACTGGCTGAGCAAGCACCTATTCACTGGGTCTCGGTGGCACAGATTGAAAACAGCCTCCAGGGCCGCCCACCGATGGCTGTCGGGTTTGATATCGATGATACCGTGCTTTTTTCCAGCCCAGGTTTCTGGCGAGGGAAGGAGACCTTTTCACCGCAGAGCGAAGAGTATCTCCATAATCCCGCTTTCTGGGAGAAAATGAACAACGGCTGGGATGAGTACAGCATCCCTAAAGAGGTGGCCCGGGCGCTGATCGCGATGCACGTCAAGCGTGGCGATGCTATCTACTTCGTTACCGGACGCAGCCAGACAAAAACCGAGACCGTCTCAAAAACGCTGCAGGAAGACTTCCAGATCCCGGCCGAAAATATGAACCCGGTGATCTTTGCCGGTGACCAGCCGGGCCAGAACACCAAGACCCAGTGGCTACAGGATAAGCAGATAAAGCTGTTCTACGGCGACTCGGATAACGACATCAGCGCTGCGCGGGAAGTGGGTGCCCGAGGCATTCGCGTGCTACGCGCCTCCAACTCAACCTATCGCCCTATGCCGCAGGCGGGGATGTATGGTGAAGAGGTCATCGCTAACTCCGAGTATTGATTGTTAAAAGGCAATCGCCAGGTTGCCTTATTTTCGTCCTTTTCTGGCTGATCTGCCCTGGGTGTTACACACTTAGCATCAGGTGAATTAACTCTGGAGCACGCTATGTGGTATCAACAAACTCTCAGGCTTGGCGCAAAGCCACGCGGTTTCCATCTGGTGACGGATGAGGTGCTGGAGCAAATTCCTTCCCTTAACCGCATCAAAACGGGTTTGTTGCACCTCTTGCTACAGCACACCTCTGCCTCCCTCACGCTGAATGAAAACTGCGATCCCACCGTGCGTTACGATATGGAGCAGCATTTTCTGCATGCCGTGCCGGATAGCGCCCGCTATGAGCACGACGCTGAGGGACCGGATGATATGCCTTCTCATATCAAATCCTCCACGCTTGGCGTATCGCTGCTGCTGCCGGTGCAGAACGGTCGCGTGCAGCTGGGAACGTGGCAGGGCATCTGGCTGGGAGAGCACCGTATTCACGGCGGGTCACGCAAAATCATCGCAACACTACAAGGGGAAGAGAAATGATCAATTCGGAACTGCTGCCCTACTGCATGGGTAAACCAGGCGCGGAGCAGAGCGTACACAGTGACTGGAAGGCTACGCAGATTAAAGTGGCAGATGTGCTGTTTGCGATGGTGCATGAAGTGGACGACCGCCCGGCAGTATCGCTGAAAACCAGCCCGGAGCTGGCCGAGCTGCTGCGGAGTGAAAATACAGACGTGCGGCCGAGCGCGCGCCTGAACAAGGCGCACTGGAGTACGGTATTCCTTGATGGATCGCTACCGGATTCGCGGATTTATTATCTGGTAGATGCGTCTTACAAGCTGGCGGTTGAAGCGCTGCCTGACGCGGTCAGGCAGCAGCTTTCCGTTTAAGCTATTTCAGCATCGGTTTGAGGAAGCGGGCAGTGTGCGAGGCTTCGCACTCTGCGACCGTTTCTGGCGTGCCGGAGACGAGGATCTCGCCGCCGCCGCTGCCCCCTTCCGGGCCAAGATCGACAATCCAGTCCGCGGTCTTGATCACATCGAGGTTGTGTTCAATCACTACAATGGTGTTGCCCTGATCGCGTAGCTGGTGCAGCACTTCCAGCAGCTGCTGAATATCGGCAAAGTGCAGGCCGGTGGTCGGCTCATCCAGAATATAGAGCGTCTGGCCGGTACCGCGTTTTGACAGCTCACGGGCCAGCTTCACGCGCTGGGCCTCACCGCCGGAGAGCGTGGTAGCAGACTGACCGAGACGGATGTAGGAGAGACCCACATCCATCAGGGTCTGCAGCTTCCTCGCCAGCGCCGGAACGGCATCAAAGAACTCACGCGCCTCTTCGATGGTCATATCCAGCACTTCGTGGATGCTCTTGCCCTTGTACTTGATCTCCAGCGTTTCGCGGTTATAGCGTTTGCCTTTGCACTGGTCGCACGGCACGTAGATATCCGGCAGGAAGTGCATCTCTACCTTGATCACCCCGTCACCCTGGCAGGCCTCACAGCGGCCGCCGCGCACGTTAAAGCTAAAGCGTCCCGGCGTGTAGCCGCGTGAGCGGGATTCCGGTACGCCAGCAAACAGCTCACGCACCGGCGTAAAGACGCCGGTATAGGTGGCCGGGTTTGAACGCGGCGTACGACCAATCGGGCTTTGATCGATATCGATGACCTTATCGAAGTGCTCCAGGCCCTGAACCTCGCGGTAGGGTGCCGGCTCGGCGATAGTCGCACCGTTAAGCTGACGCTGGGCAATCGGGAACAGAGTATCGTTGATCAGGGTCGATTTACCTGAGCCGGAGACGCCAGTAATACAGGTAAACAGGCCTACCGGCAGGGTGAGCGTCACATCCTTCAGGTTGTTACCGCGTGCGCCGGAGAGCTTCAGCACCTTCGACGGATCGGCAGGAACGCGCTCTTTTGGCACGGCGATCTGCCGCTTGCCGCTCATAAATTGCCCGGTTAACGACTCTGGCACCGCCATGATGGCATCCAGTGGGCCTTCCGCCACCACCTGTCCACCGTGAACGCCTGCGCCTGGACCGATATCAATCACGTGGTCAGCGGCGCGGATCGCGTCTTCGTCATGCTCAACCACAATTACCGTGTTGCCAAGGTCACGCAGGTGGATCAGCGTGCCCAGCAGACGTTCGTTGTCGCGCTGGTGCAGGCCGATAGATGGCTCATCCAGCACGTACATTACCCCAACCAGACCGGCACCGATCTGGCTCGCCAGACGAATACGCTGCGCTTCACCGCCGGAGAGCGTCTCCGCCGAGCGGGAGAGGGTCAGGTAGTTAAGGCCAACGTTCACCAGGAACTTCAGACGGTCACCAATCTCCTTCAGCACTTTCTCGGCAATTTTCGCCCGCTGGCCCGCCAGCTTGAGGTTGTTGAAGAAGTCCATCGCATGGCCGATGCTCATGTCGGAGATGGCCGGCAGCGGGGTATTCTCGACAAAGACGTGGCGTGCTTCACGACGCAGGCGCGTGCCGTCGCAGGAGGCGCACGGACGATTACTGATAAACTTCGCCAGCTCCTCGCGCACCGCGCTGGACTCGGTCTCTTTGTAGCGGCGCTCCATATTGTGCAGGACGCCTTCAAACGGATGACGGCGCACGGAGGTGTCGCCGCGATCGTTCATGTACTTAAATTCGATGCTCTCTTTACCGGAGCCGAACAGCACCACTTTTTGCACCGACGCGCTCAGGCTTTCCCAGGCATCGTCAACGTCAAATTTGTAGTGATCCGCCAGCGAGCGCAGCATCTGGAAGTAGTAAAAGTTACGGCGATCCCAGCCGCGGATCGCGCCGCCGGACAGCGACAGCTCCGGGTTCTGGATCACCCGATCCGGATCGAAATACTGCTGCACACCCAGACCGTCACAGGTCGGACAGGCACCGGCCGGGTTGTTGAATGAGAACATACGCGGTTCCAGCTCGTTCATGCTGTAGCCGCAGATCGGGCAGGCAAAGTTGGCGGAGAAGAGCAGCTCTTCCACCTTCTCATCGTCCATATCGGCGACGATCGCCGTCCCGCCGGAGAGATCCAGCGCGGTTTCAAAGGACTCGGCCAGACGCTGGGTCAGATCGTCCCGCACCTTGAAGCGGTCGATGACCACCTCAATAGTATGTTTTTTATGCAGTTCAAGACTCGGCGGATCCGAGAGGTCGCACACTTCACCATCGATACGGGCGCGGATATAGCCCTGGCTTGCCAGATTCTCCAGCGTCTTGGTGTGCTCACCTTTACGCTCTTTAATAATCGGCGCGAGCAGCATCAGGCGCTTGCCCTCCGGCTGCGACAGCACGTTATCCACCATCTGGCTGACGGTCTGTGCATCCAGCGGCACGTTGTGATCCGGGCAGCGCGGCTCGCCTACGCGGGCAAACAGCAGACGCAGGTAGTCGTGGATCTCGGTAATGGTCCCGACGGTAGAGCGTGGGTTGTGCGAGGTCGACTTCTGCTCAATGGAGATGGCGGGCGACAGACCTTCGATATGATCGACATCCGGCTTTTCCATTAACGACAGGAACTGGCGCGCATAGGCGGAGAGCGATTCAACGTAACGACGCTGGCCTTCGGCATAGAGGGTGTCGAAAGCCAGGGATGATTTACCTGAACCTGAAAGCCCGGTGACGACAATCAGCTTGTCGCGTGGGATAACGAGGTTGATATTCTTGAGATTGTGGGTGCGCGCGCCCCGTACTTCTATCTTATCCATTCACCTTTCCCGGTAAGAGACTCGGCGCTCGGTATGTTTGAAGGACATCCGGCGAACTGAACTGAAACGGTTAATTATGACACAAAAAAACCTGAATGGATATACAGTATAAGAATGCATCCCGGGCGCATTTGTGCGAAAATAGCGCATGGCGGGAGGATTACTGGAATCCTCCTCGCAAGGTATCAAAGCGTCGCTTGGTAAGTTACAATCGCGCGCTTACACTATTGAGATTAAGAAACGTATTCAGGAGACACAACCATGGCCAGCAGAGGCGTAAACAAGGTGATTCTCGTCGGTAATCTGGGCCAGGACCCGGAAGTACGCTACATGCCGAATGGTGGCGCAGTAGCCAACATTACGCTGGCTACTTCCGAATCCTGGCGTGATAAAGCGACCGGTGAGATGAAAGAGCAGACCGAATGGCACCGGGTTGTGCTGTTTGGCAAACTGGCCGAGGTGGCTGGTGAATATCTGCGTAAAGGTTCTCAGGTCTACATCGAAGGCTCCCTGCGCACCCGCAAATGGACCGATCAGTCCGGCGCAGAAAAGTACACGACCGAAGTAGTAGTGAACGTGGGCGGCACCATGCAGATGCTCGGCGGCCGTCAGGGCGGCGGTGCACCGGCAGGCGGTCAGCAGGGCGGTGGCCAGCAGGGTGGTTGGGGTCAGCCTCAGCAGCCGCAGGGCGGCAACCAGAACCAGTTCAGCGGCGGCGCACAGCAGCGTCCGCAGCAGTCCGCGCCGGCACCGTCTAACGAGCCGCCGATGGATTTCGACGACGATATCCCGTTCTGATCCTGCGCTGAACTAGCGTAAGCCAATAAAAACCCCGACGCGTCGGGGTTTTTTGTTTTTTTAACTCAGGTTATCACCATAGGCCACTCCGGCGGCGCATGGCTGGCAACCTCAACCATTACGCTTTTGATGTTGTGCCAGATAGCGGAGACATCAACCAGAGTAATACCCAGCAGCCCGGTGGCAAACCAGCAGGCAGCCACAACGCCAAGACCGCTGCTGACAATTGCCAGCCCAATATAGTCGGATTTACGGAACCTGATGTTCAGCGAGCTGGCCATGAACATCAGGATTGCGCTCATGAGCTGCCAGCGCAGCAGAACAACGCTAGTCGTAAAGGTGGCCATCGTTTGTAACCTCACACGTGTGCGGGCCGCTTTTGTTAGGGTAAGGCTCGCAGGAACAGACAGGATAAATGAAACGCTCATTTGGTTTCATAAGATATGTGAACTATATCACGTTTGTTCTTTTATTAGCCAGTCGCGTAACGGTTTTTCGCGCGTTTTTTATCCATGCTGTATGTGTGGGTATAGAGCAAGAACATTATTCACTCAAAGCAGGCTTCTACAGACGAAAAAATAAACGCAGGGACCGCGTTTTTATCGCCCTGACAGTTTGCCTTAATCAACGATCCCCTGTTGCGTTAACGGAAAACCCCCAGCGACCGCTGGATAATTATTTCCCTTAATATAAACAGGACGAACACTTTTAGTTTGGCTTACGGACAAATATTATCGTCATAACCAAATATTAGGTTTTTAATGATAAAAGTCGGTTGCTAATGTCGGATGATTCATGCAACGTAATCACCTGTTTATCAAAGCTTCCTGCCGTCAATGCAGGCACACATAAAGCAGGGATATAGGGCGGAAATGAATCATAGCGCACGCCGCAAGGCGCTAAGGATTGTCGGGATCATCATGGTAGTTTTGCTGCCTGTGATGCTGGCGCTATGGTTTGCTCACCTCCGCGCCGTTAAAGAGACCGGCATACAGCTGCGTTCATTTGCCCAACTTGCCCTGGATAAAACCGAGCTGGTTATCCAGCAGGTTGATATTGCCCGCAGCGAAGCAGAAAAATTTAACGGCAGGATCTGCTCGCCGGCGCATCGCTATAATATGCTCAATATTATTCGTGGGCAGCTCTACGTTGCTGATATAATATACGCCAACGGCAATCGTTTTTTATGTTCTACCTCAATGGCACCCGCTGAGCCATATATTATTCACGCAGCGGAATATACCCGCTCTCCGGATATCTCCAACTACTATTATCGTGACACCCCGTTTTATTCTGGCTATAAGATGGTCTATATGCAGCGTGGCCATTATGCAATGGTAGTCAATCCGCTGGCCTACAGCGAGGTGATGTCGGATGACCATTCGCTGGCCTACGGCGTATACGATACGGTGACCAAAGCGTTCTTCTCAGTTAGCCCGACGGCGGATGCCCGGCTGCTGGCAGGTCTAATACAGAATAACGACTTTACTTTCCAGCAAGGGGGACGCTTCTATACCATCGCGCACTCGGAAAAACGCCCAATTGCGATTATTGTTTCAACCTCTAGCGATCGCTATTTCCAGTTTCTCTATCATCAGGCAACGCTTACCCTGCCGCTGGGGATGATTTGCAGCATTATTATTTTGCTGATGTGGTCCCGGACCCAACAGGAATTTAATTCGCCGCGCCGCTTGCTGCATCGCGCTTTGTTAAAACGTCAGCTGCGGCTCAATTATCAACCAATTATTGATATTAAAACCGGGCAGTGCGTGGGGGCTGAAGCCCTATTACGCTGGCCGGGTTTTGAGGGACAAGTGATGAGTCCGGCGGAATTTATTCCGCTGGCGGAAAAAGAGGGGCTGATTGAGCGGGTAACCGATTATGCCGTTGAGGAAGTGTTCGCTGATTTAGGCCGCTTCTTATCAGAGAATCCGCAGCTCTATATCTCAATTAACCTGTCCGCATCAGACTTTCACTCCTCACGCCTGATTGCTTTAATCTCTGATAAAGCCCAACAGCATGACGTGCGGGCGCAACAAATTAAGATTGAGGTCACCGAGCGTGGATTTATTGATGTGCCGAAAACAACGCCGGTGATCCAGGCATTCCGTCATGCCGGATATGAAGTCGCGATCGATGATTTTGGCACCGGCTATTCCAACCTGCATAATCTCTATTCACTGAACGTCGATATTTTGAAAATCGATAAATCCTTTATCGATACGCTGACAACCAACAGCACCAGCCACCTGATTGCGGAACACATCATCGAGATGGCACAAAGTCTCCGCCTCAAGATTATTGCTGAAGGCGTTGAAACTTCAGAGCAGGTGACCTGGCTGCTAAAACGTGGCGTGCAGTATTGCCAGGGCTGGTACTTCGCGAAGGCGCTGTCGCCGCAAGACTTTATGGAGTGGCTGCGACAGCCGCTGCGCTGATCCGCCCCTCGCTACATCTGATGGCGGTAGTCGCTTGGCGTCCGGTCAAATTCCCGGCGAAACACACGGGAAAAGGTTTGCTGCGACACATACCCCAGCTCCATCGCAATATCAAAGATTGGCCGCTTCGTCGTACGTAGCGCTTCCGCCGCCATCAGCAGGCGCCGCTGGCGGATATAGTCTCCGAGCGTCTGGTGAGTCACCGCACGAAACATCCGCTGCAAATACCACTTAGAGTATCCAGATTTCTGCGCCACTACATCAATGTTCAGGGGTTGGTCGATATGTTCATCAATCCATTCGGTAAGCGTATGAATAATTTGCTGATGGGACATATTGCTGCCTCTTTTTCAGTGCTGAAGTCGTCGTTTGGTCTGAAGCGGAGTATAATTCCTCAAGTTAACTTGAGGTAAAGCGCTTTATGGAAAAGAAATTGCCGCGTATTAAAGCCATGCTGACGCCTGGCGAGGTCGCGAAGCGTAGCGGGGTTGCGGTCTCAGCCCTGCACTTTTATGAGAGTAAGGGCTTGATTAAGAGCGTGCGTAACGAGGGTAATCAGCGACGTTATGCCCGTGATGTATTGCGCTACGTCGCTATTATTAAAATTGCTCAGCGCATCGGCATCCCGCTGGCCACCATCGGCGAAGCCCTGAGCGTACTGCCTGCGGGCCACACGCTAAGTGCGAAAACATGGGAGCAACTCTCTTCTCAGTGGCGTGAAGAGCTGGACAGACGTATCCACACCCTTGAGGCGCTGCGCGACGATCTTAACGGCTGCATCGGCTGTGGCTGCCTCTCGCGCAGCGATTGTCCGCTGCGTAACCCAGGCGACAGGTTGGGGGAGGAGGGAACAGGTGCCCGGCTGTTAGAGGACGAGGCAAACGACAAATAAAACTAAAGCGCCACAAGGGCGCTTTAGTTATTTCCGGTCTTTGTCTTTCACTCTATCCCGCTCATTTTACAGGAGGGTTTCCCCCGACATCGACACCCCTCGCTCGAACGCGTTGTTGAGGTTCCGGTTTGTGTTGACACTTTTAGTCTATGCCACCAGGCCGAGATTGCCAGAGAGGTGGCCCTCTGTTTTGCCGAAATTTTTCGCGCATCATGTGCAGTTTTCTATAGTTAGTAAACATGAACGCAGGCCAGACAAGGCGTTACTGGCATAAACCCGGGAGAAAACCGTGATCACCGTACACCATCTTAACCAGTCGCGTTCGCAACGCGTCCTTTGGGCCTTAGAAGAGCTGGGCCTGCCCTATCAAATTGTCCGCTACCAGCGTGAAAAAACGATGATGGCTCCGGAGGCGCTGAAGAAGGTGCATCCCCTGGGGAAATCGCCGGTACTGGATGATAACGGTACAATTATTGCCGAGTCCGGGGCGATCCTGGAGCATTTGCAGGAGACCTACGATACCCGTGGTCAGCTTAAGCCGACGGATATCCAGCAAAAGCTCCAGTATCGTTTCTGGCTACACTATGCCGAAGGCTCTTTAATGCCGCTGCTGCTGATGAAGCTGGTGTTTGGTAGCCTCGGTAAACCGCCGGTGCCCTTTGGCCTGCGCACCCTTGGCAAGGCGCTGGGAGAGGGGGTACAGAAGGCGTATCTTAATAAGCAGATTGAAACCCATGCTCGCTACATTGAGTCCCAGCTCGGCAGCCAGCCGTGGTTTACCGGCGAGCAGCCCAGCATGGCAGATATTCAGATGAGCTTCCCGGTGTTTGCTCTGTTGGCACGCGGCGGCGTCGATCATCTGCCTAACCTGCAGGCGTGGAAAACTCGCGTTGAATCCCGTCCGGCCTGGCAGCGCGCCATCGCTCAGGGCGGTCCCTTTGAGCTGCCCGGCGCGTAATCATTCCAAAAAATGATGGTTTCACGCCAACGGATCAGAACCCGGCTAAAAATGTTGCAAGGTTGCGCATAGACGATAACGTTTGCGCATCCTCTGCCTGGTTTTTCATCGTCATAAGGGAAATTTAGTAAAAACCGGCAAAGTTAAGTTGAAATACCCCCTGTGAAGGCTAGATAATCGTTTGCCTTTTTTACAGCCGTTTTGTTTGCGCGGAGTTAAACGTTTGCTTTTTGTGGCTCTGCTTAGCCACAACCTGTTTCGGAATGATGACGTTTAACGGGTAGAGGATTGCCCACCACGTTAACCAACGAAAAATAAAACTCTTCAGGGGATGTTTTCTATGTCTACGCCTTCGGCGCGTACCGGCGGTTCGCTTGACGCTTTGTTTAAAATTTCTGCTCGTGGCAGCACCGTTCGCCAGGAAGTGGTCGCTGGCTTAACCACCTTCCTCGCGATGGTCTACTCCGTCATCGTCGTCCCAGGGATGTTAGGGAAAGCGGGTTTCCCACCCGCCGCAGTGTTTGTTGCGACCTGCCTGGTGGCTGGTCTCGGCTCGATCGTGATGGGGCTGTGGGCGAATCTGCCGCTGGCGATTGGCTGCGCCATCTCGCTGACCGCCTTTACCGCCTTCAGCCTGGTGCTGGGCCAGCAGATCAGCGTTCCGGTCGCCCTGGGCGCAGTGTTCCTGATGGGCGTGCTGTTTACCGTCATCTCCGCCACCGGCATTCGTAGCTGGATCCTGCGCAACCTGCCGCAGGGCGTGGCGCACGGCACCGGTATCGGTATCGGCCTGTTCCTGCTGTTGATCGCTGCCAACGGCGTCGGCCTTGTGGTGAAAAACCCGATTGAAGGTCTGCCGGTGGCGCTGGGCAACTTCGCCAGCTTCCCGGTGATCATGTCCCTGATTGGCCTGGCGGTCATTATCGGCCTTGAGAAGCTGAAGGTGCCGGGCGGTATCCTGCTGACCATCATCGGCGTGTCGATTGTGGGCCTGATTTTCGATCCGGCCGTGCACTTCTCTGGTATTTTCGCCATGCCGTCCCTGAGCGACGATAAAGGCAACTCGTTGATCGGTAGCCTCGACATCGTGGGCGCGCTGAACCCGGTGGTACTGCCGAGCGTGCTGGCGCTGGTGATGACCGCAGTATTTGATGCCACCGGCACCATCCGCGCCGTGGCCGGGCAGGCTAACCTGCTGGATAAAAACGGCCAGATTATCGACGGCGGTAAAGCGCTGACCACCGACTCCCTGAGCAGCGTCTTCTCTGGTCTGGTAGGCGCGGCTCCGGCTGCGGTCTATATCGAATCGGCGGCTGGTACGGCGGCAGGGGGTAAAACCGGCCTGACGGCGATTACCGTCGGGGTGCTGTTCCTGCTGATCCTGTTCCTTTCGCCGCTCTCTTACCTGGTTCCGGCCTACGCCACCGCTCCGGCGCTGATGTATGTTGGCCTGCTGATGCTCAGCAACGTGGCGAAAATCGACTTTGCCGATTTCGTTGATGCGATGGCCGGTCTGATCACCGCCGTCTTTATCGTGCTGACCTGTAACATTGTTACCGGCATCATGATCGGCTTCGCCTCATTGGTGATTGGCCGTATCGTCTCCGGCGAGTGGCGTCGTCTGAATATCGGCACGGTGGTGATCGCCATCGCGCTGGTTGCTTTCTACGCAGGCGGCTGGGCAATCTAAGCTTCACAGCCCCTTAAAATGGGTGGCTCTGGCCGCCCATTTTTATTTTTTTAAGGCACATCCTGTTTCCTTTGCGTTAACCTGCATGTTCTATTATGAGAGGCATGATGCCTCGTCATCGTTCGTCACCTCTCGATATAAAAAACATCGCAAACAGGGAACGCATGGAAATATTCTTTACCATTCTCATTATGACCCTTGTGGTCTCTCTCTCCGGCGTCATCACGCGCGTTCTGCCGTTCCAGATCCCGCTCCCGCTGATGCAGATTGCTATCGGTGCGATGCTGGCGCTGCCGACCTTCGGCCTGCACGTTGAGTTCGATCCAGAGCTGTTTCTGGTGCTGTTTATTCCGCCGCTGCTGTTCGCCGACGGGTGGAAAACGCCAACGCGGGAGTTCCTTGAACACGGGCGAGAGATCCTTGGTTTGGCGCTGGCGCTGGTGCTGGTCACCGTCGTCGGTATCGGCTTTCTCATCTACTGGATCGTACCAGGCATTCCGCTGGTACCGGCGTTAGCGCTGGCGGCAGTGCTGTCACCTACTGACGCCGTGGCGCTCTCCGGCATCGTCGGGGAGGGGCGCATCCCAAAAAAAATCATGGGCATCCTGCAGGGCGAGGCGTTGATGAACGACGCCTCCGGCCTGGTATCGCTGAAGTTTGCCGTCGCAGTGGCGATGGGCACGATGGTGTTTACCGTCGGCGGCGCCTCGGTAGAGTTCCTCAAGGTGGCGGTGGGCGGCATCCTGGCGGGCTTTATTGTTAGCTGGCTGTACGGTCGCTCGCTGCGCTTCCTCAGCCGCTGGGGCGGCGATGAGCCAGCAACGCAGATCGTGCTGCTGTTCCTGCTGCCGTTTGCCTCTTACCTGATCGCGGAACATATTGGCTTCTCAGGCATTCTGGCCGCCGTGGCGGCGGGGATGACCATTACCCGCTCCGGGGTGATGCGCCGTGCGCCGCTGGCGATGCGCCTGCGGGCTAACAGCACCTGGGCGATGCTGGAGTTTGTCTTCAACGGCATGGTGTTCCTGCTGCTGGGCCTGCAATTGCCGGGGATCCTTGAGTCCTCGCTGGTGGCCGCCGAGGCGGATCCGAACGTTGAAACCTGGATGCTGTTTACTGACATCGTACTGATCTATGCCGCACTAATGCTGGTGCGTTTCGGCTGGCTATGGACAATGAAGAAATTTAGCCAGCGCTTCCTGACCAAGAAGCCGATGGAGTTTGGCTCCTGGAGCACCCGCGAGCTGCTGATCGCCTCTTTCGCCGGGGTGCGCGGGGCGATTACCCTGGCGGGCGTGCTCTCTATCCCGCTGCTGCTGCCGGACGGTAATGTCTTCCCGGCCCGCTACGAACTGGTGTTTCTCGCTGCCGGCGTGATCCTCTTCTCGCTGTTTGTTGGTGTGGTGATGTTGCCGATCCTGCTTCAGCATATGGAGGTGGGCGATCATATTCAGCAGGCGAAGGAGGAGCGGCTGGCCCGTTCGGTGACCGCCGAGGTGGCGATTGTGGCAATCCAGAAGATGCAGGAGCGTCTTGCTACCAATAGCGAAGAGAATATCGATAACCAGCTGCTTACCGAAGTCAGTTCGCGGGTGATCGGTAACCTGCGCCGCCGGGCCGACGGGCGTAATAACGCCGAAGGATCGATGCAGGAGGAGAACCTCGAGCGGCGCTTCCGTCTGGCGGCGCTGCGCTCCGAGCGTGCCGAGCTGTACCACCTGCGGGCAACGCGCCAAATTAGCAATGAGACGATGCAGAAGATGCTGCACGATCTCGATCTGCTGGAAGCGCTGCTCATCGAGAATAAGTAGAGCGAGGATGCCGGGCGGCGCAAGCTTGCCCGGCGTTTATTACTGCGGCGGTAACCAGAACCCCTCACAGCACGTTAGCCATGCCTGGGCGCTGTGCGACAGATAGACCCCCTCACGCCAAATCATCCCTAGCTGCCACTGTAGATCGCTCTGCAAAGGGATCCAGCGCAGCGTCTGCTTATCCAGCCGCTGGCAGATCGGCTCCGGCAAAATCGCAATCCCCACCCCCGCCTGCACCATTGCGGCAAGAAAATCCCACTGGCCGCTGCGCACGGCGATACGCGGCTTCACGTTGTGCTGGTTGAAAAGCCGCATCAGCTGCTGGCTGAGGGCAAAGTCCTCGTTGTAGATCAGCAGCGGATGCTCGGCCAGCATCTCGGGCGACACCGCCTCGCACTTCAGCCAGTCGCCAGAACGCGGGACCAGCACGCACAGGGGGTGACTAAAGAGCGGTAGGGTGGTCAGGGCGCTCTCTTCCTCTACCGGCAGCGCCGTCATCGCCAGATCCAGCTCACCATTCATTACCGCCTGCTGAACGGTCAGGCCGCCAAATTCGGCAATTTTCAGCTCCACGCCAGGATAGCGCTGGCGAAACAGGCTAATCGGCCCGGCCATCAGCATACCTACCATTGGCGGTATGCCCAGCCGCAGTATCCCCTTGTTGAGGTGCTGAATATCGTCCAGCTCAGCCTCCAGCTGGCGAAACTCGGCAAGGATCGCCTGGCCACGTTCGAAGACCACCCGGCCGGTATCGGTGAGCAGCAGCCTGCGCCCGTCGCGGATCAGGAGAGTGGCGTTCAGCTCATCCTCCAGGTTCTTCAGCATCTTGCTGATAGTGGGCTGGGTGACGAACAGCCGCTCCGCTGCACGGGTGAAACTCTGCTGGCGCACGACCTCCACAAAATAGCGCAGCGTTCTGATATCCATGGCTATTCCTTTCAACTATGTTTGCGATGAGTTTAATTCATTTCTATCTGGGAAGACGGCTCACTATACTGTCGTTCCGATCACATTTCCTGGACATATCCTGATGGACGTGGCGTTAAGCCGTGTTACGCCTGCTCTTCTGCGCCGACTGCAAATCCCACTGCAGGTGCTGCTCTATGCCGGACTCTTTGTCATGGCCCAGTACCTTGTGCAATGGCTCAGCCTGCCGCTGCCCGCTAACCTGGTGGGCATGATCATTCTGCTCTCGCTGGTGATGTGCCGCATCGTTCCCCTGAAATGGGTGCGGGCCGGAGCAAGCTGGCTGCTGGCAGAGATGCTGCTCTTCTTTGTGCCTGCGGTGGTAGCGGTGGTGAACTACGCCCAGCTGCTGCTGATCGACGGCTGGCGTATTTTCGCCGTCATCGCCCTCAGCACGCTGATGGTGCTTGGGGCAACGGCCTGGGTAGTGGATAAAGTCTACCGCTACGAACTTCGCAGGCAGCGGCCATGACTGACTTTCAAATGGGTCTGCTCTGCCTGGCCGTCACGCTGCTCATCTACTTTGCCAATAAAAGGCTCTACCGCCGCTTTCGCACGCTGCCCCTTATGCCGCTGGTCTGCACGCCGATTGTGCTGGTGCTAATGCTGGTGTTTGGCCATATCTCCTACCAGAACTATATGGGTGAAGCGCACTGGCTGCTGTGGCTGCTCGGCCCGGCGACCATCGCCTTTGCCGTGCCGGTCTATGACAACCTGCCGATGATCAAGCGTCACTGGATGTCGCTCACCGCCGGGACAATTACCGCAACGGTGGTGGCGGTGACCAGTTCGGTATGGCTGGCGCGTCTGTTTACCCTGCCGGATGAGATCCAGCGCAGCCTGGCGGTGCGTTCAGTTACGACGCCCTTTGCGCTGGCGGCCGCCGGGCCGCTGGGAGGCCAGCCGGATCTGGTCGCGCTGTTTGTGGTGGTCACGGGTGTCTTCGGCATGGCGGTGGGGGATATGCTGTTTCTGCGCCTCGCCATCCGGGAAGGGATGGCGAAAGGGGCGGGCTTTGGTGCAGCCTCGCACGGAGCGGGTACGGCGCGATCCTACGAGCTGGGCCAGCAGGAGGGCGTCGTTGCCAGCCTTGTGATGATGCTCTCTGGCGTGGTGATGGTGCTGATTGCGCCGCTGGTGGCAAAAGTGATGTTCTGACCAGCGGCGTGAGGTCTACTTCAGGCGGGCAACCAGCTCAAACTCGCGGAAGTTAACCGGGCGCTGCTGCTGCATCGAAATATTCCCGGCGATGCCGGTAAGGATTGACATCGCTCCCGCCCGGTGGTCGGCGGCGTGCTTGAGGGGATCGTCTCCCGGCTCGCCGAACAGGTCCGCCAGCATGGCATTATCCCCACCGCCATGGCCGCCCTCGCCAACGGTGAACTCCGCCTTCCACGGCGCGGCAAACATCGGGAAGACCGTGATGTCGCACCCCTCCAGGCTCCCTTCGTTCTCGCGTGCGCCGCCGGCGTTAACGTAAGACTTTTCCACCAGCTTCATCTCCAGCCGTCCCGCGCTGCCGTTAAACACGACGTTCAAGCCCTCCCAGGGCAGATAGGCATTCAGGGAGTAGGTTAGTTGTACCCGGTTTTGGTACTTCACCAGCACCGACATGGTGTCCTCAATGGTAATGCCGTCGCTAAAGACGCTCTGGTCGCGGAAGTAGTTATCCTCATGCTCGGCGTCGAGGTAGAGCGCTTTCAGCTGGGCGTTGTCGGCCATGTGCAGTGCAAAAGGATCCGCTTTCGCCTGCTCATAGCCGTGGGCACGGGGATAGAACTGCGTGACGCCGCGCCGCTCGGCATTCTCTTTACCATAAAAGCGCAGTCCGCCCTCGGCATAGACGCGCTCGGGGTAGCTCCCCAGCCAGAAGTTCATCAGGTCAAAGTGGTGGGTGGATTTATGCACCAGCAGGCCGCCGCTGTTGCGCTTCTCCCGGTGCCAGCGGCGGAAGTAGTCCGCGCCATGCTCGGTATTGAGCAACCACTCAAAATGGACGGAGTAGACCTCGCCAATCGTACCGTTCATCAGTAGCTCGCGTACCTTGCTATGGTGCGGGGCATAGCGGTAGTTAAAGGCTACGCGCACGCTGCGGCCCGTCTCTTCGATAGCGTCGAGGATACGTAAGGCGCGTTGCTCATCAATGGTCATTGGCTTTTCAGTGATGACATCGCACCCGGCCCGCAGCGCCCGCACGATATAGTCGTCGTGGGTACGGTCCATGGTGGTCACGATAATGGTATCCGGTCGCGTTTCACGGATCATCGCGTCAAACTGTTCTGCTTTCCACGTTGATACCGGCTCGCTGTCGCTGCTTTGCAGCAGCTGATTGGCATAATCCATACGCGTCTGGTTAGTGTCGCAGAAGGCCACCAGCTGCGCCGTTTCGCGCCACTGTCCGCCAATAGCAGAGATGTATAGTCCGGCCCGACCTCCGGTTCCGACAAGGGCATATCGCTTCATCGTATCCTCTCGTATTAAAACAACGTTTCAAATAGATTGGGATACTGTATCGCGATTGTGAGAAGAGAACTGTGATCCCCGGCCAGAATGACCGGGGATAAGGGGATTAATGTGCGCGGCCCTGCTCAATACCCAGCCCGGTTTGCGAGCGGATAAACTGGGCGCGGAATTTCTCACGCTCCAGCTTGCCTTCCGCCGTGTTGTCGGTCAGGGAGAACACCCAGATGCCGATAAACGCCACGGCGATGGAGAAGAGTGCCGGATACTCATACGGGAAGAGGGCTTTCTCATGGCCGAGGATCTGTACCCAGATCGTCGGGCCGAGAACCATCAGCACCACGGCGGTCAGCAGACCCAGCCAGCCGCCGATCATTGCGCCACGGGTAGTAAGCTTCGACCAGTACATGGAGAGCAGGATAATAGGGAAGTTACAGCTGGCGGCAATAGAGAAGGCCAGGCCCACCATAAAGGCGATGTTCTGGTTCTCAAACAGAATGCCGAGCAGGATCGCTATTACACCGAGCACCAGCACGGTGATTTTCGATACTCTCAGCTCGTCGCGCTCGGAGGCACCTTTGCGGAAGACGTTGGCATAGAGATCGTGCGATACCGCCGAAGCCCCTGCCAGCGTCAGGCCAGCCACCACTGCCAGAATGGTGGCAAAGGCCACGGCAGAGATAAAGCCCAGGAAGAGGCTACCGCCCACCGCGTTAGCCAGATGCACCGCCGCCATGTTGTTACCGCCGATCAGCGCGCCCGCAGCGTCTTTAAACACCGGGTTGGCCCCTACCAGCATGATCGCCCCGAAACCGATAATAAAGGTCAGGATGTAGAAGTAACCCATAAAACCGGTGGCGTAGAAGACACTCTTCCGTGCTTCGCGGGCATCGCTGACGGTGAAGAAGCGCATCAGGATGTGCGGCAGCCCGGCAGTACCAAACATCAAGCCAAGGCCGAGAGAGAGGGCCGAGATCGGATCCTTCACCAGTCCGCCGGGACTCATAATGGCTTCTCCTTTCGGGTGCACCGCCATCGCCTCGCTGAACAGGTTATTGAAGCTGAAGCCGACGTGCTTCATCACCATAAAGGCCATAAAGCTGGCACCAAACAGCAGCAGCACCGCCTTGATAATCTGTACCCAGGTGGTGGCCAGCATGCCGCCAAACAGGACGTACATCACCATCAATACGCCCACCAGCACCACCGCAATGTGATAGTTGAGGCCGAACAGCAGCTGGATCAGCTTGCCCGCGCCGACCATCTGAGCGATGAGGTAGAGGGCGACCACTACCAGCGAGCCGCAGGCGGAGAGGATGCGGATCGGTCCCTGTTTCAGCCGGTAGGAAGCAACGTCGGCGAAGGTGTAGCGTCCCAAGTTACGCAGGCGTTCGGCGATTAAGAACAGAATAATCGGCCAGCCGACGAGGAAGCCGAGGGAGTAGATCAGGCCATCGTAGCCGGAGGTAAACACCAGCGCGGAGATACCTAAAAACGATGCCGCTGACATATAGTCCCCGGCGATGGCCAGGCCGTTTTGCAGGCCGGTGATATTACCCCCTGCGGTGTAGTAATCGCTTCGCGTCCGGGTGCGCTTTGAGGCCCAGTAAGTGATGCCGAGCGTCATAGCCACGAAGATGACAAACATGATAATCGCCTGCCAGTTGGTCGGCTGGCGCTGTACCGCACCGGTAAGCGCATCCGCAGCGCCGGCGGTAAAAGGGAGCGCGGCGGGCAGCGCTATCAGGATCCTTTTCATAATGCTTTTACCTCGCGGACAACGTCACTGTTGAGGCGATCGAACTCGCCGTTTGCGCGCCAGACATAGACGCCGGTCAGAATAAACGAGATCAGGATAACGCCGATGCCAATAGGGATGCCGCGCGTCACGCTGGTTCCCGGATGCAGCGGGGTACCCAGCCAGCCTGGCGCAAAGGCGATCAGCATAATAAAGCTGATGTACATGACCAGTACGATAAGTGAGAGGATAAAGGCAAACCGTTGCCGCTTATCGACAAGCTCCCTGTAGTGCGCACTATTCTCAATCTGCTGACAAATATCGTTATTCATCACAGAGTCTCCAGACGTATTTTGTAGGGGAGGGGTTTTATTATTCCCTCTCCCGTGCGGGAGAGGGTGGGGATGACACCGTTACGATGGCATGGTGATGCCCTGCTTCTCTTCGAGCAGTTTTTCCACTACGCCCGGATCGGCCAGCGTCGACGTATCACCGAGGTTGCTGGTATCGCCCGCGGCAATCTTACGCAGAATACGGCGCATGATTTTGCCGGAGCGCGTTTTCGGCAGCGAGTCGGTCCAGTGCAGCACATCCGGCGTAGCCAGCGGGCCAATCTCTTTGCGTACCCAGTTGCGCACTTCGGTGTAGAGCGCCGGGGACGGCTCTTCGCCGTGGTTCAGGGTGACGTAGGCGTAGATCGCCTGACCTTTGATATTGTGAGGAATACCCACTACCGCCGCTTCGGCGATCTTCGGGTGCGAGACCAGCGCGGACTCGATCTCTGCCGTGCCGAGGCGATGGCCGGAGACGTTGAGCACATCATCGACGCGGCCGGTGATCCAGTAGTAGCCGTCCTCGTCGCGTCGTGCGCCGTCGCCGCTGAAGTACATGTTTTTAAAGGTGGAGAAGTAGGTCTGCTCGAAGCGCTCGTGGTCGCCAAACAGCGTGCGCGCCTGTCCCGGCCAGGAGTCAACTATCGCCAGGTTGCCTTCGGTGGCCCCCTCCAGCGGCGTACCTTCGTTATCCACCAGTGCAGGCTGGACGCCAAAGAAGGGGCGGGTAGCGGAGCCGGCTTTCAGCTCGGTGGCACCTGGCAGCGGGGCGATCATAAAGCCCCCGGTTTCGGTCTGCCACCAGGTGTCGATCACCGGGCACTTCTCGTTACCAATCTTCTTCCAGTACCACTCCCATGCTTCCGGGTTGATTGGTTCTCCTACCGAGCCGAGGATGCGCAGCGACGAGCGGTCTGTACCGGCAATCGCCTTGTCACCTTCCGCCATCAGGGCGCGGATCGCCGTTGGTGCGGTGTAAAGAATATTAACCTGATGCTTATCAACCACCTGAGCCATGCGCGCTGGGGTAGGCCAGTTTGGCACACCCTCAAACATCAGGGTAGTCGCCCCGCAGGCCAGCGGACCATAGAGCAGATAGCTGTGGCCGGTAACCCAGCCAACGTCGGCGGTGCACCAGTAGATCTCGCCCGGATGGTAGTCAAAGACATACTTAAAGGTAGTGGCTGCATAGACCAGATAGCCGCCGGTGGTGTGCAGCACCCCTTTGGGCTTACCGGTCGAGCCGGAGGTGTAGAGGATAAAAAGCGGATCTTCGGCATTCATCTCTACCGGCTGGTGCTCGCTGCTGGCCTGCGCCATTACGTCGCTCCACCAGAGATCGCGCCCCTCCTGCCATTCAATATTGCCCCCGGTACGCTTGAGCACCACCACGTGTTCGATAGTGGTAACGTTAGGGTTTTTCAGCGCGTCGTCGACGTTCTTTTTCAGCGGGATACTGCGCCCGGCGCGAACGCCCTCGTCGGCGGTGATCACCAGTCGCGAGCTGGAGTCGATGATGCGTCCGGCCACCGCTTCCGGTGAGAAACCGCCGAAGATAACGGAGTGAATAGCACCGATGCGCGCGCAGGCGAGCATCGCCACCGCCGCTTCCGGCACCATCGGCATATAGATCGCCACTACGTCGCCTTTTTTGATACCGAGCGCCAGCAGGGCGTTGGCAAAGCGGCAGACATCAGCGTGGAGTTCGCGATACGAGATATGTTTGCTCTGTTGGGCGTCGTCGCCCTCCCAGATAATCGCTGTCTGGTCGCCGCGCTCGGCCAGATGCCTGTCGAGGCAGTTAGCGGCCAGGTTGAGCGTGCCATCCTCATACCATTTAATAGAGACGTTGCCCGGTGCAAAGGAGGTGTTTTTCACCTTCTGATAAGGCCGGATCCAGTCCAGAATTTTACCCTCTTCGCCCCAGAAGGCGTCGGGATCGCTTACGGATTGCTGATACTTCGCCTCATACTGCTCCGGGTTAATCAGGCAATTTTCCGCGATAGTGGCGGGAACAGCGTGTTTATGTATTTGGCTCATGGCTGTTGTTCTCCTTGTAAGATGTTAAGGATATGTCACGGAAACGTTAAGGGAAGAGTGAAGCCTGGCTTTGTTTACTTTTTGGGCGGAAGATCACGCATTGTTTGAATGGTTGAAAATTCAGCAAATGAATCTTTGAAGGTAAATAATCACAATTAGTGATGCTTGTGAGAAATGTGACGAAAAGCTCATCCATAACATATAGTTATGCATTAATAGTGGGATAAAAAGCGCTTCTTATGCACTTTAGCGGTGAAAGACCCTCATCTTAAAGGGTTGCACTTGATACCATGCAAATGGTACTGATAATGCGCGTTTAAAAACCCCGCTTTACTAAGCAACGCTAATCACACCCCTTTCAGTATGTATCGTTCCGGTACACGGAATGGTGCTTCATTGAGGACGTCTGTAGTTATGAAAAATTTGAAAGTCAGCCTGGCCTGGCAAATTTTGCTGGCCCTTGTGCTGGGTATTCTGCTGGGTAGTTACCTGCATTACCAAAGTGATAGCCGTGAGTGGCTTATTGCAAACCTGCTCTCACCGGCGGGCGATATCTTTATCCATCTGATCAAGATGATCGTGGTTCCGATTGTCATCTCCACGCTGGTTGTGGGCATCGCAGGCGTGGGCGACGCGAAGCAGCTTGGGCGTATCGGTGTTAAAACCATTCTCTATTTTGAAATCATCACTACCGTTGCCATCGTGCTGGGTATCACGCTGGCTAACGTGTTCCAGCCGGGTGCGGGCATCGATATGACGCAGCTGGCGACGGTGGATATTTCAAAATACCAGAGCACCACGGCGGAAGTGCAGAGTCATGCCCACGGGCTGATGGGCACCATCCTTTCGCTGGTCCCGACCAATATCGTCTCTTCAATGGCGAAGGGCGATATGCTGCCGATCATCTTCTTCTCGGTGCTGTTTGGCCTCGGGCTGTCGTCCCTGCCTGCTGCACACCGGGATCCGCTGGTGACCGTATTCCGCTCTATCTCAGAGACCATGTTTAAAGTCACCCACATGGTGATGCGCTACGCACCGGTAGGTGTGTTTGCCCTGATCTCGGTGACGGTGGCCAACTTCGGCTTCGCCTCCTTGTGGCCGCTCGCCAAGCTGGTGATCCTGGTTTATATGGCGATCCTGTTCTTTGCGCTGGTGGTGCTGGGCGCGGTGGCGCGGATGTGCAAACTGAGCATCTGGACGCTGATCCGCATCCTGAAGGACGAGCTGATTCTGGCCTACTCCACCGCCAGCTCTGAGAGCGTGCTGCCGCGTATTATTGAGAAGATGGAAGCCTATGGCGCACCGGCGTCTATTACCAGCTTCGTGGTGCCTACCGGCTACTCCTTTAACCTCGATGGCTCTACGCTCTACCAGAGCATCGCCGCTATCTTTATTGCCCAGCTCTACGGCATTGACCTCTCCCTTGGCCAGGAGATCATCCTGGTGCTGACGCTGATGGTGACCTCAAAAGGCATCGCTGGCGTACCGGGCGTGTCCTTTGTGGTGCTGCTGGCAACCCTGGGCAGCGTTGGCATTCCGCTGGAAGGGCTGGCGTTTATCGCTGGCGTTGACCGTATCCTCGATATGGCGCGTACCGCGCTGAACGTGGTGGGTAACGCGCTGGCAGTGCTGGTGATCGCCAAGTGGGAACGCAAGTTCGACAGCCAAAAAGCGCTGGCCTACGAGCGTGAAACGCTGGGTAAATTTAAAACCACCGCCAATCAGTAATCGTTACTTATTGCTAAAAAAACCCGCTCCGGCGGGTTTTTTATTATTTGAACTTCGTAAATATATTTATGAGAATTATAAAAGGGTGCATTAAGGACACAACTCTGGCAATTCGGGCGGGTTGCCCCGCCCGCTGAGTTAGCCTGTGGTACAGGCTAATTTAGCCGCCACCTCCTGACGATCGTTTTTAATATTCAGCTCGCAAAGCCTGCCGCGATTAATAAAAGCAAAGGTCAGAATTGTTAGACAAACCACTAACAGAATGGCTAACAGGTATTTCAATGGCGTCATGCCTTTTACTCCTTGCAAAAAAAAGGGTAAGAGGCTACTCTCAACCTGCTAGGGTTTTGTTTGAGAGTAGCCCCGGGTTAATAAAAACATTGCCCGGGGCTTTCAACTCTCTGCCACAACACTCTCAAGGTTTTTCGGAATAACACTGAGCGTGCTTAAGGCAGAAAGCCTTAAGCACCCGCCAATAATGATATCGCTCCCGCATTAAAAGGAAAGAGAAATAGCAATGTAATTTCAGTGGGACAATTGCATTTTTCTTCGAGTACACTCACGGAACGTTACAATTAATAATGCGTATAAATATATAATAGTGGCCTCTTATTTGAGGCCGCTATTAATTAACAGCACTATTTTATCCTAACGCGCTCTCCCGCAGGCGGGATTTAAGCTTATTGTACTCGTCAATAATATACCGTTCGGCGGCCAGCTGATCGTCTATTGCCTCGACGCGCACGGCGCAGTATTTATATTCCGGCGTTTTGGTTATCGGACTCAGGTTCTCCGTCACCAGCTCGTTGCAGGCACCAATCCACCACTGGTAGGTCATATAAACCGCCCCTTTATTAGGACGATCGCTGACCTGCGCCCGGGTGATGATTCGCCCTTTGCGCGAGTTGACCCACACCAGCGCCTCATCCTCAATACCCAGTCGGGCAGCGTCGGCGGTGTTAATCTGCGCATACCCTGGCTCATCGGCCAGCGCGGCCAGCGCCGCACAGTTGCCGGTCATTGAGCGGCAGGAGTAGTGGCCCACCTCGCGCACCGTAGAGAGCACCATCGGGTAGTCATCGGTGAGCTTATCAATAGGGGCAACCCAGTCACAGGTAAAGAACTTCGCCAGTCCGGTATCGGTATCAAACTTCTCTTTAAAGAGGTATGACGTTCCCTGGTCGGCCTCGGAAACGTCACGGCAGGGCCACTGAATATAGCCCAGCTCGCCCATCTTCTCGTAGGTTGCCCCGTAGAAATCCGGGCAGAGATGGCGCAGCTCATCCCAAATCTCCTGGGTATTAGCGTAGCGCATGGGGTAACCCATTCGCGTGGCGATCTCGCTGATAATCTGCCAGTCGGTTTTCAGATCCCACTGCGGCTCTACCGCCTTAAAGAAGCGCTGGAAGCCGCGATCTGCCGCCGTATAGACGCCCTCATGCTCGCCCCATGACGTTGACGGTAAAATCACATCCGCCGCCGCCGCGGTTTTGGTCATAAAGATATCCTGCACGATGACCAGCTCCAGGTCCTCAAACCCTTTGCGCACCGCCGAAAGCTCGGCGTCGGTCTGGAGCGGATCCTCACCCATGATATAGGCGGCACGCACTTCGCCACGTGCCGCCCGGTGCGGCAGCTCGCTGATACGATAGCCGATGTGAGCCGGCAGGCTCTCCACGCCCCAGGCGCGGGCGAATTTCTCCCGGTTCGCCGGATCGCTGACGTACTGGTAGCCTGGATAGGTGTCCGGCAGGGCCCCCATATCGCACGCACCCTGCACGTTGTTCTGCCCGCGTACCGGATTGACGCCGACGTGCGCCTTGCCCAGGTTGCCGGTGAGCATTGCCAGGCTGGTGAGGGAACGCACTGTCTCCACGCCCTGATAGAACTGAGTCACGCCCATGCCCCACAGAATGGTGGCCGTTTTCGCTTCGGCATAGAGCCGCGCTGCCTGGCGGATCGCCTGGGCGCTGACGCCGGTAATATCCTCAACCGACTCCGGCGTGTAGCCTTCAACAATTTTGCAGTACTCATCAAAGCCCTGGGTACGATTGGCCACAAACGCCGCGTCGTAGAGTTTCTCTGCAACGATGACATGGCCAAGGGCGTTAAGTAGCGCGATGTTCGAGCCGTTCTTCAAGGCAAGGTGCATATCAGCAATGCGCGCGGTCTCAATTTTGCGCGGATCGCAGACAATAATTTTCGCCCCGTTACGCTTCGCACGGATCACATGATTGGCGACGATAGGGTGAGAATCTGCCGGGTTATAACCAAATACAAACACCAAATCCGTATTATCAATTTCCGTGATGGCATTGCTCATTGCGCCATTACCGACCGACTGGTGCAGACCTGCAACCGAAGGGCCGTGTCAGACGCGTGCGCAGCAGTCAACGTTATTGGTGCCAATAACGGCGCGCGCAAATTTCTGCATCACATAGTTGGTTTCATTGCCGGTGCCGCGTGACGAGCCGGTGGTCTGGATCGCGTCCGGACCATATTTCTCTTTGATTTCGCCCAGGCGATCGGCAACGTAGGACAGCGCTTCGTCCCAGGAGACTGCCTCCAGCTTGCCGCCGCGCTGGCGACGGATCATCGGTGTTTTCAGACGCGGGGTGAGGATCTGGGTATCGTTGATAAAATCCCAGCCGTAATAGCCTTTCAGGCACAGGGTACCCTGGTTGGTTTTCCCCTGCGCCGCCTCCGCGCGAACGATTTTTCCGTTGTCCACCACGAGGTTGATCTTGCAACCCGAGGCGCAGTACGGGCAAACCGTGACGACTTTTTTCATCGCTTCTGCTCCAGTTAAATACAGCGCGCATTTGCGCTCCTGGCCCCATTATGCATCTTGCATGCCATATCGTTATTGTGGGCATTGCCGGATATTACGGGCGAATTTTGGTCAAAACCCTGACGAAAAACAGGTCATCGACAGATTTGACGTGTCGAAAGGTGAAGGGGTGTGACAGCGGTTAAAGATCCTGCACGTCGCAGTGTGATTTGCTCCCGATCCTTACCAGAATGGCTAACACTTAGGGCATGTCTCTCGGGCGAGCGTAGATGATGAAACCGGCAATTCTGATAGTGGATGACGATGCGGCAGTCTGCGAACTTTTGCAGGACGTGCTTAACGAGCATGTCTTTGCCGTGCACGTCTGCCATAGCGGTCGGGAGGCGCTAACGCTTGCCGCTGAGCAACCTGAAATAGCGCTGGTGCTGCTGGATATGGTACTACCGGATACCAACGGGCTGATGGTTCTGCAGCAGCTGCAAAGAGTGCGTCCGGCGCTGCCGGTGGTGATGCTCACCGGGCTGGGCAGCGAGTCGGACGTGGTGGTCGGCCTTGAGATGGGGGCTGACGACTACATCGCTAAACCCTTTAACCCACGGGTGGTGGTAGCCCGCCTGAAGGCGGTGCTGCGGCGCACCGGCGCGCTGGCGGCAGACGTCCCGGTGCCGAAAGGGGCGGATATGGCATTTAACGGCTGGAGCCTGAATACGACCCGCTGTGAGCTGCACGACCCGCACGGCCAGCTAACGCCGCTCACCCAGGGCGAATATGGCCTGCTGCTGGCGCTGGTGCAGAATGCGCGCCGGGTGCTGAACCGCGAGCAGCTGCTGGCGCTTACCCATAGCGAGAGCATGGAGGTCTTTGACCGCACGATCGACGTGCTGATCATGCGGCTGCGGCGCAAAATCGAGCTGAACCCGCACCAGCCCGCGTTGATCAAAACCATCCGTGGTCTGGGCTACGTTTTCGCCGCCGACGTGGTTCATAACGAAATTGCCGCCTGAGCGCGATCGCGGATAAACGCCCGATGTTCGTCCAGGCTTTTCGCTCCGTCGATGGCGTTAGCGGCAAGCAGGCTGGCGCGGGCGCAGACGTGGGCGAGCTGAATACTCTCTATTAGCGGCCAGGCTTCATGGCAGCCGTAGAGGAACCCGGCGCAGAACGCATCTCCCGCACCGACGCTACCGACAATCTCCTCCTGCGCCAGGTGCCAGGAGGGGAGCCAGAACCCCGGCTCCTGCGGCGTTTGCCCCCATGCACCTTCAGGGCAGTGGATCACCACCCGCTGCTTCACGCCAGCCGCCAACAGCTGTGCCGCCGCCTGGGCGATGTGCTCGATATGCGGCTCGCCGTTTTCGTGGCGGATCGCCAGCTCGCTGAACTCACCCGCCTCCAGCTCGTTGATCACCAGATAGTCCAGATGCTTCAGGGCCGGATTAACCAGCGGACGGTAGCGGGGGTCGCCTTTGCGCGATACCAGATCCAGTGAGGTCTCAAAGCCTAAATTGTGCATCTGGGCCAGCAGCCGGGCGCTGCGCGTGCCAAACTCCTCGTCTGGCATATCCAGGCTATCCAGCAGCAGCAAATAGCCAAGATGGAAAATTTTCATATTACCGTCGAGACGATCGAAGGCGGGAAGATCCAGCAGGCGGTTCGCGCCGGGAGAGTGGAAAAAGGTGCGCTGGCCGCTGGGATCGGTCATAACCTGCGACATAGAGGTGGGAGCGAAGGTGGTGCGCTGTACATGCTGGCGGTTAACGTGATACTGCTCCAGCATCGCCATAATGTAGTCGCCGTCGTTATCTTCCCCCACCAGCCCCACCGCCTGCAGCGGCAGGCCGGTGCGCATCTTCGCCAGGGTCAGCAGAACGTTCAGCGGCGCGCCGCCGGTGGAGCGCTCGCTGTGAACAATTTCCGCCAGCCAGCCGCGCTCCGGCCACTGCACAATCTGGTGGACGTGATCCACCAGCATATTGCCCGCCGCGATGATGCCTTTGCGTGCCATCAGATTTTCCCCTCGCTGCCGAAGATGCGCATCTGCTCGGCAACAATGTCGGTGATCGCCTGCTCGATGCTGAGCATCAGCTCGGCAAACTCATCATAGATCTGATCCCGCGCGGTCATGCTTCTGTCTACTGCTGCCAGCGCGGCCTGGGACATACCGGTGTAAAAATTGATTTTGTGAATGCCAAGGCTGATGGCGCGGCGGAAGTCCGCATCGCTGATGCCGGAGCCGCCGTGCAGCACCAGCGGCAGGCCAGTCTGCTGGCGAATCGCCTCCAGGCGCGCAAAGTCGAGCTTCGGCTCACCTTTGTATTTGCCATGAGAGTTGCCGATCGCTACCGCCAGCGCATCGATACCGGTACGGTCAACAAAGTCCCGAGCCTTGGCCGGATCGGTAAAGAAGGCCTCGTCGGCATGGCCATACAGCGCGCCGCCTTCGTCACCACCCACCGCACCCAGCTCCGCTTCGACCGAGACGCCGACCGCATGGCACATCTTCACTACTTCCCGCGTCTGACGCACGTTCTCTTCATAGTCCAGCGTCGAGCCGTCAAACATGACGGAGGTAAAACCGAGGCGCAGCGCCTGGACTACCGCCTCAAAGTGCAGGCCGTGATCGAGGTTGAGCACCACCGGAATATCGTGCCGGGCGGCTTCATACTTTACCGCCTCCACCAGCGTATCCAGCGACAGATACTTAAAGTGCACTTCGGCAATATTGATAATAAACGGCGAGCGCTGCTGCTTTGCAGCGGCAAACAGCGCCCGCAGAAAGTGGGTATCCAGCACGTTAAAGGCACCCAGCGCATACTGGTGCACACGAGCATGTTTCAGACCATCGGCGAGAGAGATCAGCGGCATTGCAGCCTCCTTGGTTAGGGAACCGGGTGAAGAAACAGAGAGTATTCGTTACAGAGCACCAGCTGGGCCGGCTCATCTTCTTCAATGCTGTTATAGCGGTCGCGCGGCTGCAGGAAGTGGTTGTCATTGTCATCGTCATTGACGGAGGAGACCTCGCCCACCAGTACGTCGCCAAAGCCATGCTCTCCCCAGAAGCTGTGATACAGCCTCGGCGGCAGGCAGATGCTCTCTCCGGGCGACAGGCGCAGCTGGCTGCCAGCCATATGGGTTTGCAAACAGCCGTCAATGGCCACCGTCACGTCGCTATGCTCGGTTTGCTCGTCGGCTCCCGAGTTCCACAGCTCGATAATCAAATTACCGCCGCCTCGGTTAATAATGTCCTCGCGCTTGAGCCAGTGAAGATGCATCGGGGTCAGCTGGCCGTCGCGGACATGCATGATCTTCTCCGCATAGCATTTGGGCCACGGCGACCCGCTGGGGGAGCCGTTGCGCAGGGTAAAGAGCGTCAGCCCCTGAGCTGCAAAGTTCGTTCCGCCAAAGGCGGTGACGTCCCAGCCCAGGCGGAGATCGAACACCTCCTGCCAGGCATCGGCGGGCAGCTGTCGCCATCTGGATGGGGCAAAGCTGGCAAACGCCGGTAGGTGCACGTCGTGCATGGAGAAAAATTGCCGCGTGTGGCCAAGAATTTCGTTAATCGCGGAGCGTTTCATATTGCAGGCCTCCAGAACCGTAGGCCGGGTAGACATTGCGCCACCCGGCGTTTACGTTATTTAACCGTCCAGCCCTTGTAGTTTGCCACGCTCTGCTTATCGATCATTGTGACCGGGATCAGCACCGGCTCTTTCGGGGCGGGCTTGCCCTGCAGGATGTCATAGCCAATCTCCACCGCCTTCGCCGCCATCACCTGCGGATCCTGCGCCGGGGTCGCCACAAACAGCGAGTTCTCACGCTTCAGCGCCTCTTCCCCGTCCGGCGAGCCATCCACGCCAACGATAAAGAACTCGCTGCGCTGGGCCTGCTTCGCCGCCAGATCGGCCCCGATCGCGGTAGGATCGTTAATGGCGAACACGCCGTCGATCTTCGGATTCGCCGCCAGCAGGGAGGTCATGACTTCCAGGCCACCTTCGCGGCTGCCTTTGGCGTTCTGGTTCCATGAGAGCACCTTAATGCCAGGATGGCGTTTGAACTCGGTCTGGCAGCCTTCAACGCGGTTCTGCACCGCAGAGACCGGTGGCCCGTTGATGATCACCACGTCGCCTTTCCCTTTCAGGCGATCGGTGATGTATTTACAGGCAATCTCGCCCGCCTGGGTGTTATCAGAGGTGATAGTGGCATCGGCCCCTTCGGCCGCCACGTCAACCGCTACTACCACGATCCCAGCATCTTTGGCGCGCTTCACCGCCGGACCGATGCCTTTGGAGTCTGCGGCGTTGAGAATAATCATGTCCACTTTCGCGGCAATAAAGTTATCGATCTGCGAGACCTGCTGGCCGAGATCGTAGCCGCTGGAGACCAGGGTAACCTTCACGTTATCTCCGGCCAGCTTGCGGGCCTCCAGCTCTGCGCCCTTGGTGATCTGGACAAAGAACGGGTTCGCCAGGTCGCCCACCGTCACGCCGATGGACTTCAGATCTTTGGCCTGGGCAAACGGCGTTGCGACAAGCAATGCGCCAGCACAGAGCGCGGTGACTAAGGGTTTCAAACGCATATTCTGTTCCTTATGTGTAGGGTATTGTTGTTATGCACTTTGATGGTGACGGGTACGGTATTTATCGATTAGCACCGCAATGATGATCACCGCCCCTTTGATCACCAGCTGCCAGAAGTAGGAGACGCCCATCAGCGTCATGCCGTTGTTGAGGGTGGCGATGATCAGCGCTCCCACCAGCGTACCGGTGATGGTGCCGATGCCGCCGACAAAGCTGGTGCCGCCGAGGATCACCGCCGCGATGGCGTCCAGCTCGTAGCCGGTACCGAGGTTGCCGTTGGCGCTGTAGAGGCGTGAGGCGCTCATGACCCCGCCGAGGCCAGAAAGCAGGCCGCTCATACCGTAGACGAAGAGCAGCACCAGCCACACTTTAATCCCGGTCAGACGTGCCGCCTGCATGTTGCCACCGACAGCGTAGATATGGACCCCGAGGGTGGTGCGGCGCAGGATAAACCAGCAGATAGCGATCACCGCCAGGGCGATGACCACCAGCCACGGGATCGGCCCGAGATAGTTATTGCCGATCCACTCGAAGCTAATACTGGAGTTGATTACCGTGGTGCCGTCCGCCAGCAGGTAGGCCGCACCGCGCAGGGCGGTATAGGTTCCGAGGGTGACAATAAACGGCGGCAGTCCGGCAAAGGCCACCAACGCACCGTTAAACAGCCCCAGCACCAGGCCGAGCATCAGCGCCGCCGGGATCGACAGCATCGACAGCTCTGGGATCAGCGAGACCACCATTGCCGCCACGGCGGTAGTGCCCAGGATTGAGCCAACTGACAGGTCAATGCCGCCGGTTAAGATGATGAAGGTCATGCCCGCCGCCAGCACGATATTAATCGACGCCTGGCGGGTGATATTGAGCAGATTGCTTTCGGTAAAGAAGTTCGGCGCGATAAAGCCAAAGACGGCGACAATAAGGATCAGGATCGGCAGGATCCCGACCGTTTGCATCAGATCGCCCATCAGCATCTTCTTCGCTGACGCGGATTTTGCCACCTGCTGCGGGGTGGGTGCTAAGGTCTCTTTTTTAGCCATGGTGTACCGCCTCATCTACGCCGGTTGCCAGCGTCATTATATTTTCCTGGGTAATGTCATCGCCCTGCAGTTCGCCGGCAATAGTCCCTTCATGCATCACGTAGACGCGGTCGCTCATGCCAACCACCTCCGGCAGCTCGCTGGAGATCATCAGGATCGCCACGCCCTTGTGCGCCATCTGGTTCATGATGCGGTAGATCTCACTTTTTGCCCCGACGTCTACGCCACGGGTCGGCTCGTCGAGGATCAGAATGCGCGGGTTGATGGCAACCCAGCGGGAGATGAGTAGCTTCTGTTGATTACCGCCAGAGAGGCCTCCCGCCCGCACCTGAGCATGAGGAACGCGGATCTGCAACAGCTGAATAGCGTCGTCAGAGATGGCTTGCGCCTTTTTGCGATCCAGCATGCCGTAGTTCGCATCGCGCTCCAGCGTCGCCATGGTGATATTTTCGGCGGCGGCCAGCTCAAGAAACAGTCCCTGCTCTTTACGGTTCTCGGTGAGAAAGCCAATGCCTAAATCGATAGCGGTACGCGGGGAGTGGATCACCACCGGCTCGCCATCAATCTCAATGACCCCGCCGGTGGCGCGGCGCACGCCAAAAATCAGCTGCGCCAGCTCCGAGCGGCCAGCGCCTACCAGTCCCGCGAGGCCGACGATCTCCCCGGCGCGGACGTGCAGAGTGACAGGGCGAATTTTGCCACCATCGGTGAGGTTCTGTACGTTGAGGCGGGTCTCGCCGGGGGTAATATCGCGCTCTTTGTTAAACAGGTCGCTGAGCGGGCGGCCCACCATCATGCGTACCAGCTCGGCAGCGTTCAGCTTGTCGCGCATCAGGCTGCCGACGTACTGCCCGTCACGCAGAACGCTGACGCGATCGGATAGCTCATACACCTCTGCCATGCGATGGCTGATATAGATAATCGCCATGCCCTCGTCGCGCAGGCGCAGGATCAGCTCAAACAGGCGGTGGGTCTCGCGGGAGGAGAGGGCGGCGGTGGGTTCATCCATCACCAGCACGCGGCTCTTACGGTGCAGCGCCCTGGCGATCTCCACCTGCTGCTGCTCAGCGATGGTCAGCTTCATTACCAGATCGCTGGCCTTAAACTGCGCCCCGAGGCGGTTAATGACGCTCTGCGCCTGGGTGACCATCTCTTTACGCTTTACCAGCCCGCCGCTGGATAGCTCGCTGCCGAGGAAAATGTTTTCGGCAACGGTGAGGTTCGGGGCGAGTTGCATCTCCTGATAGATGAGGGTAATGCCGGCAGAGAGGGCATCTTTCGGGCCTTTGATGCTGTAGGGCTGACCGTCGATCAGGATCTCCCCGCTGGTGGCGGTGTAGGCTCCGGCAAGGATTTTCATCAGCGTGCTTTTACCCGCGCCGTTCTCTCCCATCAGAGCGTGGATCTCACCGGGCCAGACCGTCAGATCCACACCCTTAAGCGCGTAGAATTTGCCAAAGGCTTTGGCAATGCTGCGCATTTCCAGTACCGGTGTCCTGCTCATGGCGGATCTCCTGCGGGGTGGGCGATATCAGCACTCCATCACAGGAACGTAAACGCAAAATGTCAGAAGCCGTTCATATTTGTCATATTGTGATTTTTCTTCCCGGAGCGTGATATGCCGCAGCAAGGAAGTCACTTTTTCGCCAGCGCGCGCGGGCGATTGCTCATCTTTAACCTGCTGGTGATGGTGGTGACGCTGATGGTCAGCGGCGCGGCGGTGCTGGGGTTTCGCCATGCCAGCCAGATCCAGGAGCAGGTGCAGCAGCAGACGCTGGACGATATGACCGGCAGCATGAACCTGGCGCGGGACACGGCGAACGTGGCGACGGCGGCGGTCAGGCTGTCGCAGGTGGTAGGCGCGCTGGAGTATCAGGGCGAGGCCGAGCGGCTGAAGGCGACCCAGGCGGCCCTGCAGCGCTCGCTGGAGCAGCTGGCCCACGCGCCGCTGGCGCACAGCGAGCAGCAGCTGGTGGCGCGCATTATTCAGCGCAGCAATGAATTACAGCACAGCGCAACGCAGATGCTGGAGCGAGGCCACCGCCGCCATCTGCAGCGTAACTCGCTGCTCAGCTCGCTCTACCAAAACCAGAGCTACCTGCGCCAGATCCAGCGAATCAACCTGCGCGACGGCGGCAGCGTGCCGGATGCCCGACTGCTGGAGGAGATGGACCGCCTGCTTAGCGCAGCGATCCAGACCCCTTCGCCGCGTCCAACGGTGGCGGCGCTGGAGACGATTGTGATGCAGTTGCCGGGGCGCGCAAACCAGCCCGTTATTAACACTATTTTGGGCGACTTCACCGCCGAGCTGCGCAAGCTGGGACCGCTCTCGTTGCAACTTGAAGAGAGCGATCTGGCCATCAGCTGGTATATGTACCATATCAAGGCGCTGGTAGCCTTTTTGAATACCGATATTAACCAGTACGTAGAGCGCGTCGTAGACGTCTCCCAGCAGCGTATCGACCAGAGCCACCGCGAGCTGAAATCTATCATCCTGTTTATTATCGCTTTCGCGCTGCTGGCGCTGGTGATCACCGGTTTTGCAGGCTGGTACATCTACCGCAACCTGGGATCAAACCTGACGGCTATCTCCCGGGCGATGACCCGGCTGGCAAGGGGGGAGCAGGATGTCTCCGTCCCCGCGTTACAGCGGCGGGACGAGCTGGGGGAGCTGGCGCGGGCGTTTAACGTCTTTGCCCGTAATACCGCCTCGCTGGAGCACACCTCCCGGCTGCTGCGGGAGAAGACGACCCAGATGGAGATCGACCGTACCGAACGGCAGGGGCTGGAGGAGGCGCTGCTGCATAGCCAGAAGATGAAAGCCGTCGGGCAGCTGACGGGCGGGCTGGCACACGACTTTAATAACCTGCTGGCGGTGATCATCGGCAGCCTGGAGCTGGTCAGCCCCGGCTCGCCGGATGCGGCCCGTATCAGCCGGGCCTTGCAGGCTGCCGAGCGTGGGGCGCTGCTTACCCAGCGCCTGCTGGCCTTTTCGCGCAAGCAGTCCCTGCACCCGCAGGCGGTGGCGATGCAGCCCCTGCTGGAAAATCTGAGCGAGCTGCTGCGTCACTCCCTGCCTACCACCCTGACGCTGGAGATTGAGGCGCAAAGCCCGGCGTGGGCGGCGTGGATCGACGTCGGTCAGCTGGAAAATGCCCTGATCAATTTGGTAATGAACGCCCGTGACGCGATGGAGGGTCGGAGCGGCGTTATCCGCATCCGCACCTGGAACCAACGGGTAACGCGCAGCGACGGCCGTCGTCAGGATATGGTTGCTCTGGAAGTGGCCGATCGCGGCTGCGGCATGTCGCAGGAGGTCAAAGCCCGGGTATTTGAGCCGTTCTTTACCACCAAGCAGACCGGCAGCGGCAGCGGCCTGGGCCTGTCGATGGTCTACGGATTTATCCGTCAGTCGGGCGGGCGGGTAGAGATTGAGAGCGCGCCGGGGCAGGGGACGACGGTGCGGCTGCATCTGCCGCGCGCATCCGGGCAGGCTGCCAACTTAAGCCAGCCCGAAGCCATGCCCGACGGCGACAGTACCGACCGGCTGATTCTGGTGCTGGAGGACGAGGCCGACGTACGGCAGACGCTATGCGAGCAGCTGCACCAGCTTGGTTACCTGACGCTGGAGGCGGAAAACAGCGAGCAGGCGCTGGCGCTGCTGGCCGCCGCGCCGGATATCGGCTTTTTGCTGAGCGATCTCATGTTGCCGGGCAGGTTGAGTGGCGCAGAGGTCGTGCAGTTTGCCCGTCAGCACTATCCCGGGCTGGCGCTGCTGCTGATCAGCGGCCAGGATCTGCGCCCGGCAGACAACCCGGCCCTGCCGGACGTTGAGCTGCTGCGTAAACCCTTCACTCGCGTCCAGCTGGCCCAGGCGCTGCGCAAGGCCCAGACGCGCTAGTCAGCGCACTTCGATATGGGTTGTACGTGGAATGGCCATCAGGCGTTCGCCGCAGGTCAGGAGCAGGTCCACATCCGGCGAGAAGGGGGGCAAACGTTCGCTAAGCTCGTGTACGATGCTCTCCGGCAGCTGGGGGGCAACCATGCGCTCATCGGCAATGCCGCTGCCGGTCAGGCGCAGCATGCGTCCGCCGCTCAGGCTGGCAACCTGTAAGATCAGCGGGGCGCGGCTGGACTCGGTTAACGTAAGCAGTACGCTGGCGAGATCGAGTGGCTGGCACTCATCGTTAAGCGGGCTGAAGGTGACAATTACCCCCGGCTCACTCATGGCTTTAGATAGACGGCGAAAATGGTGTTGAGCACCCTGCATGGACGACCTCCGGTTAGAATCGTCCTATCCTGGCCGCCGAGTGTGACATTTAGGTTAAGTTACCGTGACCGGATAATGAAGATAGTGCCAGCGGTGCCTGAAAATGGGTCGCCCAGAGTTAATTCTTTTTAACAAATTCTGATTTAAGCTTCATTGGACCGAAGCCGTCGATTTTGCAATCAATATTATGGTCGCCCTCAACGAGGCGAATATTTTTAACTTTTGTGCCGATCTTCAGCATTGAGGAGCTGCCTTTGACCTTGAGATCCTTAATTACCGTGACGCTGTCGCCATCCGCCAGCAGATTGCCGTTAGCATCTTTGACGATTAATTGATCGCTCTCGGCTGCGGATTCGCTTTCATTCCATTCATATGCGCACTCCGGGCAGATGAACAGGCCATTATCTTCATAGGTATACTCGGAGTGACATTTTGGGCAATGGGGAAGTGACATGGTGCGATCCTCGTAGGGGCTGGCAACGCGGACGCGTGGCCCGCTAAAGCTCGGCAACAGGCCGAGAAAACGGCGATTATACACTAATACCTTACAGTTGTCGGTGCTATTATTTTTTGCAAAAACAGGCAAAAATGCGTGGGCTTGACACAACCTGTCACAGCGATGAGCGATGCTGGCATTGTGACGCAGAAGGTATAGGTTTATGTATGATATTTAGAATATTTTTCGGGGGAAATTGCCACTTTTCGCTAATTCATATATGGTGAGATGAAGCATCGAGCGTTATTCGCAACGGCATCTGACACCTGCAAACTCTTCTGTCGAAGGTGGTCTATTACCCTCAAATTAGGTGGGTAAAAATATGAAGATATATCCTGGCTGCACATAAAAATGCGCTACGCTCTCTAATCGCTCTGGTTTCTTGGTCCGGAACGAAAGATCTGTCGTTGAGTTGAGACAAAAATATTTATTTTCCTGAGCGTCATCAGGCGATTATCTTTTTTAGATATTTTCCACACGTAATTATAAAAGCCGAAACTTTACTAAATAAATAGCACGGCTAAATAAAAGTAAGAAAATTTGCGTTAAGGAAAGACTTTCATCATGCACACACAGACAATTTTCGAATTAAGCCAGGAAGCCGAGAGGCTGTTACAGCTTTCACTGCATAATCTCCAGTCATTGCAGGCCATGCCCATGGCGACGCTGGACAGTACATTGTCTGCCGGAGATAGCGATACCGCCAACGTGCTGCCGTTGCATTTTAGCGCCCGTGGCGCAGAGGCCCAGTATGCCACCCTGGATAACGAGCTGCGGAAAATTACCCGTCTCGAAATGGTGTTGGCAATTGTTGGCACAATGAAGGCGGGAAAATCGACAACGATTAATGCCATTGTCGGTACCGAAGTGCTGCCCAACCGTAACCGGCCAATGACAGCCCTGCCGACCCTTATCCGCCATACGCCGGGACAAAAAGAGCCGGTGCTGCACTTTTCCCACGTCGGGCCGATCGATGCCCTGACGCAGCAGCTCCAGACGCGGCTGTTTAACGTTGACCGCGATCGGCTGGCGCAGAAGCTGGAGATCGACAAGGATATGACGACGCTGCTGGAGCGCATCCAGCAAGGCGACGCCTTCGATAAGCACTACCTGGGTGCCCAACCCATTTTTCACTGCCTGAAGAGCCTCAACGACCTGGTGCGCCTGTCAAAAGCGCTGGAGGTCGATTTTCCCTTCTCCGCTTATACCGCGATTGAGCATATTCCAGTAATTGAAGTTGAGTTTGTGCACCTCGCCGGGCTGGAGAATAGCATGGGCCAGCTCACGCTGCTGGACACCCCTGGGCCAAACGAGGCCGGGCAGCCGCACCTGCAGCAGATGCTGAACGAGCAGCTGGCGCGGGCCTCGGCGGTGCTGGCGGTGCTCGACTATACCCAGCTCAAATCTATCTCAGATGAAGAGGTGCGCCATGCTATCGCGGCGGTGGGCAAATCGGTACCGCTCTACGCGCTGGTGAATAAGTTCGATCAAAAGGATCGCAACAGCGATGATGAAGAGCAGGTCCGGGCGCTGATCGCTGGGACGCTGATGAAGGGCAATATCAACCCAGGGCAGATCTTTCCGGTCTCTTCCATGTGGGGTTATCTGGCGAACCGCGCCCGTCATGAGCTAAACCTGCGCGGCAAGCTACCGGATCCCAATGAGCAACCATGGGTGCAGGACTTTGCCGAAGAGGCACTGGGCCGGCGCTGGCGGCTGGCGGATCTCGATGACATCGCCCATATTCATCATGCGGCGGAGCTGCTGTGGGAAGATTCGCTGTTTGAGCAGCCGATCCGCAAGCTGCTCCACGCCGCCCATGCCAACGCCTCGCTCTATGCTCTGCGTTCGGCATCCCACAAGCTTTTAAATTATTCCCACAGCGCCAGTGAGTATCTGGCGTTCCGCTATCAGAGCCTGACCGTGGCGTTTGAGAAGCTTGAGCACAACATTGCCCGCCTCGAAGAGGATATGACCCTGCTGAAACGCTGCCAGGAGCGGGTCAGCGATGAGGTCAACCATGAAGTTGACGAGTCGCTGGCCGCGGCGGACGTTTTTATCAACGGCCAGCAGGCAGATATCGTTAGCGCCATCGACAGCTATTTTAAAGATGGCAAGCTGGCGGAGATGGCCGACCTAAGCTTTGCCAGCCTGCAGCAGGATGAAGAGTTTGGACCAGGCAAACTGGTACTGGAGGATGAGGGCCAGGCGCAGATCGTACTGAGTAAGATCCGCTCCGCCTGTGAAGTGATACTGCTGGCGGCGCAGGAGAAGATTGGCCGCGAGCTGGCGCTGCGCTTCGATCAGCTTGAAAATACCCTGACTCGCTCTCTGCATGATGCCATGCGTCCCATCGAGACGCGCATTAAAGAGGAGCTAAGCCATACCGGGTTTCGGGCGCGTATCAGCCTGCCTGCGTTTCAGGCCAGTACCCTCAACTTTAATACCCGTCAGCTCTTTGTTGACGCCATCGCCTCGGAAGATCTGCCGGTGGGCCAGTCGCGCGTCGGCAGCGTGCGGGATTCTATGTCCCGCTGGCTCAATAATCCCGGCTGGGGATGGAATGACTACGTCGTGACCCGCACGCGTTACGTTATTGATGTGTCACTGTTGCATAAGAATTTAATCGCCCACGTTGCGCATTTCTGTGCACAAATTCGTAAAGCTTTAGCGGCACAGGTCGATGTTTCAGTTACGGCAGGGATGGCCACCTTCTTTGCCGAATTTTCGCTAAGTCTTTCCGGACTTCAGGAGAGTCTGCGTGACAGTCTGGCTATCCGTCAGCAGAACGAGTCATCGGTAATGGCGCTTCGTCAGCACCTGAAGCAGGGTATGACGACGGCAAAATGGATCCATGAGGATGCCCGTCTGTTACGCGATGATATCCAAACCCTATTCGCGGCAGAGTAACCATGAAAAATCGACTACTGGACGGACCCGGGAGCACGCTGGAGTGTATCCATCCGAAGTTTATCGTCGATCTGGTGCTGGGCATTGACGCTCCCCGCCAGGCGCAGATCGTCCCGCAGCAGCAGCTGTTTCGCGATCGCCTGACCCAGGAGATCATGAACCAGACGCAGCTGCGTCCTTGGGCGATGGCCGGCGTCTTCAATGAGAGTGACGCCCTGCGTCTCGGGCTGGCCGAGAAGCTGGCAAGCATGTTTGATCCGGGCCAGCTTGCACTCTCGCGTATTACCCAGCGGCTGGCGGCGTTACAGCAGAGTATTGAACGCCGTCCCACCGTGTCCGCTGCGTTGCCTGAACAGATTGCTGAGCTGTACAAGCACTTCAGCCAGCGCGCCGCCTGGAAAGAGAAAGCCTTAACCCAGCGTGGCCTGATGGTACAGGCTGGCCTCCACAGCGAGCAGATCTTTACCCGCTGGCGTGCCGGCAAGTACAACGGCTGGTCCATGGCAGGGCGCTGCTATATCGCTCTTGAGGAGCTGCGCTGGGGCGCTTTCGGTGACGCCTGTCGCCTGACCAGTCCGGAGGCCTCTTCGCTGCTAAAGGATAATCTGCGGGTTATGGCCGCCGATTTTCTGGCGCAGGGGATCAACGCCTCGCCCGCCACGCGCCATTTCTATCATCAGTGGTTAACGACCCCCACCACGCCGGGCCTGATGGACTATAAAGATATGCTGGGCTGGCTGGGCGATTGGTGCGATGCGGATCGCCACCCGGTATGTTGGACCATTACCCAGAGCTGGCAAAATGTGGCGCTGGGTATGCCGAGGCTCTGTTCGGCAACACGGCTGGCGACGGCAATGGTGGATGAGATCTTTGGGGAAGGCGTGTAACCCCTTCCGGCTGGCAGAAGGGGCTGTAGTCAAAAAGAGGCGTCTTAGTGGTGTAACGAGTCGGCTTCTACCGGCTTCTCGCTATTTACCACACTTTGCGGCTCGCCAAACCGTCTTGCATAGAGTGCCGTAATAATCGGGACCAGAATCGCCGTCACAATCACGCTTGCTGCTACCAGTGCTGTCGCCGACGCCGCCACCGGTTCGAATGCCGGGTTGATCTGAGCGATGATAACCGGGTTGGCTACCGCTGCACCTGCCGCTGAAGAGGCCGCAACCCCCGCCGTACCGTTACCGCCACCAATAAACTTGTCAGCGAGAATCAGCGGGATGCCGGTGATAATAATCACCGCTATGCCGAGGAAAATACCCAGCAGGCCGGTGTCCATAATCACTTTCAGGTTGATAGTGTTACCCAGCGCGAAGCCAAAGAACGGGATCAGTACCGGCGTCGCCTTGCTGAAGAACGCCCGCAAATCGTGGTCAAGGTTGCCCAGCGCAAAGCCGATCAGGAACGGCAGTACCGCACCAATAAAGTGGTGTGGCTCGAAGGAGGCCAGGCCAGCGGAGCCGAGGATCACCATGGTCATCAGCGGGCCGGACTCCAGCGACATCAGAACAAACGCCCCGGACTCCTCTTTGGTGCCGTACTGGTTCATCAGGCTGGCGTAGAGGCCGCCGTTAGTCATATCCATCGCTGAGACAATGGCCAGCACAGAAATCCCGGCAAAGAAGCCTGTCTGGATGCCCTGTTCCGGAATAAAGCTGGCGGCAATCATCGCCACAACCCATGCGACGGCAATTTTGGTCAGTACCAGGGTACCGGATTTACGCAATACCGTACCGGTGGCGCGGAGATCAATGGATGCCCCGATGCAGAAAAACCAGACGGCCAGAATCGGTACCGTCCCGGAAATCATACCTTTGGTAAATGAACCGAAATAGGCACCGGTATCGGGCGCTAAGGTATTTAAGATCGCGCCGAGCAGCAGCGGGACCAGCATCATCCCACCCGGGATGCGTTCAATTGTGGCCTTGATTTTCATTATGAACCCTCACTTCTCATCACGCTGCACGAGCGAGAAAATAATATTTTTAATTTCAATTCGTTAAGGCATCCTGGCGTTGAGGCCTTCGATCTAAACATGCAAGTCGAACCAGGAGGAACGTGGCTGGCGTAACCGTCCGCATTAGCCCTGGTTCATCAGAACTGCGGCTATGATGCGATCTTTGGAATATTGATTCAATGAAAATAAAACAGCGTTTTAGTTATCTTCGTCACATATTTTGCGTAAAGATTTTTCAAGCACGATTGAGGGAAAATGTGTGTAAATACCTTGTAAAAATTACACTTTTAAAATGGCTAGCGATCAAATAATTAGCCGAGTTATTGATGAAAACCGTATGCGCAGCCTTATTTTATATTTATTGCCGCTGTTTTCCTGTTAACTCCGCTCCGCTTTCTAAACGCGGCGGAAATAGATTAACCGCACACTTTGTGTGAAGTTGATCACATTTTTAAACCCTGTTAATGTTAATAGCTCGTTAACTGCCCAATCAGGCGTAAACAGGTTTGGTTGTACAGGGTTTAACCAGTCTGAATAACTAAACCTGCTACTCTTGAAGAGGGATGCCACGGCATCCTGAACGTTTAGCATCACCATAGAGGCGTATGCCTTCCTGGCCAGGCGATTAAGGGCGCAAGTCAAAAGAGGATAAAGATGCTTAAAAGGAAAAAAGTTAAGCCTATTACGCTGCGTGACGTCACCATTATTGATGACGGCAAGTTACGTAAGGCTATTACCGCCGCATCGCTCGGTAATGCGATGGAGTGGTTTGATTTTGGTGTGTATGGCTTTGTGGCTTACGCGCTTGGTAAGGTTTTCTTCCCGGACGCTAACCCCAGCGTACAGATGATCGCTGCTCTGGGTACGTTCTCCGTTCCCTTCCTGATTCGACCGCTCGGCGGGCTGTTCTTCGGTATGCTGGGCGATAAGTATGGCCGCCAGAAGATACTTGCTATCACGATTGTGATTATGTCGATCAGTACCTTCTGTATCGGGTTAATTCCTTCCTATGCCAGCATCGGCATCTGGGCACCTATCCTACTGTTGATCTGTAAGATGGCTCAGGGCTTCTCGGTGGGCGGCGAGTATACCGGCGCATCGATATTCGTTGCCGAATACTCCCCGGACCGTAAGCGCGGCTTTATGGGCAGCTGGCTCGACTTCGGCTCCATCGCCGGTTTCGTCCTCGGTGCAGGCGTTGTGGTTCTGCTCTCTACCGTCGTCGGCGAGGAGAACTTCCTCGACTGGGGCTGGCGTATTCCGTTCTTCCTGGCGCTGCCGCTGGGGCTGATTGGTCTATATCTGCGTCACGCTCTGGAAGAGACACCTGCGTTCCAGCAACATGTGGATAAGCTGGAGCAGGGCGATCGCGAAGGGCTTCAGGATGGACCTAAGGTATCGTTTAAAGAGATTGCGACCAAGCACTGGCGCAGCCTGCTGGCCTGTATCGGTCTGGTGATCTCCACCAACGTGACCTACTACATGCTGCTGACCTACATGCCGAGCTATCTGTCGCATAACCTGCACTACTCGGAAGATCATGGCGTGCTGATTATCATCGCCATCATGATCGGGATGCTGTTTGTCCAGCCGGTTATGGGGCTGTTAAGCGACCGCTTCGGCCGCCGTCCGTTCGTCATTCTCGGTAGTACCGCGCTGTTCTTCCTGGCCATCCCGGCCTTCATTATGATTAACAGCGACATCATCGGCCTGATTTTTGCCGGTCTGCTGATGCTGGCGGTGATCCTGAACTGCTTTACCGGGGTAATGGCGTCCACGCTGCCGGCGATGTTCCCGACGCACCTGCGCTTTAGCGCGCTGGCCAGCGCCTTCAACATCTCGATTCTGATTGCGGGTCTGACGCCAACCCTGGCGGCCTGGCTGGTGGAGAGCACAGAGAACCTGATGATGCCAGCCTACTACCTGATGGTGGTAGCAGTAATTGGTCTGATCACCGGTATCACGATGAAGGAGACGGCCAACCGCCCGCTGCGTGGCGCGACCCCTGCGGCATCGGATATGCAGGAAGCGCGTGAGATCCTGCAGGAGCATCACGACAACATTGAGCAGAAAATTGAGGATATCGATCAGGAGATTGCGGAGCTACAGAAGAAGCGTTCGCGGCTGGTCGATCAGCATCCGAAGATCAACGAGTAATTTTCAGCACTTAGTAAAAAGCGGGCCGAGGCCCGCTTTTTTATTGCCCATAATTAGCAGCCCGCTGCGATGTAATCCCCATTGGCGCTCACCGGAATGACGGTTAAAAACAGCACGGTGGCAAACAGCATTAACACCACGCCGCCAACAACTTTTAAGCCAGGAACCACCCACGCCAGCCGCTGTGTCTCGCCGCCAAACAGCGCCGCCGTGCGTCCGCGGGCATAGCGCACTGCCAGCGAGAGGCCCATAATCGACAGCGCCGTACCCAGTGACATCGTCATGACGGCGGCAATCCCCCAGCTTACAATCCCCAGCGCGTTAGAGAAGAGCAGGATCATAATGGCTCCGCTGCACGGGCGCGCGCCGATCGCCAGAATCACCCCCAGCCGCGTCTTCCAGTCCCCCTGCATCGCCATGCCTACACCGTGATGACCGCAGCCGCAGTCCGGCGCGTGCTGATGCCCGAGGGGCGTCAGGGAGACAATGCGCATCCTGTGCGGCCTGAGGCTCTTTAGCGCCCGATAGATGACGTATGCGCCGAAGCCGCCAATCATCAGGGCGCTGATCTTCTCAACGTACCAGCGGCTTTCGCTCAGATCGCCCGCCGCCAGGTTAAAGCCGACCGCCAGAATAAAGACGAACAGGATGGCGCTGACGCCCTGCATCAGGCTGCCAAGAAAGGGCACCACTCGGGTGGCCAGCTGGCTCTCCTGGTTGGTGCTGAGATAGGTGGCAACAATAAACTTACCGTGGCCTGGCCCCACTGCATGCAGCACGCCGTAGAGAAAGGCCCCGGTGAGCAGCCAGAGGCCGCCGCTGTACTGGTGGTTATTGAGCTGCAACAGGTACATCACCAGATAGCGGTGCAGGGTGATCTGCGCGCTCAGGCACCACTGAATAAATGCGCTCCAGTGGTTATGGAGGGTGAAGAGGGCAAAGAGCGCGATGAGCAGGAGCATCACCGCGCCGGGAGTACGCCAGTGTCGGGTAAGCAGTTGCGTAGTCATAGGCCGCCAGTGGGGTGGAGAGTTGCCGAAGTATAGTGCATGATGCGGTATTTCCGGCAGGAGTTACTTTTCAGGCGTGCTATAGCCGAAATCGAATCCGCCCAGCACGGTTTCCCGCAGATATTGATTCATTGGATAGCTGTAGCTCTGCCCTATGCTGACGGCATGCACGATACGTAATAACGACTCGCCGCGCAGAAAGAGCGGTTCATCGGTAATCGTGATTTCAGCCCCTTGCAGCGCATCTTTTAAATTCTGATAGGCCGGTGAGACGGTGATGGTGTTATTCATGCAGCTGAACATCACCAGCAGGCCTGAAATCAGCGCCACCGGGAAAATCAGCGGATGACGGTTAAGCAGACGTACGGGACGCGAAGATCTTCTGCTTAACAGGGTGGCCGTCAGGGGAACAAGGATAAGGTAGAGCAGCTTCGCCAGGTGAGTAAGCGCGCCAACCAGCGAGAAGATCAGCGCAACAGGCGGCACAATCACCGCGCGTGCGGCATCTTCTCCCTGCTTTTCATTCTCCCCACCAATACTGTAACTGCGTAACGACGCTTGTAGCTTGGGTAGCTGCTGTTTCACCGCTTCATTCAGGTGAGCTGTCTGAAGTTCAAGGGCAAATTGCTTTAGCCCATCGTTTAATGGGTACTCTTCACGCACAAGCGTCCCTGTCGGCAGCAACAATTTTTCGCGGAGGGATTTTTGTACCACTTCCTGGCGGAAAAAGACGCCCCAGTCGAGTCGTTTGGGGATCGTCACACCCTCGAAGACTACGGTTCGCTGGGCGAGATAACGTTGTCTGACCGTTTTTGCCACCGCCGCATCAAAACCCGCACGATCGGACGGGGACCAGTTATTGGCTACGGGTACGCCCTGCCCGCGAACGTTATTCCGGACGCTGGCATAGTAACGTCGAGGTACATTCCAGCTTCTTAGCCCCTTAGCGCGCAGGGAGCGTTCATAGCGTTGCCAGGCTCTCTCCTGCTCACGTTGGGTCGCCTGGCTGAGATCCATCTCATCGTTATAGTAGGCGACGTACTGTTTGTGGACCGCTTCCCGCGCCTGGAGCCAGGCTTTGTAAAAGCCCAGCACGCCGCCCTCTCTGGCGCTGATGCTGTCGCGCAAGTTCTGTTCCGCGCCGCTTTTTAACAGCGCATGGTAGCGATCAACGGAGCTGAGCAGGATCGGCAGCATGGCCAGAAAGGCCTTTCCTGACGGACTGGTCCAGGTCTGAACCTGGCCACCGTGACTATCGAGCGGAATGCCCGCCAGCGTCTGGTGTCCATCAATCAGCGATTGCTGGTAGAGCTGCGCCAGAAGCGACATCTGGCGAAACTCACCTGTGCTGTTAGCGACCTGGCGCTCAATAAACCACTCCACAGCATGCCATGTTACTGCGCCGGTGAGCAGACAGAGGGAAAGCACCACGCCTACGCTTGCCTTAGGTGATAAAGAGCGGTTTTTCTTCTTCATCCTGGCAATGCCCACAAGAGCAAACTGTAACACCAGAAGCGCCGCTGCGATGGCGGTTAATGTTCTGCCATACCGCTCCATGTTGTGGACTTCGTCAGCCGTTGAAATGCTGCCTACCAGATCCAGCAGACGAGAGTTAAACGCCAGTTCACAAATGAGATAGGTCAGGGTAATGCCCAGCACCATCCAGTTTTGCCAGGCGGGAAGAGGGGAGCGCTTGATCCTCTCTTGCGTCCCTCTCTCCCCCAGAGTCTGCTCTGTCATGACTTAAGCTCCAGGCTCGTCTGGCGGGTTTTTGTTGGCTGATAGATTTCAGTGGGCAGAGAATTATCCAGCGCTGGCTGCGCGACCTTTGGTGGCAGCGGTTCCGCCGCTTTTACCTGGGTACGTTTGGCCGGTTTAGCTGATGATTGAGATTTGGCCTTGCGGGACGCTCGGGTTTTATTAGCGCTGTTATTCTGAACGATTTTTTCTTGTTGCACTGGTAACCGGCGATGGTAAACCTCGCCATGCTGCCAGTTGAATTGTTCAATACGGTTGTCGATCTTAAAGTTCAGCTGAAGCTTATCCGCGCTGGCCGTCACGTCCGGCCCAATATCGCATATGCCGGTAAATGCCCACTCCTGGGAGCGCGTATTCTGGAGGTCCACCAGACGATACTGTGCCGGGCAGGCGGGAGTAGCCACTTTCAGCAGCAGCAAAGTATGCCCTTCGATATGGTATTGATTGATGATCCGTACCCAGCTAACGCCTTCAAGCGGACGCTCAATCATCAGATTGCTCCACTTCAGGCTATAGCGGCCATTCAGCTCCCTAAGCGCACCTGTCGATCCATCCGCCAGCGTAAACTGACCTACTTCGTTCCCCAGTACGCTTGCCAGATCGGGGTTAAAAAGCATCTTACCGTTTTTATCGTAACGGACAGAGCAACCGTTTAACGCCAGGGCTAACGACAGAACCACTAGCGTTCGCAGGATGAAGTTGTGAGGGAACACGCTCATCGCTTAATTCCAAATATGTTCGTGGGTTTTACCAATGCAAAAAAGTTATCAATGGTGACATTGATAACTTTTTAAAAAGGATGCTCGTAATGGCGTTATGCTTTTGGCAATTTGCCTTCGCCAAGACGTGTCATACCTTTAATAATTTTGATTAACGACCAGATAAACCAGACGATACCAATAATCATCCCGATGACAAATACCCACGTCAGCGCGGCAACAATCATGACGACAAAGCTGATCCAGAACAGCTTGATCAGGTAATTAAAGTGCTCTTTTTCAAAAGGATTAGCGCTGGAGCGATTAACATAGGCCATGATCACGCCAACGAGCGCCGCTAGCCCGCCGGTGAAGTAGCTGACGATAAACAGAATATAAATAATTCTGATGGTTGTAACTTTTGAATTTTCGGCGACCGCTGGGTTTTGCAGCTGTTCAGACATAGAATATACTCATGATTTTAGTTAAGGTGTAAAAATTGCTGTGCATTACTGTCTTGCAATAGCTGGATATCGCTACTGTTTATTCAGACTGGAAATAAAAGAAAAATTTGTCACAAATGAGAATTTGCAGGGAATTTAACATTTTTACATCATTCGTCAATATCCATTTTTTATAGTTTTCTATAGAGTATGTGCTTTTAATAAGCCTCGCAGGAAATGCAACTACCATATATGGTGATAAAAGCGGGGCAGGAAAATAGCGCGAAATTATACTGCTTGTCATATTAATGAAATGCGCTATTACCGAAATGCTGCTTATCTGTGGCGCAGCATTTCGGCACAGCGTTAGTCCGGGTAATTTCAGACCTTAAGCATTTTCACCGTTGCATCGATGTCTATCTCATCTTCCGAGAAGATCAGCGTGGTTCCCTGAAAGGTGGTTATCGCCAGCTTTTTCAGCGAGCGCATTTCACCCGGCTTCACGTCTGATTTCGGCCTGATGCTGTTCATCAGGATACCCACCGACAGCACCGGGTTTTCTTTATCGATGCGGGTGTCAGCGGGCACCTCTTCTTTGTAAACCACGTAAGACTTAATCGAAGTGAGCTTAAGACGCTCGCCCGCGATGTAGATGTATTTACTTTCCGGGGCGACCTTTACAGCATAGGCTGACAAGCCCTTGTTATTAGTGGTGGGTTCAAACGTCACCGCCGCATCTTTCTTGATCAGTTCAGGGTTGGCGACCTTAATCACATGAAAATAACGGTTATCGCCGTTCTCATCTTTGATAAATCCGAAGCCTTTATCTTTAAACCACGTTGTGATCGTTCCGTTCATCGCCATTACCGCCTGATTAATCGTTTATCTACTCAATTTTTGCAGCGCGCAGTGTAAAGCACAACGCCTGCGCAGACTACGTCTTTGAACAGATGCTACTCATTGCCCCATCGATTCAGGAACTCCGCGATCTCATCGATACGCTCTGGATCAATGCTGGCTTCAAGAGCCATCTCGCGCTGCGCCTCTTCGCTGATCTCTTCGTTATTCATTAAGCGGGTAATCAACAGCTCAAAATAGCGCGCCAGGGCGTCACGCTCGGACTCGCCTACGGGCCTGTTGGCTTCCGTCGCATACTCATCGGCAATGTCATAATATTTCAGGGGTGTTTCATTACTCATAAGGCGTCTCCAGAGCTTAAGCCTGCATCAGTTGCTCTATAAACTATAACGCCTCGCATGCCGTAAAGCACGCGAGGCGTTTTGCACTGCGAACTGATGGGATTTAATCGCGCCAGCCCATCGCCGGAGCCACATGCTTCAGGATGGACTCGATAACATGGGCGTTGTAGTCCACGCCTAGCTGGTTCGGCACGGTCAGTAACAGGGTATCCGCTTCGGCGATCGCTTCGTCCTGCTTCAGCTGCTCGATCAGCCTGTCAGGCTCTGCGGCATAGCTGCGTCCAAAGATTGCCCGCGTTTTCTCATCAAGGAAGCCGATGCTATCGCTTTCGTTACGGCTTGAACCAAAATACATCCGGTCGCGCTGGTCCATCAGGGCAAAGATGCTGCGGCTAACCGAGACGCGTGGCGTCCGGGTATGTCCCGCTTCGGCCCAGGCTTCGCGATAGGCGCGGATCTGTTTTGCCTGCTGGATATGGAACGGCTCGCCTGTCTCATCATCTTTCAGCGTCGAGCTTTGCAGGTTCATGCCCAACCTGGCAGCCCACACCGCAGTGGCATTCGAGCCGGCCCCCCACCAGATACGATCCCGCAAACCTTCAGAGTGCGGTTCAAGGCGCAGCAGGCCCGGCGGATTTGGGAACATCGGCTGTGGATTAGGTTTCGCAAAGCCTTCGCCACGCAGCACGTCCAGCAGTACCTCGGTATGGCGGCGCGCCATATCCGACTCGTTTTCTCCTTCGGACGGGGCGTAACCAAAGTAGCGCCAGCCATCAATCACCTGCTCCGGAGAGCCGCGGCTGATACCCAGCTGCAAACGGCCGCCTGAGATCAGATCCGCTGCACCGGCATCTTCCGCCATATACATCGGGTTCTCATAGCGCATGTCGATCACGCCGGTACCAATTTCGATACTCTTCGTTTTCGCGCCTACGGCGGCCAGCAGAGGGAAGGGTGAAGCAAGCTGGCGGGCAAAGTGGTGGACCCTGAAATAGGCGCCATCCGCGCCCAGCTCTTCAGCAGCAACGGCCAGATCGATAGATTGCAGCAGCGCATCAGCGGCCGAACGGGTTCCAGACTGCGGCGACGGCGTCCAGTGACCAAATGACAAAAATCCGATCTTTTTCATGACGTTTATCCTGACTTCAGAGGAATAGGCGGCAGGCCGAAGCCTGCTTTCGATACGCCTACTCTACGCGTTACAGAGTGAGAATAAATGCCATTTGTTTAACGGAATTGGTCAAATAAATTGATGAAACAGAAGGGAGTTTACCGACGTTAACCCGGTCCCTCGCTTCCTGCTGCCAGCAGTGGAACCAGCACATCGCTGACGGGAGTAGGAATACCGTGTGACTGGCCATAACGCTGTATTACGCCATTGCGTATATCCCACTCCATAGGACGGTTAGCCTGGCGGTCGGCGAGAATCGACGTGCCCAGATCCGCAGGAGCACGATGAAAACCGTCAACGATCTCCTGCGGCACGCTGTCATCGAGTGCCGCACCTTCTGCACGTGCGACGGTTAGTCCCTCTTTCAGATAGGCCAGCGCCAGAGCTGTGATATCCGGACGTGAGAACATCCCGGCACGACGATTGGCGAGTACCATCAGGCCTGCGACCGCGTTTTGCAGCAGCTTACGCCAGGCGAGAGAGATAAAATCAGAGGACAGCTCAACTGTACAGCGTGTGCCGCCGAGCGCATCCACCACCGCTTTTGCCTGTGGCACATCGGGCAGGGTGAGTCGCGGCGTGGCACGTAACCAGACAGAGGCGTCCGGCTCTCGCTGAGCGGGAAACCACACTATCGACGGCAGCACCTCGGCACTTTTAACCAAAGGGGCTAGCTGAGTTCTCTGTTCAACGCCGTTTTGCAGGGCGCACACGATGGTGTTTTCATCACACAGCGTTGCCAGCCAGTCTGCACAGTCAGCGACCTGCGTCACTTTCACTGCGACAAAGACGATGTCGAATGGATGAGATATTGCCGCCGGATCGCTCAGTACCGGGCCGGGCACCACAATTTCACCTTCCTCATGGCGCAGCGTTAACTGCGGGTGGACGGTGCGCCCGCAAAGCAGAGGCGTGCGGCCAACTTCATGCAGCACGGCAGCGATAGTCGTACCGATTGCACCTGGGCCGATAAGCGCAATCCTTGGAAGATCAGGCATCTCATGTTCTCCTGACGTAGTTAACCAAAAAACGATTTTTATATTAATGCAAAAATTCTATAGACGACCGGTCGAATAGTTGTTAGCTTAGGTTCAGGGGCCAGTTTTCCCTGTAAACATAACGACATCACAAGCAAGGGTAAATGCATCTATCCTTTATCGACAGGTCTGATATGACGTCATTTTTATATACGACCGGTCTAATATAAATAGTTAATCGATCAAGCGGAGAATGAAAATGAAAGTATTAATGGTACTGACCTCTCACGACACCCTGGGCAGCACAGGTCGTAAAACCGGTTTCTGGCTGGAAGAGCTGGCCGCGCCTTACTACGCCTTCAAAGACGCCGGCGCGGAAATCGTGCTGGCCTCGCCGAAAGGCGGTAATCCGCCGCTGGATCCGAAAAGCAATGAGCCGGATTTCCAAACTGAATTTACGCACCGCTTTGAAGCTGATACTGACGCCATGGCTCAGCTGGCGAATACTGTCCGTCTGGACAGCGTATCGCAGGCGGATTTCGACACCGTATTCTATCCGGGCGGGCACGGTCCGCTGTGGGATCTGGCGGAAGATAAGCACTCCATTGCGCTGCTCGAGTCCTTCTTCGCTGCTGGCAAAAATGTAGCGTTTGTCTGCCACGCTCCGGGTGTATTACGCCACGTTAAAACGCCGGAAGGCAGACCGCTGGTCGAGGGACGTAAGGTCACCGGCTTCACGAACACGGAGGAGGAGGCGGTAGGCCTGACCCACGTGGTGCCGTTCCTGGTAGAGGACGAACTGATTGCGAAAGGAGGGATCTACTCCAAAGGCGCAGACTGGGACTCCTATGTGGTGACTGACGGGCTGTTGATCACCGGTCAGAACCCGACCTCATCGGCGGCAACCGCTGAGCAACTGTTGAAACAGCTGGCTGTATAGCATATGCCCGGATGTCTGAGGTGGAGTGGCTGGCTGACACCTCAGCTTCCGGGGCGGGATATGAACCAACCGGATTGATAAAGCAGGGGAGGATAAAACTCGAAGGATGGTTGCGACTCTTAGCTTAGATCAGAAAAATAAACTCGCTACGCTTTATAGACGACTGGTCTAACTGTTGATAGATTGATGGTATGAAAACTGCAACGCAACAACATACCCAGCAGGTCCGCGAACATATTCTTGCAACCGGACAACGTATTATGGCCGGCAAGGGCTTTTCAGCTGTCGGTTTAAAAGAAATTTTGGACGAGTCAGATGTTCCAAAGGGTTCCTTTTATTATTATTTCTCGTCAAAAGAAGATTTCGGCGTAGCCATGCTGGAGCATTACTTTAACGATTACCTGGCCGAGCTTGACGAGACGCTTGCTGAGCCAGGCCTTAGTCACGCTCAAAGGTTGATCAATTACTGGCAGAAATGGCGCGAGACGCAGTCTTTTTATGACTGTCAGGGCAAATGCCTCGCCGTGAAGCTGGGCGCGGAAGTGGCCGATTTATCGGATAAAATGCGTTTGGCGCTGGTGCACGGTACGGCGGGTATTATTTCCCGGCTGGCGGACGCGCTGGAAGCGGGCGCAGCGGAAGGATCGTTAACGCTTGAAGATGAACCTGAAAAGGTGGCCGAAAGCCTGTACCAGCTTTGGGTTGGCGCAAGCGTCATGGTGAAAATTGTACGTACCGCTACGCCATTTGATGCAGCGCTAAAAATGACACGCCAGATTTTACATGTCTCCCTCTAAGAGGGAGGGTAATCTCTTGTTATGTAGCCAGTACATTCCAAATTTATTGCAGTGCTGGAGACGCGTGTCTAAAAGGGTAAGGATTAAAACAATCTACATTTAGTATCTGATATACTAAATGTTTTAGATTTCCTTCCCTCTTGCATAAGGATGCGCTACTCTTAAAAATGCGCGCTCTACCAGAACGGGTTGAGCCATATATGTTTTTTAACACACAAAACTTAGACTAACATCTGATAGATAATTTATAATCACTGGTTAAAAAATGAAAAAAACAACCCCGGAATATACACCTGTTGACTTGTCTCGTTGGGCAAGGAAAGAGCATTTTGAAGTGTTTCAGTCGTTTGCTCAATGTACTTTTAACCAAACCGTCCTTCTGGATATTACCGAGCTGCTTAAGCATATAAAGCAAGTTGGCTGGAAATTTTATCCTACTATTATTTTCCTTCTTTCTAAAGTCGTAAACAGTCATGCGGAGTTCCGCATGGCTATAAAGAATAATGAGCTTGTTGTATGGAATGAAATTCATCCAAGCTACACGATTTTCCATAATGAGACGGAGACGTTTTCATCATTATGGAGTCACTACGATGGCAATATTCATCACTTCCAAAAAATTTATTCTGAAGACACCGCGCAGTATGGTGATAACCTCTCTTATTGGCCCAAGGCGGAATCTCGGGAAAATGTATTTTTCATATCGGCTATCCCTTGGGTAAGCTTTACCAGCTTTAATACCAATGTTGCTCATATGCAAAACTTTTTTTCTCCTATGTTCACTCTTGGAAAATACTATAAACAAGATGAAAAAATCTTGTTGCCTCTCGCCGTTCTGGTACATCATTCCGTGTGCGATGGTTTCCATGTGGCAAGATTGATCAATGAGTTACAAGAGATGTGTGATGATATATCGCACCTTTCAGAGGCACACAATCTATGATACAGCAGAAGTTTTTAAGGCCTCCTTTTATATAGAGTAGGTAGAAAGCACATTTTCCCTTTAACCGTTTTTGATTTTCTCATCTACATAAGGCTGAGGTTTGCCAAACAAATAGCCTTGTGAGAAATCACAGCCCAGCGCCTGAAGGCTTTCCAGCTGCTCCTTAGTTTCAACACCTTCCGCAACGGCCTTCATATTGAGGGATTTCGCCATGCCGGTGATGAGCCTGATGATATTAAGGGCGTCTTCATGTGTTGATATCGAATGCACAAAGGATTTGTCTATTTTGATTTTATCAAAAGCAAGCCTGCTGAGCCGCGAAAGAGAAGAATAACCGGTACCAAAATCATCGATGGAGATTTTCACACCCAGCTCTCGCAGCATGTTAAGCGTATCCATTGGCGTATTGCTCTCTGTAAAGAGAGAGGATTCAGTCACTTCCAGTTCAAGACGCTCAGCGGGGAGTCCCGTTTCGTTCAGAATAGACTGCACTATCCCGGCAAAGGCTTCGCTGCTAAGTTGGACAGGAGAGACATTCACTGAAATTTTAGCTGGGATCGCCCAGGATGCGGCTTCCCGGCAGGCTATTTCAAGCACCGATTTCCCCATCTCGTTGATCATTCCTGTTTTCTCCGCCACAGGAATAAAACTGTCTGGCGACAGAAGACCCTTCAGAGGATGTATCCAACGAATAAGGGCTTCATAGCTGTAAATTTCCCGGCTGAATGAATCGACGATAGGCTGATAGTAAACCACGAACTCTTTGTTCACTAACGCTTGTGCCATATCATGCTCAAGAGTTCGGCTTTCTTGCAGTTTTTCTAACATCCATTGTCGGAAGACTTTTATCTTACCCGTGCCTTCATTTTTAGCTTCATAAAGAGCCAGATCGGCAAATTTGTAAAGATAGTCGGAGCGACGTTCAGTGTCTGAGATAACAATGCCGACACTGGTGGTTATATTGATAATCGTATTATGAAGAGTGTAGGGCTGGCTAATAGCATCGATTATATTTTGGGCTAATGAAACGGCACAGCTCTCCGTCAGGCCACTCGAGATAAATGCAAATTCATCACCGCCTAAACGTGAAAGCGTATCGGAAATCAGGCCCATCGAAATTAGACGGTGTGATATCTGGCGTAATAACATATCGCCGACATCATGACCATATGTATCATTGACCTCCTTGAATCTATCTAAATCAAACAACATCACAACCACAGAATTATTGTTTTTTACTGCGATCTCGATGGTTTCATTCAAATGCCCCCAGAAAAAATGGCGGTTATTCATCTGCGTCAGTGAGTCATGGACGATGTCATACTCCAGCTTTGCATTCTGAGCTTGCAATTTTTCTTTAGAATCTTGCAGTGCATCAGCAAGATTCTGTACCTGAAGATGTGTCTTCAGAATATTTCTGTTTTGATAAAATACCAACACGCCAAGTATCGCACTCATTATGATCAGCAATAAAGATGTTGCTGAGTAAATATAGTACAGAGTTTTAATTTTGAGATTGGCATCATTAATCAAATTGATATCTTTATCTAAAGCGCCGGACGACAGACGCCCCAGTTGGGCATTAAGCGTCTGCATTTTTTTTAGATATTCATGGAGTTCTGAGCGGTTCATTTTCTCAAGATGAATATCCAGATACTCAAGCGTCTTCTCAAGCTGTAACGCCAGAGTATGATTGGCTTTATTACTCTCTATGTAATTCCTTAGATCGCCTTCTTTCATTAAATCACTCTGGCTGAGCATAAGATCGAGACGCATGCGCACATCATCCAGCGACACCGTCTCATCAATAGTGTAAAGGCCAAGCAACGATTCAAGCCGGTAATATTCTGATACTATCTGTGCAGCAGACCACGCAGCAGCATAGTGAGTCAGTTTCTGCAGCTCTTGTTGCCTTTCATGCACAAGAAAAGAGATATATCCGGTAGATAAAAAAAGGAAACAAATGATGCCAGCCAGAATTCTGTTCATGTTGGTCTTCAGATCCCTTACTCAATATTCATTTTACTGACCTGCCAGGCCGATCTTGAATAATAAATCTGATTATTCAGCTCGGGCTTGCTGTCATAAGGGTAAACAACAAACAACGGGCCTTTATCACGGATGCGCATATATTCTCCGTTGACTTTTAACGCAAGGATAACATTGTGCTTCTTAAAATCACTGAGAGGAATTTCGGTGGTGTAGTCATTGAGCGCAGTGACCTTAACAACAGAACCTTTCGCTCCGACATAGTCCATGAGCTTTTGTAGTGGGACACCGGTAAAGGTAGTGCGGCCATCATACCAGGGAGAAGTAGTCTGAAAGCTGACCATACCCAGTTTCTCAAGGCTGGCGAGATCAAAAACGGCTTTTCCACCTTCATTTGTATTTTCGATATTACCAGACAGCGTTAAAAGGACTTTACCGGCAGGTCTGGAAAGTTCACCCGCCCAGACCGGTGTGAAGAGCACAAAGCTTAACAGCATAACAACTAACCGCATCCTGACCTCGTATATCAACCAGATGTTAAAGAATTATAATTTAGTTACTGTGTTATTTATATATGCTTCAGGTCTATTATTGATGTTATAATTTTACCAATATTTTAATCCATCAAAATCAAGTAGTTAATAGGTTTTCTTTTCGTATCGATCACATATGGTCGATGCCATTATATGATATACAGAAAACAGCTTTGCATCTGCGCAACAGCCTCAAACTGTATACTCAACACGAATATTCACACAGCAATATTAAGGTTTATTTTTAAGGATTGGTAACTGTTCAAGAGAAAGGCTGGGGCAGAATAGCAGAAGCAGGGTTATGACATCAGCGGTCATCATGACCAAAAATCTACCGGAACCCCAGAAAGCAAAAAACCCGCCATAGGCGGGTTCTTCTAAATAGTGGTGCCCGGACTCGGAATCGAACCAAGGACACGGGGATTTTCAATCCCATTGCCGGAAAGTTAAATTTTTTGCCTTTGTGTT
>NZ_DALZYX010000010.1:0-166163 GCF_031987975.1 Pseudescherichia sp. | reverse complement strand
GAGCATCTCCTTTACACGGAGGGGGTCGGCGGTTCGAGCCCGTCATCGCCCACCAATCTCATCTTATCAATAGCAGTTCCGAAATGGGCGATTAGCTCAGTTGGTAGAGCATCTCCTTTACACGGAGGGGGTCGGCGGTTCGAGCCCGTCATCGCCCACCATTTCGGGTCGTTAGCTCAGTTGGTAGAGCAGTTGACTTTTAATCAATTGGTCGCAGGTTCGAATCCTGCACGACCCACCAATGTAAAAAAGCGCCCTAAAGGCGCTTTTTTGCTATCTGCTGTACTTAACGATTTGAACCTGCAGCAGGTTCGGGTCGAACGTAGTGAGACAACGGAGCCGTTAACGGCGACGGCCCGAAGGGCGAGCGAAGCGAGTCATCCTGCACGACCCACCAATGTAAAAAAGCGCCCTAAAGGCGCTTTTTTGCTTTCTGCGCTACCTCGCCTATGGTTCATCCTGCCTATAAATACTCTCAAGCTCGCTAAAAAAATGCCGATATAACAGGTTTATGGCAAGAGAGGTTTTATAATGACAACAATTTCAACATCGACACCGTCAGTTCAGTCCAGCAGCTCCGGTAGTTCCTCCGGCAGTGCCAACAGCAATATTGCATCCCAGATCCAAAGCCTCACCCAGCAGGTCACTAAACTTACCAAGCAGCTGAAAGAGGTGGCAAGCGGCACCGGCACAGCGGAAGAAAAGCAGAAACAGCAGGAGCAGATCCAGAACCAGATCAAGCTGCTGCAGGCGCAGATCGCTCAGCTCCAGCGCCGCCAGGCAGAAGAGGCGCAGAAAAATCAGGAGCAGAAACAGACTAAAGCAGAGGGCGTAAACTCCCCTTCCGCCGAGCATAAGATTGATATCTACATCTAACCGCTCAGAGAGGCGTTATGCCTCTCTAATTTCTCAACAAACGCGATAAATCACTTTTCATTAACATCCATAAAAACGCAAAATGGTGGCACTGTCTTTCAGGAGTCATTATGAAATTTTTACGCGTCCTCGATCCCTTCACCCTCACGCTCATTGCCGTGGTTTTACTGGCATCTTTTCTTCCGGCCCGCGGCGGCTTCGTGCCATTTTTTGAAGGACTCACCACCGCAGCTATCGCCCTGCTGTTCTTCATGCACGGGGCCAAGCTCTCCCGGGAAGCTATTATCGCCGGGGGCAGCCACTGGCGGTTGCATCTATGGGTAATGTGCAGCACCTTTATCCTCTTCCCGGTGCTGGGCGTGCTGTTTGCCTGGTGGGCGCCGGTCAACGTCAGCCCTGAGCTTTATACCGGTTTTCTCTACCTTTGCATCCTGCCTGCTACCGTGCAGTCCGCAATTGCCTTTACCTCGCTGGCGGGAGGTAACGTAGCCGCGGCGGTCTGCTCCGCCTCCGCCTCTAGCCTGCTGGGCATTTTCCTCTCACCGCTGCTGGTTGGACTGGTAATGAATATGCACGGTGCACAGGGCAGCCTGGAGCAGGTCGGCAAGATCATGCTGCAGCTACTGCTGCCGTTTGTACTGGGCCACCTCTCCCGTCCATGGACCGCCGCGTTTGTTGCGCGGAATAAAAAGTGGATCGCCAAAACCGACCAGACCTCTATCCTGCTGGTCGTCTACTCTGCCTTCAGCGAAGCGGTGGTGAATGGCATCTGGCATAAAGTGGGAATGGGATCGCTGCTGTTTATTGTGATTGTCAGTCTGGTACTGCTGGCGATCGTGATGGGGGTAAACATCCTGGTGGCGCGTAGCTGCGGCTTTAATAAAGCCGATGAAATTACCATCGTTTTCTGCGGTTCGAAAAAGAGTCTGGCCAACGGCATCCCGATGGCCAATATTCTCTTCCCTACTTCGGTGATTGGGATGATGGTGCTGCCCCTGATGATCTTCCACCAGATCCAGCTGATGGTCTGTGCCGTACTGGCGCGCCGTTATAAGCGTCAGGCCGATGCTCAGCAGGCGCGTCAGGCCGCTGATAACAGCTAAGGCCGCCGCAGGGGCTGCACCAGATGAGTCAGCCCCTCGGTCTTAATCAGCAACGTAAAGGCCATCAGTTGCCCCAGATGCCCGGGAGGAAATGTCTCCTTGCGGGCAAACCAGAGCAGGTACTCCTCCGGAAGATCGATCAGCCTGCGGCCTTTATATTTACCAAAGGGCATCTCGGTATTGGCAATCTCCACCAGCTGGGCTTTATCCATCTCAGGCTCCCATCAGGCGCAGCATCTCGTCTTCGTCAATTACTGCAATCCCCAGCTCCTGCGCTTTTGCCAGCTTAGAGCCAGCCGCTTCGCCAGCGATCACCAGATCGGTCTTTTTCGATACGCTGCCCGCTACTTTTGCCCCCAGCTCCACCAGCCGCGCCTTCGCGTCATCCCGGGACATCTGGCTCAGGCTGCCAGTCAGTACCACCGTTTTACCGGCGAACGGGCTGTCGATCTCCTCAGCATTAACTACCAGCGGTTTTGGCCAGTGGATGCCAACGCCTGCGACCAGATCGCGGATCACCTCACGGTTGCTCTCTTCCGCCAGGAAGTTAAATACGTGGGTAGCGACGACGATGCCGACGTCCGGCACCTTCTGCAGCTCCTCAATAGATGCTGCCTCCAGCGCCTCGAGGGTACCAAAGTGTGCCGCAAGGCCTGCCGCCGTGGCTTCGCCTACCTCACGAATGCCCAGTGCGTAGAGGAAGCGGGCAAAAGTGGTCTCTTTCGCCTTCTCCAGCGCGTTCACTACGTTCTGCGCCGACTTTGGTCCCATCCGATCCAGCCCCGTCAGCTTGCCCGCCGTCAGGCGGAACAGGTCGGCTGGGGTGTGCACATACTCTTTCTCTACCAGCTGATCGATAATTTTATCGCCCATGCCGTCCACATCCATCGCCCGGCGGGAGACAAAATGCTTCAATGACTCTTTACGCTGCGCCCCGCAGATTAGCCCGCCGGTGCAGCGCGCTACCGCTTCGCCCTCAACGCGCTCAACGTCGGAGCCGCAGACCGGACAGTGCGTCGGGAACTCAACGTCACGGGCATCCGCTGGACGCTCGGACTCGACCACGTTAACCACCTGCGGGATCACATCTCCCGCCCGGCGGATCACGACCCGATCGCCAATTTTCAGTCCCAGACGCGCGATCTCATCCGCATTGTGCAGAGTGGCGTTACTGACCAGCACGCCCGCTACCTGCACTGGCTCAAGGCGCGCCACGGGGGTAATTGCCCCAGTGCGTCCAACCTGGAACTCCACGTCACGCACAAAGGTCAACTGCTCCTGGGCTGGAAACTTAAACGCCACCGCCCAGCGTGGAGCGCGGGCAACGAATCCCAGCTGCTCCTGCAGGTCGAGAGAATCGACTTTGATCACCACGCCGTCGATATCGAACCCAAGCGTTGGACGATCTGCCTCCACCTGATGGTAGAAATCCAGTACGGCTTCCGGCGTGTCGCAGATGCGAATGCGATCGCTCACCGGCAGGCCCCAGGCCTTGAACTGCTGCAGACGGCCCAGATGGCTGCGGGGCAGATCGCCCCCCTGCAGGATACCTACGCCGTAACAGAAGAAGGTCAGCGGCCGCTTAGCGGTAACGCGCGGATCGAGCTGGCGCAGAGAGCCTGCCGCCGCGTTGCGGGGGTTAGCAAACACTTTGCCACCGGTGCGTCGGGCGTCATCGTTAATCTTCTCAAAGCCCGCCTGAGGCAGAAAGACTTCGCCGCGTACCTCCAGCCGGGTCGGAATGTTATCTCCGTGCAGCTTAAGGGGGATCGCCCGGATAGTGCGCACGTTAGTGGTGATGTCCTCCCCGGTGGTGCCATCCCCGCGGGTAGCGGCCTGGATCAGCACGCCGTTCTCATAAATAATAGTGACCGCCAGCCCGTCGAGCTTAAGCTCACAGCAGTAGCTCAGGGCATCGGTGCTCTTCAGGCGATCCTGTACACGTTTGTTAAACGCCAGAAAGCTCTCCTCATCGAAGACGTTATCCAGCGACAGCATCGGCACTTCGTGGCGCACCTGGGTAAAGGCCGTCAACGGTGCGGCCCCTACCCGCTGGGTAGGGGAGTCCGGCGTAATAAGATCCGGATGCTCGGCCTCAAGGGCGCGCAGCTCGCGCAGCAGACGGTCATATTCAGCATCCGGGATTTCAGGCGCATCCATCACGTGATAGAGATATTCATGATGGCGAAGCGTGGTTCGCAGTTCAGTCAGCTGTTGTTCGATTGATTCCATATCGCACCATCAATAGAAAAAACCCCCGACAGGCGGGGGCTTATTAGAGAGATAAAACTACCGCAGGATTTAAGCGTTCGCCTCTTTTACTTCACGAATGCGGTCCTGGTACTCACGCAGCTTCTGCGGCGTCATCATCCGGCGCTGATCGTCCAGCACGACGCCACCGACTTCATCGGCAATGTACTGTGCGGACTGGAGCATCAGCTTGAAGTTCTGCAACTCATCGCCATAGGACGGCACCTGCATAAACATGGTGACGCCAGGGGTAGTAAAGTTGCCGGTCATCTCCGGATCGAAGGTGCCCGGATTAACCATGTTCGCCAGGCTAAACAGGGCCGGACCGCTGCCGTCAGGACTAAGGTGGCGGTGGAAAATATTCATATCACCAAAGGCGAAACCGGCCTGTTGAATACTGGCCAGCAGGGCTTCACCGCTCAGTTCGCTGCCCGGATGTGCGGCAACGTTCATAATAATGACTGTCTCTTTGCGCTGCGGCTTCTCGACTGCTGCAGGTGCTTCCTGCGGTGCAGGCTGCGGAGCGGGTTCCGGTGCTGGCTGCTGAGCGACAGGCTGCTGAGGCTGAGCCACTGGCTGCTGAGAAAGAGGCTGATGCTGTGCGTGCTGCTGCACAGGTTGCTGCTGTACCGGTTGAGGCTGAGCAGGCTGCTGGACAGGCTGCGCTGGCGCACCTCTTACCGGCTGAGGCTCAACGCGCGGTGCAGCAGGCTGCTGAGGCGGTACCTGACGCAGCGGCTCATCAGGCTGCTGTACGGGAGCATGCTGGCGAGGCTGGGCAGACGCGTAAGGCGGCTGATACTGGTGCTGCGGCGTTCGCGGAGCTTCGTGCTCCTGACCCGCACTTGGGGCGTGGCCCGTTTTATGAACACGCACTTCACCCACGCCTTCATCGACGTTATCTTCGGTGTCGTCGTCATACGACTCATCATCGTCACGACGCGACTTCATGCGTTTCATTGGGCGATCGCGGAACATCGTCGAACGCTCTTTCCGGCTGGTCCAAAAACCGTGAACCAGTAAAGCGATTATGGCGATCGCGCCAACAATGATTAATATCAGACGCAAATCCTGCATCATTATATTCTCTGTTGTTCTAACACCTTGCCACCACGGCAAACATTTACTCACTAAGAGTATTTGCCGTTCAGCGCAAGTGCAAGTGCACACGCAGCTTTCACCGCATAAAGATGTGTAAAATCGTACTTTTTGCTGTTTTTTCGAACATTTCCGAGCTGTGCGGTCTGCGCGATACGGATATTATAGCCGCGTACCCCATTCGGTGGTCATTAAAGGAGTATAGCCCGACTATGGTTTCAACATCAGTTACCCCGCCCCGCAGCGGCGTTTATTACTTTTCCCAGGGCTGGAAGCTCATCACCCTGCCCGGCATACGACGCTTTGTGATTATGCCGCTTCTGGTCAACATCATCTTGATTGGCTGTGCTTTTGCCTGGCTGTTTACCCGGCTCGATAGCTGGATCCCGGCGCTGATGCGCCACGTACCGGACTGGCTGCAGTGGCTGAGCTACCTGCTATGGCCCATCGCCGTGCTCTCCGTGATACTGGTCTTTGGTTACTTCTTCTCAACCATTGCCAACTGGATTGCCGCCCCCTTTAACGGCCTGCTGGCCGAGCAGCTTGAAGCCAGGTTGACCGGGGCAACGCCGCCGGACACCGGCATTACCGGTATCGTTAAGGATCTGCCGCGCATTATGAAGCGCGAGTGGCAAAAGCTGGCGTGGTATCTGCCACGTGCTGCCGTTCTGCTGCTGCTCTACTTTATTCCCGGTATCGGGCAGACCGTGGCTCCGGTACTGTGGTTCCTGTTTAGCGCGTGGATGCTGGCGATCCAGTACTGCGACTACCCCTTCGATAACCATAAGGTGCCTTTTAAAGCCATGCGCGGCGCGCTGCGGGCGAGAAAGGTCACCAATATGCAGTTTGGCGCGCTGACCAGCCTGTTTACCCTGATACCGGTTCTTAATCTGGTGATCATGCCCGTTGCCGTCTGCGGCGCGACCGCTATGTGGGTAGATTGCTACCGATCAAAGCATGCCCTCTGGAATTGAGGGCAATATTCCGTTCTTATTCCATAGTTGTTGCTATTATTTCTCATCAGCATATAGATATGCGAAATCCTTACTTCCGCATATTCCTTAACCGCGTATGCTGATGTCGTTCCCAAATTCATACAGTTAAGGACGGGCTATGAGTAAGATTTTTGAAGACAACTCGTTGACTATCGGCCACACGCCGCTGGTCCGACTGAACCGCATCGGTAATGGACGCATCCTCGCTAAGGTCGAGTCCCGTAACCCAAGCTTCAGCGTGAAATGCCGTATTGGTGCCAATATGATTTGGGATGCCGAAAAACGGGGCGTGCTGAAAGCGGGCGTTGAGCTGGTAGAACCCACCAGCGGCAACACCGGGATTGCGCTGGCCTATGTCGCTGCCGCGCGCGGCTACAAGCTGACGCTGACCATGCCGGAAACCATGAGCATTGAGCGTCGTAAGCTGCTGAAAGCGCTGGGCGCGAACCTGGTGCTGACCGAAGGCGCGAAAGGCATGAAAGGCGCAATCCAGAAAGCTGAAGAGATTGTGGCCAGCGATCCCGCTAAGTACCTGCTGCTCCAGCAGTTCAGCAACCCTGCTAACCCGGAAATCCATGAGAAGACCACCGGCCCGGAAATCTGGGAAGATACCGACGGCCAGGTAGATGTCTTCATCTCCGGTGTGGGTACCGGCGGTACGCTGACCGGCGTGTCACGCTATATCAAAAATACCAAGGGTAAAACCGATCTGATCACCGTGGCGGTAGAGCCGACGGACTCCCCGGTTATCGCCCAGGCGCTGGCAGGCGAAGAGCTGAAGCCAGGCCCGCACAAGATCCAGGGTATCGGTGCTGGCTTTATTCCCGGCAACCTCGATCTGAAGCTGATCGACAAAGTCGTCGCCATCACCAACGATGAAGCAATTAGCGTTGCGCGCCGTCTGATGGAAGAGGAAGGCATTCTGGCAGGTATCTCCTCTGGTGCTGCCGTTGCCGCTGCGCTGAAGCTGCAGGAAGATGAGGCCTTTACCAACAAGAACATTGTCGTTATTCTGCCTTCATCAGGTGAGCGCTATTTAAGTACCGCCCTGTTTGCCGATCTCTTCACTGAGAAAGAGTTGCAGCAGTAGTCGCGGACTGTAAAAATCGCATAAAAAAGCACCTTTCGGGGTGCTTTTTTGTGGCCCACGTCAAACTTTCAACTCACCTGGCATTGATTCGCCCTGTTGGGTCTGGTATTTAACCAGCACATTTATTTTGAAGCGCGAAATTAATCGAATTGTGACTTTAAACTTGCTGAATCGATTTTAGGATTTGGTTGAAGTCTCGCTTTCGCGGCATAATGTTATAGACGAGTACTTGCGACGGTCAGAAGTGCCAGCAGCGGATTGCGCAGGCGAACTTTTGTCCCGTGTCCCGTTATGCCGGCGCTAACAATACAGGCTAAAGTTGTGCCGCCAGGCTAGACTTTAGATCCACAACACTAAACCTATAAGTTGGGGAAATACAATGTTCCAGCAAGAAGTTACCATTACCGCTCCGAACGGTCTGCATACCCGCCCTGCTGCTCAGTTTGTGAAAGAAGCGAAAGGCTTCACTTCAGAGATCACTGTGACCTCCAACGGCAAAAGCGCTAGCGCAAAAAGCCTGTTCAAACTCCAGACTCTGGGCCTGACCCAGGGTACCGTTGTAACGCTGTCCGCTGAAGGCGAAGACGAGCAGAAAGCCGTAGAGCATCTGGTAAAACTGATGGCTGAACTCGAGTAAGTTCCGGGTTCTTTTAAAAAATCAGTCACAAGTAAGGTAGGGTTATGATTTCAGGCATTTTAGCATCCCCGGGTATCGCTTTCGGCAAAGCACTGCTGCTGAAAGAAGACGAGATCGTCATCGACCGGAAAAAAATTTCTGCCGATAAGGTTGATCAGGAAGTTGAGCGTTTTTTGAGCGGTCGTGCTAAGGCATCTGCGCAGCTCGAAACGATCAAAACCAAAGCTGGTGAAACTTTTGGTGAAGAAAAAGAAGCCATCTTCGAAGGCCACATCATGTTGCTGGAAGATGAGGAGCTGGAGCAGGAAATCATAGCCCTGATTAAAGATAAGCACGTGACTGCCGATGCGGCAGCGCACGAAGTTATCGAAGGTCAGGCAACTGCCCTGGAAGAGCTGGACGACGAATACCTGAAAGAGCGTGCCGCCGACGTACGCGATATCGGTAAACGCCTGCTGCGCAACATCCTCGGCCTGGCTATCATCGACCTGAGTTCCATTCAGGAAGAAGTGATTCTGGTTGCGGCGGATCTTACCCCGTCGGAAACCGCCCAGCTAAACCTGAACAAGGTGCTGGGTTTTATCACCGATGCAGGTGGACGTACCTCCCACACCTCTATCATGGCGCGCTCCCTTGAGCTGCCTGCCATTGTGGGTACCGGTAGCGTTACCGCCCAGGTGAAAAATGACGACTATCTGATCCTCGACGCGGTGAATAACAAAGTTTACGTTAACCCGACCAACGAAGAGATCGAAACCCTGCGCAGCGTGCAGGAGCAGGTGGCTTCTGAGAAAGCCGAACTGGCGAAGCTGAAAGACCTGCCGGCGATCACCCTTGACGGCCATCAGGTCGAAGTGTGCGCCAACATCGGTACCGTACGTGACGTAGACGGTGCCGAGCGTAACGGTGCAGAAGGCGTAGGCCTCTACCGTACCGAGTTTCTGTTCATGGACCGTGACGCTCTGCCAACCGAAGAAGAGCAGTTTGCCGCCTATAAAGCGGTGGCAGAAGCCTGTGGCTCACAGGCCGTTATCGTCCGTACCATGGACATCGGCGGCGATAAAGAGCTGCCGTACATGAACTTCCCGAAAGAAGAGAACCCGTTCCTCGGCTGGCGCGCCGTGCGTATCGCCATGGATCGCAAAGAGATCCTGCGCGATCAGGTTCGCGCTATCCTGCGAGCTTCCGCGTTCGGCAAGCTGCGTATCATGTTCCCGATGATCATCTCTGTTGAAGAGGTTCGCGTGCTGAAGAAAGCGATCGAAACCTTCAAGCAGGAGCTGCGCGACGAAGGTAAAGCCTTTGACGAGACCATTGAAGTGGGCGTAATGGTAGAGACCCCTGCCGCGGCGACCATTGCTCGTCACCTGGCGAAAGAAGTGGATTTCTTCAGTATCGGGACTAACGATTTAACCCAGTACACCCTGGCAGTTGACCGCGGTAATGATATGATCTCCCATCTGTATCAGCCGATGTCGCCGTCTGTATTGACCTTAATTAAGCAAGTTATTGATGCTTCTCATGCTGAAGGCAAATGGACCGGCATGTGTGGAGAGCTTGCAGGCGACGAACGTGCTACACTTCTCTTGCTGGGGATGGGTCTGGATGAATTCAGTATGAGTGCCATTTCTATCCCGCGCATTAAGAAGATTATTCGTAACACGAACTTCGAAGATGCGAAGGTTTTAGCAGAGCAGGCTCTTGCTCAACCGACAACGGACGAGTTAATGACGCTGGTTAACAAGTTCATTGAAGAAAAAACAATCTGCTAATCCACGAGATGCGGCCCAAATTACTGCTTAGGAGAAGATCATGGGTTTGTTCGATAAACTGAAATCTCTGGTTTCTGACGATAAGAAAGATACCGGAACCATTGAGATTATTGCTCCGCTGTCTGGCGAAATCGTCAACATCGAAGATGTGCCGGATGTGGTGTTTGCTGAAAAAATTGTTGGTGATGGCATTGCTATCAAACCAACCGGCAACAAAATGGTTGCGCCTGTCGATGGCACCATTGGCAAGATTTTTGAAACCAACCATGCCTTCTCTATCGAATCTGATAGCGGCATTGAGCTGTTCGTTCACTTCGGTATCGACACCGTTGAACTGAAAGGCGAAGGTTTCAAACGCATCGCCGAAGAGGGCCAGCGCGTGAAGGTTGGCGATCCGGTGATTGAGTTCGATCTGCCGCTGCTGGAAGAGAAAGCCAAGTCTACCCTGACGCCGGTTGTGATCTCCAACATGGACGAGATCAAAGAGCTGAACAAGCTGTCCGGTAGCGTAACCGTGGGCGAGACCCCGGTGATCCGCATCAAGAAGTAATTCTGGCCGGAATGCAAAATGGCACCCATGCGGGTGCCATTTTTGTTTCTTATCCTGATTAAATCAGGCGGGTAAGATCAGCTCGTCGTAGCCCGCCTGCTGGGTGTATCTCATCACCTCGGTTACCCGGTCGCCTGCTCGGCCAATCGCTTCTGCCACGCTTGCCCCCTGCACTATCGCGCTCACCAGTTCGGAACAGAAGAGATCGCCGGTGCCTTTAAGATCGGTCGTCACTCGCGGGTGCGCGCTGACCGTTACCGCATCTTCAGTCACCAGCACGACGTGAATAGCGTCCGGCTCGCCGGCAACGGGAGCGCTGGTAATAGCGACCCACTTCAGCGTCTCCGACAGCAGCCCTTTCGCCGCCATAATGGCGCTCTCAGGGTCACGGCAGGACTTGCCGCTCAGTATCTCAAGCTCATAGACGTTGGGGGTGATACCCTGCGCCAGCGGCAGCAGGTGTTGCCGATAGGCTTCGGGTATATCGGGATGCACGTAGGTACCGCTGTCGATATCGCCGATCACCGGATCCACCAGAATCAGCAGTCCCGGATGCGTCTCTTTTACCGCACGAAGCCACTGCGCCAACAGCGCAATCTGGCTGGCGCTGCCCATGTAACCGGTGGTCACCGCCTTTAGCTCGCGCAGGATCTCCCGCTCATCCAGTGCCTTCAGATAGCCGCTGAACCACTCATCGGGGATCACGCCGCCGTAGAAGGTGTCATAGTGCGGCGTATTGCTGAACAGCACCGTAGGAACCGCCGTCACGGTTAGCGGGTACCGACGGATATTGGGCACCGCGATGCTATTGCCCACGCTGCCGTACACCACCTGAGACTGCACCGCCACGATATCCGTCTGCTGCGCCCGGGTTTTATCCCGAAATAAGATCATCTCCATAATGTTTAAATCCCCGCCCCCTGGGCGTAGCTCTCCTCACCAAACACGCCGGTCGAAAGGTAGCGATCGCCACGGTCGCAGATAATCGCTACCACAATCGCCCCCGGATTTTCATTGGCAACGCGGATTGCCCCGGCAACCGCGCCGCCGGAGCTAACGCCGCAAAAGATCCCTTCCCGCACCGCCAGCGCACGCATGGTGTTTTCGGCTTCACGCTGGTGAATATCCACAACCCGATCCACCAGCGAGGCGTTGAAAATGCCAGGCATGTACTCGGCTGGCCAGCGGCGGATGCCGGGAATGCTACTCCCCTCCTCCGGCTGCAGGCCAACGATGGTGACAGGCTTCTCCTGCTCGCGCAGAAAGCGCGATACCCCGGTAATGGTGCCGGTGGTCCCCATACTTGATACAAAATGGCTGATGCGCCCCCCGGTCTGCTGCCAGATCTCCGGGCCGGTGGTGGTGTAGTGGGCGTACGGGTTGTCGGGGTTATTGAACTGGTCGAGGAGCTTACCCTCACCGCGCTGGGCCATCGCCGCAGCCAGATCCCGCGCGCCTTCCATGCCCTGCTCGCGGCTCACCAGAATCAACTCCGCGCCGTAGGCGTACATCGCTGCACGCCGCTCCTGGCTCATATTGTCCGGCATCAGCAGCTTCATGCGGTAGCCTTTGAGTGCGGCGATCATCGCCAGGGCGATGCCGGTGTTGCCGCTGGTGGCCTCAATCAGCACGTCGCCGGGCTGTATCTCGCCCCGCTTCTCCGCCTGCACGATCATCGAGAGCGCGGCCCGGTCCTTTACCGAGCCGGCAGGATTATTCCCCTCCAGCTTGACCCAGATTTCACTGCCGTTGTCGGGGGTCATGCGCTGAAGTTTAACCAGAGGAGTATTGCCGATGGTCTGTTCAAGTGTGTTCACAATCGCTATCCAATAAAAAGCCCGGTGGCGCTATCGCTTACCGGGCCTACGGAGATCGCCTTGTAGGCCGGGTAAGCGATAGCGCCACCGGGCGATAAACATACGCGTTAAACTATCAGGCAGAGTGCGCCAGAGCAAGATCCCCGCGTTCAGCAAGACGCTCCGTGCCGTTGTAGAGACGGGCATTCTGCAGGCCGATAAACAGCCGATCGCCGCGCTGCGGGGCGTCTTCTCCACGCAGCACAACCGACAGCGGTTCGTCATACCAGCCCTGGGGCTGCACCACCAGCTGGGTATAGTGCCCTTTCGGGCTGGCCTCAACGACCACTACCGGCAGCGGCGCATCCAGGCTGGTACGGCGGCTGATATCCACTTCCCACGGACGCAGGAAGAGATCGACCTCGCCCTGGTGCGCCGGGGTGTAGCCCAGCGGCCAGCGGTGCGCGCCGACGTGGAACTGACTGCCCCGCACCACGCCGTGCAGGCGGTTCACCTCACCCATAAACTCCAGTACGAAGCGGGTGGCTGGCTCACGCCACACCTGCTCAGGGACGTCAACCTGCTCAATATTCCCCTGGCTCATTACTACCACGCGATCGGCCACCTCCATCGCCTCCTCCTGGTCGTGAGTCACGAAGACGCTGGTAAACTTCAGCTCTTCGTGCAGCTCACGCAGCCAGCGACGCAGCTCTTTACGTACCTGGGCATCCAGTGCGCCAAACGGTTCATCCAGCAGCAGGATCTGCGGATCCGGGGCCAGGGCGCGTGCCAGGGCAACGCGCTGCTTCTGCCCGCCAGAGAGCTGGGCCGGGTAGCGATCCGCCAGATGCGCCAGCTGTACCATCTCCAGCAGCCGGGTAACCTTGGCTTTGATCGCCGCCGCGTTTGGCCTCTCGCGTCGTGGAAGCACGGTCAGGCCAAAGGCGATGTTGTCGAACACCGTCATATGGCGGAACAGCGCATAGTGCTGAAACACAAAGCCGACCTTACGGTCGCGGGCATGTAGACGGCCCACATCGGTGCCGTGAAAACGAATATGCCCGCTGGTCTGGTGCTCAAGCCCGGCAATAATACGCAGCAGCGTGGTTTTGCCCGAGCCGGACGGTCCCAGCAGCGCAACCATCTGTCCGGAAGGGATATCTAGCGAGATATCATTCAGCACCTGGGTGCGACCAAAGGACTTCTTAATATTGGCAATCTCAATGCTCATGATTTCCCTCCTGTTGCGCGCGTTTCTCTTGATTATGTAAACGCCACTGCAACCCACTCTTTAAAAATAGGGTCAAAATAGCCATCAACGTCAGCAGGGCGGCGGCGGTAAACGAGCCAACCGTGTTGTAGTCCTGCTCAAGTAACTCAATCTGTAAAGGTAGCGATAGCGTCTCGCCGCGAATCGAACCCGAGACCACCGACACCGCACCAAACTCACCGATGGCGCGGGCGTTGGTCAGCACTACGCCGTAAAGCAGCGCCCAGCGGATGTTAGGCAGCGTCACGCGGCGGAACATCTGCCAGCCGGATGCGCCCAGCAGAATTGCCGCTTCGTCCTCGTGGCTACCCTGGCTGAGCATTACCGGCACCAGCTCACGCACCACAAACGGACAGGTGACAAAAACAGTTACCAGCACCATGCCGGGCCAGGCAAACATCACCTGTAAATTGTGCTCGTCAAGCCAGCCGCCGAGCGGGCCGTTGGAGCCGTAGAACAGCAGGTAGACGAGACCCGCGACGACCGGCGATACCGCAAACGGAATATCGAGCAGCGTTAGCAGCAGCTGACGGCCCGGGAAGTTAAAGCGGGTCACCAGCCACGCGAGCAGCGTCCCAAACACCAGGTTAACCGGGACGGTGATCAGCGCAATCAGCACCGTTAGCCAGATTGCGTGGAGCATATCCGGATCGGCCAGATTTTCCAGCACCGGCATCAGCCCCTTACTGAAGGCCTGCACGAAAATGTAGACCATCGGCACCACCAAAATGAATGCCGAAATCAGCATCCCGGTGCCGATCAGGAACCATTTACCCCAGTTAATAGGGGAGCGATCGTGTTTCAGTTGAGTAACTTCTGCCATTAGTGACCTACCACCCGTCGACCAAAGCGACTTTGCAGAGTATTAATTGAGAACAGCAGCAGCAGAGAGGCTGCGAGGATCACCGAGGCAATAGCGCTCGCTGCCGGGTAGTCAAACTCCTGCAGGCGCACAAAGATCATTAGTGAAGTCACTTCGGTTTTCCAGGCGATGTTGCCGGCAATAAAGATCACCGCACCAAACTCGCCAAGGCTGCGGGTAAACGACAGTGCCACACCTGCCAGCAGCGCCGGGGATAGCTCCGGCATGACCACTTTACGGAAGCTTTGCAGACGCGTTGCCCCCAGCGTCTGGGCTGCTTCTTCATATTCTGGTCCCAACTCCTCCAGCACCGGCTGGACCGTTCGCACCACAAAAGGGATGCTGGTAAAGGCCATCGCTACGGCGATACCGAGCCAGGTATAGGTCACTTTGATATCAAACTGCGCCAGCCACTGGCCGTAGAAGCCGTTGACTGAGAAGAGCGAGGCGAGGGTCAGGCCCGCTACCGCCGTTGGCAGGGCAAACGGCAGATCCATCAGCGCATCCAGCAGGGTGCGGCCAGGGAAACGGTAACGCGTGAGGATCCACGCCATCAGCAAGCCGAAAACGCCGTTAAAAATCGAGGCGACAAAGGCCGACAGCAGCGTGACCTTGTAGGCGGCAACAACCTGCGGGTTGGTCACCACCTCCCAGTACTGATCCCAGCTCATCTGTGAGAGCTGCATAACCAGCGCGCTGAGAGGCAGGAGCAGGATCAGACAGACGAACAGCAGGCTGGTCCCGAGGCTCAGGGTAAAGCCGGGCAGCACACGTTTTGAAGCAACTGCAAACATTAGCTACGCCCCGCCGCCAGCAGCTTGTCCAGCTCACCGCCGCTATTGAAGTGTGTTTTCATCACCTCTGGCCAGGAGCCAAAGCGATCTTCCACTTTAAACAACTCGGTCTGTGGGAACTTCTCTTTCAGCTTGTCCATCACTTGCGGATTATTCACGCGGTAGTAGTAGTCGGTGATGATAGTTTGCGCCTGCGGACTGTAGAGATAGTTCAGGTAATCTTTTGCAGCCTTCTCTGTACCGTTGGCCTTCACGTTTTTATCTACCCACGCCACCGGGAACTCCGCCAGGATATTCACTTTCGGCACCACGACTTCGAAGCCCTGGGCTTCATACTGCTTACGAATGGTATTTACTTCGGATTCGAAGGTGATCAGCACGTCGCCAAGGCCACGCTCAACAAAGGTGGTGGTTGCGCCACGACCGCCGGTATCAAATACCTCAACGTTTTTCAGGAACTGGGTCATAAACTGTTCGGTCTTCGCCTTATCGCCCCCGTCGGCTTTATCTGCCGCACCCCAGGCCGCCAGATAGGTGTAGCGCGCATTGCCGGAGGTTTTCGGGTTCGGGAAGATCAGCTTCACGTCAGAACGCACCAGGTCATTCCAGTCGTGGATATTTTTCGGGTTGCCCTTACGCACCAGGAACGCCATTGTGGAGTAGAACGGAGAGCTATTGTTCGGCAGACGGCTCTGCCAGTCCGCCGGGATCAGCTTGCCTTTGTCATGCAGGATCTGCACGTCTGTAATCTGGTTATAGGTCACCACGTCCGCCTTCAGCCCCTGCAGAATGGCCAGCGCCTGCTTGGAGGAGCCAGCGTGGGACTGCTTGATGGTCAGCTTGTCGCCGCCGTTCTCTTTCGCCCACTGCTGCTCGAAAGGCGGATTAAGGGCGGCAAACAGCTCGCGAGAGACGTCATAGGAGCTGTTGAGCAGCTCGGTCGCCTGCGCCTGCGCTACCAGCAACACTGAAGCGGCAAGCGTCAGATATCCTTTTTTCAGTAAGTTAACGGTCATTGCGCACCCTTATATCTGTGATGACTATCAAAAACACAGTTTATTTATAAGCAGTACGAAAGGAGTAACGGTTTTATATACCGTTTGGTGATTTGCAAGCAGAAAAGAGCATAAGCAGCGCCTGGGCTAGCCCGGCTGTTACACAGGCGCTGCTTACCGCGCGTATCATCTGGCGCGATAGAGATAGCGGTTACTTACGCCGCTCTGTTTGATCTCCCGGTAGACCATTCGCAGCCTGACCAGAATGGTTAAGATAAAGCCTACCTGCTTCCTGTTGAGATCGGAGAACTCGCAAACATCATTTATTGAAAAGAGAACTCGCGGGTTCTCATGAAACAGGAAATAGACTTTTTTAATCAGTTCCAGATGCACCGTTTTTGAAAAATAGCTTTTGATATCCATATGCAATATATTGAGCATCAATAAAGTTATAGATAATAATTATATTTAAAGTTTGAACCGGTACGTTGTTGCCATTTCACCGGAGAGCGAATTTGCACGTTGCGAGTGGCCATTATAAAGTTTTGGCGTGGTATAGTCGGACTCCTGCTCATGGTGCCAGCCATAACCACCGCTTAAATAGACTGTCCAGTTTTTTGCCGGATTCCAGTTGCTATAAAGCCCTAACTGCCCCTGGCGTAATTTCTCTCCTGCATATTCAAATTCACTGTAGTTTGTCCGCACGCCGACGGAGAGATCGGGCGTAAACTTATACTCGGTGGCTAACGCCAGCATCGTTTCACCGTCGCGTACGTAATCGATATCCGCATAGGCTGGTGAGTTAAAACGCCCGCGGGCATTACCAATAACGTTACGGGTAAATTGACCCACGCCGCCTGTTTTTTTGGCCTCGCTATAGGTTAAACCGCCCAATATTTTCCAGGGCGTTTGTGGGATACGCCACTCTATCGTGGTCGAGTAGTGCCAGGCTCGCTTATCGAAATCCTGTTTCCCTCTGGCCGTACTGGAGGTCGTTCTTTTCGCATCGCTGCCATACTCCTGCTCATAAATTTGCGTTCCCAGGGTAATATTGGGAAAAGCATCCCACCAGCCTTCGAAGCCCTGCCTGATAAGCAGATCGTCGGCAACGCCGTAGAAGTAGTAGGCTTTCAGGGGCTTAGTGTTATAGTTGATGCCGCCGGTGATAACGTGATCGATTTCGCGGCTGACACCGTTGCCATCGTAGATATACATCCTGTCGATGTTCGGGCTATCACGCCTCATCACCTTACCGTCGAGAAACAGCGCATCAACGCTCACGTTATCAATGGCGGTGTTGGCAAACCAGCCTGAGTGGGTGTTGAGGGACATACGCTGTGAGTTAGAGAAAATGCCCGTATTCTTAATGGTAAACCAGCCGCCTTTCACATTTACTTTGGCGCGAAGCAGATCCATTTTCAGCTTTGCATAGCGCTGACCAATTTTGGTATAGCCTTTCGCTTCACCATTATCGTTATAGAGAATAGCACGGGACGCAAAGTCATCACTGGCCCCTAATTTTGCGCCGCTATAATAGGAAGCATCAAAACCAATGAGATCCGCGAAATACCCCGAGGTGTAGTCAACGGTTAGCCCCTGCGCCCACGCCTGCTGTACCGAGGTAGCGTAACGTCCCTGCTCATTATCATAACGGTTCTCGGTTTTTAAATACTTCCACATGTTCCTGGCGGAAATATCAAACGAGGCGTCAGCAAAGAAGGGATCGTCGGCAATGGTTTTTTCCCAGTCGCTCGCATTGACGTCAGTTACAAAAAAGCAGCATGGTGAGCATGCTATTAATAATAGCTTTTTGATTGTCATCATAAATCCTTTTAAACTTATTCTTGTAATAAATAATTTTCCAGAGATCATCAGGAAATAAGCACTAATAATGCGGGCAGGGAAAATAATATAATTTGAAAAGTTAAAAAGGGAGAGCAGTCACATTTGAATGGTCGGGCGTCAGTTATCCGCCTGGAGGATCCTCTGCCCTGCTAAGAGGGGCAGAGGATAAGAGATTGTTACAGGTTCAGCAGGCGGTCTAACGACGGGGCAAAGTAATAGCCACCGGTGACCGGACGGGTGAAGCGCAGCATGGCGTCACGCTTGCCATCGGTATCGCCAAACATGCTTAACAACTGCTGTTCAATATTATACAGGCGGGCGCAGTAGGCGCAGAAGTAGAGCCCGTGCTTGCCGCTGGCAGTACCGTAAGGCAGGCTCTGGCGCACGATTTTCAGCCCCTTGCCGTTCTCTTTCAGATCGACGCGGCTCAGGTGCGACGTAATCGGACGAGCATCGCCATCGATCTCTTCGTTCGCCTCTTTGGTGCGGCCAATCATCATCTCCTGGTCCGGCACGCTCATGCGGTTGAGCTGCTTCAGGTTATGCTCCCAGCGCTGAACGAAGACGTAGCTGCCGCCCGCGTCGATACCCTCCTGGATCACCGCCACCTCGGTGCGCTTTTCGCTGCCCGCCGGGTTTTCCGTGCCATCAACAAAGCCGCTCAGGTCGCGATCTTCCACCCAGCGGAAGCCGTGGGTCTCCTCTTTCACCTCCAGCACATCGCCAAACGCCGCCAGCGCCGCCTGGGCGACGGAAAAGTTGACGTCGTGACGCAGAGAGAGAATGTGGATCATCACATCGTACTGGGTGGCCGGAGCCAGCCCTTTGCCGTAAGGGACAAACGCTTTTAGCTCTTCGGCTCCTTCGCCACCGCTCAGCGCGGGCCAGACGCGGTGACCAAAAGCTACCACCGCCCCGAGGTTTGCTTCGGCAAAGGCGAGCTGAAAGTTAGCCAGCTTATCGGCAAAAATCTTACTGCCTTCGCGCAGGGCATTAACGTCACCCTTTACGTTCGCTTCGATCCAAATCGCCGCCCGGCAGTGTTCTGGCAAAATGCCGCTTTGAACCTGAGACATCGCTACTCCTCTAAAAAATATGCCGCGCAACCGCGGCATCAATGGCGCTATTGTACCCGTTTTTTCAGAGGACCAGGATTGTTCCGATCAATTAACGACGCCAAATAATTTTACTCAGGGTCCATTTTTTCAGCTCGTCATCCGGCGGCATTAAGCCTTCCGGGCCGTTCCAGCTGCCGGTAAAGACATAGCTAACGTGCTGGCTGCCCTGAGCCTTACACTCCACGCCGCCGCTGTCGTCGCCGGTGGCTTTGGTGCAGTTGCCGTAGGCCTTGTCATACAGTTCACTGAAGGGCATGCCGACCTTCGCGCCGGTATCGCTCTCAATACTGTCATCGAGCACGTCAATACGGCTGATTTTGCCATTTTCGCCGTTAATAATTAATGCGCCCTTATCGCCGTCCAGCGCCTCATAGAAGCGGACCACGTTACCGCCCTGGTCGGAGCGCATCCCGCTGCGCAGGCGGTAATCACCGTCCAGCGCGTCGGCTATAGACTCCTCGTCCAGCGCGGTATCCGCCGTCAGCGCCCCGACGCCTTCATCGGTGACTTCCGATGAGGAGCCGAACCAGCTCCAGGGGTTAGCCGCCGACCAGTTTACCGATCCGAGGGTTGAGCAGCCGGTCAGGGCCAGCGGCAGGACGCAGAGAAGCATACGCAGCGATTTCATGGCTTAAATCCTTTCGTTTTGGTTCACTAAAACTTAATACTCTTCGTCTTCAATCAGTCGTTTGCCCAGATTAATGACGTCGGCGTGCTCATAGCCGAGGCGCTCGTACATTCCCAGCACAAGATCGTTCTCTTCCCGCACCTGAATGTTGATCTTTGGGCAGCCACGGGCGATCAGCCTCTTCTCCAGGCGGTTAAGCAGCGCGTTGGCAATTCCCCGTCCCCGGAACTCCGGGTGCACCCCAAGGTAGTAGGCCGATCCGCGATGGCCATCGTAGCCCCCCATCACCGTGCCGACTACTTCGCCGCCGACCTCGGCCACCAGAAACAGGCTAACGTCATGATTCAGTTTGCGTTCGATGTCCATCTCCGGATCGTTCCAGGGACGCAGCAGGTCGCAACGCTCCCACAGAGTGATCACCTCTTCGAAGTCGGCCTGGCGAAAAACGCGTATCTCCATGGTATTTACCTGTCTTCTGGATCAAAAGGTTGATTATGGCGTGAAGTGCCAGTGAAGCCAATATGCGGCGAAATGGCAACGAAAAAATGGCATAATAATGGACTGTCACGTATTGAAATGAAAAATAAAGCAATTCAAAGCGAGACGTGTCGTAAGCTTGTAAGCGATACGCTATAACACCAGGGACGCAGGAATACATTTCGGGTCGTATGAGCACATTTAAACCATTAAAAGTACTTACATCGCGTCGTCAGGTTCTGAAAGCAGGTCTGGCGGCATTGACACTGACAGGCACGTCGCAGGCTATCGCCAAAGATGACGCATCGCTGAAGACCAGCAACGGGCATACCAAGCCGAAGGCCAAAAAGGCGGGATCCAGGCGCGTGGTAATGCTCGATCCTGGCCACGGCGGGATCGACACCGGCGCGATAGGCCATAACGGCTCGAAAGAGAAGCATGTGGTGCTGGCGATTGCCAAAAACGTCCGCGCCATCCTGCGCAGCAAGGGCATTGACGCGCGATTGACGCGAACCGGAGATACCTTTATTCCGCTCTACGACCGCGTCGAGATTGCCCACCAGCACGGGGCGGATCTCTTTATGTCAATCCATGCCGACGGCTTTACCAATCCGGATGCGGCAGGCGCGTCGGTCTTCGCCCTCTCTAACCGGGGAGCCAGTAGCGCGATGGCAAAATACCTCTCCGATCGCGAGAACGCCGCCGACGACCTGGCAGGCAAAAAAGCACGCGATAAGGATCACTATCTACAACAGGTGCTTTTTGACCTGGTGCAGACCGACACCATCAAGAACAGCCTGACCCTTGGCTCGCATATTCTTAAGCAGATCAAGCCGGTGCACCGCCTGCACAGCAAGCACACCGAGCAGGCTGCGTTTGTGGTGCTGAAGTCTCCCTCCGTGCCGTCGGTGCTGGTAGAGACCTCATTCATTACTAATCCCGCTGAAGAGCAGCTATTGGGGACTAAAGCATTTCGCCAGAAGATTGCCTCGGCCATTGCCTCCGGCGTGCTGAGCTACTTTAGCTGGTTCGATAATCACAAAGCGCACTCGAAGAAACGATAATGAGTAAACCTGACGCACACCTGGTGAAAGCCTTTTTCCTTCAGCTGCAGGATAGCATCTGCCAGCAGCTCTCTGCCATCGACGGCACCGCCTTCTTTGAAGATAACTGGCAGCGCGAGGCCGGCGGCGGCGGGCGCACCCGCGTTCTGCGCGACGGTGGCATCTTCGAGCAGGCGGGTGTCAACTTCTCTCACGTGCACGGCGATGCCCTGCCCGCCTCGGCGACCGCGCACCGCCCGGAGCTGGCCGGACGCAGCTTTGAAGCGATGGGCGTTTCGCTGGTGGTGCACCCGCATAACCCCTACGTGCCCACCAGCCATGCCAACGTGCGCTTTTTCATTGCCGAGAAGCCGGGTGCGGATCCGGTCTGGTGGTTTGGCGGCGGCTTCGACCTGACACCCTACTATGGCTTTAGCGAAGATGCCGTGCACTGGCACCGCACCGCACGCGATCTCTGTCAGCCGTTCGGCGAAGATGTCTATCCCCGCTATAAAAAGTGGTGTGACGACTACTTCTATCTGAAGCACCGCCAGGAGCAGCGCGGTATCGGCGGCATCTTCTTTGACGATCTCAACGCGCCGGATTTTGATCGCTGCTTCGCCTTTACCCAGGCGGTGGGCAAAGGCTTTACCCAGGCCTACCTGCCGATTGTCCAGCGACGGAAAGCGATGGCCTACGGCGATCGCGAGCGCAATTTTCAGCTCTATCGCCGGGGCCGCTACGTCGAGTTTAATCTGGTATGGGATCGCGGGACGCTGTTTGGTTTACAGACCGGCGGGCGCACGGAGTCGATTCTGATGTCGATGCCGCCGAAGGTGGCGTGGGAGTATAACTACCAGCCGCAGGAGGGCAGCCCGGAAGCTGCCCTCAGCGAGTTTATCAAAGTTAAAGAGTGGATCTAACGCCGCTATAACGGCTGCGTCTGCGCCTCTACTACCGCCAGCGCCACCATGTTGACGATGCGGCGGACGGAGGCGATAGGCGTCAGCACGTGTACTGGTTTTGCCACGCCCATCAGCACCGGCCCGACGGTAACGCCCTCCGAGCTGGAGACGCGAAGTAAGTTGTAACTAATCCGCGCCGCCTCGACGTTAGGCATAATCAGAATATTGGCCGACCCTTTCAGCGGGCTGTCCGGCATCCGGTCCTGGCGAATGCTCTCTACCAGCGCGGCGTCGCCGTGCATCTCTCCGTCAATCATCAGATGTGGATCGCGTTCGCGCACTCTCGCCAGCGTCTCGCGCATCTTGCACGCCGCCGGTGAGTTCGACGAGCCGAAGTTCGAGTGCGACAGCAGGGCCACCCGCGGCTCGATGCCGAACCGGCGCACGGTCTGGGCTGCCATCAGGGTAATGTCCGCCAGCTGCTCCGGGGTTGGATCGTCGTTGACGTAGGTGTCGGCGATAAAGGTGTTGCCGCTTGGCAGCAGCAGGGCATTCATTGCCCCTGCCGTCTGCACACCGTCGCGGTAGCCAAACAGCTGTTGAACCACGCTAAAGTGCTCATGATAGTCGCCGATGGTGCCACAGATCATCGCATCTGCCTCGCCGCGCTGCACCATGATCGCCCCAATCACCGTCGTGTTGCTGATCACCGCCCGCTGGGCCTGCTCCTGAGTAATGCCGCTGCGCTTCATGATGCTGTAGTACTCGCTCCAGTACTCTTTAAAACGCGGATCGGATTCGTTGTTGACGATCTCAAAGTCAACGCCGGGTCGGATCTGCAAGCCCAGCTTCTGGATGCGCATCTCGATTACGCTCGGACGCCCAACCAGGATCGGCTTCGCCAGTCCGAGGGTGATCAGCTCCTGGGTTGCATGCAGGACACGTGCCTCCTCCCCTTCCGCCAGCACTACCCGCTTCGGATCGTTGCGCGCCTGGGAGAAGACCGGCTTCATAAACAGGTTGGTTTTGTAGACAAACTCGGTGAGCTTATCAATATAGGCGGTAAAGTCGGCGATGGGTCGCGTTGCCACACCGGAGTCCATCGCCGCTTTGGCTACCGCCGGGGCGATCTTGACGATCAGGCGCGGATCGAAGGGTTTGGGGATCAGATATTCCGGGCCGAAGCTCAGATCCTGATCGCCATAGGCCGAGGCCACCACTTCGCTCTGCTCGGCGTGGGCCAGCTCGGCAATGGCGTGCACCGCCGCCAGCTTCATCTCTTCATTAATGGCGGTAGCGCCCACGTCGAGCGCGCCACGGAAGATGAACGGGAAGCAGAGCACGTTGTTGACCTGGTTAGGGTAGTCAGAGCGCCCGGTGCAGATGATGGCATCTGCACGCACCGCTTTTGCTACCGGGGGCAGGATCTCCGGCTCCGGGTTCGCCAGGGCGAGGATCAGCGGCTGGCGCGCCATCTGCTTCACCATCTCCTGGGTCAGGACGTTCGGCCCCGAGCAACCGAGGAAGATATCCGCATCCTGCATCACCTCCGCCAGGGTACGTTTGCCATTATCCTCTATGGCGTAGGCGGCCTTGGTTTCGGCCATTGGCGTCTCGCGGCCCTGATAGATGACCCCCTTCGAGTCGCACACCACGATATTATGCTTCTGCATCCCCAACGCCACCAGCAGGTTCATACAGGCGATGGCCGCCGCTCCCGCGCCGGAGACGACCATCCGCACGTCGGAGAGGTTCTTCTCTACCACACGCAGGCCGTTGAGAATGGCGGCGGTGCTAATGATCGCCGTACCGTGCTGGTCATCGTGAAACACCGGAATGTTCATCCGCTCGCGTAGCTTTGCTTCAATATAGAAGCACTCCGGCGCTTTGATATCTTCAAGGTTGATGCCACCGAAGGTCGGCTCCAGCGCCGCGACCACGTCGATAAACTTATCCGGATCCAGCTCATCGACCTCGATGTCAAAGACGTCGATGCCAGCGAATTTCTTAAACAGGACGCCCTTGCCCTCCATCACCGGCTTGCCCGCCAGCGCGCCAATATTGCCCAGCCCCAGCACCGCCGTGCCGTTAGAGACGACCGCCACCAGGTTGCCGCGCGCAGTGTACTTAAAGGCTGCCAGCGGATCTTTTTCAATCTCCAGACAGGGGGCGGCAACACCCGGGGAGTAGGCCAGCGCCAGGTCGCGCTGAGTAGTAAGCGGTTTTGTCGGGGAGACCTGAATCTTTCCGGGGACGGGGAACTCGTGAAAATCGAGGGCACTCTGTTTTAACTGGTCGTCCATTATGATGTTCCTTTCACGTATCGTTTGTAGGGTTGAAGCGTGATAGCGCTCCTGACGCGCCGCCTAGTATCGCCGCTGCGCGCGGCATAAACTTTGAACGCTGCCAAACTCTGACGACCCCACCGCAAAATTTGTTATCAATTTATATCAACGGTGTTATGCGCTTACGCCAGCAAACCAGTGCCGGTCTGCTATGCTTTTTTGTTATGCATGTTTCATCTTTCACAAAAGTGTGAATCAACACACTCACGTAAGCTTTTGCTTTTCAAGGAGTATCGTGTATGAACTACTTAGACGGCATCAAACAGTTCACCACCGTCGTGGCCGACAGCGGTGATATCGAATCCATTCGTCACTACCAACCGGAAGACGCAACCACTAACCCCTCCCTGCTGCTTAAAGCCGCAGCGCTGGAGCACTTCTCTCACCTGGTCGACGATGCGCTGGAGTATGGTAAAGCGCGCGGACAGACTCAGGAGCAGCAGGTTGCCGAAGCCAGCGACAAGCTGGCGGTGAATATCGGTGCGGAAATTCTGAAAAGCATTCCGGGTCGCGTCTCTACCGAAGTGGATGCTCGCCTCTCCTTTGATAAAGAGAAGAGCATCGCCAAGGCCCGCCGTATCGTACAGCTCTATGAGGAGCTGGGCATCGATAAGTCGCGCATTCTGATCAAGCTGGCCTCAACCTGGGAGGGGATCCGCGCCGCTGAAGAGCTGGAGAAAGAGGGCATCAAGTGTAACCTGACCCTGCTCTTCTCCTTTGCCCAGGCGCGGGCCTGCGCCGAAGCAGGTGTCTACCTGATCTCCCCGTTCGTGGGCCGTATCTATGACTGGTATCAGCAGCGCAAGCCGCAGGATCCCTACGTGGTGGAAGAGGATCCAGGCGTGAAATCGGTACGTAATATCTACGACTACTACAAACGCAACCGCTACGAAACCATCGTGATGGGGGCAAGCTTCCGCCGTATCGAACAGATTGTGGCCCTCGCCGGCTGCGACCGTCTGACTATCTCTCCGGCGCTGCTGCAGGAGCTGCAGGATAAAGAGGGCACCATTGAACGCAAGCTGGTGCCGACGTCACAAAGCTTCCCACGTCAGGAGCCGCTGACCGAAGCTGAATTCCGCTGGGAACATAACCAGGATCCGATGGCGGTAGAAAAACTCTCTGACGGTATCCGCCAGTTCGCCGTTGACCAGCGCAAACTTGAAGATCTGCTTGCCGCTAAACTTTAATTTTTGTCATGGAGTGAAATATGTCCCGTAAAGAGCTTGCCAATGCCATTCGCGCCCTGAGCATGGACGCGGTACAGAAAGCCAACTCCGGCCACCCTGGCGCACCGATGGGGATGGCCGATATCGCCGAAGTGCTGTGGAATGATTTCCTTAAGCACAATCCGACCGATCCAACGTGGTATGACCGCGATCGCTTTATTCTCTCCAACGGTCACGCCTCGATGCTGCTCTACAGCCTGCTGCACCTCTCCGGCTACGATCTGCCGATTGAGGAGCTGAAAAACTTCCGTCAGCTGCACTCGAAAACGCCAGGCCACCCGGAGATCGGTTATACGCCGGGCGTTGAGACGACTACCGGCCCGCTCGGCCAGGGGCTGGCTAACGCAGTGGGTCTGGCGATTGCCGAGCGTACCCTTGCGGCACAGTTTAACCAGCCGGGACATGAGATTGTCGATCACTTTACCTACACCTTTATGGGCGACGGCTGCCTGATGGAGGGGATCTCCCACGAGGTCTGCTCTTTGGCAGGCACGCTGGGGCTGGGCAAGCTCATCGGCTTCTACGATCACAACGGTATCTCCATTGACGGTGAAACCGAAGGGTGGTTTACCGACGATACCGCCAAACGTTTTGAAGCCTACCACTGGCACGTAGTGCATGAGATCGACGGTCACGATCCGGAGGCAATCAAAGCGGCAATTCTTGAAGCGCAGAGCGTGAAGGATAAGCCGTCGCTGATTATCTGCCGCACGGTGATTGGCTTTGGCTCACCGAACAAAGCGGGCAAAGAGGAGTCTCACGGCGCGGCGCTGGGGGAAGAGGAAGTCGCCCTGACCCGTCAGAAGCTGGGCTGGAAGCACCCGGCCTTTGAGGTTCCGAAAGAGATCTACCAGGCGTGGGATGGTCGCGAGCGCGGCGAAAAAGCCCAACAGTCGTGGAATGAGAAATTTGCCGCCTATGAGAAAGCGCACCCCGAGCTGGCGGCTGAGTTCTCTCGCCGGATGGGCGGTGGCCTGCCGGAGAACTGGGAGCAGCTAACCCAGGAGTACATTACTAAACTGCAGGCGGAGCCGGCGAAGATCGCCACCCGTAAAGCGTCACAAAACGCGCTTAATCAGTACGGTCCGGCGCTGCCGGAGCTGCTGGGCGGTTCAGCTGACCTTGCCCCGAGTAACCTGACCATCTGGTCCGGGTCTACCTCGCTGAAAGAGGACGCGGCCGGGAACTATATTCATTACGGCGTGCGTGAGTTCGGCATGACCGCCATTGCCAACGGCATCGCCCATCACGGCGGCTTCGTGCCCTATACTGCCACCTTCCTGATGTTTGTTGAGTACGCACGTAACGCGGCGCGGATGGCGGCGCTGATGAAGGCCCGCCAGATCATGGTCTACACCCATGACTCCATCGGCCTTGGGGAAGACGGCCCGACGCACCAGGCGGTTGAGCAGCTCGCCAGCCTGCGCCTGACGCCAAACTTCAGCACCTGGCGTCCCTGTGACCAGGTCGAAGCTGCTGTCGGCTGGAAGCTGGCGATTGAGCGCCACAACGGCCCAACCGCGCTGATCCTCTCCCGTCAGAACCTCACCCAGATGGAGCGTACCCCGGAGCAGGTGAAAGCCATCTCCCGCGGCGGCTATATCCTGAAGGACAGCGACGGCTTGCCGGATCTGATCCTCATCGCCACCGGCTCTGAGGTGGAGATCACCGTGAAGGCGGCGGAGCAGTTGAGCACTGAAGGTCACAAGGTGCGGGTGGTCTCTCTGCCATCGACGGATATCTTTGATGCCCAGGATGATGAGTACCGCGAGTCGGTGCTGCCGTCAGACGTTAACGCCCGCGTGGCCGTTGAGGCTGGCATTGCCGACTACTGGTACAAATATGTCGGCCTGAAAGGGGCCATTGTCGGGATGACCGGCTACGGTGAATCCGCCCCGGCCGACAAGCTGTTCCCGTTCTTTGGCTTTACCGTTGAGAATGTGGTCGCCAAAGCGAAAAAGGTGCTTAACGCGTGATCCACAGCGTGGGCCAGGCGTCTGGCCCATGCCAGTTATCGCAGCTTGGCTCTTCTGCATAGCGCACCAGACGAAAACGCTGGCCGTCAAAACGCCAGCGGGTCTGGATACCGCAATCCACCAGCCCGCGACCCTTGGCAAGCGTTGTCAATTCGCGGGTTTTCTGATCGAATCCGGCATTCATCAGCTCCATCTCATCGTTGCCGCTGCTCGGGATAAAGGGCAAACGCAGGCGTACCGGCTTGGCCACGTAGGGTTTGCTGCGCGATACCAGCCAGGCGAGATCCACCGTATTGTAAGCCCCCGCCTCGCAGCTGACGATCAGCAGCGCTTTATTGTCGGTTAAGGCAGTAACGCGAACCTCCCGGCGCATGGGATCCAGCGAGCATTGGCTGTTATTCATCCGCATGCTGCCATAGTCCAGCAGCGCCTCCATCTCCTCCCGGCTAAGCGGGGTCGGGGTCGGATTCACCACCGCTACGCCTTTCAGAGCCGGTGCGGGCGGTACGCTCAACGACGGGTTGCCACCCTTTTTAATCCACGCGGTTTCGCTGCCGACGCGCTTCTGCTGAGCATCAATGAACAGTAGCGCTGCCTTCAGGCCCACCAGGGAGATAGTGCCCTGCCCGTCCTTCAGGGTTATCGCCTGCGCATTCTGAATGATCTGTAAAAAGGCCGTGATGGTAGGCGCATGCTCGGTGATTAATCGCCACGGTGACATCGCCCAGTGCTGAGCCTCCAGCCGCAGCGGCATGCCATCGATCAGCAGGCGTGGCGCAACGGGCGGCTCTTTTGCCGACGGCGTCTGGCTGCCACCCAGTTCGATACGCAGCTGTGCATCCGTGCGCGCCCCCGCGCTGCGCGTCAGGGTCATGACTAATCCATGGTGCTCGCCGGTATTGCGTGCTACGCAGAAATTTTGGTTATTACAGGTGACCTGCCAGTCGGAAAAATTCTGCTGGGCAGGGGCCGCCCACGCAGACGAGGCGACAAACAGACTAAGCAGCAGCAAAACGCGATAACGCATGAACGGTACAACCCCAGAAGTAGAAGCATAGCGAGTAAACAGCGGTATCTTCGTCGTCCAGGGGTAGCTGACTCAATCGGATTTATCGGATAGATTTATTCTAAATGCATGTTATTAACCCGATTAATATCAAGACATTAGTCCGGAAGCCTGTAAATATTGCAGCAATATCACCGCCTTAGCGTCGCGTATCTCGCCGCTGGCTACTGCTTCCAGCGCCTGGGTGAAAGGCATCTCAAGTACTTCAATATCCTCATCTTCTACGCCGCCGCCGCCATTTGCCTTCAGACTGTCGCTGTATTCAGCAATAAAGAAGTGGACGATTTCGGTGACGCCGCCAGGGGACATATACAGCTCAAAGACCTTACGTACCTCACCCACCTGATACCCCGTCTCCTCAATGGCCTCTTTGCGTGCGCAGACTTCCGGCTCGTCGTTGTCCAGCAGACCGGCGCACGGCTCAATCAGCCGACCATCTTCGTTGCCATTGACCCAGGTGGCAATGCGGAACTGGCGGACCAGCACCACGCTGCGCTTTTCTCTGTTGTAGAGGAGAATGGTCGCCCCGTTGCCGCGATCGTACACCTCGCGGCGGTGGCGGATCACCTCCCCGTTGCGACGGGTCAGATCGTAGGTGATATTGCGTAACACAAAGTAATTGTCAGAGAGGATCTTATCTTTGATAACGTCTATTTTCAGCGACATACAGGCCCCAAAAGATGAATGCAAATACCTATCTTACGCCCTGAGGCCTGCCTTGTCGTGCTCTACCCCCATCCAGGCCAGCATCCCCTGCGCCGCGTGCCGCCCCTCCGCCATCGCTGTAACCACCAGATCCGCCCCGCGTACCGCGTCGCCTCCGGCGAAGATTTTCACATTGCTGGTCTGGGAGCGGTAGCGGCTCTCAACGCCGGCGGCGATGCGGCCCCAGCTATCCATCACCACGCCATGCTGCTCCAGCCAGGGCATTGCGTGAGGATTAAAACCAAAGGCCATGATCACCGCATCCGCAGGCATGACGAACTCACTGCCAGCGATAGGCACCGGACGGCGGCGACCGTTACTATCCGGCTCGCCCAGCGCAGTACGCTGCATCCGTACACCGCAGACGCTGCCGCTGTCGTCCAGCTCCAGCGTGAGCGGCTGGACGTTAAACTCAAATTCGGCTCCCTCTTCGCGGGCATTTTTAACCTCTTTCTTCGAGCCGGGCATATTGGCCTCGTCGCGACGGTAGGCGCAGGTCACCCGGCTCGCCCCGTGGCGTAGAGCGGTACGCACGCAGTCCATCGCCGTATCGCCGCCGCCCAGCACCACTACGTTCAGCCCCTCGGTATTAATGTACGGCGCGTCAGCGGTTTGCGGCAAAGACATCAAATGCTTTGTATTGGCGATTAAAAATGGCAGCGCATCGTAAACCCCCGGCGCATCCTCATTGGGCAGATTGGCTTTCATGGAGCGGTAGGTGCCAACGCCAACAAACACCGCGTCGTAGTCGTTGAGCAGGCTCTCCAGCGCCACGTCTTTGCCTACCTCACAGTTAAGCTCGAAACGGATCCCCATCCCGGAGAAGATTTCCCGACGGCGGGCGAGTAGAGATTTATCCAGCTTAAAGGCCGGGATCCCGAAGGTCAGCAGGCCGCCAATCTCTGGATGGCGATCGAATACCGTGGCGCTCACCCCGTGGCGAGCCAGCACGTCGGCGCAGGCTAGCCCGGCCGGGCCAGCCCCGACAATCGCCACCCGCTTATCAACCGGTGCAACCTGATGCAGATCGGGCCGCCAGCCCTGCGCCAGCGCCTGGTCAGAGATATAGCGCTCAATATTGCCGATGGTCACCGCGCCATAGTCGTCGCGCACCGTGCAGGCTCCCTCGCAGAGCCGATCCTGCGGGCAGACGCGGCCCGTTATTTCCGGCAGGCAGTTGGTCTGGTGCGATAGCTCAACTGCCGCCGCAATGTTTCCCGCCTTTACCTGTGCGATCCACTGCGGAATGTGGTTATGCAGCGGGCAGGTCCACTCACAAATGCTGTGCTCCCCGCACGTCAGGCAGCGCTGGGCCTCACGCTGCGCCTGGGCAGTGCGAAAAGGCAGGTAGATTTCAGCGAAATGGTGTTTGCGCGCCTCGGCCGCAAGTTTATCCGGCTCGCCGCGGGCGGGCGTGGCCTGCATCTGCACGATCTTACGCCGGTCGGGCAGTATAGGGGCCTCGCTGCGCCACGGCATCGCCTGCTGGCAGGCCGTACGCAGGCGGCGCGCTTTGACCTGAGCCGCCAGCGTTTCACTGGTTACCAGCCGCAGCGCATCGGCCGGACAGTTTTCTACGCAGGCAGGGCCGTCGGGGCGCGTCAGGCAGAGATCGCACTTGTGCGCCGTGGCGTTGAGCTGGCTCTCTCCTGTTGAGGTAACCAATACCTGCATGGTGCCAAAGGGGCAGGCCACGACGCAGGATTTACAGCCGATACACTTCTGCTGATCGACCTGAACACTGTCGCTGACCCGGCTAATTGCGCCGTTGGGGCAGCTCCGGGCGCAGGGGGCGGCCTCGCAGTGGTGGCAGGTTACCGCCCCGCTCTGCCGCTGATGCTTCACAACGGTGATGCGCGGATGAAACTGCGCGCTGCTCAATACATGCTGTTCACCGTTATGCGCCATCACGCAGGCGACTTCACAGGCACGACATCCTATACATTGCTGGCTATTCGCCATAACAAAACGATTCATGGCACCTTCTTGTCTGATCCAGTAAATCTTATGTTTCTCTGTTTACCGACGTCGTTAAAGAGAGGCAATGTCCATATGCCCAGGATGGTTATCTATCTTCTCCGTTCCTGTGCCAGATCAATTTATTTCCCCTGGGTCATCATGCGGCGTGATAATTTACACTTTCTCCTTTTTTTCTCCACGTTTAGTCAGGCGATTGCCGTTAAAGTGGGATAAAGCAATGTTGAGTTAGAAAGCACAATAAAAGAGGTCTCACTTCTGATGGCGAATTTCTTTATTGATCGCCCAATTTTCGCCTGGGTGTTAGCTATCATTTTGTGCCTCACCGGCACGCTGGCCATTCTTTCGCTGCCTGTCGAGCAGTATCCCGATCTGGCCCCGCCCAACGTGCGGATCACGGCCAACTATCCCGGCGCCTCCGCACAAACGCTGGAGAATACCGTTACCCAGGTCATTGAGCAAAACATGACCGGGCTGGATAACCTGATGTACATGTCCTCGCAAAGCAGCGCCACTGGACAGGCGACGGTGACCCTCAGCTTTACCGCGGGAACCGATCCTGACGAGGCGGTGCAGCAGGTGCAGAACCAGCTCCAGTCGGCGATGCGCAAGCTGCCCCAGGCGGTGCAGAACCAGGGCGTAACGGTACGTAAAACCGGCGATACCAATATCCTGACCATCGCCTTCGTCTCTACGGACGGCTCGATGGATAAGCAGGATATCGCCGACTATGTCGCAAGTAACATTCAGGATCCCCTCAGCCGGGTTAACGGCGTGGGCGACATCGACGCCTACGGCTCGCAGTATTCAATGCGTATTTGGCTCGATCCGGCCCGCCTGAACAGCGTTCAGCTGACGGCAAAGGATGTAACCGATGCTATTGAGGCGCAGAACGCGCAGATCGCCGTCGGCCAACTGGGCGGCACCCCGTCGGTGGACAAGCAGGCGCTGAACGCCACCATCAACGCCCAGTCACTGTTAGAAACCCCAGAGCAGTTTCGCAACATCACCCTGCGGGTTAACCAGGACGGCTCTGAGGTGCGCCTCGGTGACGTCGCGCAGGTGGAGATGGGCGCAGAGAAGTATGACTACCTGAGCCGCTTTAACGGCAAGGCGGCCTCCGGTCTCGGCGTCAAGCTGGCCTCCGGGGCTAACGAGATGGAGACGGCGAACCTGGTGCTCAACCGGCTCGACGAGCTGTCGCACTTCTTTCCTCACGGCCTGGAGTACAAGGTAGCCTACGAGACCACCTCCTTCGTTAAAGCCTCGATTATCGACGTAGTGAAAACCCTGCTGGAGGCCATCGCGCTGGTCTTCCTGGTGATGTACCTTTTTCTGCAAAACTTCCGCGCGACCCTTATCCCGACCATTGCCGTGCCGGTGGTGCTGCTCGGTACCTTCGCCGTACTCTACGCCTTTGGCTACAGCATCAATACCCTGACCATGTTCGCTATGGTGCTGGCCATTGGCCTGCTGGTGGATGACGCCATCGTGGTGGTGGAGAACGTCGAGCGCATCATGAGCGAGGAGGGGCTGTCCCCGCGCCAGGCCACGCGTAAATCGATGGGCCAGATCCAGGGCGCGCTGGTGGGTATCGCGATGGTGCTGTCGGCGGTGTTCGTGCCAATGGCCTTCTTTGGCGGCACTACCGGGGCGATCTATCGCCAGTTTTCGATCACCATCGTGGCAGCAATGGTGCTGTCGGTGCTGGTGGCGATGATCCTCACCCCGGCGCTCTGCGCGACCCTGCTCAAGCCGATAAACAAAGGGGAGCAGCACGGACAGACGGGCTTTTTCGGCTGGTTTAACCGGATGTTTAACCGCAGCGCGGCGCGCTACGAGTCCGGCGTCGCCAAAATTCTCCACCGCAGCCTGCGCTGGATGCTGATCTACGCCCTGCTACTCGGCGGCATGGTGTTTCTCTTCCTGCGCCTGCCGACCTCGTTTCTGCCGCAGGAGGATCGCGGCATGTTCACCACCTCGGTGCAGCTCCCCAGCGGCGCGACCCAGCAGCAGACGCTGAAGGTGGTAGAGAAGGTAGAAGCATACTTCTCGACCCACGAGAAAGATAACGTCATGTCGGTCTTCGCCACCATCGGCTCCGGGCCGGGCGGCAACGGCCAGAACGTGGCGCGTATGTTTGTCCGCCTGAAGGATTGGGACGAGCGCGACCCCAAAACCGGTAGCTCGTTTGCCATTATCGATCGTGCTACGAAGGCGTTTCGCGATATCAACGAGGCGCGGGTTTTTGCCAGCAGCCCACCGGCTATCAGCGGCCTCGGCAGCTCCGCCGGGTTTGATATGGAGCTACAGGATCACGCCGGAGCCGGACATGACGCGCTGATGGCTGCTCGCGACAAGCTGCTGGAGCTGGCCGGGCGCGATCCGTCCCTCGCCCGCGTACGTCACAACGGCCTCGATGACAGCCCGCAGTTACAGATCGATATCGATCAGCATAAGGCCCAGGCGCTCGGCGTCTCTATCGATGATATCAACGACACGCTGCAAACCGCCTGGGGCTCCAGCTACGTGAATGACTTTATGGATCGCGGACGCGTGAAGAAGGTCTACGTCCAGGCGGCGGCGAAGTACCGCATGCTGCCGGATGACATTAACCTGTGGTACGTGCGTAACAGCGCTGGGAGCATGGTGCCCTTCTCTGCCTTTGCCACTTCCCGCTGGGAGACCGGCTCTCCGCGCCTGGAGCGCTACAACGGCTACTCCGCCGTAGAGATTGTCGGTGAGGCTGGGACCGGGGTCAGTACCGGTACCGCCATGGACATTATGGAGAAGCTGGTGAGCCAGCTGCCCGGTAGCTTTGGCCTTGAGTGGACCGCTATGTCCTACCAGGAGCGGCTCTCCGGCGCGCAGGCTCCGGCGCTGTATGCTATCTCGCTGCTGGTGGTCTTCCTCTGCCTGGCGGCACTCTATGAGAGCTGGTCGGTACCCTTCTCGGTGATGCTGGTGGTACCGCTCGGGGTGATCGGCGCCCTGCTGGCGACCTGGATGCGCGGCCTGGAGAATGACGTCTACTTCCAGGTGGGGCTGCTCACCGTCATTGGGCTATCGGCGAAAAACGCCATTCTTATCGTCGAGTTTGCCAACGAGATGAACGCTAAAGGCCAGGATCTGCTCTCGGCGACGCTACACGCTTGTCACCAGCGCCTGCGGCCGATCCTGATGACCTCGCTGGCGTTTATCTTTGGTGTCCTGCCGATGGCCACCAGCAGCGGCGCTGGCTCCGGTAGCCAACACGCGGTGGGAACCGGGGTAATGGGCGGGATGATCTCCGCTACCGTGCTGGCGATCTTCTTTGTGCCGCTTTTCTTCGTGCTGGTGCGTCAGCGCTTCCCGCTCAAAGAGCGTCAGGAAGATTGAACAACAAAAAAGGCGGCCCACAGTGGCCGCCTCGCTGTTGCGTGATATTGTTCACGCTTCTTTTATTATAGTGCTTCTTTCTTAGTGCGTATCTGGAATTATTTACGAAGCATACCTTCGATAAAATCTTTCCAGTTCCCCAGTTCATGCTCAATCATAACAACCTCGTTTAATTATTATTGGTATTCTACAAAAAACCGCCATTGCTGTGAAGAGACGCTGAATCAATTGCTATGATTGGCTACCTCCGCATTATTTGTTTGGCTTGAATATACTATGGCGCAGCGGCGGCTGTAATAATGTGACATATAGCAACATTCCTAAAAGCGACTAGCGAAACGTTTCGCGAGCGTGACGCGCCTCGCAACTTTGCGCTTTTCTTGCCCTGCCTGCCTCGGGTAACTTTTCGGACATTCCCTGGGCATATATTGCACAACAGTCGCGCCTATTAATGCACAATACTATTAATCATTGCCTGCTAATTATTTATTGGCGACGCGTTAACTTATGCAAAATAGATGAACAACAAACTAAAACTAAAACAAATTGCTTCACCATCGCAGCGGTTCAGGTAATACTTTGCCTCTCTGCATTACTATGGTGAAATTTTATGAACGACTTTTCGTCTGCAAACCTTAACAAAGCTCGGGACAGGTAAGCACACGACGGAGGTCAAATTCCTAATTTTGCATCAGGCCTCGCCATTCCTCTTGTTTTGTAAGGTTATAGAGCGGACTATTTTCAGCTCGCTGATTATACTCAGGATTGCGCTGATGGACCCCGTATCTCCCTACACCCTTACAGTCAACGACAGCCCGGTGTTACCCGACGTGCTGCGCTTTCGCGGCACCGACGCGCTGAGTACCCCCTTCTCCTGGCGGATTGAGTTCACTACCTCGCAGGAAGTCACGGGCAGCGACGTCCTGTTGAAATATGCCAGCCTGCTTATGCGTCATGGCAGGACCGTGCACGGTATTATCACCCGCTTTGAATGGCTGGGAACCAGCGCAGATCAGTCGCACTACGCGGTGACGCTCTCCTCCCGCCTGCACCTGCTGAGCCTGACCCGTCGCTGTGCCGTCTACCAGAACCTCTCCGTGCCGGAGCTGGTAGAGCACATCCTGCGGGTGCATGGTTTCGAAGGGACTGACCTGGATTTCCGTCTGGAACGTAACTATCCGCAGCGGGAGCTAATGACCCAGTGGAGGGAGAGTGACCTGGAGTTTATCCAGCGCCTGCTAGCAGAAACGGGCATCTGGTATCGCTGTGGTGCGAATGAGATTACCGGTCTGGATACCGTGATCTTTGCCGACAGCCAGCTCGGCTATGAATTTGACGTCATGCAGCCATATCAGGAGCCTGCCGGGCTGTACGACGGGGCGGAAGAGTCGGTCTGGGGGCTGCGGACCTGGCACAGTACGGTGACCGGGCTGGTAAGAACGCGGGACTATAACTACCGTACCGCTGGCATGCCAATGGATTCAGCGGTCACCGTGCGCAGTGATGCCGTCACCACCGGGGAGCATTACTGCTATGGTGGTCCGTTCCCGGAAGCGGGCGACGATACCACGTCAGAGCCGGAAACCGGCAGCGGCGCTTTTCTTGCCCGGCTTCATCATGAGCGTGAGCTGAATAAGTCCGCCCGCCTGCACCTGTTCAGCAACGCCTCCGGGCTAACCCCCGGCCAGGTACTGGAAACGCCAGGCAGCACGCTCAGTGACCTGAATGATGGAGTACTCATCACCTTCACCTCCTTTCGCGCCTCTCGCGATTCGCGTCTACACGTTTCGGTGTGGGGGATGCCCTACAGCGAACGGTTCTGCTTCCGTCCGCCTGACATCCCCCGTCCGGCCATTCACGGTTCGCTTCCGGCCCGGATTGAGAGCCGGGAGAAGCACGACATCTATGCCCACCTCGACGGCTCGGGCCGCTACCGGGTGAAGCTTGATTTCTCCCGTGAAGATGCAGAACCGGGTTTTAACTTCCTGTGGGTGCGTCAGGCGAAGCCGTATGCCGGAGATGAGTACGGCTGGCATATGCCGCTGACGGACGGCACGGAAGTGGGCATTGCGTATGACGGCGGTGATATTGACCGCCCCTACATGGCTCATGTGTTTCATGATTCAGAACATCAGGACGTTGTCACCCGGGACAATCGCAGCCAGAACATCCTGCGAACCGCTGGCGGAAATGAGCTGCGGATGGAAGACCAGCGCGGCGAAGAGCATATCGCCCTGACCACGCCGTACGCTGCCAGCCAGCTTAACCAGGGACATATCACCGACGATCACGATAAGCCGCGTGGCTCCGGGTTTGAACTGCGTACCGACGAGCACGGGGTGATCCGGGTGGCAAAGGGGCTGTTTATCACCGCCGACGGCCAGACGAAAGCCACAGGTGAAGTGCTGGATATGGCTACCGCGCTGCGGGAAATTGAAATCTGCCGGGAACAGATTAAACAACTGGCAGCAGCGGCAGAGCAGGCCCAGGCGCTGGAAGCCGATATCGCCAGCCAGATAGCGATGTTTGATAAGCGGCTGAAGCCGCTCAATAAACTGATCCACTTCCACGGCCCGGAAGGCGTCGCTTTCACCAGCGGGGAGCATATGCAGCTGGCTGCGGCTGATAACGTAGCGGTGAATGCCGGAGGGGATGTCAGCAGTGGCGCAACGGGTAACACGGCGATACTGGCGGGGGAAAGCGTCGGGCTGTTTGCGCAGGCAGGTAGCCTGACGCTGAACGCCAGCGAAGGCCCGGTACAGATTCAGGCCCAGAACGGGGAGATGCATATTTCGGCAGAGCAAAGGATGAGCCTGCTTTCCGCCAGTGACATGCTGTTTGCCGGGAAAAAGCGGGTGACGCTGATCGGCGGCGGCAGCTATCTCATCATCGACGCCGGGAAAATCGAGTACGGCACCGACACGACCTACACGCGGAAGATCAGGCGCACGCATCTGACCGCACCGGCGACCATAAAGGTGAAGATGCCCTACCTTCCCGGTGATGGAAAATACGATCTTGCCCTGAATTTCTTCGACGGGTGTGACCCGATACCGAAAGCGCCCTACACCATCCACTTTGAAGGTGGCAGCGAGCTGGCCGGTGTGCTGGATGAACAGGGGTATGCCCTGCACAAAAACGTACCGTTTGAGTCCGCGACGGTCACCTATCAGTTACCCCCACCAGAGCCGGAGAAACCCTGGGAGCCGTGGGATACGCTGCTGGCGAAAACCAGCCACAGGGAGGGTTAAGCATGATCGATCGGGAACTGCAAAACGCACTGGCCTTTTACCAGCCACCACCGCCAGCCTGGTATGACGAACTGGCGGATAAGGCAAAGGCCGCAGGCGAATGGCTGTGGGAAACCCTGCAGGGCGATTTCAACGAGCAGCAGACGACCGGACAGATAGTCACCGGCACGGTTATCTCAATGATCCCGCTGGTCGATCAGGTCTGTGACGTGCGTGACCTTATCGCCAACTGTAAAAAGATTAAAAAGAACGACACCGACGTCTGGCCGTGGGTCGGTCTCGGCCTGACGCTGGTGGGCTGCTTCCCCGAGCTAGGTTCACTGTTTAAGGGAAGCCTCAAGGTGATGTTCCTGTCGCTCCGCAAAGCCCATTTTAACGAGCTGGACAAGGCGGGGAGCTACAGCCGCCTGCTGGACGGGAGCATGAATCAGCTCAACCGTTTTCTGGATATGCCTGCGGTACAGGGGACGCTGCGGACGTTACGGATCTACAACCCGTACCACTATCTGGCGGGCAAAATCGATGAGCTGCTGTGGAGGCTGGACACCACGGCGCTGCTCAGCGTGATGGACAGGCTGATGAAGGTCACCCGCAGCCTGTTTGACACCGTGACGGAGTGGGGACCGGTATCGCTCCGTTATCCGGTCGCAGACTTGTGGAAAATGCTGGTCGCGGTTCGCAGCAGGGCAAACGCCATGCTGGGGAAGGCCATACAGCCGCTGAATGACCTTCTGACGCACCTGGCGAACCGGCTGCGGGTGGAAGGTGATAATGCCTTCCGTGCCCATGTGGGGGAGAACGCCCACTTCTATGGCATGGCCCGTGCCAGTGAGGAGCTTGAATTTCTCAGGCGGGAGAAACCGGGCTGGGTGGATGTGGGGGCGAGAGAAAAAGCCTATTCCGCCCTTAAAGAAATGAACCAAACGGATACAGCAAAGATTGTTAATGGCTGGCCGGATATCAGTAATAACAGTAGCAATCCGGCGCTGAAAGGTAAGTTTGATACGTTTGATGAATCTATGCACACCGCTGAAATTCCGCCAGGCACAGTGCTGTACCGGGTGGTTGACCCATCATCCAGCGATAACAACATCTGCTGGATGCGAAAGGCGGAGTTCAACAAATTAACCAGCAAAAGCGACTGGCGACGGCATTTTGCGGTATGGAAGAGCTGGAATGAAAACGGTGAGTATGTCACCTATACCGTGCCGCCAGGTCAGCCGCTGAAAGTCTGGGAGGGGCGAGCGGGTACGCAAGTTAATGAGATTGCCCCGGAGTATTCGCTGGAGGGAGGTTGGAACCAGATTGTGCTGAATCCCTCAGAGCTGAAAAAATCATACACCGGCCCGCGTCAGAAAACGGGCTGGGGCTACGGTGATGCCGCAAATGACCCGGTTTACCCGTATCTTGGCCTGCCGAAACTGGAAACCACCCATAACTGGTACGAACCAAAGGACAAAAAATAATGGCTGTCTTACATCCCCAGGAGTGCTATCTGCTGGAAAAATTTATCTCTCCTGAACACTACGCGGCAACCCGTGATGCAATTATTGCCTATATTGACGCGCATGAAGACGCCTTTGCCCGCTATCTGCGTGAAATGCCCCGCAACAATCGTAGGCTCCCGCTCTGGCAGCAGGCGGATATAGTCTGGGGTAACCGGGTGCTGCCTAATATACGTTCGGCGAGGGAGCGTTATACCAGAGCGTATATTCTGCGGACCCATAATGATATCGAGGCATTCAGGATTGGTCATACCATGAGTAACATCCGTAGGGGCATTACCGAATGCTGGGATGGCTGGATGACACAGGCAGAGATCAGCAAAATATCCGATCTTGAAAGTATTGCAACACGATTAGATCGACAATTAACAGAAACAATTTCTGGCGGCTGGGATGAAGGCGATTTAACCTACAGTAGTTATAGTATCTACACAGCTGATGATATCCCCTCTAGAATTGCACGCTATGCACTTGATCCATCAGTACGCATAGAGTTAGGTGAGGATCCTGTGCAAACGGGTATTTATCTACCTGATATAGATTTTGCACCAGCGCGATTTATTCCTGCTAATTATGGTCAGCCAGCGTCAGCGCGACAGGGAATAAAACGCAATGACTGGGTAAATCCTGAAACAGGAGAAAGGGATTACAGCTGGAAAGAAACCATTTGGGCCAAAACCGGCTGGACGCTGATACGCCATGTCGAAGATGAATACATTGACGTGCCTTATGGTGGCTTCTTCCCGGAGGGGAAACCTGAAGAGCTTTATAACTGGCCGAAGCGAGAGCAGCTACTTCTGCAGGAAAAAATGGTGCGCATCACCCGCTGGGATGGTGACCAGGCCCCCTTTGCCGGGCGCTGGGCGACCACTGTTAACGGTTCAACGCAATACCTCCAGACCAGAGAGGGCCAGTTGCTGCCCCTGTTTGAAGACCGGCACGGCAAAAAACATCGCGCCTGCTGGTCACTGCTGGAGCGTGACGATAAGGGCAGCGTGTTCGTCATGCCGGATGATAAATAATGGCTGTCTTACACCCCCAGGAGTGCTATCTGCTGGAGAAATTTATCTCTCCTGAACATTACGCGGCAACCCGTGATGCGATTATTGCCTATATTGACGCGCATGAAGCCGCCTTTGCCCGCTATCTGCGGGAGATGCCCCGCAACAATCGTAGGCTCCCGCTCTGGCAGCAGGCGGATATGGTGTGGGGTAACCGGGTGCTGCCTAATATACGTTCGGCAAGGGAGCGTTATACCAGAGCGTATATTCTGCGGACCCATAATGATATCGAGGCATTCAGGATCGGCCATACCATGAGCAATATCAACAAAGGCATTACCGAATGCTGGGATGGCTGGATGACACAGGCAGAAATCAGCAAAATATCCGATATTGAAAGTATTGCTTTCAAATTAGACAGTCAATTAACAGAAACAATTTCTGGCGGTTGGGAGGAAGGAAGGCTGACTTATCGGGCTGAAGATATTATCAAAGCCACCCCGCTACCGGCCAGGATCCCACGCTATGAGCTGGATCCCTCTGTTCGAATAGAAGCTAACGAAAAGCCTGTACAAACCGGTATCTATTTACCAGATATAGATTTTGCTCCGGCATGCTTTATACCATCCAGTTACAATCTTCCCCCAGAAGCGCGTCAGGGTATTGAACGAAACATTTATACCAATAGAGATGGAAAAACCATCTATAGCTGGCGCGATTCAGAATGGGCAAAAACAGGCTGGACGCTGATACGCCGCATCGAAGACGAATACATTGACGTTCCTTACGGTGGCTTCTTTCCGGAAGGTAAGCCAGAAGAGCTTTATAACTGGCCGCAGCGTAAACCGGCTGAAAATCAAAGGTAGTGATGCTTGCTTTTGGTTTTTTCACTTGGGGAAAATCACGCTAATAGCATGATTATCAGTGAGTATCTCCGTGGTTTTCATCGCTGGTGATCGTCTGTATGCTACAAGCCTTATCAAAATAGATACGGCAAATTTAGTATGACAAACCATCCCGCACCGACACTCATTATGTACGGCATCAAGAACTGCGACACCGTTAAGAAGGCGCGCCGCTGGCTCGATGAGCAGCAGATAGCCTACCGCTTCCATGACTACCGTGCCGACGGACTGGATGCTGCCCTGCTCGATACCTTTATTGCTGAGCTGGGATGGGAAGCGCTGCTGAATACCCGGGGCACCACCTGGCGCAAACTGGACGAAACGCGGCGGGAAAGTATTCAAAATGCTGCCTCAGCGGCAGAGTTGATGCTTGAAATGCCTGCAATTATCAAACGCCCATTGCTCTGCGCGCCCGGTAAGCCTATGCTGCTGGGTTTCAAAGAAACCAGCTACGAGCGCTATTTTAACGAGGTGTAGTCTATGTCATGCCCGGTTATTGAGCTGACCCAACAGCTTATTCGCCGCCCTTCTCTCAGTCCCGACGATGCAGGATGCCAGGCGCTAATGATTGAACGCCTGCGCGCTATCGGCTTTACCGTTGAACGGATGGATTTTGGCGACACGCAAAACTTCTGGGCATGGCGCGGCCAGGGCGAGACGCTGGCATTTGCCGGTCATACCGACGTGGTTCCCGCTGGCGACGCCGACCGCTGGATCAATCCGCCGTTTGAACCCACTATTCGCGACGGTATGCTGTTTGGTCGCGGCGCGGCCGACATGAAAGGTTCTCTGGCGGCAATGGTGGTGGCCGCCGAGCGTTTCGTGGCCCAGCATCCGCATCATAAGGGTCGCCTGGCCTTTCTGATCACCTCCGACGAAGAAGCCAGCGCCACGCACGGCACGGTGAAGGTTGTGGAGGCGCTGATGGCGCGTAACGAGCGCCTCGACTACTGCCTGGTGGGCGAACCCTCCAGTACCGAAGTGGTGGGCGACGTAGTGAAGAACGGGCGTCGCGGATCGATGACCTGCAACCTCACCATTCACGGCGTGCAGGGCCACGTGGCCTACCCGCACCTTGCGGACAATCCGGTGCACCGTGCTGCCCCAATGCTTAACGAACTGGTGGGCATTGAGTGGGATCGGGGTAACGAATTTTTCCCGCCGACCAGCATGCAGATCGCCAATATTCAGGCCGGGACCGGCAGCAATAACGTCATTCCAGGCGACCTGCGAGTGCAGTTTAACTTCCGCTTCAGCACCGAGCTTACCGACGAGGCGATCAAAGCCCGCGTGGCTGAGCTGCTGGATAAGCATCAGCTGCGCTACACCGTTGACTGGTGGATCTCCGGCCAGCCGTTCCTCACCTCGCGCGGCAAGCTGGTGGATGCGGTAGTGAAGTCGATTGCGCACTATAATGAAATTGAACCGCAGCTGTTAACCACGGGTGGTACCTCGGACGGGCGCTTCATCGCACGGATGGGTGCGCAGGTGGTCGAGCTTGGGCCGGTGAATGCGACCATTCATAAAATCAACGAATGTGTAAATGCCGCCGATCTGCAGCTGCTGGCCCGTATGTATCAACGCATTATGGAACAGCTGGTTGCATAATCGCGTTTCTGAATGAGGATATAAGCATGGAATGGCTGGCTAAATACTGGTGGATTCTGTTACTGGTTTTCCTGGTGGGCGTGCTGCTGAACGTCATTAAAGACCTTAAGCGCGTCGATCATAAGAAATTTCTCGCCAACAAGCCCGATCTGCCCCCGCATCGCGACTTCAACGATAAGTGGGACGACGAAGACGACTGGCCGAAGAAGAAGTAGTTGGTTGGGGTAACGCCGGGCGGCGCTTCGCTTGCCCGGCTTACAGATTTACATAAATTCAACGATATCGTCGTCGTTGAACTTGCCGCCGCTCAGCGCCTCATCAAAATAGTGCTTCGGCACGGTATAGCTCAGACGATCAAGCGCCAACTGCATACTCTCCTGGCTAATGCCATGTCCCAGATCGTCAACGATATCCAGCGTCACATCACCTCCGGCCAGTAACAGCGCTTCCTGAGCAGCTACGGCGTGCGTCAGCTCAATCACCCGGTCCTCCCCACCGTGGATCAGGTGGATAGTCACCGCCGCGCCGATGGTCGTCGGCAGGCTGGCGAAGCGGCCATTAAAGGCAATCACCCGCGACGCCAGATCCGGCTGGGCTTTGACCCCTTCCAGCGACATGATAGCTCCCTGTGAGAAGCCAATCAGCGCCGTGGCCTGCGGCCCCAGCCCGCTTTCGCGTTGCCAGTAGCGTACCGTCTCGATAAAGGTGGGCATGATGGCGTCCACCCGCTGCTGGCGGTTCTCCTCCGTTACGCCTTGCACGGAGAACCACTGCCGCGCCGGAGCCGGACCGCAGGGTTCAGCTCCGCCAACGCTGACGATCAGCGCGTCCGGAAACCGGGCGGCAAAGCCGGTGCCGACCTGCCCCATCGCTACTGGATTGTCGCCGACGCCATGAAATAGCAGCAGCAGCTGGCTGGCAGGTTTGTCCGGACGTTGTACTACATGATAGTCATGTTCCATGGCGGTCTCCTTATAGCGTTGAGGTAAGTTTACGCCGTACATTGGCGATGACCATGCCATTTAACTGAATGAGATTGTTAAAAAAATTGCAGATTAGCAATCTGTCCCTGGCTCTGCGCTGCCCGCTCTCCGTCGAGAGAAGCCAGCGCCTCTGCCGTCTCGTTTCGCTGGGCGGCCAGCAGTGCCTTACGCCCGGCCAATCGTAGTTGGTCACACGCCTGCGCCTCGCTGAGACCTTGCTCCAGCTGACTACGCAGCGCGGCCAGCGGCAGATCGCTATGGCTCAGCAGACGGCTGAGCGCGCCGGTGGCCGCCGAGAGCGGACGATGGGCAAAAGCAAAACCGGCCAGCTCGTGCCAGTCATCACTATTAAGGGTAGTCGGCTCTCCCGACGGCAGGGGTAACTTTTCGTCCCGCCAGGGGGTCAGCCAGGGCAGATCCCTCGCCAGCCTGCGCTGCTCCGTTGCCACCAGCGCCTCTGCCGCAGAGGTAAGCGGCAGGATAGCCATTGCCGTATAACAGCCGCTGCTGGCCTCGCGATAGCTGCCGAGCCGCACCAGCTGAAAGCCGCAGCGCTGCCAGAACCGCCACAGCTCGCGGGTGTAGCCAAAGCTCACCGAGAGGTAGTCGCAGCCTGCACTGTGGGCGTGCGCCTCGGCGATCAGCCGCTGACCGATGCCCTCCCGCTGACGCGAGGGGTGAACGGCAATACGGCTGATACGACACCCTGACAGCGTGGCCGCCAGCGGGCTGGAGCCGTGCGCCGCCAGCGACTGAGCCACCAGATTGCCCCGCGGCCGCCGAAAGCCCGCCCACACCGCCTGGCTAAGCCCGGGCGAGAGTCCTCCCTCATCCACCAGCCACAGCGCGGCGATAGGCTGTTCACCGTCCAGCGCCTGCCAGAAATGCTGCCCTGGCGCATCCATCATCCGCCGCAGATCGAGGGGAGAAGTCCGATAGTGGGCGCTGGTTAGCAGGCGGTAGAGAGCAGCGGGCTGCCCGGGCGACGTCAGCCAGGCATCCTGCGGCAGGGAAGCTATACGGTATTCAGCCCCCACAGGCGAGCCGGGGACGGCATCATCAAACAACAGCAGGTCGCTGATGAATGTTTCAAGCGGGCAGCCTCTGGCCCAGCGCAGCGGCGTGTTAAGTTCCTTATGTTGCAGGCGATCCAGCCCGGCGCAGAGCTTCAGCAAAAAGCCCTGCCCTGTCCCCTCGTAGCCCTGCACAGTGGTGGTGAGCAGGACATAGCTAAATCCGGCGATTAATTGTCGAAGCAACGGGCCAGGTATCGCCGCGGCCTCATCCACAATCAGCCACTCAGGATGATGTCCCTCTCCGTTGGCCAGTTGCTGGAGCAGCGCATCCGGTGGAATAAAGTTCACTTCGACGCTGGCAAACTGTGCCAGCACGTCCGTAGCGGCTCGCCCAGGCGCGGTCACGATGGCCTTGCCCTGCAAATGACGCAGATGCATTCCCGCCAGCGCCGATTTACCGCGTCCGCGCGGGGCGGTCACCACCATCACGCCAGGCGACATTGAGCTTAATTCTGTAAGGATCGCAGCCTGCTCACGCTCCGGCGCGCCGCTGGCCGGGTGCCACGCCGGACGGGGCGCAAAGTCAGGCAGCGTGAGTGGTTGCTCCTGCTGCCAGAGGATCGCTTCGCCGTGCGCATGCAGCGTGCGGCAAAAGTGAGTAATAAAACGCGGGGTGGCGATAGGCTGAGCGGTATCGCTCCAGCGGCAGGCATCGGTATCGGGAGTCTGCGCCCAGTGGGAGAGCGCAGGAGTGAGCAAGATCAGCCAGCCGCCGGCCCGCAGCGTACCGCCGAGAGCCGCAAAGGCGGCAACGTCAAAGCCATGGCGGGCATCAAAAACGGCATGGCTGAACTCACGTCCTAGCAGAGTCGTTAACGCCCGGGGGTGGCAGTAGTATGCCGCCTGGGAGGCATCCTGCTCTTCGCCCACCCACAGCGCCGCCTGGTTAACAATCAGGACGGCGGCCTGCTGCTGGCACCATGTCTCTTCCCCGCTGATCACCATCAGGCGGCGGATGCCCTCCCGTGCCATCTGCGCACTGAGAGCAATCAAACGCTCCATGTCACTTTTCCCGAAGTTGAAGCCTTACAGACTCTTGCCAAAGGTGTTGCACTGGGCAACATCGCCCGTATCAAAGCCGCGTTTAAACCAGGTGTAACGCTGCTCAGAGGTGCCGTGAGTAAAGCTGTCCGGCACGACCCGGCCCTGGCTCTGCTGCTGGAGACGATCGTCGCCAATCGCTTCGGCGGCGTTAAGCCCCTCCTGCAGATCGCCCTCTTCCATGACGCCCTGCTGTTGCATGCTGCGGCCCCAGACGCCAGCGAAGCAGTCCGCCTGCAGCTCCATCATGACCGACAGGCGGTTGACTTCAACCTGGGAAGCGTTTTGCTGCAGCTGGCGCACTTTCGGTTCGATGCCCAGCAGCTTCTGCACGTGGTGGCCGACCTCATGAGCAATCACATAGCCCTGAGCGAAGTCGCCTGCCGCACCGAGCTTGCTCTTCATCTCATCATAGAAAGAGAGATCGATATAAACTTTGCTGTCCGCCGGGCAGTAGAACGGTCCCATCACTGACTGGCCGGTACCGCAGCCGGTCTGGGTATAGTTACGGTACATTACCAGAGTAGGCTGCTGGTAGGTGCGGCCCATCTTCTCAAACAGCTGGGTCCACGTCTCTTCGGTAGTAGCGAAAATGACGCGGGTAAACTTCGCCGATTCATTCTCCTGCGGGGTAGCAACCTGCTGGGTACCCGGCTGGGAGATAGGCTGGCCGGTAAGCAGCCCGGTTAAATCCACACCGTAGTAGCCGCCGATTACCACAATTATCAGCAGAATAATCCCGCCCTTGCCCCGGGGTAGACGCAGCCCACGACCGCCCAACGGGCTGCCTGATTCGCTACGCCTGTCCTCAACGTTATTACTTTCGCGACGCCCTTGCCAACGCATAATCACCTCAGAGATATTTTAATAATATGATTGATCGTAGGCGGTTAAGGGCAGGATTACCATAAGAAAGGTGCTGTAACAGGCCGGAGGAGTGGGGAACGCCTCCGGCTAATACTTTCGCGTTGAAACTAGTCCAGTTTCACACCGAGACGGTGAGCTACGGCTTCATAGGCTTCGATCACGCCGCCAAGGCTCTGGCGGAAACGGTCTTTATCCATTTTATCCATGGTCTCTTTGTCCCACAGGCGGCTGCCGTCCGGGGAGAACTCATCGCCCAGCACCACTTCGCCGTTGAACAGGCCAAACTCCAGCTTGAAGTCCACGAGGATCAGACCGGCGTCGTCAAACAGTTTGCTCAGCACGTCGTTGGCTTTATAAGTCAGCTCTTTCATGCGCGCCAGGTTCTTCTGGTTCACCCAGCCGAAGGTTTCGCAATAAGAGTCGTTGACCATCGGATCGTGCATTTCATCGTTTTTCAGGAACAGATCGAACAGAGGCGGATTCAGGATCATCCCCTCTTCAATACCCAGACGCTTCACCAGAGAACCTGCTGCACGATTACGAATAACGCACTCTACCGGCACCATCTCCAGCTTCTTCACCAGGCATTCGGTATCAGAGAGAAGTTGCTCCATCTGTGTTGGGATACCCGCCTCTTCCAGCTTGCTCATAATGAAGTGGTTGAACTTGTTGTTCACCATGCCCTTACGATCGAACTGTTCAATGCGTGCGCCATCCCCTGCTGACGTATCATTGCGGAATTCGAGCACCAACAGGTCCGGGTTTTCCGTACTGTATACGGTCTTCGCTTTGCCACGATACAACTCAGCTTGCTTTTGCATCTTTGTTACTCCAGGTTCCAGGTGTGATGATTTAAAGGCTAACTGCGGCCATTATCCGCTACGCACACGTTTGCGTCTACCCTGATAAAAAAGGCCGGAGCAATCCGGCCTGATAATTTACTTAAATGCAGCTTCGAAAACGGCCACCAGCGCGTCGTTTTGCGCCTGGGTAAGGGTGTGCCCTTTCGGATCGATAAACTGCAGGCTGCTGCGGTTATCGAGATCGCCTACCTGCAGCTTGTAGTCACCGGAGGCGAGGCCCGGATCGCGCGCGCCAAGCGCCAGCCAGTCGCTATCAGAGAGCGGCTTGTAGGTTACCGCCATGCTGCCGGTTGAGCGCGTGGAGTCGGTCACCTTCATGCCCACCTTCTCAAGCGTGGCGGGCAGCCGCTGCCAGACCACGTTGAACGGCCCACGGACCACCAGCATCGGCAGACCGGTATCGTCGGCACCGCTCTGTACGTCGAGGGTAGCAGCGGAGCGGTTCTGCGCAGCGTTCTGTGCCGCAGAGGCGGTTTTATCCAGCCCGGCGGAGATGGCGTTCAGCATTTCGGTGCTGTAGCGCTGCAGCGAGGCGGTATCGGCCACCGGCTTGCCAGCCTGCTCCAGATTCACCAGCTTCACGACAACCGCCTGCTGATAGCCCTGCGGTTTTACCGAGATTTGATAACGGCCACGGTACTGCTGATCTTCATCGAGGCGATTCCAGTCAACCCAACCGGTGGTCAGGGTCTGCGCGGCGTCGTCGCGTTTATCGATCGCGTAGTTGTTGCCCTGAACGATGCTTACCACCTGTGGCCACAGCGTGCCGCGGTTGCCGTTCTCCACCAGCAGCGTTGCGGTATCACCGGTAAACTGGGTGCGGGCACCCGTCACCAGCGCCAGCGGCTGGGCCGGTGGGCGGATATCCAGCGCTTTACCGACGGCACCGCTGCCGTTGGTTACCGGAATGTTGTAGTCACCGTTCTGCACCGGCAGGATCATGCCAGCAGGCGCATGAAGTTCACCAAGCGGCGCGGCATCCAGATAGGATTCATCACCGCTAACCTGGCGCTTATAGCGCGAGTCCGAACTACAGGCAGCGAGCAGCATAACAAGCGAAACACTCGCTACCTTCACCAGGCGCGACTTCTGTACTGAGTAAGCCATCAAATCTCCCTAAACTTTACAGCAAACCGGCGTGCTTAAGCGCAGCGGTAACAGCCTCACGACCGCGATCGGTAATGGGCGTCATCGGCAGACGCAGCGTGTCGGTCGCCACAAGCCCCAACTCCTTACATGCCCATTTCACCGGGATAGGATTGGGTTCGACAAATAGTTTGTTGTGTAACGGCATCAGACGCTGGTTAATCACCCGCGCTTCGCTAAAGTGCCCTTCAGCGGCCAGACGGCACATTTCGGCCATGTCGCGTGCGGCCACGTTGGAGGTCACGGAGATCACGCCGTGACCGCCAAGCTGCATGAAGTCCAACCCGGTGGCGTCGTCGCCGCTCAGGAGACCAAAGTCATCTGAAACCAGCTCTTTGATCTGGTGAACGCGACTTAAGTTCCCGGTAGCCTCTTTAATTGCGACAATATTGTTCACTTTCGCCAGGCGACCCACGGTTTCAGGCAGCATATCGCAACCGGTACGCGAAGGTACATTATACAGAATTTGCGGCAGATCAGTGTGTTCCGCGATGGCTTTAAAGTGCTGGAACAGCCCTTCCTGGGTTGGACGGTTGTAGTAAGGGGTGACCGTCAGGCAGCCTACTACGCCGCTGTCGTTGAAGCGCTGGGTGAGGCTTATTGCCTCAGCGGTGGCGTTTGCGCCCGTGCCTGCAATAATCGGGATGCGTCCGTCGGCCAGCTCCAGAGTCATCATCACGACGTCACCATGTTCTTCATGGCTCAGCGTGGCGGACTCACCGGTAGTCCCTACCGATACAATCGCCGAGGTTCCGCTGGCGACATGATAATCAATCAGTTTCTTCAGGCTTGACCGGCAGACATTACCTTTCTCATCCATCGGTGTAACAAGCGCGACAATACTTCCCGTGAACATGGGCCATCCTCTGTGCAAACAAGATTCTCAATGGTACGTTTGGTGCTGTAATAAAAGCAAGCGACGCGAGGCGTTCCAGCGGTTGTATGCCGGTTTTTTTTATGCTTTCCTTAGGATTACCGAAACAGTTAGCGAAGCCTCTACAGGAAGAACAGGTTTGACCCCTTCATCACAACATTATCTGGTTATCACTGCCCTGGGTGTCGATAGACCGGGTATCGTCAACACGATCACCCGTCACGTAAGTAGCTGCGGCTGTAATATTGAAGATAGCCGGCTGGCGATGCTCGGGGAAGAGTTCACCTTCATCATGCTGCTTTCCGGCTCGTGGAACGCCATTAACCTGATTGAATCCACGCTGCCGCTTAAGGGCGCAGAGCTGGATCTGCTGATCGTCATGAAACGCACCACCGCCCGGCCCGGCGCAGCTCTGCCCGCCACGGTGTGGGTGCAGGTTGAAGTCGCGGACTCCCCGCACCTGATTGAGCGCTTCACCGCCCTGTTCGATGCCCATCAGATGAATATTGCCGAACTGGTCTCTCGTACCCAGCCTGCACAGGCTGGTGCGGCCGCCCAGCTATTTATTCAGATCACGGCCCATAGCCCGGCGCTGGAAGATGCGGCAAAAATTGAACAAGCTTTTAAAGTACTATGTACAGAATTAAACGCGCAGGGCAGTATAAATGTCGTCAACTATTCCCAGAACGATGAACAGGATGGAGTGAAGTGATGAATCCACTGAAAGCCGGTGATACCGCACCGAAATTTAGCTTGCCGGATCAAGACGGAGAACAAGTTAATTTGGCCGACTTCCAGGGACAGCGTGTTTTGGTCTATTTCTACCCGAAAGCCATGACCCCAGGCTGTACCGTCCAGGCCTGCGGCCTACGCGATAACATGGATGATCTGAAGAAAATCGGTGTGGAAGTGCTGGGCATCAGCACCGACAAGCCGGAAAAGCTCTCCCGCTTTGCTGAAAAAGAGCTGCTGAACTTTACGCTACTCTCTGATGAAGACCATCAGGTCTGCGAGCAGTTTGGCATCTGGGGTGAGAAGTCGTTTATGGGTAAAACCTACGACGGCATTCACCGCATCAGCTTTTTGATTGGCCCTGATGGGATCGTTGAGCATGTGTTCAACGATTTCAAAACCAGCAACCACCACGATATCGTGCTGAACTGGCTGCAACAAAACGCGTAATTTGTTAATGCCCGGCGGCGTTATGCCTGCCGGGCTTACACGCTACTCTTCAATAACCGGATTATCCGGCCAGGCATGTACCACGGCTTTAATCAGCGTGGCGAGCGGGATCGCAAAGAACACGCCCCAGAAGCCCCATAGCCCACCGAAGATCACCACCGACAGAATAATCACCAGCGGATGCAGGTTCACCGCCTCCGAGAAGAGCACCGGCACCAGCAGGTTGCCGTCCAGTCCCTGAATGATCAGGTAGACCGCAAAGCAACTCCAGAACTCCGTTCCCAGACCAAACTGAAACAGCGCCACGCCGATCACCGGCAGGGTCACAACAAACGCGCCGATATAAGGGATCAGCACCGAGAAGCCCACCAGCACCGCCAGCAGCAGCGAGTAGTTAAGACCGAAGAGAATAAAGCCGATCCACGTCGCCACGCCGACGACAATCATCTCCAGCACTTTGCCACGGATATAGTTAGTGATCTGCTGGTTCATCTCCACCCACACCTGGCCTGCCAGACCACGGTTACGCGGCAGAATGCGGCGCACGGCGTTGAGCATCTGCTCCTTGTCTTTCACCAGGAAGAAGACCATCAGCGGAACCAGCACCAGGTAGACCGCCAGAGTCAGCAGCCCCACCAGCGAGGCGACGGAGTACTTCACTACCGAATCACCCAAACTTTGCATACGGGCACGCATGTTCTCCGCCATGGCATCGATAATGCCCGCGTCCATCAGCGCCGGATAGCGCTCCGGCAGTCTGGCAGCAAAATCGGAGAGCTTGTTGAGCATCCCTGGCATATCATGAATAAGATTGATCCCCTGCTGCCAGGCAACGGGCATCACCACGAAGGCCATTAGCATGAGAATACCGACAAACAGCACCAGCACGATGCTGGAGGCGACGGTGCGCGAGCAGCCGATGCGCTCGAGCCGGGCGGTAGGCCACTCCAGCAGGTAGGCCAGCACGATGGCGACCAGCAGCGGGGCTAATAACCCGCTAAAAAAGAACAGGATACTAAACCCTGCCAGCAGAATGACCAGCAGCGCAATCGCCTCCGGATCGCTAAAGCGACGGCGATACCACTGCATTAACATTTCGAGCATAACTTACCTTACCTGTAGGTCTCCGGTGGGGTTTTCCGGAGGAATTGTATCGGAGTGAAACAAAAAAGACTTCGCTTTTCGACGCTGCCACAGGAAACTAACGCATCAATTGATTAAGATGTTCATCATGCTCGCCATACAGGATTGAGGTTATGTTCAGGACGTTGAGAAAAACGCTGGTTGCTACCCTGATTGCTACCCTGACGCTGGGCCAGGCCGCGCCGGTCTTTGCGGATTCAGCGGATACCCTGCCAGATATGGGTACCTCGGCAGGCAGCACGCTGTCGATTGCCCAGGAGCTGCAGATGGGCGACTACTACGTTCGCCAGCTGCGCGGCAGTGCGCCGCTGATTAACGATCCCCTGTTGGTGCAGTACATTAATGGCTTAGGGATGCGCCTTGTGGCCCATGCCAATTCGGTGCGTACCCCCTTCCACTTCTACCTAATCAATAACGACGAAATTAACGCCTTCGCCTTCTTTGGCGGCAACGTGGTGCTGCACTCGGCTCTCTTCCGCTACGCCGATAACGAGAGCCAGCTCGCCTCGGTGATGGCCCATGAAATCTCCCACGTTACCCAGCGCCACCTTGCGCGGGCGATGGAGGATCAGAAAAACAGCGCGCCGCTGACCTGGGCGGGGGCGTTAGGCTCTATTCTGCTGGCGATGGCCAGCCCGCAGGCGGGGATGGCGGCGCTGACCGGTACTCTGGCGGGGACGCGTCAGGGAATGATCTCCTTTACCCAGCAGAACGAGCAGGAGGCAGACCGCATCGGCATTCAGGTGCTTCAGCGCTCGGGGTTCGATCCGCAGGCGATGCCAACCTTCCTCGAAAAGCTGCTGGATCAGGCCCGCTACTCCTCACGGCCGCCGGAGATCCTACTCACCCACCCGCTGCCGGAGAGCCGCCTCTCGGATACCCGCAACCGTGCCAACCAGATGAGGCCGGTGGTAGTCCAGTCCTCAGAGGATTTTTACCTGGCGAAGGCGCGCACCCTGGGGATGTATAACAGCGGGCGCAACCAGCTTACCAGCGATCTGCTGGATGCCTGGGCCAAGGGCAACGTCCGCGAACAGCGTGCCGCCCAGTATGGCCGGGCGCTGCAGGCGATGGAGGGCGCTAACTACCCCACCGCCAGCCAGGCGTTGCAGCCGCTGCTGAGCGCCGAGCCAGGCAACAGCTGGTATCTCGATTTAGCGACCGATATCGATCTCGGGCAGAAAAAGTTTGATCAGGCGATTAACCGGCTGAAAAATGCGCCAAAGCTGAAAACCGACCCGGTGTTGCAGCTTAACCTTGCCAACGCCTATTTACAGAGCGGGCAGGCAAACGAGGCGGAGAAGATCCTCAACCGCTACACCTTTAACTATAAAGATGATACCAACGGCTGGGAGCTGCTGGCTCAAACCGAGGGCACGCTCGGCAATCGCGATCAGGAGCTGGCCGCCCGCGCCGAAGGCCTCGCGCTGAACGGCCAGCTGGATCAGGCTATCTCCCTGCTGGGCAGCGCCAGTGCGCAGGTCAAGCTGGGCAGCATGCAGCAGGCGCGCTATGACGCCCGCATCGATCAGCTCCGGCAGATGCAGGAACGCTTTAAGCCCTATACCAAGATGTAACCAGGAGAATGTATGTCCGACGCGGTCACTATCTACCATAATCCCCGCTGCTCGAAGAGCCGTGAGACGTTGAGCCTGCTGCAATCCCACGGCGTCGAGCCGCAGGTGGTGCTCTATCTGGAGACGCCGCCGGATGCGGCCACGCTACGCGACCTGGTGCAGATGCTCAATTTAAGCAGCGCCCGGGATCTGATGCGCCAGAAAGAGGAGCTTTACCGCACGCTCAACCTGGCGGACAGCGGTCTTTCGGAAGAGGCGTTAATTCAGGCGATGGTCGAGAACCCGAAGCTTATTGAGCGCCCTGTCGTGGTGAAGCGCGGCCAGGCGCGCATTGGCCGTCCGCCTGAACAGGTGCTGGAGATCCTGTAGGCCGGTAAAACATCGTGCCGCCCGGCGCAATCACAGCTTCAGAATTTCCTTCACAAACGGGATCGTCAGCTTGCGCTGGGCGGTAATCGAGGCGCGGTCCAGCTGATCCAGGGTCTCAAACAGGGTACGCATCTCGCGATCCAGCCTTTTCAGCAGAAAACGACACACGTCCTCCGGCAGCTCGAAGCCGCGCTGCCGAGCGCGCAGCTGTAATGCCAGCAGCTTATCCTCATCCGACAGCGGCTGCAGCCGGTAGATCTGCCCCCAATCGAGGCGCGAGGCGAGATCCGCCAGGTGCAGGTTGAGCTGGCGCGGCGGGCGATCGCCGGTGATCAGCAGGCGCGTGCGGCCTGATTCAAGAATGCGGTTATAGAGATTGAAGATCGCCATCTCCCAGGGATCGTCCCCGGCGATGCACTCAATATTGTCGATGCAGACCAGTGAGAGCTGCTCCATACCGTCCAGCACCTCCGGCACGAACCAGGTACGCTTATCAAGCGGCACATAGCCGACGGCGTCGCCGCGCGCGGAGAGTTCAGCGCAGGCGGCGTGCAGCAGATGGCTGCGCCCCGCGCCTTCCCGCGACCAGAAGTAGATGTATCCGCTATGATCCTGACGCAGCACGTTTTGCACAGCCGCCAACAGAGAGGGGTTATCACCCGGCCAGAAACTGGCAAAGGTTTCATCGTCGGGAAGATAGAGTGGCAGAGAGAGCTGCGCCGGTGCGTTCAGAGATACCTCAACAGGGCTTACGTTAAACGCAGCGAGTTTACCACAAAACGATGCGCGGTTTGAACCGGGCACGACGCCCGGTTCAATTTCCAGATTAATGCGGAGTGACGTCGTTCTCCTGGGCGTCAATCACCTCTTCTTCCGGACGCAGAACGCTGATCAGCTTGAAGATCAGCGCCAGGCCGATGCCGACGATGGTGGCCAGCGCCATGCCCTTCAGCTCTGCCGCACCGATGTGCACCTTCGCCCCGCTGACGCCGATGATCAGGATCACCGAGGTGAGGATCAGGTTCTGCGCTTTGCTGTAGTCCACCTTGGACTCAATCAGCACGCGAATACCGGATGCGCCGATTACCCCGTACAGCAGCAGCGACACGCCGCCCATCACCGGAACCGGGATAATTTGGATAGCCGCCGCCAGCTTGCCGACGCAGGAGAGCAGAATGGCAATGATCGCCGCCCCGCCGATCACCCAGGTGCTGTAGACGCGGGTAATCGCCATCACGCCGATATTCTCGCCGTAGGTAGTGTTTGGCGTAGAGCCGAAGAAGCCGGAGATGATGGTAGAGAAGCCGTTGGCAAACATCGAGCGGTGCAGGCCCGGGTCGCGGATCAGATCGCGCTTGACGATGTTGGCCGTGACCACCAGATGGCCAACGTGCTCGGCAATCACCACCAACGCCGCAGGCAGGATGGTGAAGATGGCAAACCACTCAAAGCGCGGGGTGTAGAAGGTCGGCAGAGCAAACCAGTGCGCCTGGGCAATCGGGGTGGTATCCACCACGCCCATGGCGAACGACAGCGCATAGCCCGCCAGCACGCCGATCAGGATCGGGATAATCGCCAGGAAACCACGGAACAGCACCGAGCCAAACACGGTTACCGCCAGCGTGACCAGGGAGATGATCACCGTTTTGCTGTCCGCAGACTGCCCTTCTGCCGGCAGCAGGCCCGCCATGTTGGCGGCAACGCCTGCCAGCTCCAGGCCGATAACGGCCACGATCGCCCCCATCGCCGCCGGAGGGAACATTACGTCCAGCCAGCCGGTGCCCGCTTTCTTAACGATAAACGACACCAGGCAGAACAGTACGCCGCACATAATAAACCCGCCGAGCGCCACCTCGTAGCCGAGCGGCAGCAGGAGCAGCACCGGAGAGATAAACGCAAAGCTGGAACCCAGATAGGCAGGGATCTTACCCTTACAGATAAAGAGATAGAGCAGCGTCCCGATGCCGTTAAACAGCAGCACGGTGGCCGGGTTAATGTGAAACAGGATTGGCACCAGCACGGTTGCGCCAAACATGGCGAACAGATGCTGTAAACTAAGCGGGATTGTCTGTAAAAGCGGCGGTCTTTCACTCACCCCGATAGCACGGCGCGTCATAGTGTTTTCCTCTGAGTTGTGTTTTGTATAAGGCGAACTGCGTCTTTTATTCAAAAAAAAGCCGACTATCAAAGTCGGCTCTTTTTCATTTATTCAATCACTTGGTACCAAAAATCTTGTCGCCGGCATCGCCGAGGCCAGGAATAATGTACCCGTGCTCGTTAAGGCCCTGATCGACCGATGCGGTATAGAGTTCGATATCCGGATGCGCCTTCTCCAACGCGGCCACGCCTTCCGGAGCAGCAACCAGAACCAGCACCTTGATGCTGGTGCAGCCCGCTTTCTTCAGCAGGTCGATGGTGGCGATCATCGAGCCGCCGGTTGCCAGCATCGGGTCCACCACCAGCGCCATACGCTCGTCGATGTTCGATACCAGCTTCTGGAAGTAAGGTACTGGCTCCAGGGTTGTTTCGTCGCGGTAGACACCGACCACGCTGATACGCGCGCTCGGCACGTGCTCCAGCACCCCTTCCATCATCCCCAGACCGGCACGCAGGATCGGCACCACGGTAATTTTTTTACCTTTGATCTGCTCGATTTCCACCGGGCCGTTCCAGCCCTCAATGGTCACCTTCTCGGTTTCCAGATCGGCGGTCGCTTCATAGGTCAGCAGGCTGCCTACTTCAGAGGCGAGTTCACGAAAGCGTTTGGTGCTGATGTCATGCTCACGCATCAGTCCCAGCTTGTGTTTGACGAGTGGGTGTTTTACTTCCACGATCTTCATACTCTTCTCCTTCCCCAGACAGTTGGCAGCCACAAAAAAAATCGCCGGATTATACCGCTTTTTTTCCGTTGCGCTATAGGTAGAGCGTTGATCCCGATCAATCAGACTGAAAATCAGTATATCGCAACGTTCTCTGAGAGCCATGAATAATGGACTCGCAAACGTTTGCCTTGGCTGTTAGAATTGCGCCGAATTTTATTTCTATCGCCATGTGGGGATCCAAGCAGTGACCGATAAAACCTCTCTTAGCTACAAAGATGCCGGTGTTGATATTGACGCAGGTAATGCACTGGTTGACCGAATCAAAGGCGTAGTGAAGAAAACCCGCCGCCCGGAAGTGATGGGTGGACTGGGTGGCTTCGGTGCGCTGTGCGCGCTGCCGCAAAAATATCGTGAGCCGGTGCTGGTTTCCGGTACTGACGGCGTGGGCACCAAGCTGCGTCTGGCGATGGACCTTAAGCGTCATGACACTATCGGTATCGATCTGGTGGCCATGTGCGTTAACGATCTGGTGGTTCAGGGCGCTGAGCCGCTCTTCTTCCTCGACTACTACGCTACCGGCAAGCTGGACGTCGACACCGCTGCCAGCGTAATCAATGGCATCGCAGAAGGCTGCTTGCAGTCCGGCTGTGCGCTGGTGGGCGGCGAAACTGCTGAAATGCCAGGCATGTACCATGGCGAAGATTATGACGTCGCGGGCTTCTGCGTGGGCGTAGTTGAGAAATCGGAAATCATCGACGGCTCTAAAGTGACCGACGGCGACGTGCTGATCGCCCTTGGCTCCAGCGGCCCGCACTCTAACGGCTACTCGCTGGTGCGCAAAATCGTTGAGGTAAGCGGCTGCGATCCGGAAACCACCCAGCTCGACGGTCAGTCGCTGGCGGATCACCTCCTCGCCCCGACCCGCATCTACGTGAAAAACATTCTTGAGCTGATTGCCAGCGTTGACGTGCACGCCATCGCCCACCTCACCGGCGGCGGCTTCTGGGAGAACATTCCGCGCGTGCTGCCGGACAACACCCAGGCCGTGATCGACGAATCCAGCTGGCAGTGGCCTTCCGTCTTCAACTGGTTACAGCAGGCAGGCAACGTGAGCCAGCATGAGATGTACCGCACCTTTAACTGCGGCGTCGGCATGGTCATCGCCCTCTCTGCCCAGGATGCAGATAAAGCGATCGAACTGATGAACGCGAAAGGTGAAAAGGCATGGAAAATCGGTATGATTAAAGCCTCTGATTCCAGCGAGCGCGTGGTCATCGAATGAAAAACATAGTGGTGCTCATTTCCGGTAACGGAAGCAACTTGCAGGCAATTATCGACGCCTGTACGCAGAAGAGAATTAACGCCACTATCCGTGCGGTATTCAGTAACAAGGCCGACGCGTTCGGCCTGCAACGCGCGCGTGAGGCCGAGATTGCGGCCCACGCCATCACGGCTGACCAGTTTGCCAGCCGTGAAGCTTTTGACCGTGAGCTGATGATGGAGATCGACGCCTACGCCCCGGATCTGGTGGTGCTGGCGGGCTATATGCGCATTCTCAGCCCTGAGTTTGTCGCCCACTATCAGGGCCGCCTGCTGAATATCCACCCCTCCCTGCTGCCGAAATACCCTGGCCTGCATACTCACCGTCAGGCGCTGGCCAACGGCGACGAAGAGCACGGCACCTCCGTGCATTTCGTTACCGACGAGCTGGACGGCGGACCGGTGATCCTGCAAGCCAAAGTGCCGGTATTTCCCGGCGACAGTGAAGAGGACGTGACCGATCGCGTCCAGACCCAGGAGCATGCGATCTATCCCCTGGTGGTAAGCTGGTTTATTGATGGCCGTCTGGCGATGCGCGACGGCGCCGCGTGGCTCGATGGCATCCCGCTCCCCCCGCAAGGACACGCCGCCGAGTAGTATATTTACTGCCGGACAGCCTGCCTCGTCCGGCAATAAACGCTGCATTATCAGATTACTGTCATACTTATCTGTCACAATTGGACAAGCTGTGGTAATTCTCACCATAATAAAGGCTGAGATGGATTTGCCACGTCCCGAGATTGAACCGGAGTGTGAGTTGTAATGGGTCAGGAAAAGCTATACATCGAAAAAGAATTAAGCTGGTTAGCGTTTAACGAACGCGTGCTGCAGGAAGCCGCCGACAAGAGCAACCCTCTTATTGAGCGAATGCGTTTCCTGGGCATCTACTCCAACAACCTTGATGAGTTCTACAAGGTGCGCTTTGCTGAGCTAAAGCGCCGGATCATCATCAGCGAAGAGCAAGGCTCCAACGCCCACTCCCGACACCTGCTCGGTAAGATCCAGACCCGGGTATTAAAAGCTGACCAGGAGTTCAACGGTCTCTATAACGACCTGCTGCTGGAGATGGCCCGTAACCAGATCTTTTTGATCAACGAACGCCAGCTCTCCGAGAACCAGCAAACCTGGCTGCGTCACTACTTCAAACACTATCTGCGCCAGCACATTACGCCGATCCTGATCAACCGCGAAACCGATCTGGTGCAGTTCCTGAAGGATGACTACACCTATCTGGCGGTAGAGATCATTCGCGGGGAGACCATTCGCTACGCGCTGCTGGAGATCCCATCGGATAAGGTTCCGCGCTTCGTCAACCTGCCGCCGGAGACGCCGCGCCGCCGTAAGCCGATGATCCTGCTGGATAACATTCTGCGCTACTGCCTGGATGATATCTTCTACGGCTTCTTTGACTACGATGCGCTCAATGCCTACTCGATGAAGATGACCCGTGACGCCGAGTACGATCTGGTGCACGAGATGGAGTCGAGCCTGATGGAGCTGATGTCGTCCAGCCTCAAGCAGCGCCTCACCGCTGAGCCGGTACGCTTTGTCTACCAACGCGATATGCCGGACGCGATGGTTGAGATGCTGCGCGAGAAGCTGACTATTTCGCGCTATGACTCTATTGTACCGGGCGGCCGCTACCACAACTTCAAAGACTTCATCAACTTTCCGAACGTGGGCAAAGCCAACCTGGTAAACAAGCCGCTGCCGCGCCTGCGTCATGTCTGGTTCGATAACTTCCGCAACGGCTTCGACGCCATTCGCGAGCGGGACGTGCTGCTCTACTATCCGTACCACACCTTTGAGCACGTGCTGGAGCTGCTGCGCCAGGCCTCGTTCGACCCTAACGTGCTGGCGATCAAGATCAACATCTACCGCGTGGCGAAAGATTCACGCATCATCGATGCGATGATCCACGCCGCTCACAACGGCAAGAAAGTGACCGTGGTGGTGGAACTCCAGGCGCGCTTCGATGAAGAGGCCAACATTCACTGGGCGAAACGCCTGACGGAGGCCGGGGCGCATGTGATCTTCTCCGCGCCAGGGCTGAAAATCCACGCCAAGCTGTTCCTCATCTCGCGTAAAGAGAATGATGAGGTGGTGCGCTACGCCCATATCGGTACCGGTAACTTCAACGAGAAGACCGCCCGGCTCTATACCGACTACTCCCTGCTCACCGCCGACGCGCGCATTACTAATGAAGTGCGCCGGGTGTTCAACTTTATCGAGAACCCCTACCGGCCGGTACACTTCGAGTACCTGCTGGTGTCGCCGCAAAACTCGCGCCGCCTGCTGTATGACATGATTGACCGTGAAATTGCTAATGCGCAAAACGGCCAGCCGTCGGGGATCACTCTGAAGCTCAACAACCTGGTCGATAAAGGCCTGGTGGATCGGCTCTATGCTGCCTCCGGCTCCGGCGTGCCGGTTAATCTACTGGTGCGCGGTATGTGCTCCCTGATCCCAGAGCTGGAAGGGCTGAGCGACAATATCCGGGTGATCAGCATCGTGGACCGCTATCTGGAGCACGATCGCATCTATATTTTCGAAAATGGCGGTGATAAGCAGGTTTATCTCTCGTCTGCCGACTGGATGACGCGTAATATTGATTACCGTATTGAGGTTGCGGCCCCGCTGCTCGATCCGCGCCTTAAGCAACGCGTGCTGGATATCATTGAGCTTCTGCTCAGCGACACCGTAAAGGCGCGGTATATCGACAAGGAATTGAGTAATCGCTATGTGCAACGGGGCAACCGCCGCAAGGTTCGCGCGCAGTTGGCGATTTACGACTACATCAAATCACTCGAACAACCAGACTAATCTATGCCGATAAATGACAATACCCCACGCCCGCAGGAGTTTGCTGCGGTCGATCTCGGTTCGAACAGTTTCCACATGGTCATTGCCCGCGTGGTGGATGGGGCCATGCAGATCATTGGCCGCCTGAAGCAGCGCGTGCACCTGGCCGATGGCCTGGATGAGAATAGCGTTCTTAGCGAAGAGGCGATTGAGCGCGGCCTGAGCTGCCTGTCGCTGTTTGCCGAACGCCTGCAGGGCTTTGACCCGGCCAACGTCTGCATCGTCGGGACGCACACCCTGCGCCAGGCCGCCAACGCTGCGGACTTCCTCAAGCGTGCGGAGCAGGTCATCCCCTACCCGATTGAGATCATCTCTGGCAACGAAGAGGCCCGGCTGATCTTTATGGGCGTTGAGCACACGCAGCCGGAAAAAGGCCGCAAGCTGGTGATTGATATCGGCGGTGGCTCTACGGAACTGGTGATCGGCGAAGATTTCCAGCCTATCCTGGTGGAGAGCCGCCGCATGGGCTGCGTCAGCTTTGCACAAACCTACTTTCCGGGGCGAATCATCAACCGGGAGAACTTCCATCGTGCTCGCATGGCGGCGGTGCAGAAGCTGGAGAGCCTCACCTGGCAGTATCGCATTCAGGGCTGGAACGTGGCGCTGGGGGCATCAGGCAGCATCAAGGCTGCCCATGAAGTGCTGCTGGCAATGGGCGAGAAAGATGGTTTCATCACTCCCGAGCGGCTGGATAAGCTAGTCGCCGAGGTGCTGAAGCATACCAGCTTTGACACTCTCAACCTGCCGGGGCTTTCCGACGACCGCAAAGCGGTCTTCGTACCTGGCCTGGCAATTCTCTGCGGCGTGTTTGATGCGCTGGCCATTCGCGAGCTGCGTCTCTCTGACGGTGCGCTGCGTGAAGGGGTGCTGTACGAAATGGAGGGGCGCTTCCGTCATCAGGATATCCGCAGCCGCACGGCGCAGAGCCTCGCCAACCAGTACAATATTGACCGGGAGCAGGCCCGTCGCGTACTGGAGACGACGACCCATATGTACGCGCAGTGGGAGGCGCAGAATCCGAAGCTGGCGAATCCGCAGCTGGCCGCCCTGCTGAAGTGGGCGGCGATGCTGCATGAGGTTGGGCTGAACATCAACCACAGCGGGATGCACCGCCACTCGGCCTACATTCTGCAACACAGCGATCTGCCGGGCTTTAATCAGGAGCAGCAGCTGATGATGGCGACCCTGGTGCGCTTCCACCGTAAAGGCATCAAGCTCGACGAGCTGCCGCGCTTTACCCTGTTCAAGAAGAAGCATTTCCTGCCGCTGATCCAGCTCCTGCGCCTCGGCGTGCTGCTGAACAACCAGCGCCAGGCGACTACCACCCCACCGACTCTGCGTCTGACCACCGACGATCACCACTGGACCCTTAGCTTCCCTCGCGACTGGTTCAGCCAGAACGCGCTGGTGCTGCTGGATCTGGAGAAGGAGCAGGACTACTGGGGAGGCGTCACCGGCTGGCTACTGAAGATCGAAGAGGAGCACTCCTCAGGTGTCGCAGCCTGATCCTGCCCCTCTGATGCTCAGGCACGTTTAAACAGTGCCTGAGCATCCCCCATCAGCGCCTCAAGCGGCGCGGGTTTACCAATCAGATACCCTTGCAGATAGTCGATCCCCAGCGACACGGCTGCGCTGCGCACCTCCTCGCTTTCTACATACTCTGCCACTACCTGCATCTTTTTCATTCGTGCCAGATGGCAGATAGAGGCCACGATCTGATAGTCGAGACTGTTTGAGGTCAGGTTGCGGATAAAGCTGCCGTCGATCTTCAGGATGTCGGCGTTAACATTTTTCAGCCGCGCATAGCTGGCATAGCCGGTACCAAAATCGTCGATAGCTACCCGACAGCCCATCTGCTGGAGCTGGCCCAGCGTCTGGTTTGCCTGGTTGATATTGCTCAGCGAATTGCTCTCGGTTACCTCAAAGATGAGCTGCCAGGCCTCAATCTCATAGCATTTAAGCAGTCTGGCGACCTCATGAGCAAAGTTGCTCCGGCAGACGGAGGTGGGTGACAGGTTGATGGAGAAGCGCGCCCCAGGCTCCTTCTCCCGATAGTGCGCCATAAAACGCAGGGTATGCTCAATCACCCACAGGTCGATGCGTGACGAGAGACCAAACTCATGGGCCACCGGCAGGAACGCATCCGGGCCGATCGGCTCCCCGTTATCGTCAAGCATACGCAGCAGTATCTCATGGTAGTCGTCGCCGCGTACGCCCGCGATCGGCTGCGCCATCAGGCGGAACCTGTCCTCCTCCAGCGCTCGCTGCAGGCGGTTCATCATCTCCACCTTGCTTTTCAGGCTGCGCTGGAGGTTGACTGCCCCGCGATGCTGGAGGCTTTCCGGGCTGTGGGTCTCCAGAGAGAGATCCGCCGTGGTGCTCAGCTCCCCTAATAAGAGATAGAGATGCGACACGGGCGAGCGCACGTAGCAGTAGCTAATCCCCACCTGTGGCTGGAGCGGCATGCCGTCCCAGGCGAAGCGGAACTGCTTGATCAGCTTATCCAGCCCGGCAATGCGCAGCGCATGGGATTCGGTATTCAACCGGATCACGATATCGTGCCCCGACAGGTGGTAGACGCACTCATTGTGGTGCAGGCTCTGCTTCAGCCACTCCGATAGCATCTGCTTGTACTGAATGCGCAGCATTACACCATAATGCCGCCCCAGCAGCTCCAGATCGGGGATACGCAAAAAGCAGAGCACCGACCAGGGGGCATCCGCCAGAGCGCGGTTGAGCGCCCGCAGGTTGGGCATATTGAGCACCGGATCGAGCCAAGCCAGGCGGCTGGCCCGCTCGTGCATCACCCGCTGACGCGTTGCCAGCATCGACATCCAGGTGATGATAAACGAGAACACCAGGTAGCTGGCTGTAAGGATCGTCAGCTGGATATCGTAGCGCGGCGAAATGGGCGTATAGCGGTAGAAATAGTGAATGCTTACCATCAGGAACGGTGTCCAGACGATAGACATAAAGCGGTAGCCATAGCGCATCGATCCCCACAGCATCACCGGGAGCAGGAGCGCCAGCGTATAGTTGGTGCTGAAAAGGCTGGGACTTTCATCCCATGGGGAGAGCATCAGCATCATGAGCAGCGCGATGACGGCAAACCAGGCGACTACCTCCAGCCGGGACACCTTTGGGTCAAAATCCTGACGCAGGCGGGAGAGATAGCCCTTCAGGTGACGCGGATGGTGGATCAACCTGATCAGCAGATAGCAGAGCGGCGTCCCAGTCAGGCCGCTGACCAGTAGCGCCTGATAGTTGATCAGCGTGCGCAGACAGAAAGGCGTCACCCCGGTCAGGGCCTGATAGTTCTCATACAGGCCAAGCCAGGTGATGGTATGAAAGATCAGCAGGAACAGGGTGGCCGGACATAAGACCTGCCAAAACATGCGCTGCGCGGTGAGCTGGGCATCGCCGTAGGAGACGTTGTGCCGCCGGGTAACGAAGACGCGATAGCCGCCCCAGCTCACGATGATGGGCACCATAAAATGGAGGATTTTGGTCAAAGTCTCCGGGGCGCTGGTTTCGGGATAGTAGTGCCAGGCCAGGGAGAGAATAATGCCGGGCAGCGCCGCCCAGCCGTAGAAAAGCATCAGGCTCAGAAAGAGCGACAGCGGCAGATAGTAGAGCACTACGCTGCCATCAACGGCCCAGGTAAAGGTGTTGACCATGCGGGCCAGGGGCAGCATCAGTAAGGGCAAGACGAGCGGTAGCGCCCACCATTTAGCTTTATAGAGATTATAAATTTTCGTGTAGCTCATTGATGTTCAGTGTAAAACCCAGTGTCCTGATGAGTGTGTCAGGCCGGGTTCCAGGCTAACCATGAAGATTATAGCGTCGGTCAGACTGTGACATTTGTGAAGAGTTTAGTGCCACAAAAACGGCGCCGATTGACCAGGATCAAGCAACCGTGTGCCTTTCAAAACATCCTACTCTCTTACCAGCGCAATTTTTCTAGAAAATTCATGCGCTTTATCATTATTTCATTATTATGGCTTTAGTAAATGCTTTCTTTGACGAAATTTTACATAATGGCCGATTGATCTGCGCTTCGCTCTGTGCATTAATACACCAATCGCCCGCCTGTCGGGTTAACCCTTAGGAACCTCTTGTGAGTCAGTCACACAGTATGCGAAAACGACAGCGATTTGACAGTCGCATGACCCGTATCGTATTGCTTATCAGCTTTATCTTCTTCTTTGGACGCTTCGTCTACTCCTCTATCGGTGCCTGGTACCATCATCAGGACAAAGCCCAGTCACAGCAGATTAGCCAGCCAGTCGACACGACAGCATCACAACGCTGACAAAATCTGTTTTATTCGACGGCAGTAACATTCCGGAACACAACGCATGTAGTAGTTTTTTCCCTCTTTTTCGCACCTGGCGTACCTCGCATCGAACTGCGCCAGCCCGTGATTATCTCTGAAAAGTTAATACAGATAACGTCTCTACAATGAGAATCAACGATGTGCCCTGAAGTTAAAAAAGGCTCAGAAGTGAGCCTTGTTTACGTTAATTATCTTTCTATCCCTAAATCACTTGCAAAGTAACTTGCCAAATTTATTTGATAATTTGATAGATGGCATATCTATATACCTTTCAAAAAATATAGCAACAGGGATTGAAATGCATACAGTTAATAAGGATGCTGCCAAAAACATAGAGAAGCCAACCTCACCATACTTTGATTTTAAAACAAATGATATTACATAAATTATTGTGGCATGAGTTAAATACAGCGGGAAGGATATCTTGCCAAGAAATCTCATTAATGGCGTTGTCAATACTTTGATGGACAATGTAGAACCAACAAGTGATGCAAAGAGAATCATGCTACCGATAATCTCAAGGTATCTTGAAACCTGCACATAGTTATAATCTTTGAGTAGCTCAAGATATATGTAAAAACCACCATGAGGAATCACATTATCTCTTGGGAATGGCGTGGTTGCTAAAAACAAACCAACCACGAAAAGGATCAGCCTTATGCCTGGGCTGATCTTGAAGTTTCCGCCTTTGGTCAAATCGCAAATGATGACCCCAAAAATGAAGAGTGTATAATATACATTCTCCAGGCTGAATAAAAAATAGACCATGACAAACAGGTAAAAAGATATACGATATTTACTCGTTCCAAATATTGCAAGGATAGCAAATACTAAAAAAGAGCCAAAAAGTTCATATGATATTGTCCATAGCGGATAGTTTGTTAATGCATTATGAGTGAACGGTATTTCCACCATGATCTGCTTAAAAATAAACAAAAAAGAGTCCCACGTTCCTGACCAGAAATTATGCCCTATAAACTTATCTGAAAGCAATAATATAAAAAACATAAATAACATGGATGCCGCAACTGGAAGCATTATTCTGGGGTATCGCTTCACCACGCCTGAAAGAATATATTCATAGTTTTTTGTTTTGTTGAATTTTAGCGACAAAACAAAGCCACTCAAAATAAAAAATATAGCCACTGAGATATCGCCACTATAAATAAAGTTGAGAGGGGAAAGGCTTACAACCCTTCTTATCATGCCAGCAAAACCCTCAAGCTCTGTAAAACGTATATCCGGCTTGTAGAAATTAATACAATGTTCAATAACCACTAAAAAACAACATATCCCTCTTAATCCATCAAGATATCCGAGATTATTATTTTTTGCTTCATCTTTTCGTATAGCATCAATTACAGAGGTCATAACCCACCCAATCCATTTAACAAAATGATACACTCTTTATAAAATTTTGCCGAAACACTAACCATTTCTCTGGTTTTTTGCAACTAAAGGTTTATGGTGAAAACCCTTTCGCTGTGCTACCGATTTTTGGCACCCTGATTAAAAAGATAATTTTGGATGTTAGATGTGTTGTCTTGGTCAATTCATAACGATTAATGCGTATCCATTGTCAGCCACAACCGGCGCGGTCCGATTTGCTTTAGTTGCGTATGGGAACAATTAGCTAGCTTAACTATGAGCGGTAATTGGCATAAAAAAACCCTCTGTAAAAGAGGGTTAACATCTTTAAATGGGATGAATTGCCATCATCTAGCTACCCATCATTCCCACTCAATCGTAGCCGGTGGCTTCCCGCTGATATCATAAACTACACGCGATATCCCATTGACTTCATTGATGATCCTGTTCGACACGCGCCCTAAGAAATCATACGGCAGGTGCGCCCAGTGTGCGGTCATAAAGTCGATGGTCTCAACTGCACGCAGGGAGACAACCCAGTCGTACTTACGACCGTCGCCCATCACGCCTACGGAGCGTACCGGCAGGAACACGGTGAAGGCCTGGCTGACTTTGTTATACAGGTCAGCTTTACGCAGCTCTTCAATGAAGATAGCGTCAGCGCGACGCAGTAGGTCGCAGTACTCTTTCTTCACTTCGCCCAGAACGCGGACGCCCAGACCCGGACCCGGGAACGGGTGACGGTAGAGCATGTCGTACGGCAGGCCCAGCTCGAGACCAATCTTACGTACTTCGTCTTTGAACAGCTCACGCAGCGGTTCAACCAGGCCCATCTTCATCTCTTTCGGCAGGCCGCCCACGTTGTGGTGGGATTTGATGACGTGTGCTTTACCGGTCGCGGACGCAGCGGATTCGATAACGTCAGGGTAGATAGTCCCCTGCGCCAGCCACTTAACGTCTTCCAGCTTCAGCGCCTCTTCATCGAATACTTCCACGAATACGCGGCCGATAATTTTACGTTTCGCTTCCGGATCGTTCTCACCGGCCAGCGCGTCGAGGAAGCGTTTCTCGCCTTCAACGTGAACGATGTTCAGGCCGAAGTGGTCGCCAAACATGTCCATCACCTGCTCGGCTTCGTTCAGACGCAGCAGGCCGTTGTCCACGAATACGCAGGTCAGGCGATCGCCAATGGCGCGGTGCAGCAGCATTGCGGTAACGGAGGAGTCTACGCCGCCGGAGAGGCCAAGGATCACCTTGTCATTGCCAACCTGCTTGCGGATACGCTCAACGGCATCGTCGATGATCTTAGCCGGGGTCCACAGCGCTTCGCACTCGCAGATGTCGCGCACAAAGCGCTCCAGCATACGCAGGCCCTGACGGGTGTGGGTCACTTCCGGGTGGAACTGCACGCCGTAGAAGCGCTTCTCTTCGTTAGCCATAATTGCGAACGGACAGGTCTCGGTGCTGGCAACGGTCACAAAGTCTTCCGGGATAGCGGTAACTTTGTCGCCGTGGCTCATCCACACGTCCAGCAGCGGGTTGCCCTCTGCGCTCAGGGAGTCTTCAATGCCACGCACCAGCGCGCTCTGCGTTTTTACTTCAACCTGGGCGTAGCCAAACTCACGCTCGTTCGAGCCTTCAACGTGGCCGCCAAGCTGCATCGCCATCGTTTGCATACCGTAGCAAACGCCAAATACCGGTACGCCTGCCTCAAATACATACTGCGGCGCGCGCGGGCTGTTGTGTTCAGTGGTGCTCTCCGGGCCACCGGACAGGATGATGCCGTTCGGGTTGAACTCACGGATTTGGGCTTCGGTGACGTCCCAGGCCCACAGCTCACAGTAGACACCCAGCTCACGCACGCGGCGGGCAACAAGCTGAGTGTACTGCGAACCAAAGTCGAGGATAAGAATGCGATGCTTATGAATATTGTCGGTCATTGACGATTGTTCCGAGGCAGAAACAGATAGAGAAAATAAGTGCCGGGTAGCGTTACGCCTACCCGGCCTATAAATTAAATCAGGAACCCATGCGGTAGTTCGGGGACTCTTTGGTGATCGTCACGTCGTGAACGTGGCTCTCCTGAATGCCCGCCCCGCTGATGCGTACAAATTCAGCCTGCGTACGCAGCGCGTCGATAGTACCACAGCCGGTCAGACCCATACAGGAGCGCAGGCCGCCCATCTGCTGGTGAATGATCTCTTTCAGGTAGCCTTTGTACGCCACGCGGCCTTCGATACCTTCCGGCACCAGCTTGTCAGCGGCGTTATCGGTCTGGAAGTAGCGATCGGAGGAGCCTTTGGACATCGCGCCCAGCGAGCCCATGCCGCGGTAGGATTTGTAAGAGCGGCCCTGGAAAAGTTCGATCTCGCCCGGGGACTCTTCGGTACCGGCCAGCATGGAGCCAACCATTACCGCCGCCGCGCCTGCGGCAATCGCTTTAGCGATATCGCCGGAGAAGCGGATGCCGCCATCGGCGATAACCGGAATGCCGGTGCCTTCCAGCGCTGCAACCGCGTCGGAAACTGCGGTGATCTGCGGAACGCCGACGCCAGTGACGATACGGGTAGTACAGATAGAGCCTGGGCCGATACCCACTTTCACTGCGCTGACGCCAGCGTCGGCCAGGGCACGTGCGCCTGCACCGGTAGCGACGTTGCCGCCAACGATCTGCAGATCAGGATATTTAGCACGGGTCTCACGAATACGCTGCAGCACGCCTTCGGAGTGGCCGTGGGAGGAGTCGATCAGCAGCACGTCAACGCCTGCGGCAACCAGCGCATCGACGCGCTCTTCGTTGCCTGCGCCCGCACCTACCGCAGCGCCCACGCGCAGACGGCCATGCTCGTCTTTACAGGCGTTCGGTTTACGTTCGGCTTTCTGGAAATCTTTTACGGTGATCATGCCGCGCAGATGGAAGCTCTCGTCTACGACCAGCGCCTTCTCAACGCGTTTTTCATGCATTTTAGCAAACACGGCGTCGCGGGCTTCGCCTTCGCGCACGGTAACCAGACGCTCTTTCGGTGTCATATAAACGCTTACCGGCTGGCTCAGGTCAGTAACAAAGCGCACGTCACGACCGGTAATGATCCCCACCAGCTCGTAGTCAGCGGTCACGACCGGATAACCAGCAAAACCGTTACGCTCAGTCAGCTCTTTCACTTCACGCAGGGTAGTGGTCGGCAGCACGGTCTGCGGATCGGTTACCACACCGGACTCATGTTTTTTCACGCGGCGTACTTCTTCCGCCTGGCGTTCGATGGACATGTTTTTATGAATAAAACCGATGCCCCCTTCCTGCGCCAGGGCGATAGCCAGGCGTGCTTCCGTCACGGTGTCCATTGCTGCGGAGAGCATAGGAATATTCAGGCGAATGGTTTTGGTAAGCTGGGTGCTGAGGTCGGCAGTATTCGGCAGAACGGTAGAATGAGCGGGAACGAGGAGGACGTCGTCAAACGTCAGGGCTTCTTTAGCGATACGTAGCATGGGCAATATCTCTGACCGGGTGGTTAAATATTGCCGTGGCATTATACAGAGCGTAACCGTTTGCATCTACACTTTTTTCGAAAAATAGTTGCGATTGCAGCCCATCGGGTTACTATCGATTAATTAACCTTCTGATTTAAAATTTGATCTGGCTCACATGTCATCGATGCAATCCCCCGCAATTTTTACCGTTAGCCGCCTGAATCAGACGGTGCGCCTGCTGTTGGAACGAGAAGTTGGCCAGGTCTGGATCAGCGGTGAGATCTCAAACTTTACCCAGCCTGCGTCCGGTCACTGGTACTTCACGCTGAAGGATGATACTGCCCAGGTGCGCTGCGCGATGTTCCGCAACAGCAACCGTCGGGTTACCTTTCGTCCCCAGCACGGACAGCAGATCCTGGTGCGCGCCAGCATTACGCTCTACGAGCCGCGCGGCGAATATCAGATTATTGTCGAGAGCATGCAGCCGGCAGGCGAAGGCTTGCTTCAGCAGAAGTACGAGCAGCTCAAGGCCAAGCTGGCGGCTGAGGGGCTTTTCGATCAGCAGAACAAGCAGCCGCTCCCCTCCCCCGCCCACTGCGTGGGGGTGATCACCTCGAAAACCGGGGCCGCGCTTCACGATATTCTGCACGTGCTTAAACGACGCGATCCCTCCCTGCCGGTGGTGATCTACCCTACCGCCGTTCAGGGTGAAGATGCGCCGGGACAGATCGTTCGCGCTATCGAGCTGGCGAATAGCCGTCAGGAGTGTGACGTGCTGATCGTCGGGCGCGGCGGCGGCTCGCTGGAGGATCTCTGGAGCTTCAACGACGAGCGCGTGGCCCGGGCGATTTTCGCCAGCCGCATCCCCATCGTCAGCGCCGTCGGCCATGAAACCGATGTTACGATCGCTGACTTTGTGGCCGACCTGCGAGCGCCAACCCCGTCCGCCGCCGCAGAGATAGTCAGCCGCAACCAGCTTGAGCTGCTGCGTCAGCTGCAAAGCGGCCAGCAGCGGCTGGAGATGGCGATGGATTACTACCTCGCTAACCGCACCCGTCGCTTTACCCAGCTGGAGCACCGCCTGCAGCAGCAGCACCCGCAGCTGCGGCTGGCGCGTCAGCAAACCGTGCTCGATCGCCTGCGCCAGCGGATGACCTACGCCATGGATACCCAGCTTAAGCGTTCAGGCCAGCGCCAGCAGCGGATGACCCAGCGTCTGAACCAGCACTCTCCACAGCCGCGTATTCACCGCGCCCAGAACCGGGTGCAGCAGCTGGAGTACCGTCTGGCCCAGCTGATGAGCGCCAGACTCAGCGCCACCCGGGAACGCTTCGGCAACGCTATGACTCATCTTGATGCCGTCAGTCCTCTGGCTACCCTGGCACGCGGCTATAGCGTGACCACGGCCAGCGACGGCAACGTATTAAAGCAGGCGAAACAGGTGAAAGCCGGGGAGATGCTCACCACCCGCCTGGCTGATGGCTGGGTGGAAAGCGAAGTGAAAGGCGTGACCGTTGCTAAAAAAACCCGGGCACGCAAAAAACCTGACGCTAGCTAGCTTGCCTGATGCTTGCCGTCAGGCGTAACGGCAAGCATCACCCAGGACAGACCGGAGAAAACAGCCAATGCGCCAACCGCACCGATGGTGCCATAGAGCTGTCCAAAGAGAATCGAGCCAGCTACCTGCCCAGCGGCCAGCATCAGGAAAGCAATACTGACGCCAGCCGCCGGTGAAGGTTGGGCAATCGCAGCGCCCTGTACCAGCAGCACGCCGGACAAAATGACATACCCCGCGCCACTCATTGCCACCACCGGAAAAAGCCACCCGCTAAAACCGTGGCTCACGGCCAGCGCAGCCAGAGAGGCGGCCATAAAGAACTGCGATCCCCAATAAACGCCCCGCATGCCGATACGTCGCGCAGCGGTGCCGGTAAACACGGCGATAACGCCTGCCCCGCCGCTCACTAGCCACAGGACATTTGTCATCGCGCTATCTACCCTGGTGTGCTGCTGAAGTAACTCAGGCCCAAAGCTCCACCATGCCGCGCTGGCAATGCCGCTAACAAAAGCGATAACTAACAGCCGAAACATTCCCGGCTTGCGAAAGAGGATGTGCCAGCGCAGCACTTCCTCTGTTGATTTAGACGCACTTTTAGGAAGATGACGCCACGCCGCGATCAGGCATACCAGCGCCAGTAAAGCGAATACGCCGCAGGCCACGCGCCATCCACCCGGCATGAAAAACAGAATGGGAACAGACAGAATGATGCCTCCGCTGGTCCCGGCATTAATCACCGTATTTACCTGTGTTTGTCGCTCAGGGGGAACCCTGTCGTTTACGGCCCCGGCAAGGGACGGGGAGGCCAGCCCAGAGCTGAGACCCGCGATAAACAGGCCGATCGCCAGCCAGAGCGGTGCCGCCGAAAAGGCCAGAATGAGTAACCCGGCGGCGGCCACAGTGGCAGCCAACATTGCCGGGATGCGTGGACCGAAGCGGCTGGTTAAGGAGGAAGCGATGAAGACAGATAAGCAATACGCTATATAGCTGCAGGCAGCAATCAATCCGGCAATCTCGGGGGTGAAAGGGATCTCCTGCCGAATATCGGGCAGCATGATCCCCCATGAAAATCTCGCCATCCCATAGGTTACGGCGATCAAAGCAAAGCCGGTAATTCCCAACGCCACGTCTCTTTTCATTACGTTTCTCTTTTTATGAGTCGTTAAAAAACGTAAGTGCTAAGAGACGATTGCGCAAATTTTGTAATTAGGCGTCAGACCTGACGAACTCGACGCGCTTTTTAGAGATCAGCCCGTGACCGTGCTGGCAGAAATAATCCACGGCACCGCATGCCTTGAGCACCTCTAATGGCTTGTGGCAATCGGGGCAGAGCGCATGCAGCTGAATATCTTTATTGCAATTTTCACAGTGGGCTACGCCGTTGTGTGGCTCCAGCTCTGCATGACAATCTGGGCAGGTTATCGACATAGTGACTCCTTTACAGGGAATGCATAACTATTTTGATTTTAACACGATATGCGATAGGACGTTACCGGAGCATGGCGCCTGCCCCGGCAACGTTGAGGTATTACCCGGCGTTAGCGGCCGGTTTAGCCTGCGCATTTTCCAGCATGCGACGGACCGGAATAATCAGGACGATCAGCACGGCGGCACAGATTAAGAGGGCAACGGAGCAGCGGGCAAAGAGATCCGGCAGCATATCGAGCTGGTCGGCCTTCACGTGACCGCCAATCAGGCCTGCCGCCAGGTTACCCAGCGCGCTTGCGCAGAACCACAGCCCCATCATCTGACCGCGCATTCTTTCCGGTGCCAGCAGGGTCATGGTCGCCAGACCAATCGGGCTGAGACACAGCTCGCCGAGCGTCAGCATCAGGATACTGCCCACCAACCAGAACGGAGAGACGCCTGCCCCGCCGTTATTCAGCACGTTCTGTGCCGCCAGCATCATCAGGCCAAAGCCTGCCGCCGCAAAGAGAATACCGATCACGAACTTAGTAATACTGCTCGGGCGAACGTTCATGCTCGCCAGCTTCGGCCATGCCCAGCTGAATACCGGGGCCAGCAGAATGATGAACAGGGCGTTGATCGACTGGAACCACACGGCAGGGATTTCAAAATCACCGATCATGCGATTCGTATAGTCATTGGCGAACAGGTTGAACGAGGTCGGCTTCTGCTCAAACGCAGACCAGAAGAACGCCGCGGAGACCAGCAGGATAAAGCAGACCAGCAGTCGAGCGCGCTCTTTACGGTTCAGGCCCGCAAAGACAAACAGGTAGATGAAGTAGAGCGCTACCGATGCCGCAATCACGTAGACCAGCATGCTGGCGACCGCGACCGGGTTGATGACAATCACGCCCTGCGCAATCAGCGTAACGACGACCGCCACCCCGAGTGCCAGCGCCAGCAGCCACATGCCCACGCCCTTTCTCTTCACTACCGGGCTGTTCCAGGTGGAGTCCAGACCCACTTCACTGTCGTAGCGTTTCATGGCTGGAACGGCAAACACGCGGAAGATAATCAACGCCACCAGCATCCCGATGCCGCCGATACCGAAGCCCCAGTGCCAGCCGTGGCTTTTAATCAGCCAGCCGGAGATCAGCGGTGCAATGAAGGAGCCCATGTTGATGCCCATGTAGAACAGCGAGAAACCGCCGTCGCGACGTGCATCGCCTTTCTTATACAGTGTGCCGACCATGACCGAGATACAGGTCTTGAACAGACCAGAGCCGAGCACGATGAACATCAGGCCGATAAAGAACAGGTTGTCGCCCATAAAGGCGGAGAGCGCAATCGACAGGTGGCCGAGGGCAATCAGGATCGAGCCATACCAGACCGCGCGCTGCTGGCCGAGCCAGTTATCCGCCAGCCAGCCACCCGGCAGCGCAGCAAGATACATAGTACCGGCAAAGATACCGACAATGGCGGAGGCGTTCTCACGTGCCAGCCCCATCCCACCGTCATACACCGTGGCAGCCATAAACAGGATCAGCAGCGGACGAATGCCGTAAAACGAGAAACGCTCCCACATCTCGGTGAAGAACAGCGAGCCGAGCGGATAGGGATGGCCGAAGAACGTTCGGCTCTCTTGATGATTAACAGAGGATTGCATATTTCTCCCGAAAGGTATGTCGTTGTGCAGGCAAACGCCGCGATATACGCCGATCAGTTACGTATCTGACCGATTTTTTTACATGCGGCGAAGAGTTATATAACTATTTGATAATCTGGCGCTAGTTTTGTCTAGTACCAACCCCGGGACTTTAAGATGAAAACTCGACGTTTGTCTACTTTCTTAGATTTAAAGTTGGTCAGAAGCGAATAGTGTTTGACACAGCGCAGGAAAATTTATGCTTTCAATAGACGAAAAAAACCCGCGACAGGCGCGGGTTTTATCGATGTTGGCATAAGCTACTGGCTTATACGAAGCCGCTGGCAATGAGCTTAAAGTCCCGCCAACATAGAAAAAATAGCGGCCCCAATCAGGATACAATCCTCATTAACAATGAAGGGATTGGAATGCAGGGGGTTATCGATCCCATTACTGTGGTCACCACTTCCCAAAAAGAAAAAAGCGCCGGGTTTCTCTTTAAGGAAAAAAGAGAAATCTTCGGATCCCACCATGGGTGGATGGTCCGTCAAAACATTCTCTTCGCCAAGAAAAAGCCGCGCTGTTTCAGTCAATATTTGTGTTTCTGCAGGGTGGTTATTAATGGCTGGATAACCCCTCATCTCAAGCTCTACGGTATACCCTCTGCGACGTGACTCCTGAATTTCCTCCATAAAACTACCAATTAGCATTTTGTGTACAGTAGGGTCAAAAGAGCGTATAGACCCTTGTAATTCAGCAGTTCTGGCCAGAATATTGGGTGCCTCCCCAGCATTTAGCATACAGGTTGAAATCAAGGCTGCTTTGTTTGGATCTATACGGTCTGTGATAACAGCCCGGAACGCCGTCAGCAGACGTACCGCTTCTGATAACGCATCCAACCCTAGATGCGGAGAAGAGGCATGTGCACTTTTCCCTGCAATGTTAAGCCGAAACTGGTCGCCATTAGATGACATGATCCCCGGGTGGACAGCAATTTGCCCGCAGTCAATCTGTGGGTCGTTATGCAGGCCATAAACTGCGTCCACTCCTTCCAGTGCGCCTTCTCCAATCATCCCTTTGGCACCGCCCCGGAACATCTCTTCGGATGGCTGAAAAAGAAAACGGATATTGGCCTGCAAGCGAGTTCGCTGATCGCTCATCATTCTTGCGGCTGTCAGGGCAATGGCCATGTGGAGATCGTGCCCACAAAGATGCGCCACGCCGGGATTCTGGGAGATGACGACTTCACCGGGCTTTTCTGTGGCTGGCAGGGCATCCATATCAGCTCTGAAGGCGAGCCGGGGAAGTGTGTCGCTCACATGAAGATCAGCATAAAACCCAGTGCCAAAACAAAGGGTAATATCGTAGCCCATCTGCTTCAGCTGATTAACACACCAGAGCTGGGTTTCACATTCCTGGCGGCCAAGTTCTGGATGCTGGTGTAAGTGTCGGCGCATACTGACGCCATAATCATGGTAGGTTTGATGATTCATATTTATCTCCATCAGATGATGCCCTGAATATTTAGAATGAATTGCGCAACAAAAGCCGCGCCAAAAAATGCGGTGGTGAAAACGAGTAATGAAATAATGATAATGCGCCAGCTGAGGGATTTCAGTTTATCAAGGCTGTTACCAACAGACAGTCCGGCGAATGCAAGTAAAGGTGTAGTCGTAGCCAAAAAGTCGATCCGGTTGGTGTAGTGCATGAATAATTTACTTACCGGTGAATATGGAACACTAAGTAATAGTGCGATAAGCGTGGCCCAGGCGAAAGCTGGTAGGGGCAGTTTGGGTAGCCAGGCTTTTATTTGTAGTGAGGCCAGAATAATCGACAGCATCATCAGAGCGCCGGGGATGGCTGCAACAGGTGACATTCCCTTTCCGACCCATTGAGCGATCAGCACTAGAAAAATGCACGGAATAATAATGCGGGCACTGGATACGTATTCTTTCAGTGTCATGGTGATTTATCCTTTTAAATCAATGTGATTTTTTAGGCAGCAACCGGTACATTAGATTACTGAGCGGCAGGGCAAGAAAGATCAGAGCGTACATTCCAGTAAACGCGGCCAGCATGTTACTGGTTGCTGCGAAAGCCAGAATTTGCGAGGACATAGCTGGAACTGCGGCAGAGAGAGATGCAGAGGCGGCTGCCATCATACTGCCGGATCCGAGTCCGCATGCGACGGCAAGTGATAACGGGTGAAGCCCGAGCTGTAGCCCCAGCGGGCTGATAACACCGAAAAAGACTGTACCTATCACGGAGCCGACTAGATAGGTGCCAAGTACGCCGGTTCCTTCCGGACTTTCAATACCATATTTTTCGCCAATAACTCCCAGAGAGGGTTCACGAGAAATACTTGAACAGGCACCAATCGCTTCGCGGCGCATGCCTAGCATCAACGCTACGGGCATCGCGATGAGAACGGACCCGAGATTACCAATCTCTTGAAGAATTAATGCGGGCCCAGCATTGATAACAGCTTCAATATTTGGGCCAACTAGCGTGCCATACTTAACGCCGAGGGGTAACAGTGCCATCATCACCACATTCCCGGTAATACTAATTTCTTTACAGGTAATAAACCGCCCAAGTAATTTTATATGCTTACCAAGGAGATCGGGAGTTATGATTACTCCCAAAATAACGGCGTACAACATAGGCAAGAAACCAATCGTGGTTTTGCCAAAATGAATTGACGTTACGCCGATCCACTCGGAAATGATCACAAGAATTAACACTGCGACCATTATTTTAACCAACGAAATAATACAATTACATTTTCCATCCGCACTCATATTAAATCTCCATATAAATAAAAAGTGAGTGCGCACATCATGATTAGATATTAAAAAAATTTGAAGACCAAAAATACCTATCGTGATAATTAAAAGTTATCAACTTTTGTTAAAAATTGATCTCAGTCAATAAAAAATAGCGTAATTGATAAGAAAGCATTTTCAATTCAAAAGGTTATGAAAATTGATACTTGTATCACAAAATGCGAAAAGCAATTTTTGCACATCTTAGAATAATGAACAGTGAGAGTATTTATACTATTTAAAACCCTAAGATTCACAAAATGAATACACTACCAAAAACTCATCATTTAATTATATTCCATGAGGTTGTTAGATGCGGAAGTATCAGGGCGGCAGCGAGGTCATTAGGAATTACTCAACCTTCAGTAACCAAAACAGTTCATGCTATTGAGCACTATTTTGGACTTGATTTAATCGTTAGAAACAATAATGGTATAGAGTTAACCGAAGCTGGAAAACTACTCCTGCCGCACTCAAGAACGGTACTCAAGGATCTAACGCAGACGGTAAATGATATGCGCAGATTATTGAACGATCCCGTAACCGAAATTGCTTTTGGATTTTCTTCATTAATCGCTTTTACAGCTATACCTGATATTGTTCAACAGTTTAACTGCTTATACCCTACGGCCAGGGTAACCATTCAGGAGGCGCAGCTTTCGACGCTGTTACCGGCTCTGCGGGAAGGTCGGCTGGATTTTGCTATAGGAACCGTGACGCCGGATATGCCGGTCCAGAATATGACTGTTCATCCATTGTTTGATGCAGAATTTGCCTATATCTCAAGTCAGGATCATCCACTCGCCGCCTGTGAGACGCTGAATGCCCTGCAACATGCTCGTTGGGTGTTACCCCGAACCGACATGGGTTATTACCAGGCTCTATCAGAGCTACTGGAAAACAATGTTGTGAATACAGATCGCGTGGTGAGAACCGATTCGGTTATCACGATATTTAACCTGGTAGCGCATGCAGGGTTTATCACGGTACTGGCCAATGCCATGTCTACACCATTCGACGGATGTCAATTTACGGAAGTGCCAATCAGAGAGATGCTGCCCAGGGCGCACTATGCTCTGGTGTATTCGAGAAACAGGCGACTGAATCCAGAGGCAGAAGCGCTGATTTCTATCATCCGCAATTATAACTGGTCTCTTTTTCCGGGGTTGTGTAAAGCATAAAGGTTAGCTCAGGCCACATTGAAATACGGCCCGCCTATATCGCATAAATAAAAAAGCCCGCAATATGCGGGCTTGATAATAGCGTTACGCTCAGGACTGTTACTTGCCTTTCTTAATATGCTTGATCAAACGCTTACGCTTACGCATCTGGTTCGGGGTCAGGGTGTTGCGCTTGTTAGCGAACGGGTTATCCCCCTCTTTGAACTGAATGCGGATCGGCGTACCCATAACGTCCAGCGATTTGCGGAAGTAGTTCATCAGGTAGCGCTTGTAGGAATCCGGCAGGTCTTTCACCTGGTTACCGTGGATCACCACGATCGGCGGGTTGTAACCACCGGCGTGGGCGTATTTCAGCTTCACGCGGCGACCGCGCACCAGCGGCGGCTGGTGATCTTCTGCAGCCATATTCATAATGCGGGTCAGCATCGCGGTGCTCTGGCGGCGGGTTGAGCTGTCATAGGCTTCGCGTACGGATTCAAACAGGTTACCGACGCCGCTGCCGTGCAGGGCAGAGATAAAGTGCACGCGAGCAAAGTCGATGAAGCCCAGACGGAAGTCGAGGGTCTCTTTCACCTGCTCTCTCACTTCATTGCTCAAGCCGTCCCACTTGTTGACGACGATGACCAGCGAGCGGCCGCTGTTGAGGATAAAGCCCAGCAGGGAGAGATCCTGATCGGAGATGCCTTCCCGGGCGTCGATCACCAGCATCACTACGTTGGCATCTTCAATCGCCTGCAGGGTCTTGATTACCGAGAACTTCTCTACGGTATCGGTGATCTTGCCGCGCTTGCGCACGCCCGCGGTATCGATTAGCACGTATTCACGTTCGTCGCGCTGCATCGGGATGTAGATGCTATCGCGAGTGGTGCCCGGCATGTCGTACACCACCACGCGATCTTCACCGAGAATGCGGTTGGTCAGGGTAGATTTACCGACGTTAGGACGACCAACAATGGCCAGCTTGATCGGCAGATCCAGCGGGTTGAAGTCGTCTTCCGGCTCTTCAGCTTCTTCACCGTTCTGCTCGGCTTCAAACTGCGCCCAGTAGGCCGCGTCTTCATCCACCTCTTCCTCTTCACGCGGATCGACTTCCTGCATCCACGGCACCAGCACGTGCTCCAGCAGGCTGGTCACGCCGCGCCCGTGAGAGGCGGCAATTGGGTGGATCTCGCCCAGACCAAGAGAGTAAAAATCAAGGACTGCCTGATCGGGATCGAGACCGTCGGTCTTGTTAGCCACCAGGAAGGTCGGTTTTTCACGCGAGCGCAGGTGCTTGGCGATGGCCTCATCGGCAGGCATCAGGCCTGCGCGGGCATCTACCATAAACAGCACCACATCCGCCTCTTCAATCGCCAGCAGGGACTGCTCCGCCATGCGGGTTTCGACGCCGTCTTCCGTACCGTCAATACCGCCAGTATCGATACAGATAAACTCGCGGCCTTCGACCTCGGCCCGACCGTATTTACGGTCGCGCGTCAGCCCCGGGAAGTCCGCTACCAGCGCATCACGAGTACGCGTTAAGCGGTTAAAAAGGGTGGATTTGCCAACGTTCGGGCGTCCGACAAGCGCGACCACAGGAATCATGTTTAAAGCCTCATTCAAAAAATCATTGTCAACGTCGCCAATTCGCGCCGCTGGTAAATCAGTAAAAATTAAAAACAGTAAAACGGCCCCTGAAACAGGAGCCGTTTTTCAACGCCAACGACCGCCGTAATTAACGCGTAATCGCGTAGAGCGTACCGTCTTTCGCCTGGATCAGCAGTTTGCCATCGGCGACAACCGGCTCGGTCAGCAGACCGGAGCTGTCAACTTTCTGCTGTGCCACAAAACGTCCGTCTTCCGGATTGATCCAGTGCATGTAGCCTTCGCTATCACCCACTACGATGGATCCATTATACAACGCCGGCGAGGTCAGGTTACGGTGCAGCAGATCGCTTTGTGTCCAGAGCGTGACGCCGCCGTCAGTCGTCAGGGCCAATACGCGATCGTTCTGGTCAACCAGGTAGATGCGGTTGCCATCAACGATGAAATCATTCACCGAACCCAGCTCGCGTTTCCACATAATCTGGCCGCTGCGCAGATCCAGCGCGGTCAGATTACCGTTATAGGCCAGCGTATAGACCACGCCGTTCACCACTACCGGGGTAGTATCAACGTCGCTCAGACGGTCAATCTCCGTTGCGCCAGTGGCCTGGGAGATACGCTGCTGCCAGATCATCTGGCCCTCTTTCAGCATAACCGCGCTGACGCGACCGTTATCACCGCCGACAATCGCCGCACCAAAGGCCGGAGCCGGGGCGGACTCACCGCGCAGCGACAGGGCTGGCATGTCGAGGTTAACGGTCCACTTCACCAGACCATCGCTCTCGTTCAACGCCTGCAGCTGGCCGTTGCTGGTATGGATCAGCACCAGGCCGTCGCTCACGACCGGACGGGAGAGCACTTCCCCGGCGGCGGTGGTCTGCCAGGCCTGGGAGCCATCGTTGGTGTTCAGGGCATAGACCTGCGCCTTTTCACTGCCGACGTAGACGTGGCCGCCAGCCACCGTCAGCCCGCCAGAGAGCAGCGCTGGACGGGTGGAGAACCAGCCGCTCTTCTCGGCCAGGCTAATGGACCACACCTCTTTTCCATCGTCGGCATTGATGGCTTTCACCACCCCGTGACGATCGGCAGCGTAAACCACGCTGTCAGCAAACGCCGGATGCAGGTTAGAGTAGAAATCGCCAATGCCGTCACCGACAGAGGTGCTCCACGCGGTCGACGGGTCAAACTGGTTCTCCACCGTCGGCAGCGGAGACATTTTAACAACGTCCTCTTCGCCATTAAACAGAGAACAGCCACTCAGCAAGGTGACCGAAAGCAGCCCTGGCAGAAGTAATTTACGCAATTGCATCGGGTCCCTCTCAGATGGACAAATTATTGATTTTCATCTGCAACATTTCACTCAGCGCTGGCGAAGCGTCGCTTTTCGCGCCCGTTTCCCATGCGCTGCGCGCACCTTGTTTATCGCCCTTGCTGAGCAGGGCTTCGCCGCGCAGATCGGCTACGATGGCCGTCCAGCCTTCACCCTTGATTGACTCCAGGGTTTTCAGCGCTGCATCGGCCTGCTTCAGCTGTACCTGAACACGCGCCAGGCGCAGGTTGATCACCGCTTTCAGATTCTCATCGCTGGCGGCGGCCAGACCCTGCTGCAGCTGCGCTGCGGCTTTATCCAGCTGGTTGCTCTCTACAAACTGCTGGGCCAGCTCAAGGGAGGCAAAGGCACCATAGGTGTTTTTGGTATCAGCAGCAAACTTCTCTGCGGCTGCCAGCGTCTCTGGCTTATCCGCCCGCAGCGCCGAGACGGCATTTTCATAGGCATACGATGATTCACGCACGGAATCATCCTGATGGCTCGCCCAGTAGCGCCAGCCTACCAGTGCCCCAACGCCTAAAATAACCCCAACGGCCAGCGCTTTGCCATTCTCGGCAAAGAAGCGTTTAATCGCATCAACCTGGTCGTGCTCGTTCTCGTAGATTTCCACGCAGTCCTTCTCCTAAACGATAATTCCCCGGGGAGATTAGCCCAGTAGTGTGCGCAAATGCGCGGCAACGCTATCCTGCGCTACGGTCGTCTGCTCACCAGAGCGTAAATCTTTCACTACCACGTTGCCGTCAGCCACTTCTGACTCACCCAGCACCAGTGCGACGCGAGCGCCCCACTTGTCGGCACGGGCAAACTGTTTCTTGAAGTTGCCGCCGCCGTGGTTGGTCATCAATTTTACCTCTGGCACTGCATCGCGGACCCGCTCAGCCAGCTGCAGCGCAGCGGCCTGCGTATCGGTACCCGACGCGACCAGGTATATATCGACAACGGGATCGGCATTAAATTCCGGATTAACTGCCTGAACTAACAAAACAAGTCGTTCAAGGCCCATCGCAAAGCCAACCGCTGGCGTTGCGCGTCCGCCAAGCTGCTCAACCAGGCCGTCGTAGCGGCCGCCTGCGCAAACCGTACCCTGCGAGCCAAGGCTGGTGGTCACCCACTCAAAGACGGTGCGGTTGTAGTAGTCGAGACCGCGCACCAGGCGCTGGTTCACGGTATAGGCGATGCCTGCCGCTTCCAGCAGTTTGCACAGGCCGGCGAAGTGCTCGCGAGAGTCGTCGTCCAGGTAGTCGCCCAGCGCCGGAGCGTCATTTAACAGCTGCTGCACGTCCGGATTTTTTGAGTCCAGCACGCGCAGTGGGTTGCTGTACATGCGGCGCTTACAGTCTTCGTCAAGCTTATCTTTATGCTGCTCAAGGAACGCAACCAGCGCATCGCGGTAGTTAGCACGCGCCTCCAGCGAGCCGATGGAGTTCAGCTCCAGGCTAACGTGATCGGCAATGCCCAGCGCGCGCCACCAGCGGGCGGTGAGCAGGATCAGCTCGGCGTCGATGTCCGGACCTTGTAGGCCAAAGACTTCACAGCCCAGCTGATGGAACTGGCGGTAGCGCCCTTTCTGCGGACGCTCGTAGCGGAACATCGGCCCGACGTACCACAGACGCTGCTCCTGATTGTACAGGAGACCATGTTCGATGCCGGCGCGTACGCAGCCCGCCGTACCTTCCGGACGCAGCGTCAGGCTATCGCCGTTGCGGTCGTCAAAGGTATACATCTCTTTTTCAACCACGTCGGTCACTTCACCGATGGCGCGTTTGAATAACGGGGTCTGCTCTACAATCGGCAAGCGGATTTCACTGTAACCGTAGCTGCCGAGCACGTTCTTAAGTGTGCCTTCAATGCGCTGCCAGATGGCGGTGTCGCCTGGCAGGTAATCGTTCATGCCGCGAATGGCTTGAATATTCTTTGCCACGTTTATTCTCTTTATAAATATAAAAATGAACCCTCAGGGCAAATCCGAACGTGCGGACCCTGCGGGTTCAATCATACACGGGAAGCCAGCCGCTTCCCAGCTACGTTATTTTTCCAGCTGCTGAACGTCAATGCGGCGGGCTTCATCAAGCATAGAGGCCTTGGCGCGGATGCGGGCTTCCAGCTGGGCAATCATGTCGCCGTTGTCCAACCGATCCTTACGCACGCCGTCTTCGTACAGGCCGCTCTTCTTGTTGCCGCCGGTGACGCCGAGGGTGGAGACCAGCGCTTCGCCGGGACCGTTCACCACGCAGCCGATGATAGAGACGTCCATCGGGGTAATGATATCTTCAAGGCGCTGCTCGAGGGCGTTCACCGTGCCGATTACGTCAAACTCCTGACGGGAGCAGGTTGGGCAGGCAATAAAGTTAATGCCACGGGAGCGGATGCGCAGGGATTTGAGGATATCGAAACCGACTTTGATCTCTTCAACCGGATCCGCCGCCAGCGAGATACGCAGCGTGTCGCCGATCCCTTCCGAGAGCAGCAGTCCGAGGCCAATGGCTGACTTCACCGAGCCTGCACGCGCGCCACCGGCTTCGGTGATGCCGAGGTGCAGGGGCTGATCGATCTGCTTCGCCAACAGGCGGTAGGATTCAACGGCGAGGAAGACGTCGGAGGCTTTGACGCTCACCTTGAACTGGTCAAAGTTGAGACGATCGAGATGATCCACGTGGCGCATGGCGGACTCCAGCAGCGCCTGCGGCGTCGGCTCGCCGTACTTCTCCTGCAGATCCTTCTCCAGCGATCCGGCGTTAACGCCGATGCGGATCGGAATGTTTTTGTCACGCGCGCAGTCAACAACGGTACGAATACGCTCTTCGTTACCGATGTTGCCTGGGTTGATACGCAGGCAGTCAACGCCGTACTCCGCCACCTTCAGCGCAATACGGTAGTCAAAGTGGATATCCGCGACCAGCGGAACGCTAACCTGCTGTTTGATGAGCTTAAAGGCTTCCGCCGCGTCCATGGTAGGCACGGAGACGCGGACAATATCCGCACCTACGCGCTCAAGGGCTTTGATCTGGTTGACCGTGGCTTCCACATCCGTGGTACGCGTATTGGTCATTGATTGAACGGCGATAGGGGCACCATCGCCGATCGGCACATTCCCCACGTAGATACGTTTCGATTTTCTACGCTGAATAGGGGCCTGGTTATGCATTGAAAACTCTCCCGCGTTGCCCGTCAGTTACTGAGCTGCTGATTGTTCGGCATTGAGGGTCAGGCGCGCAACCTGGTTCGTTCTGATAAAGCGGCTCAGATCGACGGGCTTGCCCTGGAACTGGATCTGCACGGCTGACGGTGCACCAATTTTTAATTTATAAGGGGTCTGGCCGGCCAGGTTCAGGCTGGCACCGCTACGCTGGATACCGCTGAACAGCTTCTTGCCGGTGGCGTCGGTCACTTCCAGCCAGCAGTCGGCGGTAAAGGTCATCGCCAGCGCGTTGGCATCGACGGTATTCGTCACGCCTGCCTGATCGATCGGCAGCGGGGCTGCGTCCGGTGCGGTATTCGCTGTCGCATTCGCCGCTGGCGCAGCGGTTGCTGCAGGGGCAGCAGCGGCGTCAACGTTAGCCTGGGACGGAGAGACCACGGCGTTTTGTGCGTTACTCTGCGCTGGCGCGGTGGTTGCCGCCGCTGGCGGTGTCTGGGTTGCTACGTCGGCCGGCGCGGTACCGGTGGTCTGCGCGTCAGCAGGCTCGGCCGGGTCGGTATTCAGAGGGATGCTTTGCGTTTCGCCGTTGCTGGCAAGTTCTGCGGAGGATTGATCGGCCATGGTGCTGATCTCCTCCTGCTGGGCTTTGTGGTTCTGCCACCACCATGCGCCGGTCAGGCCAACCACGACAAAAACAATCAGCCAGGTGATGCTCGACAGCCAGCCATCGCGCTTCTTACGGCGTTTGCCAAGGGAAAAAGAGTGCATCGGGGCGACCTTTGCCGCTCTGACCGGAGCCTGTTTTTCCATCATTGGCAGCAGCTCTTCTTCCGGGATGTGCACGAGGCGTGCATAGGAGCGGATATAGCCCCGCAGGAAGGTGGAAGCCAATTCGGCAGGCGCTTTGTCTTCTTCGATATCGCGAACGGTGGAAACCTTGAGGCACAGGCGTTCAGCGACCGCTTGTTGGCTTAGCCCAAGCTGCTCGCGGGCGTTGCGCAGGCGGACGCCAGTGGTTTGTGTTGCATTTAGGTCTTGAGTGGCTTCAGTATTCATTCGCTACAGCTGCTGGTACGTGAAATGTAAAATCAGGTGCCGGTAAGTCACAATGCCCACCCGCACCGCGAAACTTCTGGGTCAGTTAACCTTAGACCGACAGTATAGAGCTGTCAGGCCGGGGATAACAGAACAGCTTTTACCTCGTGGGCTAAACTGTTGTTCCATCGTTACATACTGCCTCAATCACGACGGAAACGCACCGTAATTATTTATCGAAACTGTATATTTGAGTAAGTTACGCCACGCAATTATGCTGCACGATCCCGTTTCGGGACCGTGCAGAAAGCATAATTAGACGGCTTTAACCGAAATTGGCTCGCCCTGCATACGCTTGCGCAGGGTGCGCTTGGTACGGTCGATCACCTCACCCGCCAGCTGGCCGCAGGCTGCGTCGATATCATCACCGCGGGTTTTACGCACGATAGTGGTAAAGCCATACTCCATCAGCACCTTAGAGAAGCGATCGATACGGCTGTTTGAGCTACGGCCATACGGCGCGCCGGGGAACGGGTTCCATGGGATCAGGTTGATCTTGCAGGGAGTGTTCTTCAGCACTTCTGCCAGCTGGTGCGCATGCTCGGTGCCGTCATTGACGTGATCCAGCATAACGTACTCAATGGTGACGCGGCCCTGGTTAGCGTTGGATTTGCTAATGTAGCGGCGAACGGCATCAAGGAAGGTTTCGATATTGTACTTTTTGTTGATCGGCACAATTTCGTCACGGATCTCATCCGTCGGCGCGTGGAGCGAAATCGCCAGCGCCACGTCGATCATATCGCCCAGCTTGTCCAGCGCAGGCACAACGCCCGAGGTGGACAGGGTCACGCGGCGCTTGGAGAGACCAAAGCCGAAGTCATCCAGCATGATCTCCATCGCCGGAACGACGTTGTTCAGGTTGAGCAGCGGCTCGCCCATGCCCATCATCACCACGTTAGTGATTGGACGCGTGCCGGTGACTTTTGCCGCGCCGACGATTTTCGCCGCACGCCACACCTGGCCGATGATCTCAGAGACCCGCAGGTTGCGGTTAAAGCCCTGCTGGGCGGTAGAGCAGAATTTACACTCCAGGGCGCAGCCGACCTGGGAAGAGACGCACAGCGTGGCGCGATCCTCTTCCGGGATGTAGACCGTCTCAACGCGCTGGTCGCCCACCGCAATCGCCCATTTGATGGTGCCGTCGGTAGAGCGCTGCTCTTCCACGACTTCCGGGGCGCGGATCTCGGCGACCTCTTTGAGCTTGTTACGCAGCACCTTGTTGATATCGGTCATATCATCAAAGTTATCGCTGCAGTAGTGGTACATCCACTTCATCACCTGGTCGGCACGGAACGGCTTTTCGCCCAGGTTTTTAAAAAATTCGCGCATCTGCTGACGGTTGAGATCCAGCAGGTTGATTTTGGCGTCTTTGTTGGGAACCGTCGAGACGACGATTTCAGGCGTAACTGTTTGTTCAGACATAATAGATTCCGGCCTCGTTGTTACACGTTGTGGCCCCTGGAGGGTTGAAAAAAGAAGCGCCCCGGTAAGCTGCTGCTCGTCCGGGGCGCTGCATTGTACAAATTCTACTGCATCAATGCCACGTCTGTCGGCGGCATTAGCGAAATAATTAACGAGTGCGCGGGCAGACTTCGTTCTCACCGAAGAAGAAGGCGATTTCACGGGTAGCAGACTCAACGGAGTCAGAACCGTGGGTGCCGTTCTCGGTGAAGCTGTCAGCGTAGTCGGCGCGCAGGGTACCGGCCAGCGCGTTGTCCGGGTTGGTCGCACCCAGCAGATCGCGGTGACGCTGTACGGCGTTTTCGCCTTCCAGCACGGATACTACAATCGGGCCAGAGGTCATGAACTCAACCAGACCGTCAAAGAATGGGCGACCTTCGTGCTCAGCATAGAAACCGCGAGCCTGCTCAACGGTCAGATGCAGCATTTTGGTGCCAACGATTTTGAACCCAGCGGATTCAAAGCGTGCAAAGATGCTGCCAATAACGTTTTTTGCCACCGCGTTCGGTTTGATGATGGAAAAAGTACGTTCAATTGCCATGATAACCTCTGTTATGTATTTGTTGTCGTGCATACACCCGTATGACCTGGCGCGAATTATAGAGAGCAACGCCCCCCTTGCCTATGGATGAAGATAACATTTTTTTAAAATAAGATGAGTTTTAGCAACCTTCAGCCACAAACTGGCGCTACAGTACCCGAAAAAGCACCGTTGCGGTCTGTCCGGCCCTATCCATGACTACCAGCTGATACTCCCCCCGCTTCTCAAGACGCAAGCTTAACGCTCGTCCGTGGTTATCTAACGGCTCGCCGTTGATAAACCACCAACGCTCCCCCTCCCCGCCCGACGCCTGTAACGGTAGGGAGACGTACGCCTCGCCGGGAAGCCGCTTCACCACCGCTCCCTCTCTTACGCCGGTGAGCAGCAGCGGGGGCGGATACTCCTCCTGACGTGGTGGGCAAGAAACTGACGGTGCAGGCAGGCGTGCGGCGCGGCGCTCGCTGGCGGGCAACCACGGCTCCAGCGGCAGGGGCCATACCACCAGTGTCTGCTCATGTGCGTCCGGGCAGTCCGCCGCCACGCGCTGTCCCTGAGTATTGAGCCAGACCGGGAAGCGGATCCCCCGGATCCCCTCCTGCTGGGGAAGTAAAAGCGTCGGCGGCTCGCTCTTATCCAGCAGCCAGGTGGCAAGACGGCGGCGGCAGTTGTTATCCCCGGCAGGCAGGCTTTGACCACCGGGCCAGCAGATGACGCCCCGGCTGACTGACTCCGGGCGGGGATCGCGCGGCTGGCGGGCAACCTCCAGCGCCGAATGAGCTTGCAGCATATTGTTGACCTGGTTAAGCAGCGGCACGGCGCTGGCGAAGCCAAACTGTCCGGCGACCGGGGTACTATCGGGCCGACCGGTCCAAATGCCAATCACATAGCGGGCGTTGATACCCACTGCCCATGCATCCCGGTAGCCGTAGCTGGTGCCGGTTTTCCACGCAAGAGGGACAACCTGACTAAGATCCGCATCGGGAAGCGGCTGCGCCTGGGAGGCGAGGATGCGGCGAATTATCCACGCTGCCCCAGGCGACATCAACGGGCGCTCTACCAGCGGATCGTGCGGCTGGAGGCGTAAAAAACCGGCCTTGCCGTGGCGGGCAAAGGCGCTGTAGGCGGCAGTGATATCGGCCAGGGTCGCCCCTGCCCCGCCGAGGATCAGCGACAGGTTCGGCTCGGCCCCGGCGGGCAGGGTCAGCGGCAGACCGGCATTGCGCAGGCGGGCGGCGAAGCGCTTCGGGCCATAGGCCTCCAGCACCTGCACTGCGGGCAGGTTAAGCGATCGGACCAGGGCTTCGCTCATGCTGACCGGACCGTGAAAACCGCTGTCAAAGTTACCGGGGCGGTAATCTTCCGCTAAACGGGGAACGTCCTGTAGGAGCGACGCCGGGTGGATCAGCCCCTCGTCCATCGCCAGCCCATAGACGAAGGGCTTGAGCACCGAGCCAGGAGATCGCACGGCAGTGACCATATCCACGTGGCTGAAACGGCTGTCGTCGTTGATATCTACGGAACCAACCCAGCCGCGCACCTTCATGGTGGTGTGATCGACAACGATCATCGCCAGCGAACTGCGCGGCGGCAGCTGCGGCTTAACGTTGAGCGCCAGCGCCTCCAGCTGCCGTTGCAGCGTGGCGTCGAGGGTGGTGACAATTTTGCTCTGCTTATCTCTGCCCGCCACCCGTCGGGCAAACAGCGGCGCAAGCTGGGGCATCTGTCGAGGCGCAAGCCAGACCGGCTCCTGGCGGGACTCACGCACCTGCCGCGCGGACCAGACCTGCTGCGACGCCATGCGCTCCAGCACCTTATCCCGCGCCGCCTGCGCCCGCTCGGGCCAGCGATCCGGGCGCAGGCGACTCGGGGCCTGGGGCAGCACCGCCAGCAAAGCGGCCTCGGCATAGCTCAGCTGCGCCGGGGATTTACCAAGGTAGGCCCAGCTGGCCGCGCCGACGCCCTGCAAGGTGCCGCCGAAGGGCGCACGATTGAGATAGAGCGTTAAGATTTCACGCTTAGAGAGATGCCACTCCAGCTGGAGCGCACGCCACAGCTGGCGCATCTTGCCGCCGAAGGTGCGCGGATGGGGATCGAGCAATCGGGCAACCTGCATGGTGAGGGTGCTACCGCCGGAGACCACTCGGGCCGAGCGCAGATCCTGCCAGGCGGCGCGGACAATCGCCAGCGGGTTGACCCCTGGGTGCGACCAGAACCAACGATCCTCATACTGGATCAGCGCCTGCAAGTAGCGCGGCGACACCTCTTCAATGGTCACCGGATAGCGCCAGATGCCATCGGCGTCAGCAAAGCGCCACAGGGGCGTGCCGTCTTCGGCCACCACCACCCGCGCCGGGTTAACCTCAGCGAGGGGCAGCGGCCAGATCCGGTCCGCAAGCAGCAGGGCAATAAGCAGAGCAGCCAACGCTCCCGGCAGCAATAGCCAGCAGGAGCGCCCTGTACGACCACGCTTCACGCTATGGCCGAACGATCAGCGGGCCGCTTGCCGCGCCCGTTGCCCGCCACTGAGGGACATACATCGACTCAACCTGCGGCATCGGTACCTGATAGCTGCCCGGCGTAACGGCGCGGGCCAGATAAACCAGCGTGACCGGCTGGCCCTCGTTTACCGCCACCGCCGCCACGAAGCGATCGTCACGGAACTCCATATGCTGAATATCCGCCTGCTGCATCTGGTTAAGCAGGTTCTGCACCTCGCTGGCGCTCTCCTGCAGGCTGGCGCTGCTGCTGGCCAGGTTCTGGTTCTCCAGCTCCAGTCCAGCGGGCAGCAGATCGACCACCAGCGCATCCGGCACGTTCTGGCTAGCCTTTACCTCCAGCCAGACCAGCACCAGCTCGCCGCTCTTCAGCTCTGAGAGCGATTTGCTCTTGCCGTCGGTGCCGAGGATCTGCCGTTCGATCTGCAATACGTTTGATGAGGGTGCTGGCGCGTACTGCGCGTAGCCGCTGGTATCGAGACGCAGCCAGAGCGGCGCGCTGCCGCTGTTGGTGACCTGAAGCGCCGCAAGTTTGTCCGCCGTCAGCGGCAGCGTCCGGGCGCGATCGCCGCTCAGCGCCTCCCCTGCAAGCGAGGTCTGGGCCTGCCAGCTGCCCGGGCTGGCCGCCAGGGTTCTGCCCGCGAGGAAGAGCGCGTTGCTCTCCTGGGTAGAGAGCCAGCGCTGGCCAAATGCCTGCGCGGAGAGCGTATGCAGCAGACGGCTTTGCTCATTTGGCAGCAGGTTGTTCTCCTGTAACAGAGAGAGCATCAGAGCGTTATCACGGAGAGCGCTGCTGTAGTCCGCCAGCCAGCGGGTACCGTCCTGGCGCGGCGTTTTTAACCCCAGCGCCACGGCCTGATCGCCTCGCTCACCGTCGCCCATCAGCTTCAGAGCAATGCCCAGTTGCACCAGAGGTAGCCCTGCCGCCGCCTGGTCATGGCGCTGCCAGATCTCACGCAGCGCCCCCAACGGTGCCTTTTGCTGTTGGGCCAGCACCAGTCCGGCGTAGGCCTGCACGGCAAACTTACTCGCCTGGCTGTCATCGCTGTAGCGGATCGCCATCATGCCCGGATCTTGCAGGTAGCGCAGCAGACGATTATTAGCCTGGGTCAGCGCCTCGGCGGGCACGCTATAGCCCTGCTGCCCGGCGCGTACCAGGAAGTCGGTAACGTAGGCGGTGAGCCAATACTCCTCTGGCCCGCCCTTATCCCAGAGCGCAAACCCGCCGTCGTCGCGCTGCATTTGCAGCAGGCGGGAGATGCCTGTATCCACCGCGGCACGGCGCTTCTCGTCGCTGTCACCGGCAATGCCCAGCGATTTGAGTTGCGCGGCGTTGGTATAGAGCGACGGGAAGAGACCGCTGGCGGTCTGCTCCAGGCAGCCATAAGGGTAGGCCTTCAGCTCACGGATATAGCGCGCCAGGTTTAGCGGCGGCTTCCCGCTCAGCAGCAGCTGCCCCTGCAGCGTGGCGGGAGCAAACCCTGATACCAGATCGGCAGGTGCGGTCCAGCTCTGGCCTGGCGCCAGCATTGTTCCGGCACTGACCGTCTGTGCAGGCCAGGCGGGACGCACGCCGATCTTCCAATGCTTATGCTGCGGAGCAAAGGTTTCGTTGGGCAGGGTCAGGCCGCTAATCTGAGCGCTGATTTCGCCATCACCAAAACCCTCTTTGGCAGCGATGGGTATGAAAATAGTGGTTCGCGCCTGGGGGGCGAGGCTTACCGGAGCAGGCTGCTGGCTTTGCAGCTCCACCAGACCGCTGGCAGAGAGCGCGACGTTCAGGGTCTGCGGGCTGTCGGTCAGGTTAGTGATATCCAGCGCCAGCCGGGTGCTGTCCCCGCTGGCAAGAAAGCGCGGCGTGTTCAGCTCGGCGATCAGCGGCGCGGCCACCACCACTTTGCTTTCAGCACTGCCGAACTCATCCTCGCTCCAGACCTGGGCCATTACCCGCAGCTCACCGTTGAAATCACCGATGGGTAGCGTCACCGTACCTTCGCCGTGCTCATCGAGCACTACCGGCTGCGCCTGCTGGGCGATGATATTGACGTGGTTAACCGGCGGCTTACCGCCCCGATTGAGTTCGTCACCATCGCCGCCAAAGCGCAGCGTGGCCGCCCGGCCCTGGCCTTCAATCACCTGGCCATAGATATCATAGATATCGGCCCCGTAGCGCTTCTGGCCAAAGAAAGATTTCCACGGGTCCGGCGTCACGTAGTCGGTAATATTGAGCACGCCGCTGTCTACCGCCGAGAGCAGCACGTTCACTTTTTTCGGCATCTCACCCGCGTTAACGCTGGCCTTGACCTTGACGGTTAGCGTCTGGTCAGGCCGCATCTTCTGTGGGCCGTCAAGGGTTACCGCCAGACGGCGGCTCTCATCGCCAAGCGGCAGATGAAGCAGGCCAACGGCGCGCTTCGGCGTGGCGGCGCGGGACTTATCGCCAGGGCGCACCACCAGCGTGCTGAGGTAGAGATCGTGACGGTGCCAGGCTTTATCCACCGGGATAGCGAGATCCAGACCCTCGGCCGGGACGTCGATCTCCTGCCACCATAGCGGGCCATCGCTGGACTCCACCATCGCATAGCCTTTACCGGCGGCAGGAGCAGTAATATGCAGCTGGATAGTATCGCCAGGCTGGTAGGCAGGTTTGTCGAGCTTCAGAGTGACGCGGTCAGGACGTGCCGCGTCCGCCCCCTCGTTGTTATCCTGCCAGCTGTATCCTGCCCAGAAGCGTACGCTGCTGACGGTCTCATCCGGCGCTTTCACCTCAAGGCGGTAGGCGCCCCACTCCACCGGGAAGCTGACCTTGCCGGTCTCATCCGCAGCCAGATCGAGAGACTGCTCGCTCTCTACCAGATCTTTTTGATCGAACTGTGATTGCCAGCCGTCGCTCTCGGACCAGTTCCAGTAGTAGTCACGGCGCTCGCGGATCAGTCGCACCTGCAGACCATTCACCGCTTTTTTCACACCGTTGGCATCAACGTAGACAATGTCAAACCCGGCCTGGCTGTTCTCGTCAACCGTAGGTCGATCAACGGTGGTATCCGTGCGGTAGTCGTAGACCGATTTAGCGGCAAACTGTGGCCGAATACCCGGCAGCACGGCGGCGGGCCAGATAGCCTGCTCGGCACGACGAGTAACAGGACGACCGCCGGACTCCAGCAGGCTGGCCTGGAGGATCAGCTGCAACGGCGAATGGGCTTCCTGCCACTGGCTCTCGGTCGTTACCTCGCCGTGACCTTTGTCGTCCAGGGTAACCTGTACCTCATCGAGGCTGCGGGAGAGATTCTCCTCAGCAATATTGCCGAACTGGAAGCCCGGCAGCGCGGCGACGGCCTCGCGTAGCGGACGCAGGAAAAGTTGCCCCTGCAGGGTGTTGCCGTTGGCAGGCGCGCCGTAGAGGTAGCGCCCCGTAACGTCGAAGCTGACGCTGTCGGCCATCGCCAGCGGCGCTTTTTGCGCGTTAAGGTTGAGCGCCATCCGCTCCGGCATAAAGTCTTCTACCTGAAAGCGCCACTGCGGATTCTGGTTATCGCCGGTATTGGCGCGAGCGTGCCACATGCCGGTTGGCGCCCCCGCGTCCAGCGTATAGGTAAATTGATAGAGTCCACCCTCCTGCGGCTGGCTGACCACCGTGCGCACCACCTGGCCGTCCGGCTTAACCACCTCCAGCTTCACCGGCTGGGCGGGAAGCGGCTTGCCATCCCGATCGCGCAGCAGGGCGTTGAGGATCACCGTTTCGCCGGGGCGATAGAGATCGCGCGGGCCAAACATAAACAGCTGCTTGCTGTAGCCCGGCTCCCCGGCAATAGCAAACTCAGCCAGATCCAGCGCCGGCAGGGTTAAATCGAGCAGCGTGGTTTCGCCATCCTTGCGCGCCAGCAGCAGAGCCGCCTCTTTGTCGGTGTTCAACACCGCATGGCCTTTGGCGTCGCTGGTGGCCTGAGCCAAAGTCTGCCCCTTCTCATTAAGCAGCGTCACCTCCACACCCTCACCCGCCGCGCCGTTCTCCAGGCCCTGGGTAAAGACATCCAGCTGATTGTGGTAGCGATGCACTGACAGACCGATGTTGCTCAGGGTAAACAGCGTGGCGGCGTTGCTGTAACTGTAGTGTCCGGCCTGGTTCATGACGGCGATATAGACCCCCGCCTGCTGTAGAGGTTTGATCTCGGCCAGCGGCAGAAGCAGCTTCTCACGGGTATTGCGCGCCGGATTAAGGTCAAAACGCCCGGTATAGACCAGATCCGCCATCTTCAGCAGCGTATCGGACTCCCAGTTAGTCAGCGAGTTGCGATACTCCCACTGGCTGACAAAGGCCGTCAGCGACTCGGGCTTCACGCGGTAGAAGTTTACGTCAACGTTATTGACGTTAAGCGCCATCACCGGCAGCCCCTCGACCACCTTGCCCGGCAGCAGCGAGCCTCGGCTGGCGAAGCCGACGCTCGGCTCTACGTCGCGGGTGGTAATGGTTTTCTCAAAACTGCTGCCGAAGGTGCCCTTGTTCAGCGCCACCAGCCCGCTATCAACGGAGACGATCAGCTCCCGGTTCGGCTCCAGATGGCGAAAGCGCAGCTCTTTCAGGTTGGGTGCCAGCTCCCAGGCCCCGTCCAGCTTGCCGCTCTTCTTATCGACAAGGTGTACCGTCTGGGAGAAGTCCTGATCGGGATCAAGAGGAATATTAAAGGCGAGCACCAGGGTGGCCGCGCCATCAAGCTGCACTTCTGAGGCATCCTGCAGGGTCAAGGATTTGCCTGCGCTCTGGGCGGCGAGCTTCTCCCGCTGGGCGCTGTCGACTTTAGCGATCGGCTTTGGGTCAGCCTCCGCGGCTTTGGTGACCGCTGCCTGGGGCGCGCCGCTGTTATCACAACCCGCTAAAAAAGAGGCGGCTACCAGCGCCATCGCAAGCGCAGTAAAACGTAACGGTTTCATTCCTTTATCCCTGCCGTTGTTCGAGAGTCAGGCTTAGTATGCGCCAGTTTTCGTACGATCAAAAAGAGAATACAAACTCTGGAAAGTGGCTCGCAAACTTTGCCTGACGGCAGACTCGACTGTTACGGCGATCACAGCCCAAAACGTTACATGTTACGTTGGCCGTCATTTGTTTTTAAAACAAGAAGATAGCTGGCACGAAACCGCTTAGCGCTGCTAACGTTACTCTGTTATCGCACCTTCGTGCGCGGTTCATAATGAGAGAAGACGATGAAAAGAGCCGTTAATGCCCTACAAAACTTTGGTAAGTCCCTCTACGGTCCGGTGCTGATTTTACCTATTGTCGGCCTGTTCATTGCCTTTGGTAATCTGTTGGGCAACGGCAACCTGGCGGAGTACCTGCCCTTCCTCGGCTATCCCTTTATCCAGAGCCTCGGCCAGCTAATGGCGAAATCGGCGGTCTCGGTGTTGGTGAACCTGGCGCTGGTCTTCGCCGTGGGCATTCCCGTCGGTCTGGCGGCCCGTGATAAGGGCTACGCGGCGCTGATCGGCCTTGTCACCTTCGTCGTTTTTATCAATGCCATGAGCGTTACCCTAAGCCTACAGGGCCAGCTGGCAGCGGCGGACCAGATGAAAGCTGCCGGACAGAGCATGGTACTGGGCGTTCAGGTGCTGGAGATGGGCGTCTTTGCCGGGATCCTCACCGGCGCACTCGCCGGCTACTTCTATAACAAATACTCCGGGGTCCAGTTCTCCGGCGCGATGGCGGTCTACTCCGGACACTGCTTCGTGGCGATCATTATGCTGCCGGTCTCGATGCTGCTCGGCGTGATCATGAGCGAGCTGTGGCCCTTTGCCCAGCAGGGGATCAGCGCGGCGGCGCTGGCGATTAAGGGGGCGGGACCGTTTGGCGTGGCGGTGTACGGTTTTCTGGAGCGCATTCTGGTTCCCACCGGCCTGCATCACCTGGTCTATACCCCGTTTCTCTATACCGAACTGGGGGGCACGGCAGAGGTCTGCGGCCAGACCTACCAGGGCGCACGCAATATCTACTTTGCCGAGATGGCCTGCCCCTCGGTGCACCAGCTGAGCAGCACCGTGGTGTGGGACGCCCGCGGCATCAGCAAGATGTTTGGCCTGCCCGCCGCCGCGCTGGCGATGTACATGACCGCTAAACCCGAGCGCAAAGCAACAGCCAAGGCGATTCTGATCCCAGCGGCGTTAACATCATTACTGGTGGGCGTAACCGAGCCGATTGAATTTTCATTCCTCTTCGTCGCCCCGCTGCTGTTTGTGGTTCACGCGGTGCTGACCGGCATCGGCATGATGCTCTTCTATCTGCTTGGGGTCCACGCCATCGGCGCGAACGGTATTATTGATTTCATCATCTATAACCTGCCGCTTGGCACCGAAAAATCCAACTGGCCGATGTATATCGTGGTCGGCCTGATTATGTTCACCCTCTACTTTGTCATCTTCCGTTTCCTGATCCTGCGCTTCGATATGAAGACGCCGGGCCGCGAGGATGAGGATCAGGAGACCCGCCTCTACAGCAAGCAGGAGTACCAGGCGAAAAGCGCTAACGACGGTCTGGGCGAGGCGATCGTTGCCGGACTAGGCGGGCGCGACAACGTTGAAGTGGTGGATAACTGCTATACCCGCCTGCGCGTAACGGTGAAAGACGTGGCGATTATCGACGAGCCACGCCTGAAGGCGACCGGCGCGAAGGGGGTGATCAAACAAGGCAATAACGTTCAGGTGGTCTACGGGCTGCACGTCAAAAAAATGCGAGAGGCCGTTGAGGCGTTTCTTTGAAGGAGGCACACATGCTTACCCCCCCATTTATCCTGTCCATCGCCGGCGGCGGCAGCACCTATACGCCAGGCATCGTTAAAAGCCTGATGGTACGGCTGGAGGATTTCCCGCTGGCGGAGATCCGCCTCTACGATATCGACGAGACACGCCAGCGCACGCTCGCCCCGGTGGTGGAGAAGGTGATCCGCGACCACAGCGACACGATCAAATTTACCGTCACCAGCGACGCCGAGACCGCCTTCAGCGGGGCGCACTTTATCTTCGCTCAGATGCGCGTCGGCCAGTACAAAATGCGCGAGCAGGATGAGAAGATCCCGCTGCGTCACGGCGTAGTGGGTCAGGAGACCTGCGGGCCGGGCGGCCTGGCCTATGGCCTGCGCACCATTCTGCCGATGGTAGAGCTTATCGACCTGGTGGAGCAGTACGCGGATAAAAAGGCATGGATTGTGAACTACTCCAACCCGGCGGCGATTGTGGCTGAAGGGGTTCGTCGTCTGCGTCCCAACGCGCGGGTGCTCAATATCTGCGATATGCCGGTGGCGGCGATGCGTAACATCGGGGCCATTCTGGGGGTCGATCGTCACAAATTACAGGTGGACTATTTTGGCCTGAACCACTTCGGCTGGTTTACCCGCATTGTGGTGGACGGCGAGGATCGCCTGCCCGAGGTGCGTCGTCATGTAGCGCAGTTTGGCCTGCTGACCGAGGATGCCTCCAAAACCGATCCGCAGCACGCCGATCCCTCGTGGGTGAAGACCTGGCGCAACATCAAGCCGATTATGGATCACTTCCCGGAGTATCTGCCGAACCCTTATCTGCAGTACTACCTGATGCCGAACCAGATCGTGGAGCATCAGGATCCGCACCTCACCCGCGCCAACGAGGTGATGAACGGCCGCGAGAAGAAACTGTTTGCCGCTGCCGAAGAGTACCAGCGCACCGGGATCCTGCCGGATGCCTTCCACGTTGGGGTTCATGGGGCGTTTATCGTTGACGTTGCTTGCTCGCTGGCCTTCGACCTGCGCCAGCGTCATCTGGTGATCGTCGAAAACAAGGGAGCAATCGCTAACTTGCCCTATGATGCCATGGTCGAAGTGCCGGCCTACATCACCGCCAACGGGCCTGAGCCGGTACGGATGGGCGCGGTGCCGCTGTTTCACCAGACCCTGCTGATGCAGCAGCTGGCCTCTGAACAACTGCTGGTGGAAGCAACCATTGAGGGCAGCTATGAGAAAGCCCTCCAGGCCTTCACGCTGAACCGCACCGTACCGACGATGCAGCATGCGAAAGCGATCCTCGACGATATGATTGAGGCCAACCGCGACTACTGGCCGCAGCTGCAAAAAGCCTGGCAGGATGGAGAATCCGTATAAATTTCTGAAGCCTGCTCGCGGCGTTGAGAGGGTAAACTTGTCGGTGTGAGAAAAAACACCGACAATCCTTTAGTCAATACATTAAAGGAGGCCCACCTGCTATGACTACCTCATTCTTCGTTGCTGCCGACTGGCTGATTGAACACGGCGACTCTCCCGACGTACAGATTATTGATGCGCGCATGGCTCCCCCAGGGCAAGAGCACCGTGATATGCGCGTCGAATACCGCGCCGGGCATCTTCCGGGCGCGGTCTTTTTTGATATCGAGGCCCTCTCTGACCATACCTCTCCCCTGCCCCACATGATGCCGCGCCCGGAAGCCTTCGCCGTGGCCATGCGCGAGCTGGGGATTGGCAGCGACAAGCATCTGGTTATCTACGACGAAGGGGACCTCTTCTCTGCGCCTCGGGCATGGTGGATGCTGAAAGCCTTTGGCGTGGAGCAGGTCTCAATTCTGGCGGGCGGGCTGGCCGGCTGGCAGCGCGATGAGCTGCCTCTCCAGCAGGGTGACGTGACGCTGCCCGAGGCTGAATTTGAAGCTCACTTTGACGCCGACCGGGTGAAGCGCCTGACCGACGTGCTGCTGATTAGCCATGAAAAAACTGCCCAGCTGGTAGATGCCCGTCCCGCCCCGCGCTTCAACGCCGAGGCGGATGAACCGCGTCCGGGGCTGAGGCGCGGACATATTCCTGGGGCGCTGAACGTGCCGTGGGGCGATCTGGTATTTGAAGGCGAGCTGAAGACCACCGACGAGCTGAGCGCCGTTTTTGCCCGTCAGGGGGTCGATCTCAACAAGCCTATTGTAGTGAGCTGCGGCTCAGGCGTGACCGCTGCCGTGGTAGCGTTGGCGCTGGAGACGCTGGGCGTTGAAGGCGTTACGCTGTACGACGGCTCATGGAGTGAATGGGGCGCGCGGGACGATCTGCCCGTTGAACCGGCCTGAGCATGGACAACCGCCTTGCGCCGCTGCTGTCGCGCGGCGAGTCGCTGACCCGCGCGGAGTACCGTGTGCTGGCCCATCTGACCGCCCACCCGCTGCTGGTGGGCAACATCACGGTGCGCGAGCTGGCACAGGAGACCTTCGTCTCTACCGCCACCATTATGCGTCTGTGCCAGAAGCTGGGCTTTAGCGGCTATAGCGAGCTGATTTGGTACTGCAAACAGTTGCTCGCCGATACGCCACATCTCGCGGTGCCAGCGGGTGAAACTGCCGATCTCTCGGTGCGGTTTAATCAGTTTATTGCTAACTATCAGCAGACCTTTCGCTGGGCGACGGAGGAGAAGCGCCGCTATTTCGCCGCCCTGCTGCACGAGAAAGAGAGCTTTTTTCTCTACGGGGCGGGCTTCTCCTATCTTTTTGCGGAGTATCTCACCAAGAAGTTACAGGTGCTGGGCAAGACGGCATTTATCTCCGGCCCGGGGGACAGCCGCAATATTTTTCTGAGCAACGCCGCCCGCTATGAGGTGTTTATTGCCGTCTCCCGTAGCGGTGAGACGGAACAGGTGCTGGATAAAGCGCGGATCGCCAAAAACGTTGGCATGACCATCGTGGCTTTTACCCGTGCCTCGGCCAATACCCTGGCGGGAATGGCGGATCTTCATTTCGGCCTGTATGACGAGGCGGTGCACTTTGCCGCTGAAGCCGCAGGTGTGACCTCGTTCGAGTCGAACCTGGTGCTGCTGATGGATCTGCTACTGCTGGAGGCAACGGGGTGAAAACTCACCCCGTCAGAGGAACTAGATGATGCGCTGCTTGAAGTCGCGCAGGAAGCTGCCCCAGCGCCGCTCGTAGAAAGGCGTAATGTGAGCCAGCATAAAGTGGCTGATACCCTTCTCGCCTTCGGCAACCAAGCAGATATCGACAGGTTCATCCCCTGGCAGGGTGTCGGTAGCAACGCTGCCAGCCGCCTGAATGATGGCGTCAATATCGCTATCGGCCTCGGTCTCAATACCAATCAGTAGATTAGGCTCGGCGTCAGCCTCCTCTTTAATAGAGCAGAGAAACGCCCGCTTAACCGTTTTCATGGTCTTGAATAGCGTCGTCAGGGAGTCAATCATCTGCGCAGGCGGCTCGGCCACTTCAGAGAGCAGCAGCGCGCTGCCGCCCTCTAACACCTCCTGCTGGCTAAGAGGACTTCCCTCCTCTTTGCCTACCAGATGGGCGATCTCACGCGGCGTAAACTCTTTCCCTGTCGGCAGTTTCGCATTGAGGAACAGCGTCTCGCCGAGGGTCATCTCAAACAGGGTGCGCACCGGCATTACCACGAACGCCTGTTCGTCCTCAACCACCTGCTGCAACGCCTCAAGAGAGGTGAAAAACGGGATCACCGAGGTGCCGTCGTCTTTCTCCCAGTGCTGGATATCCAGCGCGCTATCCTCAACTACCGTCTGGCCCTCTGCCGCCGTGCCGGGAACCCAGACGGTGGAGGCCATTAGCGTGCGGAAGAACGCAGGACGGTGGCCTGGCTCAGTCGCCGCCTGCTCAAGCAGGGTTTCTAATTCGTTTTTTGTTTCAGACATAGACTCACAACTTCGTAAATCGCCGGGTGGCGATACGCTTACCCGGCCTACGTTATTATTCCGCTGTTAACAGGTTGGCGATGGTACGCACGCCCAGGCCGGTCGCCCCGGCAGCCCACTGATCCACCGCCGCTTTACGGTAGGTGGCAGAGCAGTCGATATGCAGCCAGCCTTCACGGTAGTTCTCCACAAAGTGGGAGAGGAAACCGGCGGCGGTGCTGGCCCCGGCCGGGAAGGCAGCGCTGGCGGTGTTGTTCAGCTCGGCAAAGTTAGACGGCAGTTGGCTGCGGTGGAACTCCGCCAGCGGCAAACGCCAGAACGGCTCATTCTCCGCGCTGGCGCTGGCCAGCAGGCGGTTTGCCAGCTTGTCGTCAAAGCTCAGCAGCGCATGGTAGTCGTTACCCAGGGCGGTTTTTGCCGCGCCGGTCAGGGTTGCCGCATCGATGATCAGCTCTGGAGCCTGCTTCACTGCGTCGATCAGGCCATCGGCCAGCACCAGGCGGCCTTCGGCGTCGGTATTCATGATCTCAACGGTTTTGCCGTTGCGGTAGCGAATGATGTCGCCAAGCTTGAAGGCGTTGCCGCTGATCAGGTTGTCCGCGCAGCAGAGGTAGAGCTTAACGCGCTTGTTCAGGCCGCGGGTAATGGCAAATGCCAGCGCGCCGGTGACCAGCGCCGCGCCGCCCATATCGGATTTCATCGAGTCCATAAAGGCGCTCTGCTTGATGCTGTAGCCACCAGAGTCAAAGGTGACCCCTTTACCTACCAGGCAGGCGTAAACCGGCGCGTTTTTATCGCCGGTGGGGTTGTAGTCCAGCGCCAGCAGAACTGGAGTCCGCTCGGAGCCACGCCCTACGGTGTAGATCCCCATGTAGTTCTGCTCGCGCAGATCTTCGCCTTTGGTGATACGGTAGGAGACGTTATCTCCCCCCACGCCGCTCAGCAGATCTACCGCGCGCTGGGCCAGCTGCTCCGGTCCCAGCTCCTCAGGTGAGGCGTTGATGGCGTCGCGCACCCAATCGATAATGTTACGGCGGCTCTCCAGCTCTTTCTGCTGGGCTTCATCCAGGGTCGGCCACTCAATTTTACGGCTGCCTTTTGGCCCTCTATAGCCCTGCCAGAATGCCCAGCTGCGATCGACGTCCCAGCCCTCGCCTGCCAGCTGAACGTGCTTGATGCCCATACCGTCGATCTTACGCGCTGCGCGCTGGATCAGGCCCAGATCGTCTGCGCCGGTAAGATGTAGCGCAACGCCGTCGCTATTGATGCTGTAAGCGGCTTTCTCGCCCCAGCGCGCATCGGCGGGCTGAGTCGTCAGGGTGATTTTCATGGCTTCGGTTGTCATTGTTCTGTCCTTATTATCAAGCCTGCGATGTGAAAACGGGCTACCCGAAGGCAGCCCGCTGTGCATTATGACGCTTCGTCTAACCAGACTAACAGAATCGCTTCCAGAATCTTTTCATTGGATGCGTTTGGTTCGTCATCAAAGTCGTCCAGCTCACAAATCCACTGGTGCATATCGGTAAAGCGCACGGTTTTCGGATCGAGATCCGGGTAAGCGTCATACAGCGCCTCGCCGATTTCACGGCTGTCACTCCACTTCAGGCCCATATCAATGCTCCCGCGCGTGGTTAATAGTATAACGTGGCATCTCGACCACCAGATCTTCGTCGGTGACGCGTGCCTGACAGCTCAGACGGCTCTCCGGCTCCAGACCCCAGGCTTTATCCAGCATGTCGTCTTCATCTTCAGTGCTCTCCGCCAGCGAGTCAAAGCCTTCACGCACGACGCAGTGGCAGGTAGTGCAGGCGCAGGATTTTTCGCAGGCGTGCTCAATCTCAATGCCGTTACGCAGGGCAACGTCAAGAATGGTCTCGCCGACATTCGCTTCCAGAACAGCGCCATCCGGACAGAGATCCTGATGGGGCAAAAATACAATCTTTGGCATATTAAACCTCGTCCACGGAGTGGCCCTTCAGCGCCTTACGAACCGACTGGTCCATGCGGCGTGCGGCAAACTCCTGGGTTTGTTTGTCTATATTTTTAATGGCTTGCTCTATGGCGTCAGCGTCATCGCCCTCGGCGGCTACACGCAGACGTGCAGCGGCGTCGTCAATAACCTGACGTTCTGCGGCGCTTAACAGCGCGGCATCGGTTCCGAGCGCGCTTTGCAGACTCTCCAGCACGCGCGCGGCCTCCACTTTCTGCTCCGCCAGCATTCGCGCTTTCACGTCCTCGCTGGCAAAACTCATGGAATCCTGGATCATGGTGGCGATCTCGCCGTCGGTCAGCCCATAGGAGGGCTTGACCTGAATTGAGGCGGCCACGCCGGTGGATTTCTCCATGGCGGTGACGCTCAGCAGGCCGTCAGCATCAACCTGGAAGGTGACGCGAATGTGCGCCCCGCCGGCAGGCAGCGCCGGGATACCGCGCAGGGTAAAGCGTCCCAGCGAGCGGCAGTCGGCAACCAGCTCACGCTCGCCCTGCATCACATGGATGGACATGGCGGTCTGGCCATCTTTAAAGGTGGTGAACTCCTGAGCGCGCGCCACCGGTATGGTGGTGTTGCGCGGGATCACTTTCTCTACCAGCCCACCCATGGTCTCAAGGCCCAGCGACAGCGGGATGACGTCCAGCAGCAGCATCTCGCTGTCCGGCTTGTTGCCTACCAGAATATCGGCCTGAATGGCGGCGCCAATAGCGACAACCTTATCTGGATCGATAGTGGTCAGCGGCTGGCGGCCAAAGAACTCGCCGACGCGATCGCGCACCAGCGGCACGCGGGTGGAGCCGCCGACCATCACCACTTCCAGCACGTCGTCAGCCTCTACGCCCGCGTCTTTCAACGCCCGACGGCAGGAGAGCAGCGTACGTTTGACCAGGGTGGCGATCAGCTCATTAAATTCGGCGCGGGTTACGCTACCCTGCCAGCCCGCAACGTTAACATCGACGCTTTCGGCATCGCTGAGGGCGATTTTAGCTGCAATGGCAGCGTCCAGCAGCTGACGCTGCAGGCGCGGATCCTGACGATCGGTAATGCCGGCCAGCTCGCGGATACGATCCGCCAGCAGGTGATCGAAATCGTCGCCGCCCAGCGCCGAGTCGCCGCCGGTGGCTAAAACTTCAAATACGCCACGGCTCAGGCGCAGGATAGAGATATCAAAGGTGCCGCCGCCAAGGTCGTAGACGGCGATCACGCCCTCTTTGCCGGAGTCGAGACCGTAGGCAATCGCCGCCGCCGTCGGCTCGTTGAGCAGGCGCAGCACGTGCAGGCCCGCCAAACGTGCAGCGTCTTTAGTGCCCTGACGTTGAGCATCGTCAAAGTAGGCCGGGACGGTGATCACTACGCCGTCCAGCTCGCCCGCCAGCGCTTCAGTGGCGCGAGCGGCCAGCGCCTTGAGGATATCGGCGGAGATGCGCACCGGATTCAGCAGGCCCGCTTCCGTGGCGATCATCGGCAGGCCGTTTTCGCTCGCCTGCAGCTGATATGGCAGATGCGGATAGCGCGCCTGGATGTCGGCCAGCGAGCGGCCCATCATGCGTTTAACCGAGCTGATGGTGTTAGCCGGATCGTTGACCGCATTGCTGCGCGCCTCAAAGCCCACCCGGTGACCGTGCTGCTGATAGTGCACCACGGACGGCAGCAGGTGACGCCCTTCGCTGTCCGGCAGCGTTTGTGCCTGGCCGCTACGCACGGTAGCCACCAGGGAATGCGTTGTACCCAGATCAATGCCCGCCGCCAGACGACGCTGGTGCGGCGCGGCACTCATGCCCGGCTCACTAATTTGTAATAAGGCCATGTTTGCTTCCGAAATTTAAAAATCGAGCAGCTTTTCTTCGAGTTGTTCTGCTGTGCTGCGTAGTTTATCGAGAAAACGGAGTTTACGCACCGTCTCTGCGGCGTCGTCCCACGACTCGCCGTCAAGCTGCTCGACCATGATCTGATGGCGCGAGGTATACATCGCCGCGACGCGCTTCAGGAACGCTTCCAGCCGGTCGCTATCGCGGGCCTGCTCAATCTCATCCAGCTCTTCGCGCAGCTCAAGCTGCTCCATCAGAAAGGTGGTATCGCGAACGGTGTGCTGCTCGCTGGCGAGGTCGAAACCGTGCAGGGAGAGCAGGTACTCGGCGCGCAGCAGCGGATGACGCAGCGTCTGCCAGGCCTGATTGATGGTTGCAGAGTGTTGGACGGCGGCAAGCTGTTCAGCGGAGGTGCCACTGGCAAACCGGTCGGGGTGATATTGACGTTGCAGATCCTGAAAGCGGGTAGCCAGCGCCTGCGTATCCAGATGATAACTGGCGGGCAACCCAAAGAGGGCAAAGTAATCCATAACAGTCTCGGGGTTAGGCGGGTTAAAGCAAACCCCACCGCAGAGCAGTGGGGTTGAGTCGTTCAGGCGCGGTTAAACGTGGAAGCTTTCGCCGCAGCCGCACTCATCTTTAACGTTCGGGTTGGTGAACTTAAACCCTTCGTTAAGGCCCTCTTTTACGAAGTCCAGCTGAGTGCCGTTCAGGAACTGCAGGCTTTTGCCATCGACCACGACCTTAACGCCTTTGTCTTCGAACACGGTATCTTCTGCCGCAGGCTCGTCAACAAATTCCAGCACGTAGGCCATACCCGAACAGCCGGAGGTTCTCACCCCCAGGCGCAGGCCAAACCCTTTACCCCGGTTGGCCAGGAAGCTATTTACTCGCGCGGCAGCACTGTCGCTAAGGGTAATCGACATACAAACCTCTGCTCGTTATTTCACGTCACGCTTGCTTTTGTAGTCCGCAATCGCAGCTTTGATTGCATCTTCCGCCAGGATAGAGCAGTGGATCTTAACCGGCGGCAGCTCCAGCTCATCGGCGATGTCGGTGTTTTTAATCGCCTGAGCTTCGTCCAGGGATTTACCTTTCACCCACTCGGTGACGAGGGAGCTGGAGGCGATCGCCGAGCCGCAGCCGTAGGTTTTAAAACGCGCGTCTTCGATGATGCCGTCGTTGTTCACTTTGATCTGCAGCTTCATGACGTCGCCACAGGCCGGTGCACCCACCATGCCGCTGCCAACGCTTGCGTCGCTGTTGTCGAAGGAGCCAACGTTGCGCGGGTTTTCGTAGTGATCGATTACTTTTTCGCTATAAGCCATTTTAAATTCTCCTGATGCCGCTACCGATTAATGATGAGACCATTCAATGCTGTTCAGATCCACGCCCTGTTTGAACATCTCCCACAGCGGAGAGAGGTCGCGCAGACGGCCAATGGAGTTGCGAACCAGATTGATGGTGTAGTCAATCTCTTCTTCGGTAGTGAAACGACCTAAAGAGAAACGAATAGAGCTATGTGCCAGCTCGTCAGTCATGCCCAGCGCGCGCAGCACGTAGGATGGCTCGAGGCTTGCAGAGGTACAGGCGGAACCGGAAGAGACCGCGAGATCCTTCAGCGCCATGATCAGCGACTCGCCTTCAACGTAGTTGAAGCTGACGTTGAGGATGTTTGGTACGCCCTGCTCAAGATCGCCGTTCAGATACACTTCTTCCATATCTTTTACGCCGTCCCACAGACGGTTACGCAGCGTACGCAGGCGCGCCATCTCGGTTTCCATCTCTTCTTTGGCAATGCGGTAGGCTTCGCCCATGCCGACGATCTGGTGTACAGGCAGCGTACCGGAACGCATACCGCGCTCGTGACCGCCACCGTGCATCTGTGCTTCGATGCGGATACGCGGCTTACGACGCACGTACAGCGCGCCAATCCCTTTCGGGCCGTAGATTTTGTGGCCGGAGAAGGACATCAGGTCCACTTTCAGCTGGCTCAGGTCGATAGGCAGTTTGCCGACGCTCTGGGTCGCATCTACGTGGTAGATGATACCGCGCGCACGACAGAGTTCGCCGATGGTCGCGATATCCTGTACAACGCCGATTTCGTTGTTCACGTGCATGATAGAGACCAGAATGGTGTCGTCGCGCATGGCGGCTTCCAGCTCTTTCAGGTCAATAATGCCGTTGCTCTGCGGCGCGAGATAGGTGACTTCAAACCCTTCACGCTCCAGCTGACGACAGGTGTCCAGCACGGCTTTGTGTTCGGTTTTGCTGGTGATGATGTGCTTGCCTTTTTTCTGGTAGAAATTGGCAGCACCTTTGATCGCCAGGTTGTCAGATTCGGTTGCACCGGAGGTGAAAACAATTTCACGCGGGTCAGCGCCAACCAGCTCGGCAATCTGATTACGGGCGATATCTACCGCCTCTTCAGCATGCCAGCCAAAACGGTGTGAACGGGAAGCTGGGTTACCAAAGTTTCCGTCCAGGGTCAGACACTGCATCATTTTCTCGGCAACACGCGGATCCACCGGCGTGGTTGCGGAGTAGTCGAGATAGATCGGTAATTTCATTGCTCTATAAACTCCGTACATCGCTTCAATGCAAGGAATCAGGCTACCGGCTGGATGTACGGCCGAGTACACGAGGTATTTCTACCCCGGCCTGACTCTAAAATCTTTATGTTTTTATTACGCGCGCAGTTTGACGTCGATAGCGTCCTGCGCGCGGGTCGTGCGCTGTGTTTCCTGGCTGTGCTGGCGATCGGCAACGTCCATCACCTCCTGGTTATTCACCAGTTCACCGAGGGTGATATTGTTCAGGAAGCCGGTCAGGCGATCGCTCAGGTCGCGCCACAGGGCATGGGTCAGGCACTTATCGCCGCCCTGGCAGCCGCCTTTACCCTGACAGCGGGTCGCGTCTACCGATTCATCAACAGCGCTGATCACTTCGCCAACGGCGATGCTGTTAGCATCTTTACCTAACAGATACCCACCGCCCGGACCGCGTACGCTGGCTACCAGGCCATTTTTACGCAGGCGTGAGAAGAGTTGCTCCAGGTAGGAGAGGGAGATACCCTGACGCTCGGAAATATCAGCCAGCGGAACCGGGCCCGATTCAGAGTTGAGCGCAACGTCCAGCATTGCAGTAACGGCATAACGCCCTTTCGATGTCAGTCTCATGTCTTACTTAACCTCAAACTCGCCCCTGCCCGGGGTTGTAGTTATAAAACGTTGTTATAAAAACAGTGATATAAATGGTCTGTTACATAGCAGGCGCAAGTGTGACATTCCCGACTAAATTGGTCAACTATTTACTTGACTGTTTTAGTCAGGTATTTGGCGTTTCGTGCCGTTTTATTGCTCTCTATTCTTCTGCTCGATCGACGCCAGAATGCCGCGCAGGATGTTCAACTCCTGGCTCTCCGGACGTGCGCGGGTAAACAGACGGCGCAGCTTGTTCATCACCTGCCCCGGATGCTCAGGACGGATAAAACCGGTCGCCAGCAGGGTCTGCTCAAGATGACCGTAGAAGCGCTCAAGGTCATCCACCAGCGGGTACGCTGTCTCTTCGCTCTCTGGCTCTGCGCCCTCTTCCTGCGCCGCCAGCCAGGCCATACGCACTTCATAGGCGATAACCTGTACCGCCATCGCCAGGTTCAGCGAGCTGTACTCCGGGTTCGCGGCAATAGCGACGTGGTAGTGGCACTTCTGCAACTCTTCGTTGGTCAGGCCCACGCGCTCGCGGCCAAAGACCAGCGCCACCGGGGCGTGCTGCCCTTCGCTAATGCTCTTCAGCCCGCACTCGCGCGGATCGAGCATCGGCCACGGCAGGGTACGGGAGCGAGCACTGGTCCCGACCACCAGGCTACAGCCCGCCAGCGCGTCGTCGAGGGTATCGACAATCTGCGCATTGCCAATGACGTCACTGGCCCCGGCGGCCAGGGCGATGGCCTGGGAGTCCGGCTTCACCAGCGGGTTAACCAGCCAAAGATTCGTTAAGCCCATGGTTTTCATGGCGCGGGCAACGGAGCCCATATTGCCGGTATGAGAGGTTTCAACCAGCACAATTCGTATATTTTGCAGCATAGTTTTTCAGCGTCTAAAGAATATTTGCGCATATTAGCATAAAGCAAAGACATATTCCGAACTCGCTGCTATACTCTGCGCCGTTTTCACCCCCGTTCTTTAACATCCAGTGAGAGAGACCGATGCATCCGATGCTGACCATCGCCGTGCGCGCAGCGCGCAAGGCGGGTAATGTAATTGCCAAACACTACGAAACACCAGACGCTGTAGAAACCAATCAGAAAGGCAGCAATGATTTCGTGACCAACGTTGATAAAGCCGCCGAGGCCGTGATTATCGACACTATCCGCAAATCTTACCCGCAACACACCATTATCACCGAAGAGTCCGGTGAACATGCAGGCGCAGATCAGGATGTACAATGGGTTATCGATCCACTGGATGGCACCACCAACTTTATTAAGCGCCTGCCGCACTTCTCGGTCTCTATCGCCGTGCGCATTAAAGGCCGCACTGAAGTCGCCGTGGTTTACGATCCAATGCGTAACGAACTCTTCACCGCTACCCGCGGCCAGGGCGCACAGCTCAACGGCTACCGTCTGCGCGGCAGCTCCGCTCGCGATCTGGATGGCACCATTCTGGCGACCGGTTTCCCGTTTAAGGCGAAACAGCACGCTAAAACTTATATCAACATCGTGGGCAAACTCTTCACCGAGTGCGCTGACTTCCGCCGCACCGGCTCTGCCGCGCTGGATCTGGCCTACGTTGCCGCAGGCCGCGTGGACGGTTTCTTTGAGATCGGCCTGAAGCCGTGGGATTTCGCCGCTGGCGAGCTGCTGGTACGTGAAGCGGGTGGCCTGGTGTGCGACTTCACCGGTAACCACAACTACATGATGAGCGGTAACATCGTTGCAGGTAACCCGCGCGTGGTTAAAGCCATGCTGGCGAACATGCGTGACGAACTGAGCGAAGCGCTGAAGCGTTAAGCATCGCTAACGCCGGATGAGCGTAATGCCATCCGGCGATTTAAAACGGCCGTAATCCCCTTCCTACCGGCACCGCACTCAGCCACATCACCGCCGCCGCCACGATTAACATTACGCCCCCGGCGAGAGCCAGCGTTAACCAGCCTACCTGCTGCCACAGCACCGGTGTTCTGTCTCCGCCTAGCCTGACCGCCAGCTGCCGAAAGCTATGTACCAGCAGCGCCAGCGCAGAGATAGTCAACGACGTTCCTGCCGCCATCGCCATGGCCGAGGCCACTCCCCAGCTAAATACGCCGATCACCTTACTGAACAGCAAAACCATGATCGCCCCGGAGCAGGGCCGCATCCCCATCGACAGAATAATCATCAGCCGGGCGCGCCAGTCATCGCTGTGCGTCAGCTGCTCCGGCGTGGGCAGATGCTGATGGCCGCAGCCGCAGTGGGCATCATGCACATGGTGTGGCGTAAAGGATTTAAACTGCGGCTTGCGCAGGAGAAGACGCAGCTTCTTTAACGCTCGCCAGCAGAGCAGTAGCCCCAGTACGCCGACCAGGGCGTAGCTCCCCTTCTCCAGCCAGTAGCTGCTCAGGTGCAGCTGACGGGCAGGCAGCTGGAGCAGGGTCAGGACCACCACGACCAGCACAATGGCCACCAGCCCCTGTAAGAGCGACGAGGCCATGGTCAGGCCAATACTCGACCTCAGCTTTGAGGGATGGGTAGCCAGCCAGGTGGTTATGACGACTTTACCGTGGCCCGGCCCAAGGGCGTGCAGCACCCCATAGAGAAAGCTAAACAGCAGCAGCGCCCCACCCGCCTGCGTGGGATTTGCCGCCACGCCTTTTAACAGGGCGCTCATCTGCTGGTTGACTTCCCGCTGCCAGCCCGCGCTCTCCAGCATAATCCGCGGCCAGGCGTGCCACAGCTGCACCCCGCCCACTATGACACAGAGCAGCAGCAGGGCCAGCGGCCAGAACGAACGCCAGCGGGGCGCGCGCAGCATCACTCTTTACACTCCAGGGTTACGGTTTGAGCAAACTGCTTGCCCAGCTCCATATCCTCCGGCGGTGCGTCCTCTTTATCCAGCGACTGGGCAAAGGCTAAGGTTTCGTCTCCCGGCGTTGGCGTATGCACGGTAGTTTGACACCTTTTTTGCAGGTCAGCGGACAGCATAACGTCACTCTTATCCTGATAAGTCATATCGACATAGTAGGTGGGATCGAAGGTGGAGAAGGTGTAGCGCTGTCCGGCCAGCGGCTGTGGCGCGGCCAGCGGTAAAGTAAAGGACAACACCGCCTGGTGATCGACCCGGGACATGCCGTAGTGGGTTGGCCGGTTCAGAAACTTTACCCGCTGGCCGTTATGCCAGACCTCGGTAAAGTAGTGCTGCCCCAGCACGTTGGCCATCACCTCCGCCGCCAGCTTTTTCCACACCGGCGACTCCGGTTTTGCGTCACCGGCGTCGTAGAGCAGATCGGCTGAGGTGATCTCATCCATCGTCCAGCGCATGTTGAGTGCCACCAGCTGATCACCCTTCACTACCGGCTCGGTTTGCAGACGAATAAAGCTGTGGGGATGGGCCAGCGCGGGGAGCGATAAAAACGCGAAAACCAGCGCACCAGCGTACTGTTTGACTGTTTGCATGTGTTCCTTACGAGAAAAATTCTGTGACGCCCCCCGGCATTCCTGAGGGAAAGCCCGCCAGTGGGGCTTTCGCCGCCGTATCCTTTAGCTATTCTTATCGAAACCCCTAACTGGAATCCAGCAGATGACAACCGTAACGATACCGCCATCTGTGCTCTCCAGTTCACAACGCCGCTGTCATGTACTCCTAATGCTCGCCCTGCCGGGACAAACGGTGACACCAGATATGCTCGGCAAGCTGAACAACGTGGACGGCACAGTCACCCGGCAAGATATTGCCGACACGGGTTATGAGATCCAGCGCTACCATCGGCTGAGCATTGCCGCGCAGCAGGACGGCAGCTACCGCATCGAGGGGACGGCGCTCGACCAGCGTCTCTGTCTCCTCCACTGGCTTAAGCGCGCCATCCGTCTCTGCCCAAATTTTGTTAGCGCTCACTTTACCCCAGCGCTTAAGAGCGCGCTGAAGCAGCAAGGTATCGCCAGAACATTGTATGACGATACTAACCTGCACGCCCTGATTAATCTCTGCTCCCGTCGCCTTCAGCGGCAGTTTGAGCAGCGGGACATTCAATTTCTTCGTCTCTATTTACAATATTGTCTGCTTGCGCACCAGCTTGGCTTTACGCCCGCGTTTGCCCCCCTGCAGCAGGCCTGGGCCGAGGCGCGGGCAGAGCATCTTGTTGCCCAGGAGATTATTCGCCACTGGCAGCGCCGGGTGGTTCCGGTCCCGCACGTCAGCGAGCACCTCTTCCTGACGGTGCTATTTATGCTGCTGCACACGCCGGATCCTATCCGTGACAGCCACCAGCAGGATACCCGTCTGCGCGAGTCCATCCGCCGGACCATCGAGCGCTTTCGCACCCTCTCCGGGATGGACTTTAGCGATGAGCAGGGGCTGACCGATCAGCTCTATATCCACCTGGCTCAAGCGCTGAACCGCAGCCTGTTCGGTATCGGGATCGATAATAGCCTGCCGGAGGAGATTACCCTACTCTACCCCCGGCTGATGCGTACCACTCGCGAGGCGCTGACCTGTCTTGAAGAGGAGTACAAACTCTGCTTTACCCATGAGGAGGCGGGGCTGGTAGCGGTGATCTTTGGTGCGTGGCTAATGCAGGAGAGCGATCTTCATGAGAAACAGGTCGTCCTGCTGACCGATCACGCTCCCGAGCGGGAGCGGGCCATTGAAGAGCAGCTGCGCGAGCTGACGCTGCTGCCGCTGAATATCAAGCATCTGCCTCTCGCTACCTTTCAGCAGAAGGGTGCACCACGTGAGGCGGCACTGATTGTAACCCCTTACGCGACGCCGCTGCCGCTCTTCTCCGCTCCGCTAATCCATGCGGTGATTACCCTAAGCGAGCAGCAGCAGCGACACATTCGCGACATGCTGGAGTCTTAGGCCCGGGCGCTGACGCCGGGCCGGATGAACATGGCAGGCAGCGCGACCAGCGCCATGACCCAGAATACGCCCTGATGCAGATGCTGGAACAGGAAGCCGGCAAAGATGGTCATTACCGCGATGCTGCCGCCCATCGCTACTGCCGAGTAGACGGCCTGCAGGCGGATCACCTCGCCTCCCTGGCGGGCTGCAATGTAGCGCATCGCCGCCAGATGACAGACGGTGAAGGTTCCGCAGTGCAGCACCTGCACTAGCAGTAGCCACGGCAGCGCCGTGGTCCAGCCCATCAACGCCCAGCGTATCACGCCGCACGCCGCCGAGAGCAGGAGCAGATCGCGGGCGCTCCAGCGGCGGAACAGACGATTGCTGAGGGCAAAAATAATCACCTCTGCCACCACCCCCAGCGACCAGAGGTAGCCCACCGTTGAGGCAGAGTAGCCTGCTTCCTGCCAGTAGATAGCGCTAAAGCCGTAATAGGCGGCGTGCGCCCCCTGCAACAGCGAGACGCAGGCAAGAAAGCGTCCGTTCTGGCGGATCAGGCTGCGCCACGCGGGCCAGCCAGCAGCGGCCTGCACCCGGCTCTCGCCGAGAGGCATCACCGAGGGGCGTAGCAGCATCCCGAGCAGCATGGAGATCGTTCCCAGGGTGAGCATCGCCAGGATCGCCCGGTAGTCGAAGAGGCTGACCAGCTTGCCGGTGAGCGCCGAGCCAATAACAAACGCCACCGATCCCCACAGGCGCACCCGGCCATAGTCCATCACAATCTGCTTTTGCCAGGTGTTAGCCAGGGCGTCGGTAAGCGGCACCAGCGGTGAGAAGAAGAGGTTAAAACCGATGATGATCGCCATCAGCCAGCCAACATGGTTTCCGGCCCAGAAGGCCAGGGCAAACAGCAGCGTCAGCAGAGCCAGCACGCGCAGGGCGAACACCAGCCGGGAGGGATCGGTGACGCGAGGAGCAATGGTCAGGCTGCCGAGAAAGCGCGCCACCAGCCCGGCCCCCAGCAGCAGGCCAATAGTCTCCGGCGTCAGGCCAGTGCCCTTGAGCCAGACGCTCCAGAAAGGTAAAAAGATGCCGTAGCTGAAAAAGTAAGTAAAGTAGCTCAGCGCCAGCCAGCGCGTTGAATGCAAAACCATGAATCCCTCCCGTTTTGGACGGCGTTAGTCTGGCGTTAAAAACGGACCGCTGCAATTTGCTTGTCACGGTTCAGCTCACATATCTGCAACTTGATGAGCTATAAAAGGGGCTAAAACAGCGAAAACCCAGGCCTTACATAAGCCAAATGATAATAAATTGTTAAGTTTTAGTTATAAAATAATCAATTTTTAACATAAATAGCCTTTTATAACATAATGACATTATTGATATTTAACTTAATGTTAACCTAAATTTATCCATAAATTTACATTAATGGGCACTGGTCACATTTAAAAATTTTGCGATACGTTTCCCCTTCCCTTCATTGCTAATCTTCTCTCCGTGACATGCCTCGGTCCCTACAAAAGGTATAACTATGAAATTCAAACTCGCATTACTCAGCGCAGCTCTGGTTTCTGCATGCATGGTGTCCGGTACCTCGGTTGCAGCGGAGAAATATGAAATTGCCGTGGTCGCTAAGGTGACCGGCATTCCGTGGTTTAACCGTATGGAAACCGGCGTCAACGAGGCAGCGAAAAAGCTCGACGTCAACGCCTATCAGACCGGTCCCTCTACGCCGGACCCGGCTCAGCAGGTGAAGGTGATTGAGGATCTGATCGCCAAAAACGTTAACGCCATCATCGTGGTGCCGAACGACGCTAAAGTGCTGGAGCCGGTACTGAAAAAAGCGCGCGATAAGGGCATCGTGGTGCTGACCCATGAGTCGCCGGATCAGCAGATCGGCCAGTGGGATATCGAAACCATTGACAGCGAGAAGTACGCCCAGGCTAACGTTGACGAGCTGGCGAAAGATATGGGCGGCAAAGGTGGGTATGCCATCTACGTCGGTTCCCTGACGGTGCCGCTGCACAACGCCTGGGCCGATTACGCCATTAAATACCAGAAAGAGAAATACCCGGACATGTTTGAGGTAACGTCGCGCCTGCCGGTGGCGGAGAGCATCGATAAGTCCTACTCCACGACGCTGGACCTGATGAAAACCTATCCGCAAATGAAAGGGGTGATCGGCTTTGGCTCCCTCGGCCCTATCGGTGCTGGCCAGGCGGTGCAGAAGAAACGGGCGAAAGAGAAAGTGGCCGTGGTGGGTATTGCCATGCCAGCCCAGGCGGCACCTTACCTGATGCGCGGCGATATCAAAAAAGCGCTGCTGTGGGATCCAAAAGATGCGGGCTATGCGCTGGTGACCGTTGCCGACCAGCTGCTGAAGGGTAAAGAAGTGACGTCCGATCTGACCATTGACGGTTTAGGGAAAGCCGACGTCGACATGGAGAAGAAAGTGATCCGCTTTAATAAGATCCTCGAAGTCACCAAAGATAACGCACAGTCGCTCGGTTTCTAAGGCTCTCCGCCTACACCAGGGAACCTCAACGCCGGCCGTCTGGCCGGCACACTCGTACAGAATGACTTAAGCGCCCGAACGGGCGCTCGCAGGGGTATTGTCCATGGCCGACACCACCGCATTTATCACTCTTGAGAATATCAGCAAGCAATTCCCGGGCGTGCTGGCGCTGGATAACGTGAACCTGACGCTAAAAAAAGGCGAAGTTCACTGTCTGGCCGGGCAGAACGGCTGCGGTAAAAGCACCATTATTAAAGTGATCTCCGGCGTCTATCATCCGGAAAAAGGGGCGCAGATCCAGCTCGACGGCAAGCTGTTCCATCACCTGACCCCACAGCTCTCTTCCCACTATGGCATTCAGGTGATCTACCAGGATCTCTCCCTGTTTCCCAACTTCAGCGTGGCGGAAAACATCGCCGTTAACCGCTATCTGCCTGGGGGTGATATCTGGGTCCGGCGCGGCGCAATGCGCAAGCAGGCGCTGGCCGCGATGCAGCGTATCGGCGTAAGCATCGACCCAGACAAAAAAGTAGAAAAACTCTCCATTGCCGACCGCCAACTGGTGGCGATTTGTCGTGCTATCGCCGCAGACGCCCGGCTGGTGATTATGGATGAGCCAACCGCCTCCCTCACCCGCCAGGAGGTTAACGGCCTGCTGCGAGTGGTCAACGAACTGAAAGCCGCTGGCATCTGCGTGGTATTCGTTAGCCACCGTCTCGATGAAGTGATGGAGGTGGCGGATCGCATCAGCGTCATGCGTGACGGCAAGCTGGTGGGTACCTACCCGGCAAGCCAGCTCGACAGCCATGAGCTGGCGTTCCTGATGACCGGCCAGCGCTTCCACTACAGTCCGCTGCCGGAAAAACCCTCCGCCGATCAGGAGCCGATGCTGGAGCTGCGCAACTTAAGCCGCCGGGGAAAATACCAGAACATCAACCTGTCGCTGCGCAGCGGCGAGATTGTCTCTATCGTCGGTCTGCTGGGTGCCGGGCGTACCGAGCTGTGCCTGAGCCTGTTTGGCATGACCCACCCGGAGAGCGGGGAGATGCGCATTAACGGCAAGCCGGTCACCCTGCGCAATAACCATGACGCCATTAAGCACGGGATCGGCTACGTCTCAGAGGATCGCCTAACCCAGGGATTGATCATGGAGCAGTCGATCTACGACAACACCATCGTCACGGTGTACGACAAGCTGCATACCCGTAGCGGCATGCTGGATCACGGCAAGGCGAAAAAACTGGTGGCCGATCTGATCCGCAACCTGAATATTAAAGTCTCCGATCCGCACCTGCCGGTGAAAACCCTCTCCGGCGGGAACGCCCAGCGGATCGCTATCGCGAAATGGGTGGCGACCGATCCGCGCATCCTTATTCTCGACTCGCCCACCGTCGGGGTGGATATCGCTAATAAAGAGGGGATCTACCAGATCGCCCGCGATCTGGCGGAACAGGGGATGGCGGTGCTGATGATCTGCGATGAGATCCCGGAAGCCTATTATAACAGTCACCGCGTGCTGGTCATGCGTCGCGGCAAGCTGGTCGCGGAGTTTAATCCACATCGCTGTACTGAACAGGAGATTGCTGAAGTGGTCGAGGTGATCCATGAATAACAGACTTTCCCGCCTGATCGGGCAACATGAGTTCTGGCTTGGACTGCTGGTCGTAGCGCTGGCGGTCGGGCTGAGCGTCAGCACCGACGAGTTTTTCTCGCTGGGCAACCTGACGGACGTCGCCACCAGCTACGCCATTCTCGGGATCCTCGCCTGCGGCCTGTTCGTAGTGCTGATCTCCGGTGGGATCGATATTTCATTCCCGGCCATGACCGCCATTGCCCAGTATGCCATGGCAAGCTGGGTCATTGCCTACGGCGGCAACTTTGCCCTGGCGCTGGTGCTGGCTATGGTCGTCGGGCTGCTGCTCGGGCTGATCAATGGGTTCCTGGTCTACTGGCTGCGGGTTCCGGCGATCATCATCACCATCGCCACGCTCAACGTCTACTATGGCCTGCTGGTATACGCAACCAAAGGCACCTGGCTGTACGGCTTCCCGGACTGGTTCATGAACGGCATCAACTGGCTGTCGTTCACCGCCGCCGACGGCTATGACTACGGTCTTACCCTGCCCCTGCTCTGCCTGGCGGCGGTCATTATCTTCACCGCCGTACTGATGAACTTTACCCGCCTCGGCCGCCAGATCTACGCCATGGGCGGCAACCGCGACGCGGCCTCACGCCTGGGGCTAAATCTGGTGAAGCTGCACTTCTACGTCTACGGCTATATGGGCATTCTTGCCGGGATCGCCGCCGTGGTGCAGGCGCAGATCACCCAGTCCGTTGCCCCCAACTCACTGCTCGGCTTTGAGCTGACGGTGCTGGCGGCAGTGGTGCTGGGCGGCACCAGCATGAGCGGTGGACGCGGAACCTTAACCGGCACGCTGCTGGGGGTCGTCCTGCTGGCCTTTTTGCAGAACGGCCTGACGCTGCTGAGCGTCTCCTCTTACTGGCACACCGTATTCAGCGGCATCATTATCCTGGTCAGCATCAGCGCCACGGCCTGGAATGAAAAACGCAAACTTGCAAGGGAGCTTTGAAATGAAAGCCATCGCACGACTTCTACCCGGTGATGCCATCATCCGCCTGCAGTGCGTGATTATTATCGTCGTCGCCGTGGTCTTCTCGGCGCTGCTCGGCAGCCGCTTCTTCAGCGCCGCTAACTTCCAGTCCATCAGCTCCCAACTGCCGATCCTTGGCATGCTGGCGCTGGGGATGGGCATCACCATGCTTACCGGCGGCATCAACCTGTCAATTATCGCCGGGGCCAACGCCTGCTCGCTGGTGATGGCGGCGGTGATCGTCAGCCATCCGGACAGTCCGCTGTTTCTGGCGCTGGCCCTGCTGGCCGGGGCAGCGGTCGCGGTAGCGATCGGCACGCTGAACGGGGCGCTGATCGCCTGGGTGGGGGTATCACCTATCCTCGCCACGCTCGGCACCATGACGCTGATCTCCGGTCTCAATATTCTGCTCTCTAACGGGACAGTGATCTCCGGCTTCCCTGCGGCGATCCAGTTCCTGGGTAATGCCACCGTGGTGGGCATCCCCGTGGCGCTGCTGCTCTTTTTAGGCGTGGCGGTGCTGCTGTGGGTGCTGCTGGAGCACACCACTCTCGGGCGCAGCCTCTACCTGGTTGGATCCAACGAGCAGGCCACGCGCTACAGCGGCGTGAATACCGTGCGCGTGCAGATTGCGGTGTATGTCATCTCCGCCCTGCTCGGCTGGGCCGCCGCCATTTTGATGATGGCAAAATTTAACTCGGCGAAGGCCGGCTACGGTGAATCCTATCTGCTGGTGACCATTCTTGCCTCCGTGCTCGGCGGCATCAACCCCGACGGCGGATTTGGCCGCATCGTCGGCCTGGTGCTGGCCCTCATCGTGCTACAGATGCTGGAAAGTGGCTTTAACCTGCTGGGGATCAGTAGCTATCTGACGATGGCGCTGTGGGGCGCGGTGCTGATCCTCTTTATCGCATTACAGAATCGTAAAGCCTGATTTCAGGAGAACAAATTATGGCGAGTTACTTCATTGGTGTGGATGTAGGGACAGGGAGCGCCCGGGCGGGCGTGTTTGATCTTAACGGCAGAATGGTCAGTCAGGCCAGCCGGGCCATTGAAATGTATCGTCCGCAGGCTGATTTCGTTGAGCAGTCCTCCGACAATATCTGGCAGATGGTGTGCAATGCGGTGCGCGATGCGGTCAACCAGGCGGACATCAATCCGATTCAGGTTAAGGGGCTGGGCTTTGACGCCACCTGCTCGCTGGTGGTGCTGGATAAAGAGGGCAAGCCGCTGACCATCAGCCCCTCGGGGCGCAGCGAGCAGAACATTATCGTCTGGATGGATCACCGGGCGATTACCCAGGCCGACCGCATTAACGCCCTGCACCACCGGGTGCTGGACTACGTCGGTGGGATCATCTCCCCGGAGATGCAGACCCCGAAGCTGCTATGGCTGAAGCAGCACATGCCGAACACCTGGGCGAACGCGGGCTACTATTTTGATCTGCCGGACTTCCTCACCTGGCGCGCCACGGATGACGACACGCGCTCGCTCTGCTCCACCGTCTGCAAATGGACCTACATGGGCCACGAGGATAAGTGGGATGGGAGCTACTTCCGGCAGATTGGGCTGGAGGATCTCCTTGAGCACGACGCGGAGAAAATTGGCCGCTACGTCAAAACCATGGGCGAACCGCTCGGTCACGGCCTGACCCAGCGCGCCGCCAGCGAGATGGGGCTGATCCCCGGCACGGCGGTGAGCGTGTCGATTATCGATGCCCATGCGGGCACCCTCGGCACCCTCGGGGCAAGCGGCGTCTCTGGCGAAGTCGCTGATTTCGATCGCCGCATCGCGCTGATTGGTGGTACCTCGACGGGCCATATGGCGATCTCTCAGCAGCCGCGCTTTATCGGCGGCGTTTGGGGACCCTACTACTCGGCGGTGCTGCCGGACTACTGGCTTAACGAAGGCGGTCAATCGGCCACCGGGGCGCTGATCGACCATATCATTCAGTCCCACCCCTGCTATGAAACCCTGCTGGCGCAGGCGAAAACCCAGGGGCAGACCATCTATGAAGTGCTTAATGCCCTGCTGCGCAAGATGGCCGGTGAGCCGGAAAATATCGCTTTCCTGACCCGCGATATCCACATCCTGCCCTACTTCCACGGCAACCGCTCGCCACGGGCCAATCCGACCTTAACCGGCGTCATTAGCGGCCTGAAACTCTCCCGTACGCCGGAGGATATGGCTCTGCAATACCTGGCGACCATCCAGGCGATCGCCCTCGGTACCCGGCATATTATCGAGACCATGAACCAAACTGGCTATACCATCGACACCATTATGGCCAGCGGCGGCGGCACCAAAAACCCAATCTTCGTGCAGGAGCACGCTAACGCCACCGGCTGCGCAATGCTGCTGCCGGAGGAGAGCGAAGCGATGCTACTCGGTGGCGCAATGATGGGCACCCTTGCCGCGGGCGTTTTTGAGACCTTCCCGGAGGCGATGTCAGCTATGAGCCGGATCGGTAAGACCGTGACGCCGCAGACCAACAAAATCAAGCAGTACTATGACCGCAAGTACAAGGTGTTCCATGAGATGTACCTGGATCACATGAAGTACCGTCAGCTGATGCAGGAGGGAGCATGAGTCAATCGTGGCAGCAGGCAACCGCCGCCTGGGGTATCTATAGCGAAGCGCTGGCCGGGCTTGGTCAGCATCTGAGTGAGGCGCAGTGGGAGGCGCTGCTGGCCGAGCTGCGCGGCTGCAAAGGCAAGATAGTCGTGACGGGTGTCGGCACCTCCGGCATTGCGGCGCGTAAAATTGCCCACATGCTGGCCTGCGTCGAGCGTCCGGCGATCTACCTGAACGCCACCGACGCGGCGCACGGCGATCTGGGCTTTTTACGCGCTGACGATCTGATGATCATGCTCTCGCGCGGAGGGAACTCCGACGAGCTGACGCGACTGCTGCCTGGACTTGCGGCCCGCAGCGTGCCGCTGGTCAGCGTGACCGAGAATGCCGACTCTGCGATTGCTCGCGCCTCCCGGCTGGTGATCTCCACCGGCGTACAGCGCGAGATCGATCCGCTGAACATGCTGGCAACCACCTCTATCGTGCTGGCGCTGGCGATTTTCGATGCCGCCTGCGCCTGCCTGATGAGCGAGAGCGGCTATTCGAAAGAGAGCCTGCTGGCGGTACATCCCGGCGGCGACGTGGGCGTTACGCTGCGCAGCGAGCGGTAATTAATAAAAAAGGCCGCTAATGCGGCCTTTTTTACATCCAGCAAGGATTATGCGTAAACCGGGAAGCGGGCGCAGATATCCAGTACTTTCTGTTTGGTGCTTTCAATGACCGCTTCGTCATTGATGCTGTCCAGCACGTCACACATCCAGCCTGCCAGCGCCTTCACCTCTTCCTCTTTGAAGCCGCGACGGGTCACTGCCGGGGTACCGATACGGATACCGGAGGTCACAAACGGGCTTTTCGGATCGTTTGGTACGCTGTTTTTGTTAACGGTGATGTTGGCGCGGCCCAGGGCGGCGTCAGCTTCTTTACCGGTCAGGTTTTTGTCTACCAGATCCAGCAGGAACAGGTGGTTCTCGGTGCCGCCGGAGACCACGTTGTAACCGCGGCTCAGGAACACCTCTACCATCGCTTTGGCGTTTTTCGCGACCTGCTGCTGGTAGGTTTTGAACGCAGGCTCCATCGCCTCTTTCAGCGCAACCGCTTTACCCGCGATAACGTGCATCAGCGGGCCGCCCTGTGCGCCTGGGAAGACAGCGGAGTTCAGCTTCTTGTACAGCTCTTCGCTACCGCCCTTCGCCAGGATCAGGCCGCCACGCGGACCCGCCAGGGTTTTGTGGGTGGTGGTGGTCACAACGTGGGCATGCGGAACCGGGTTCGGGTAGACGCCAGCGGCGATCAGGCCTGCAACGTGCGCCATGTCAACGAACAGGTATGCGCCGATGCTGTCAGCGATTTCGCGCATTTTTGCCCAGTCAACCACGCCAGAGTATGCCGAGAAACCGCCGATGATCATCTTCGGCTTGTGGGTCTCCGCCTGCTTAGCGAGGTCTTCGTAATCGATTTTGCCGGACTCATCGATACCGTAAGGTACGATGTTATAGAGCTTGCCGGAGAAGTTAACCGGGGAGCCGTGGGTCAGGTGGCCGCCGTGGGCCAGGTTCATCCCCAGCACGGTATCGCCCGGAGAGAGCAGCGTGGTGTAGACTGCAAAGTTAGCCTGAGAGCCGGAGTGCGGCTGCACGTTAGCGTAGTCTGCGCCAAACAGCTCTTTTGCACGGTCGATAGCCAGCTGCTCAACCACGTCAACGTATTCGCAGCCGCCGTAGTAGCGCTTGCCCGGGTAGCCTTCGGCATATTTGTTGGTCAGCTGAGAACCCTGAGCCTGCATAACGCGCGGGCTGGTGTAGTTTTCGGAGGCGATCAGCTCAATGTGCTCTTCCTGACGTACTTTCTCTTGCTCCATCGCCTGCCACAGTTCGGCATCATAATCGGCAATGTTCATTTCACGCTTTAACATCCGCATCTCCTGACTCAGCTAACGGTAATTTTCAATGGCCCTCAGGGCAACGGCGACCAGTATAACCGATCCATTTTCTGATAACAGGTCTTGACATGCGTTTTTACGCAAACGATTGGCTCCGCGTGGCGCAAGGGTTTGTCTTGCAAGAACCCGCCTCCAGAATCACGATTTCTTTTCAGGTTTATCGTGCAAATTTTTCATGACATTTCAACGCAGCGGAAATACGCTATTAACCATTTACAAAACAGGGGAACTTTTATAAGATGCATTTAAAATACACCTTATAGAGATCGTCACTAAGGAAAAGACAATGCTCGACGCTCAAACCATCGCAACCGTAAAATCTACCATTCCTCTGCTTGTCGAAACCGGCCCGAAACTGACGGCGCACTTCTATGACCGTATGTTTAAGCATAACCCCGAGCTGAAAGAGATTTTCAACATGAGCAACCAGCGCAACGGCGATCAGCGTGAAGCGCTGTTTAACGCCATTGCCGCCTATGCCAGCAATCTTGAGAACCTTCCGGCGCTGCTGCCTGCGGTGGAGAAGATCGCCCAGAAGCACACCAGCTTCCAAATCAAGCCCGATCAGTACAACATTGTCGGTGAACATCTGCTGGCGACCCTTGATGAGCTTTACAGCCCGGGCCAGGAGGTGCTGGAGGCATGGGGTAAAGCTTACGGCGTGCTGGCGGGCGTGTTCATTAACCGCGAAGCCGAGCTGTATGAAGCCCACGCTACACAGCCCGGCGGCTGGGAAGGCACCCGCGCCTTCCGCATCGTGGCTAAAACGCCGCGCAGCGCGCTGATCACCAGCATCGAATTTGAGCCGGTCGACGGCCAGCCGGTAGCCGAATACCGTCCGGGCCAGTACCTCGCCGTCTGGCTGAAGCCGGAAGGTTTCCCGCACCAGGAGATCCGCCAGTACTCTCTGACCCGTAAGCCGGATGGTAAAGGGTATCGCATCGCCGTGAAGCGTGAGCAAGGCGGTCAGGTTTCCAACTGGCTGCACGATGAAGCCCGCGTGGGCGACGTGGTGCAGCTGGCTTCTCCGGCGGGCGACTTCTTCCTTGATGTCGCTCCGCAAGCGCCGGTGACGCTGATCTCCGCCGGCGTAGGTCAGACCCCCATGCTGGCGATGCTGGATACTCTCGCCAGCGCACAGCATGCGGGCCAGGTGAACTGGTTCCATGCGGCAGAGAGCGGCGAGGTACACGCCTTTGAGGATGAAGTTGCCGTGCTGGGCAGCAAGCTGCCGCGCTTCCAGGCACATACCTGGTACCGTATTCCGACTGAGGCAGATCGTAGCGCAGCGCGCTTTAATAGCGAAGGGCTGATGGATTTAAGCAAGCTGGAGGGTGCGTTTAGCGATCCGAGGATGCAGTGCTATCTCTGCGGCCCGGTCGCCTTTATGCAGTTCGCGGCGAAACAGCTGATTGCGCTTGGGGTTGATGCCGATCGCATCCACTACGAGTGCTTTGGTCCGCACAAGGTTCTTTGACATCCTCCCCGTCCTAAAGGGCGGGGATTCCTACAGCCAGACGGCAATGCCCTGCCGCGAGTATATTCTTTGACGCGTTCACATCGCGATCATGTAGCGTTCCGCACTCGCTACAAGTCCATACTCTTATTCGCAGGCCTGCTCTACCTTTCGGACTGTTGGGGGATAGCGCCCCGCAACACGAACAAGCCTGGGTGGAATAGGATTCGTTGACTACCTGAAACACGGCTGATCGCGCAATCGCTTTATATTCCAGTTGTGTTTTGAGCATAGACCAGCCAGCGTCCAGAACGCTCTTAGCCATCTTTGTTCTGATTAGCTTGCCGGCGCTCACGTCGCCTACGAATATTGCCGCATTCGCTTTCACAATTGCCGTACTGAATTTGTGCAAAGCGTCTTTGCGGCGGTTTTTAATTTTGGCGTGGATAGCCTTTACACGGCGTTTCTTGTTCGCCCGTTGTGCCCTGCCTAACGATGATTCCAGATCACGATAGAACCGCCCCGCCGCCAGCTTTTCGCCGTCTGACGTGGTGGCAATATCTTTTAACCCCAGGTCGATGCCTACCGCGCGCGTGCCTTGCGTCGGCTGTTCTTCAAAGTCTACGGCTACGTTGAAATACCAGCGCCCCCGGCTGTCTTCGGAAAAGCTGCCCGCGCGGAATTTGTAGCCACTCAGGCCGTAGCTATCCCAGACCTTAAACAGCCTGCCCGCGAATTTAACGCTGCCGTTATGCCACTTCGCAAAACCTACCTTAAAGGGGATCCAGCCCAGCGAACGGCGAGCGCCGCCATTGATACGCCAGCGAAGTTTTGACCGCTTAAACTGCTTGCGGGCTTTGCCGTGTACGGCGATCACTTCCTGAATGCTGGCGCTGTTGATCAGATAGCCCTTTTCCTTGCGGAGTCCGGCGGTCTGCTTTTGAACATCATACGCGGTTAGCCACTTTGGAACCTGCGCTCCAGATGCGCCAGCGTTGCTATATGCAGCGCTGGTTATCTCGTTTGCCAGATTAAAGACCTGATTGACCTCAAAAGCCATTTGCCGCAAAACGGCGGCGTGTTTGTCTTTAATTCTGACTGATAATGTTTTGGGCTGGATGCTCATTTCTCGCTACAATAAACTAATAAAGTCAATTTTTCAAGGTTTTTATATGGAATTAACTTATCTGAATGGGCGTAGCTGTGCCTTTGTGCTGCACTGTCATTTAATCTTTATCACTAAGTATCGGAGCAAAGTCTTTAACGCCGCGCAACTGGAAACGCTGAAAAGGATTATCCGCAACGTATGCCAGCAATTCGAATGCGAAGTTGTGGAGTTTAACGGGGAGTCGGATCACGTCCATATGCTGCTTAACTTCCCGCCGAAAGTGGCGATCAGCAAGCTGGTTAACAGCCTGAAAGGGGTTAGCAGTCGCAAGATGAAATTGCATCATCCTGAATTACACCAGCCCGCGTGGAAGTCAGACGCACTCTGGTCACCGTCTTATTTCGCTGGCAGTGTGGGCGGTGCTCCCCCCGAAGTGATTAAGAAATACATTGAGGATCAGAACCGCCCTCATTAGCACCCTGTCGGGTGCTTCGCTCTGCATCCCCTGCCTAAAAGGAAGGAGCTTTCCGCGAAAAGCCTGGTAAATATTGGTTCTGTAAGATCTCGCTTACCCCGGCCCGCGCATGGGGGCTGGGGTAAGCCTGCGGACTATTTAGATAGCCGCGTCGTCCTCTTCGCCGGTACGGATACGGACTACGCGCGCCACGTCGAAAACGAAAATCTTACCGTCACCGATTTTACCGGTCTGCGCCGTGCGGATAATGGTCTCTACGCAGGTATCGACGATATCGTCGGTCACCACGATCTCAATTTTTACCTTCGGCAGAAAGTCCACCATGTACTCCGCGCCACGGTACAGCTCGGTGTGGCCCTTCTGGCGACCAAAGCCTTTCACTTCGGTGACGGTCATCCCGGTAATGCCGACCTCAGCCAGCGCTTCACGCACATCATCCAGCTTGAAAGGTTTAATAATCGCATCAATCTTTTTCACGGTGATCCCCTAATTCTTTTGCCTGTCAGCAGCGTCGTAATCGATTGCTCACACTACCATATTTCGCGTGCGTGTGCGGCCTACTCTTTAAAGTCGTTTGCGTCCAGCTCGTGGCGGGAGAGCAGCTTATAAAACTCGGTGCGGTTACGTCCGGCCATGCGCGCCGCGTGCGTCACGTTGCCCTTGGTGATCTGCAGCAGCTTGCGCAGATAGTTAAGCTCAAACTGGTTCCGGGCGTCGGCAAAGGTCGGCAGCGCGGTGTTCTCACCTTCCAACGCCTGCTCTACCAACGCATCGCTGATTACCGGCGAAGAGGTGAGTGCTACGCATTGCTCGATAACGTTCACCAGCTGGCGCACGTTACCCGGCCAGGAGGCGGTCATCAGGCGCTTCATGGCATCGGTAGAGAAGGCTCGCACAAACGGCTTATGCCGACTGGCCGCCAGGCGCAGCAGATGGTTAGCCAGCAGCGGAATATCTTCCGCCCGCTCCACCAGCGCCGGGATTTTCAGGCTCACCACGTTCAGACGATAGAAAAGATCTTCCCGGAACTCGCCTCGCTCCATCGCTTTAGGCAGGTCACGGTGGGTGGCGGAGATGATCCGTACGTCGATATCGATATCGCGATTGCTGCCCAGTGGACGCACCTTGCGCTCCTGCAATACGCGCAGCAGCTTGACCTGCAGCGGTATGGGCATATCGCCAATCTCATCGAGAAACAGCGTGCCGCCCTCCGCCGCCTGGAACAGCCCTTCCCGGCTGCTGACCGCGCCGGTAAACGCCCCACGCGCGTGGCCAAACAGCTCGGACTCCAGCAGTTGCTCCGGCAGCGCGCCGCAGTTGATGGCAATAAAGGCTTTTTTGCCGCGTGGGCTGGCGTTGTGGATCGCCTGAGCGAGGATCTCCTTGCCGGTCCCGCTCTGACCGCTGATCAGCACGCTCACGTCGGACTGGGCCACCATATGGGCCTGCTCCAGCAGGCGCAGCATGACCGGGCTACGGGTGATAATATTCTCCCGCCACGTCTCATCGCTGGCGGGCGCGGCGTGCTCCAGCGCATCGTCGATGGCTTTATAGAGCGCGTCTTTATCTACCGGCTTGGTGAGAAAGCCAAACACGCCCCGCTGGGTGGCAGCCACGGCGTCGGGAATCGATCCGTGGGCGGTGAGGATAATCACCGGCATGCCCGGCTGCACGCGCTGGATCTCAGCAAACAGCTGCATGCCGTCCATCTCATCCATGCGCAGGTCGCTGATCACCAGATCGACCTTCTCCCGTGCCAGCACGCGCAGCCCCTCCTGGCCGCTTTCGGCGGTCACTACGCTATAGCCTTCGCTGGTCAGGCGCAGGCCCAGCAGCTTCAGCAGACCGGGATCGTCATCCACCAGCAGCAGATGGGCAGGTTTACGCGGCGTCATGGCTTAATATCCTCCTGTGGGGCATCCGGCTGCGCCGGGCGGGTGCTGTCGGGGATCTCCGTCCCGCCAGGTTTGCGTGTCGAGAGCCGCCGCTCAATATCGGTTAAGTTCTCCAGCTTACGCGAGGTGGTCTCCAGCTCCTCGCGCAGATGCTGCTGCTGCTGGCGTAACGCCTCCAGATCGCTGTCCCGGGACTGCTGGAGCTTGGCATAGCGCGAGCGCTCCTCCGCCAGCTGAAGCTGCGTCGCCTGGCCGTCGCGCCAGACCTGGAACAGCGTCCGAACCTGCATCGGCAGCTGTGGGCTGAGCGTGTCCATTCGCGCGGTAAAAGCGCGTCTCTCTATCGGCGTGATTTTGGCATTGGCCAGCAGAATGCCGCGCTTGAAGGTATCCTGCCAGGTATCATCTGGCCAGCGCTTAGCCTCGGCGCGCGCCATTACCGGCGAGAGGCGCTCCGCGCAGTCCATGCCGCGCAGCCAGTAGAGCGGATTGGACTCAACGGCCTGTCCGGTCAGCGACCAGACGTTATCACAGGGCGTTGAGAGAAAATCGGCCAGCTGATGCTGAGGAAGCTTCTCTTCCTGAACTTTATTCACCGTCTTAACGGGAATATCCGGTACGCAGCCCGCCAGCAGCAGGCATGACAAGCCGACAGGCAACGCGGAATGCTGCGAAATCATTTTCACAACGCGACTCAAAATATGCGACATAGTTACCTGATGTAGATTCAATTAGCTTTTGTCCGATCCAGCAAGCGGCAGCTCAATACGAAAACAGACGCCCGATTCATCGCTGGTGACCAGCTGCAGTTCACCCTGCATGCGCAGAATGCAGTCCCTGGCAATGCTCAGCCCCAGCCCGCTACCTTTTACCGCGCCCTTGCGCTGATGGCTTCCCTGGTAAAAAGGCTCGAAAATCATCTCCCGCTCGGCCTGCGGGATCGGCGTCCCGGTATTGGCGACGTCTATCCGCAATCGCGTGCCGTGCGGATAGCTGCGAATAAGAATGGTACCGGATTCAGTGCCATAGTGCACCGCGTTAGAGTAGAGATTGTCCAGCACGCTCAGTAACAGCACCGGCTCCGCCAGGCAGCTTTCGGCCTTCAGCGAAACCTCTGTATGCATCATTTTAGCCCGTGCCGGTAAACTATGAGCGGAGATCACGGTTTCGATCAGCGGCGCAATAGCGACCATCTCCAGCTCCACTGCCCCATCGGCGAGCTTGCGGTTGTAATCCAGCAGCTGCTCGATCAGCTTTTGCAGATTGCGGCTGCTGCCGTCCAGAATATCCACCACCTCTTTTTGCTCCGCCGTCAGTGGTCCCACGACTTCATCAGCCAGCAGCTCGGTGCCTTCCCGCATGCTGGCCAACGGGGTTTTCAACTCGTGGGAGATATGACGCAGAAACTGATGGCGCTGGGACTCCAGCCACGCCAGACGCTCGCTGAGCCAGATGATGCGTTCGCCAACGGAGCGCAGCTCGCGTGGCCCTTTAAAGGCTACCCGGCTGTTGAGCGACTGCCCTGCCCCCAGCCGGTTGATCATCCGCTCAATGCCCTTCACCGGGCCGATAATCATGCGGGTAAAGAGCAGCACCAGCACGAGGCTGACTAAAAACAGCAGCAGCGCCTGCCAGCCAAAGAACTGGCCGCGGGCGGCGATCTCCTGCTGAAGCTGCTGCCCACGGGTAAACACCACTTTGCGGGTAGTTTGTACCATCTCAGTATTGGCGGCGGCGAAGGCTTCAAGGCTGGTAGAGGCCGCCTGCGTGGGGCCGCTGTTATGACACTGCAGCTGCGCCAGAGCGTTGAGATCCTCCCGCAGCGCCTGATAGAGCTTCTCGTCTGGCAGCACGTCAGCATGGGCATCCAGCATATCGCTGTAGCGTTTGCGCTGGCTTTGGTAAACCCGGGCCAGGGTGGGATCGTCCAGTACGCAGTACTGGCGGTAGCTGCGCTCCATCTCCAGGGCCGCGTTGGTCATCGCCTCGCTGCGCCGGGCGTCGATGAGCGTGGTACGGTTGGTGCGCGCCGCCTGGGCACTCAGTGTATTCAGGCTTTGCCACGCCTGCCAGGCCAGCACCAGCAGCGGCAGCAGAACCAGCAAAAACGCCATGATAACAAGCTGTCGCAGAGAGCGGGGAAATGCAGGCCAGCGTTTCAACGCGTTGTTCTCGTCAGAAGGGATTTAACGGAATGCTAGCTGAGGATGAGCCGTGGGGAAAGGCTAAAAATAATAAAGCCGGGTAAAAACCCGGCATTATCATGGAATAGGCGGTGCCTTACTCGACGTTTCGCCCCGGGCCTGAAATAGCAACGCTATGATCAGAAGTGAGACGGCAGGCACCTGTTTGTGCGTCATTCCAGGGTTTATGTAGCACGTCCCGAAGGGGCTGACATAAGAAGGTGAATGAGCCACTGCGCTATTATATGCACAAGTTATGCCAAAGTACACAACGCATACATAACTTACTGTTTGTATAGATATTTATTATTCTGTGAACCGCATCATTTTTGTACTCTTTTTAAACAATGTGTCGCCAATCAGCAACACCTCAAAACATACAAAAATAAATAGGTAATAATCAATAACTTAAATGTCGCCTATTGACGACACTTAAATTTACCGCTGTCGGGATTTTGCGACAGCGGCGTAGTGCTATTAACCCAGCTGCTTACGGGCGTTACGGAAAATACGCATCCACGGGCTATCTTCGCCCCAGTTTTCTGGGTGCCAGGAGTTCGCTACGGTACGGAATACGCGCTCCGGGTGCGGCATCATAATGGTCACGCGTCCGCTTTCGCTGGTCACCGCCGTGATACCGTTTGGCGAGCCGTTCGGGTTGGCCGGATAGGTCTCGGTAACCTTACCGAAGTTATCCACGTAGCGCAGCGCCACCAGCCCTTTGCTCTCCAGCTGAGCCAGATGCGCATCGTCACGCACTTCCACCAGGCCTTCACCGTGGGAAACCGCGATAGGCATCATCGACCCGACCATGCCCTGCAACAGCAGCGACGGGCTTTGTGTCACTTCGACCAGGCTGAAGCGTGCTTCAAAGCGGTCAGAGACGTTACGCACGAAGCGCGGCCACAGCTCGCTGCCTGGGATCAGCTCGCGCAGGTTGGACATCATCTGGCAGCCGTTACAGACGCCCAGCGCCAGGGTCTGCGGACGGTGGAAGAAGGTTTCGAACTCGTCACGTACGCGCTCGTTGAAGAGAATCGACTTCGCCCAGCCCTCGCCCGCCCCCAGCACGTCACCGTAGGAGAAGCCGCCGCATGCCACCAGCGCATGCGCACTCTCCAGCGTGGTGCGACCTTCCAGCAGGTCGCTCATGTGGACGTCAATGGCATCAAAGCCCGCGCGGTGGAAGGCTGCTGCCATCTCAACGTGGGAGTTAACACCCTGCTCACGCAGGACGGCCACTTTCGGACGCGCACCGGTCGCGATGTAAGGTGCCGCCACGTCTTCGTTGATGTCGAAGGAGAGCTTCACGTTGAGGCCCGGATCGTTATCCTGCGCCTTGGCGTTATGCTCCTGATCGGCACAGGCCGGGTTATCGCGCAGGCGCTGCATCTGCCAGGTTGTCTCAGCCCACCACATACGCAGCGTGGTGCGGCTTTCGCTGAACACCGCCTGCCCGTTGGCCGTAATCACGAAGCGATCCCCTGCGACGGCATGGCCCAGATAGTGTACGCAGTCGGCCAGGCCGTGGGCGCTGAGAATATTCTCCACCGCCTCACGATCCTGGGCACGCACCTGAATCACCGCCCCCAGCTCTTCGTTAAACAGCGCGGCCAGACGATCGTTACCCAGCGCGGCGATATCTGCCTCAATGCCGCAGTGGCCGGTAAAGGCCATCTCGGCGAGGGTCACCAGCAGGCCACCGTCAGAGCGGTCGTGGTAGGCCAGCAGCTTACGTGCCGCCACCAGCGCCTGCATGGCGTCGTAGAAACCCTTCAGCTGATGCACGTCGCGCACGTCGGCTGGCTTATCGCCCAGCTGGCGGTAAACCTGGGCCAGCGCCGTCGCACCCAGCGCGTTGTGGCCCTTGCCCAGGTCAATCAGCAGTAGGGCGTTATCGTCGGTAGAGAGTTGCGGCGTCACGGTGTGGCGCACATCTTCTACGCGGGCAAATGCGGTGATCACCAGCGACAGCGGCGAGGTCATCTCACGCTGCTCGCTTCCCTCCTGCCAGCGGGTTTTCATCGACATAGAGTCTTTACCCACCGGAATCGTCAGGCCGAGGGCCGGACACAGCTCTTCGCCCACCGCTTTCACCGCCTCATAGAGACCGGCATCTTCACCCGGGTGGCCGGCTGCAGCCATCCAGTTCGCGGAGAGCTTGATACGTTTGATATCGCCAATCTGCGTAGCGGCCACGTTGGTCAGCGCTTCACCTACCGCCAGGCGGGCGGAGGCAGCAAAGTCCAGCAGCGCCACCGGAGAGCGCTCCCCGATAGACATCGCCTCACCGTAATAGCTGTCGAGGCTGGCGGTAGTGACCGCGCAGTTGGCAACCGGGATCTGCCACGGACCAACCATCTGATCCCGAGCCACCATGCCGGTGACCGTACGGTCGCCGATGGTCACCAGGAAGGTCTTCTCTGCTACCGCAGGCAGGTGCAGCACGCGGTTAACCGCTTCGGCCACGGTAATGCCCTGCGGGTCAAACGCTTCCCCGGCGGCTTTCAGCGACTCAACGTCACGGGTCATCTTCGGCGTTTTACCGAGCAGAACGTCCAGCGGCAGGTCGATAGGCTGGTTGTCGAAGTGGCTGTCGTTGAGGCTCAGGTGGCGCTCTTCGGTCGCTTCGCCGATAACAGCATACGGGGCGCGCTCACGACGGCACAGGGCATCGAACAGCGCCATCTGGTCGGCAGCCACCGCCATCACGTAGCGCTCTTGCGATTCGTTACACCAGATCTCCAGCGGGCTCATGCCCGGCTCATCGCTCAGGATGCTGCGCAGGTCAAAACGGCCGCCGCGGCCGCCGTCGCTCACCAGCTCCGGCATAGCGTTAGAGAGTCCGCCCGCGCCAACGTCGTGGATAAAGAGGATTGGGTTAGCATCGCCCAGCTGCCAGCAGCGGTCGATCACCTCCTGGCAACGACGCTCCATCTCCGGGTTGTCGCGCTGGACGGAGGCAAAGTCGAGGTCGGCATCGGACTGGCCGGACGCCATTGACGAGGCCGCGCCGCCGCCGAGACCGATATTCATTGCCGGGCCACCGAGCACCACCAGCTTTGCGCCGACGGTAATTTCGCCCTTCTGCACGTGGTCGGCACGGATGTTACCGATACCGCCCGCCAGCATGATCGGCTTGTGGTAGCCGCGCAGCTCTTCACCGTTGTGGCTGTTGACCTTCTCTTCGTAGGTACGGAAGTAGCCGGTCAGCGCCGGACGGCCAAATTCGTTATTGAACGCCGCGCCGCCCAGCGGACCGTCGGTCATGATATCCAGTGCGGTAACGATGCGATCCGGCTTGCCGAAATCCTCTTCCCAAGGCTGCTCAAAGCCAGGAATACGCAGGTTAGAGACGGAGAAGCCCACCAGGCCCGCTTTTGGCTTCGCGCCGCGTCCGGTTGCGCCTTCGTCACGGATCTCACCGCCGGAGCCAGTTGCCGCGCCCGGCCACGGCGAGATCGCCGTCGGGTGGTTGTGGGTCTCGACCTTCATCAGGATATGGGTCGGCTCCTGATGGAAATCGTAGCGGCCTGCTTCGCTATCAGCGAAGAAGCGCCCTACCTCTGAGCCTTCCATCACCGCTGCATTGTCTTTATAGGCAGACAGCACGTGCTCCGGGGTTTTCTCAAAGGTGTTTTTGATCATTTTAAACAGCGACTTCGGCTGCTGCTCGCCGTCGATAACCCAGTCGGCGTTAAAGATTTTGTGGCGGCAGTGCTCGGAGTTCGCCTGAGCGAACATGTAAAGCTCGATGTCGTTCGGGTTACGCCCGAGGTTGGTGAAGGCATCGAACAGGTAGTCAATTTCGTCTTCCGCCAGCGCGAGGCCCAGACGCTGGTTGGCCTCTACCAGCGCGTCGCGTCCCTGCCCCAGCATGTCCACGCTCTCTACCGGCGCAGGTTGATGGTGGGCAAAGAGTTTCTCAGCCTCTTCCAGCGCATCAAAGGTCGTCTCCATCATGCGGTCATACAGCTCGGCGGCCACCGTCTGCCACTGCTCTGCGCTCAGGGTTGACGCCTCAACGTAGTAAGCGACACCGCGCTCAAGGCGGGCGATCTGCGTCAGGCCACAGTTGTGGGCGATGTCCGTCGCTTTTGAAGACCACGGGGAGATAGTTCCCGGACGCGGCGTGACCAGCAGCAGTTTACCGGTGGGCGCGTGGCTGCTCAGGCGTGGGCCGTAAGTGAGTAGACGGCCAAGCTGGGCATGTTCATCGGCATTTAGAGGAGCGTTGAGGTCAGCAAAATGGACATACTCAGCGTAAATGTTGCTTACCGGGAGGGCGGCTGCCTGAAAGCGTGCCAGCAGTTTGTTGATACGGAATGCAGACAGTGCAGGCGAACCACGCAGAATTTCCATCATAAGTCTCTCGTCTTTAGCGCGTCGATGACGCTGTAAGAATGCGCCAGGGGGAAAACGGGCGTCATTATAGAGAATCCTGCGCGCCGACGAAACCGTTTGCGTGGAATAAAATTGCCCGTAATTTTTAACAATAGATGTGGCCTAATTCTCTAATAAGTTGCTAAGTGCCGCAATCTTAAGCAAAATGCCGCTCACTTCCGGACAAACGCTTTTCTATAATAATGACGGCAGACTGAGGCGTCAGATGACGCAGAGAATTAACTCATTGAGAAAATTAAAGTTTAATTATCTGCTTATCGGCATTGTCACCTTGCTGCTGGCAGCAGCCCTGTGGCCCTCTATCCCCTGGTCGGGTAAAGCCGAAAACCGTATCGCTGCTATTCAGGCGCGCGGTGAACTGCGCGTTAGTACCCTGATCTCTCCGCTCACCTGGAACGCCAACAGCGATAAACCTGGCGGCCTCGATTACGAGCTGGCCGAGCAGTTTGCTAACTATCTTGGGGTTAAGCTGCGCATCACCGTGCGGCAGAATATCAACCAGCTATTTGACGATCTCGATAACGACAATGCCGATATGCTGGCGGCCGGACTGGTCTATAACAACGAGCGAATCAAGCACTACCAGAGCGGGCCGGTCTACTACTCGGTCTCCCAGCAGCTGGTCTATCGCGTTGGCAGCCTGCGCCCACGCTCGCTGGCGACGGTGACCGACGCCCAGCTGACCGTCGCCCCTGGGCACGTTGCCATTAGCGATCTGCAGGCGCTGAAAGAGAAGAAATATCCGGCGCTAAGCTGGAAGGTAGATGAGAAGCTGGGCACCAACGATCTGCTTTCGCAGGTTGCTCAGGGCAAGCTGGCCTATACCATTGCCGACTCCGTGGCCATCAGCCTGTTTCAGCGCGTGCACCCTGAACTTGCGGTGGCGCTGGATATCACCGACGAGCAGCCGGTGGCGTGGTTTAGCCAGAAAGACAGCGATAATGCCCTCTCCGCCGCCATGCTGGACTTCTTCAACGTGATTAATGAGGACGGCACCCTGGCACGCCTTGAGGAAAAGTACCTCGGCCATGGTAAAGGGTTCGACTATGTTGATACCCGCGCTTTCCTGCGCGCCATTGACAGCGTACTGCCCGACCTGCAGCCGCTGTTTGAAAAGTACGCTCAGGAGATTGACTGGCGTTTGCTGGCGGCTATCTCATATCAGGAGTCCCACTGGGATACTCAGGCCACCTCCCCTACCGGCGTGCGTGGCTTGATGATGCTGACCAAAAACACCGCCCAGAGCCTGGGCCTGAGCGATCGCACCGATGCCGAGCAGAGCATCAGCGGTGGGGCGCGCTATTTACAGGATATGATGGCTCACGTCCCGGAGACCGTGCCCGAGGAGGAGCGGATCTGGTTTGCACTGGCGGCCTACAACATGGGCTACGCCCATATGCTTGATGCCCGCGCCCTGACGGCAAAGACCAAAGGCAACCCGGATAGCTGGTCCGATGTAAAGCAGCGCCTGCCGCTGCTTAGCCAGAAGGCATGGTACAGCAGGCTGACCTACGGCTACGCCCGCGGGCATGAGGCCTACGCCTACGTGGAAAACATTCGCAAGTACCAGATTAGCCTGGTGGGTTATCTGCAGGAGAAAGCGCGGCAGCAGGCGCAGCAGCTCGCTCACGAGCAGAAGATGGCACAAAGCTATCCGGTAGTCACTCAGGAGGAGCTTGCAGAGACGCGCTATGGCGTGATGCCGCTGAGCGCCTTCTCCCCCGCCGAGGCTTTTGGTCAGTCGAGCTTTACGCTGCCGGGGATCCTGAACCAGGCATCAGCAGGCGCAGAGGCGCATTAACGCGCCTGCTTTTGCGCTTTGATTGCCAGGCGACGCTGGCGGAAAAACTCGCTGAGCATTCCTGAACACTCGTCACTCAGCGTCCCCTCAACGATCTCCACCCGGTGGTTCATCCCAGGGTGATGCAGGACATCCAGCAGGGAGCCTGCCGCGCCGGTTTTTAGATCCCGTGCGCCAAACACTAACGTGCCGATACGGCTATGCACCATCGCCCCCGCGCACATGACGCAGGGTTCGAGCGTGACGTAGAGTGTGGTATCAAGCAGACGGTAGTTTTGCAGCACCAGGCCGCCCTGGCGCAGGGCCATAATCTCGGCATGGGCGGTGGGATCGTGGCGGCCGATGGGCCGGTTCCACCCTTCGCCAATGACGCGGTTGTTGTGTACCAGCACCGCCCCGACCGGAACCTCCCCTTCGTCCCAGGCGCGCTGCGCGAGTGAGAGCGCGTGGCGCATCCAGTATTCGTGGGTAAATTCAGTATCGGACACAGCTCAGCACTCCAGTAGTCAAAACGGGGCGCATTATACACAGGTGTAAGTATGCACACACTACTCGAGTTGCTGTAGCTCTCCATGGGGCGTGACGCGCCAGCGATGTTCGCAGAAGTAGAGCAGCGGGTTATCCTGCTTGCTGTCGCTGTAGCCGCTGTAGAGGCGCAGCGGCGTGCCGATTTTCTGCTCCAGCTGCACGACCTTCTCATGACCGAGGCAGCGCATAGAGAGTACCCATCCCCCGTGGCTGCGGCGGATCTGGCTGGCAATCAGATTGACGCGGGGCAGCCAGGGGGTATCAAAATAGACCTGCTCCACCAGCGGCTGCGGCGAGCCGGTAATCAGCCAGATATCGGCATCGGAGGCGGCAAGATAGTTGGTCAGGCGATCCTGCACCACCGGGAAGGCGGTAACGTGCCCGCGAAACCAGGCGACGAACGATTTTTCCAACGCCTTAAGCCGCGCCTCGCTGTGGCCAAAGGTGCATCCCCACAGCAGCAGGCTCATCGGCCAGCGGGCAGCCCGCCCCTTTACCAGTAATGCAATGCCGATAACCGGCAGCAGCGGCAGGACGAGCAGCGCATTGAGTGGCTGGTGTCGCAGCAGATACCGCAGAAATGTTCCGAACATATCCTGCTGGTGCAACGTTCCATCCAGATCGAAAAAGACGACACGACGCTCGCTATTTGCCAAACCCTACTCCTTTGGATCGTTAAAACCTAACAGCCAGGTAAACAGGAACCCGGCGATGACAGCCAATAAATAGCCTAACAGATAGATCGTGACTTTTCCGGTAACAATCGTTAAAGCCAGCGGTAAACCGGAAATCCCAAAGGTAATGACCGTCGCCACCTTCCAGTAGCAGACCAGCGCACCCCCTACCGCGCCGCCCAGGCAGGCACCGATGAATGGCTTACCCAGCGGCAGCGTGACGCCAAAAATCAGCGGCTCACCGATCCCCAGCAGCCCCACTGGCAGCGCACCTTTAATCACTGTTTTTAGCCGGGCGTTGCGCGTTTTGAGCAGCACGGCGAGCGCCGCGCCTACCTGTCCGACGCCCGCCATCGAGAGAATGGGCAGCAGGGCGTTGAAGCCGTGCGCCTGAACCAGCTCGACGTGGATCGGTACCAGCCCCTGATGCAGGCCAGTGAGCACCAGCGGCAAAAAGCTACCGGCCAGCACTGCCCCCACCAGCAGGCCGCCGCGATCGATAGCCCAGCCAGCCCCTTGGGCAATGGATTCAGAAATCCAGCCCCCAAGCGGCTGTAGCGCCACGATTGCAATCGCTCCGGTGATGAGCGTGGTCAGCAGCGGGTTAAGGATTAACTCCAGCGAGCCAGGCAGTCGTTCACGAAGCCGTTTCTCAAACCAGCACATCAGCGCGACTACCAGCAGCACGGCGATGACGCCTCCGCGCCCGGGCTGCAACGTCTCGCCAAACAGCGTGATCTGCGCCAGCTGCGGACTGGAGAGAATGCCTGCCATCACTCCACCTAACGCCTGCGAGCCGCCAAACACCTTCGCCGCGTTGACCCCCACAAGGATATTCATAATCGCAAACACGGCGCTGCCAAAGATGCCAAGCAGCCCCAGCAGGTTGGGGTAGTGAACAGCAATATCACCGGCAATATCCGGGCGCTTCAGGATATTGATAATGCCGGTAATCAGCCCGGAGGCGATGAATGCCGGAATGAGCGGAATGAAAACGTTCGCCAACATGCGCAGCGCATCGCTCATTGGCGCTTTATATTGCGCTTTCGCCTGAGCCTTATTACGGGCAATCTCATCTGGGATCGGGGCTGCCCCCTCCCCGCTGACCAGGGCGCGCATGGCATCCACAACCTGCCCGGCTCGTCCCGGCCCGACGATGAGCTGATGCTGTTCCCCCTGCTTAACGTAGCCGCTGACGCCCGGGAGCGATTTCAGCCTGCCGATATTAAGCAGCCCCTCATCCTGTACCTCAAACCGGACGCGGGTCATACAGTTTTCCAGCCGCAGCACGTTGCCCTGCCCGCCGATGCCCTGCAAAATCTCCCCTGCCAGCGTCAGTGACTTATCCATGTGAACCTCTTAGTCGTTAAGCGCGGCGCGTAAGAACCCCTGGTGTGCGTCGAGCCGGGCGCGGGCAGCGTCCACGTCCAGCCCGGTCAGCACCATTAAAATAGCGGGCTTCACGTCATATCCGGTCTGCTCAAGCACGCTGCGGGCCTGCTCCAACGTGACGCCTGTAGCCTCCACCACCATCCGGCAGGCGCGATCGACGAGCTTGATATTGCTCGCTTTCATATCGACCATCAGGTTTTGGTAGACCTTGCCAAACTTGACCATCGCCCCGGTGGAGATCATGTTCAGCACCAGCTTCTGCGCCGTGCCGGACTTGAGTCGGGTAGAGCCGGTCAGCGCTTCCGGACCGACGACCGGAGAGATGGCAATATCCGCCTCCTGCGCTATCGGCGAGCCGGGGTTACAGGAGATAGCCACCGTGGTGCAGCCGGTAGCCCGGGCATATTTCAACCCGCCGATGACATAAGGCGTGCGCCCGGATGCGGCCAGACCCACTACCAGATCTCGGGGGGCAAGCGTCAGTGCGCGCAGGTCATCCTCTCCCAGCTGCGGATTATCCTCTGCCCCCTCCACCGCTTTCAGTAGCGCTCCCGGGCCACCGGCAATCAGCCCAATAACCAGACCGTGCGGAACGCCAAAGGTCGGCGGACACTCTGAGGCATCCAGCACGCCAAGCCGCCCGCTGGTTCCTGCTCCCATATAGATGATGCGTCCGCCCGCTTTCAGCGCCGCAGCGGCGGCATCCACCGCCCGTGCAACATCTGGCAATGTCTCTTTCACTGCCAGCGCGACCAGCGTATCCTGTTGATTAAAACGAGTTACTAGTTCGATAGTCGAGAGCGCATCCAGATCCATCGTCTCAGAATTTCGCGTTTCTGACACCAGTGAGCCAAGATTCATTATCAGTACCTTTTGAATATTTAATTCGTGTCCCGCGCAGTATAATGGAATATATAATTCATTGTTGCCTGCGAACAGGATGTTTGTTGCCGTTGTCACGTTTTGCCCCTGGAGTTGTCATGAACTGTTTGATCCACATCCGTCAGCGCTATGCGGGCCTGGCGCAAAGCGATAAAAAGCTGGCGGATTTTCTGCTCACCCAGCCCGACCGCGCCCGCCATCTCAGTTCGCAGCAGCTGGCCGCCGAGGCGGGTATCAGCCAGTCCAGCGTGGTGAAATTTGCCCAGAAGCTGGGGTTTAAAGGATTTCCGGCGCTTAAGCTGGCTATCAGCGAAGCGCTGGTCAGTACGCCAACGCCGCACTCAGTGCCAGTGCATAACCAGATCCGCGGCGACGATCCCCTGCGGGTGGTAGGCGAGAAGCTGATCCATGAGAAGGTCAGCGCCATGAACGCGACGCTTGATGTAAATACCGAGGATAAGCTGCAGGAGAGCGTGATCATGCTGCGCGATGCGCGGCGGATCGTGCTGACCGGCATCGGCGCGTCGGGGCTGGTGGCGCGTAACTTTGGCTGGAAGCTGATGAAGATTGGTTTTCATGCGGTGGTCGAGCAGGATATGCATGCCCTGCTGGCAACGGCGCAGGCGATGGAGAGCAGCGATCTGCTGCTGGCTATCTCCTATACCGGTGAGCGGCGGGAGATCAACATGGCGGCGGATGAAGCCTTTCGCGTTGGGGCGAAGATCCTGGCGATCACCGGCTTTACCCCTAACGCCTTGCAGCAGCGCTCGACTCGCTGCCTCTACACCATCGCCGAGGAGCAGGCCACCCGCAGCGCCGCCATCTCCTCTACCAGTGCGCAGATGCTGCTGACCGACCTGCTGTTTATGGCGCTGGTGCAGCAGGATCTGGAGCATGCCCCGGAACGTATCCGCCACAGCGAGGCGCTGGTAAAAAAACTGGTCTGAGCAGAAATCGGGCGTATAATACCCGCCCTGCTTGTGTAGCTTCTGAGATGTCCCGATGGCGTTGTTGATCACCAAAAAATGCATAAACTGCGATATGTGCGAACCCGAGTGTCCGAACGAGGCTATTTCAATGGGTGAGAGCGTTTATGAGATCGACAGCGATCGCTGCACGGAGTGCGTCGGCCACTACGAAACGCCGACGTGTCAGAAGGTCTGCCCTATTCCCAATACGATCCTCAAGGATCCCGCGCACGGCGAGAGCCAGGAGCAGCTGTGGGACAAGTTTGTCCTGCTGCACCACGCGGATAAGATTTAGCTCTCGATAATCACCGTCGCGCAGGCGTAGCGTCGCTCATCCGCCAGGGTGACGTGCATATGCGCCACGCCCAGCCGTTCCGCCAGCTTCAGCGCTTCGCCCCACAGACGTAAACGCGGTTTGCCCAGCTCGTCGTTAAAAACCTCAAACTGGTTAAATGCCAAACCGTTGCGAATGCCGGTGCCAAAGGCCTTGGCCGCCGCCTCTTTCACCGCAAAGCGCTTAGCAAGAAAGCGCACCGGCTGTTGATGGGCCTGGTAGATGGCCCACTCGTTGGCGCTCAGCACTTTCTTTGCCAGCCGGTCGCCGGAGCGGGAGATCACCCCTTCAATGCGGTCAATCTCCACGATATCCGTGCCTAAGCCCAGAATAGCCATTATCGACGCGCTTCCAGCATCAGGCGTTTCATCTCGGCAACCGCCTCCTTCAGACCGCTCATCACCGCCCGGCCAATAATGGCGTGGCCGATGTTCAGCTCGTGCATCTCCGGGATTTGGGCGATAGCCTTCACGTTGTGGTAGGTCAGACCGTGACCGGCGTTGACCTTCAGTCCGAGGCCTGCCGCGTAGGTCGCTGCTTTAGCGATGCGCTCCAGCTCTTTGGCCTGGGTAGCGTCGTCTTCCGCGTCTGCATAGCAGCCGGTATGAATTTCAATGTAGGGCGCACCCACCTCGGCGGCAGCTTTGATCTGCTCAACATCGGCATCGATAAACAGCGAGACCAGGATCCCGGCCTCCGCCAATCGCGTGCAGGCGTCGCGCATCTTATCTCGCTGTCCGGCCACGTCCAGTCCGCCTTCGGTGGTGACCTCCTGGCGCTTTTCCGGTACCAGGCAGCAGAAGTGTGGTTTGGTCTCGCAGGCGATCGCCAGCATCTCTTCGGTAACCGCCATCTCCAGGTTCATGCGCGTATCCAGCGTCTGACGCAGCACCTTCACGTCGCGGTCGGTGATGTGGCGGCGATCCTCGCGCAGATGCACCGTAATACCGTCCGCCCCCGCCTGCTCGGCAATAAACGCTGCCTGGACCGGATCCGGGTATGCCGTGCCACGTGCGTTACGCAAGGTGGCAATGTGATCAATATTAACGCCTAACAGTAGTTCAGCCATGACAATACAATCCTCGAATATCCTTTGTTTTACGGTGGACGTTTTACGGTGCATCCGGCGCTGGCCGTTTCGGCACAAACAGGCGAAACAGCTCCCGGCTTTTTAACGGTTTGCCGCCAAGATACGGCTTCAGGGCCATCCGGGTAAAGCGTTTCGCCGCTTTCAGGGTATCGCCGTCGGGAAACTCACGCTCGGCGAGCGCCCGCAGCTGGCGGCCGGTAAAGGTGCGGTTATCTATTACCACGCTGGCGATAAATCCTTTCTCCTCCCGGTAGCGGTAGGTCATGGTGTCCTCTACCGCTTCGCCGGTTCCGGCACAGTGCAGAAAATCGATGCCGTATCCCAGGTGTCCCAGCAGCGCCAGTTCAAAGCGCCGGAGGACCGGTTCGGGCGAGCCGCTCAGGCCTGCTAGCGCCTGGATACAGTGCAGGTAATCGAAAAAAAGTTCAGAGAAGCGCGTCTCATGTTCAAGTACGCGAGAGATAAGCTCGTTAACGTAGAGACCGCTATAGAGCGTGATGCCGCTCAGGGGGAGCGCCAGCGAAACCGCTTCCGCGCTGCGCAGGGTTTTGACTTCACCCCGGCCGCCGAAGCGTACCAGCAGAGGCGTAAAGGGCTGGAGAGCGCCCTTCAGGTTAGATCGTTTTGCCCGTGCGCCTTTAGCAACAAGGCGCACGCGGCCCGACTCTTCCGTGAAGACGTCCAGCATCAGGCTGGTTTCGCTCCAGGGACGACTGTGTAAGACAAAAGCGCGCTGCCACCCTTCCATCAGCATTTATACTCGTCGTCTTGCGAGTCGCAGGTGCGTTGGCAGCACCCGTTCCCATCAATCAATTATTTGAGATCGTCAACGTAGCCGAGGCTACGCAGCGCGCGCTCGTCATCGGCCCAGCCGGATTTGACCTTCACCCACAGCTCAAGGTGCACCGGCGCTTCAAACATCTCCTGCATATCTTTACGGGCTTCGATGCCGATGGTTTTGATCTTGGCCCCTTTGTTGCCAATCACCATCTTCTTCTGGCCTTCGCGCTCAACCAGGATCAGGCCGTTGACGTCGTAGCCGCCGCGATCGTTGCTGACAAACTGTTCGATCTCGACGGTCACCGAGTAGGGCAGCTCTTCGCCAAGGAAACGCATCAGCTTTTCACGAATGATCTCCGAGGCCATAAAGCGCTGTGAGCGATCGGTGATGTAATCTTCCGGAAAGTGGTGGATCGCTTCCGGCAGATGCTTGCGCACGATGCTGGCGATGGTATCCACGTTCATGCCGGTCTCGGCAGAGAGCGGCACGATGTCAAGGAAGTTCATCTGGCTGGCGAGGAACTGCAGGTGCGGCAGCAGATCCGCCTTCTCCTGCACGTTATCGACCTTGTTAACCGCCAGGATCACCGGTGCTTTACCGTCGCGTAGCTTGTTGAGCACCATCTCGTCGTCCGCCGTCCAGCGGGTACCTTCAACTACGAAGATCACCAGCTCAACGTCGCCGATAGAGCTGCTGGCCGCCCTGTTCATCAGGCGGTTGATAGCGCGCTTCTCTTCCATGTGCAGGCCCGGGGTATCCACGTAGATGGCCTGGTAAGCACCTTCGGTATGGATCCCTGTAATGCGGTGACGCGTGGTCTGCGCTTTACGAGAAGTAATCGAGATCTTCTGCCCAAGCAGATTGTTCAGCAGGGTGGATTTGCCGACGTTGGGACGTCCAACGATGGCAATAAATCCGCAGTATGTTTTTTCGTTGCTCATTCCAGCTCCAGTTTTTTCAACGCCTGTTCGGCGGCTGCCTGCTCCGCCTTGCGGCGGCTGGAACCTGTGCCGACCACCGGTTCACTCAGGCCGCTTACCTGGCAGTGGATAGTAAATTCCTGATCGTGGGCTTCGCCACGCACCTGCACAACCAGATAGGTTGGCAGCGGCAGATGACGACCCTGCAAAAATTCCTGCAAACGCGTCTTCGGATCTTTTTGTTTATCCCCTGGGCTAATCTCGTCCAGGCGGGTCTGATACCAGTAGAGGATCAGCTTTTCGACGGTCTGAATATCGCTATCGAGAAACACGCCGCCAATCAACGCTTCTACGGTATCGGCCAGAATTGACTCCCGGCGGAAGCCGCCGCTTTTAAGCTCGCCCGGCCCTAAACGCAGGCACTCGCCCAGCTCAAACTCGCGGGCAATCTCGGCCAGCGTGTTGCCGCGTACCAGCGTGGCACGCATCCGGCTCATGTCGCCCTCGTCTACGCGAGGAAAACGGTGATAGAGCGCGTTGGCGATGACAAAGCTTAAAATGGAGTCACCCAAAAACTCCAGACGCTCATTGTGTTTGCTGCTGGCACTGCGATGGGTTAGCGCCTGCTGCAATAACTCCTGATGTTGAAAAGTGTAGCCCAGCTTCCGTTGAAGCCGATTAATTACGATGGGGTTCATGCGATACCAATAGAATGAATGCGTCAAAAATGCAGCACACGAAACCGACCTGAAGAAAACAACGCGGTTTCGTGTGCCGTGGCTCCTTGCGGAACCAGCCTAAACTTCGGGGGAATATTCTATACACAACGGCGGGGGATGTCGTTAGCCGTAACTGATTTATAGCGGAAATAATTTGGGTTGCAGCCAGATTAGCTGCAACCCGACGGATTAGTGGATGCCACCGATGCGGTTTAAGCGCACGCCGGTTGGCCACTCACCCTCTTGTTTCTCGAAGCTCATCCAGATCGCCGTTGCCCGGCCCACCAGATTTGCCTCCGGCACAAAGCCCCAGTAACGGCTGTCCGCGCTGTTGTCGCGGTTATCACCCATCATAAAGTAATGGCCTGGCGGCACGATCCAGGTTGCCAGCGGCTGGCCTGGCTGCTGGTGATAAAGCCCCAGCTGGTCCTGCGCGATCGGCACGGTCAGAATGCGGTGCGTCACGTCTCCCAGCGTCTCTTTACGCTCGGCAAGGCGCACGCTGTTCTCTTTGGTTTCGCCCGGCGGCAGCTGGAAGAAGCCGCTGCTGGCCTCGCCACCGTTGCGGCGGCTAAAGGTCTGGACAAAATCGCTGGGCGCAACGTTGGAGTAGGTGATCGGCAGCGCGCTGGCGCACGCCTGGCCGGAGCTGCACCCTGGCTGCACCGTGACCTGCTTAGCCACCGGATCGTAGCTGACCTTATCGCCCGGCAGGCCCACGACGCGCTTGATGTAGTCCAGGCGCGGATCGTCCGGATACTTAAACACCGCAATGTCGCCGCGTTTCGGATGGCCGGTTTCGATCAGCGTCTTCTGGTAGATCGGATCCTTAATTCCGTAGGCAAACTTCTCCACCAGAATAAAGTCACCAATCAACAGGGTTGGCATCATCGAACCAGACGGGATCTGAAACGGCTCGTAGATGAACGAGCGCACCACCAGCACAATCGCCAGCACCGGGAACACAGAGGCCCCGGTCTCCAGCCAGCCCGGCTTTGGGCTAACTTTTTTCAGCGTGTTTTGATCCAGCGTATCGCCCGCCGCCGCCTGGGCCGCGGCCTGCCGCTCCCGACGCTTTGGTGCAAATACGGCCTTGTCCAGGCACCAGAGCAACCCCGTGACCAGGGTTGCAATCACCAGGATCAGGGCAAACATGTTCGCCATACCAACTCCTTAATGGTTTATTTGCCGTCTTTACCTACGTGCAGAATGGCGAGGAACGCTTCCTGCGGCAGCTCAACGTTACCGACCTGCTTCATACGCTTCTTACCCTCTTTCTGTTTCTGCAGCAGCTTTTTCTTACGGCTGACGTCACCGCCGTAGCACTTGGCGAGGACGTTTTTACGCAGCTGCTTCACAGTCGAGCGGGCAATAATGTGGTTACCGATGGCGGCCTGAATCGCGATATCAAACTGCTGGCGCGGGATCAGCTCTTTCATCTTCTCCACCAGCTCACGACCGCGGTACGGGGCGTTATCGTTGTGGGTGATCAGCGCCAGGGCATCAACGCGCTCGCTGTTGATCAGTACGTCAACACGCACCATGTTAGAGGCCTGGAAACGCTTGAAGTTGTAGTCCAGCGACGCGTAGCCACGGGAAGTAGACTTCAGGCGATCGAAGAAGTCGAGCACCACTTCCGCCATCGGGATCTCATAGGTCAGCGCTACCTGTTTACCGTGGTAAACCATGTTGGTCTGCACGCCACGCTTCTCAACGCAGAGGGTGATAACGTTGCCCAGGTACTCCTGCGGCAGCAGCATGTGACACTCGGCGATAGGCTCGCGCAGCTCCTGAATGTTATTTAGCGGCGGCAGCTTGGACGGGCTGTCGACGTAGATCGTCTCTTTCGAGGTGGTAACCACTTCATAGACTACGGTCGGCGCGGTGGTGATCAGGTCCAGATCGTACTCACGCTCGAGACGCTCCTGGATGATCTCCATGTGCAGCAGGCCAAGGAAGCCGCAGCGGAAGCCGAAGCCCAGCGCGGTAGAGCTTTCCGGCTCGTAGAACAGGGAGGCGTCGTTGAGGCTCAGCTTGCCCAGCGCGTCGCGGAAGTTCTCGTAGTCGTCAGAGCTGACCGGGAACAGACCGGCGTAAACCTGCGGTTTCACCTTCTTAAAGCCTGGCAGCGCTTTGTCCGCTGGGTTACGGGCAGTGGTCAGGGTATCGCCCACCGGTGCACCAAGGATGTCCTTGATCGCACACACCAGCCAGCCTACCTCGCCGCACTTCAGCTCGGTACGGTCAACCTGCTTCGGCGTAAAGATGCCCAGGCGATCGGCGTTATAAGTTTGGCCGGTGCTCATCACTTTGATCTTGTCGCCTTTGCGCATGGTGCCGTTATTGATACGGACCAGGGAGACAACGCCCAGATAGTTATCGAACCAGGAGTCGATAATCAGCGCCTGCAGCGGTGCGTCAGGATCGCCCTGCGGCGGCGGAATATCACGCACCAGACGCTCCAGCACGTCGCCCACCCCTACCCCGGTCTTCGCGGAGCAGCGTACGGCGTCGGCGGCATCAATACCGACAATGTCTTCAATCTCTTCCGCCACGCGCTCAGGATCGGCAGCCGGCAGGTCGATTTTGTTAAGAACCGGGACAACTTCCAGATCCATTTCCATCGCCGTGTAGCAGTTAGCCAGCGTCTGCGCTTCCACGCCCTGGCCTGCATCGACCACCAGCAGTGCGCCTTCGCACGCCGCCAGCGAACGGGAAACTTCATAGGAGAAGTCAACGTGGCCCGGGGTGTCGATAAAGTTCAGCTGGTAGGTTTCGCCGTCGGCGGCTTTATAGTCCAGGGTTACGCTCTGGGCTTTGATGGTGATCCCGCGCTCACGCTCAAGATCCATGGAGTCCAGCACCTGGGCTGCCATTTCGCGATCGGAGAGGCCACCGCAAAGCTGGATGATACGGTCAGACAGCGTCGATTTACCGTGGTCGATGTGCGCAATGATGGAGAAGTTACGTATGTTCTTCATATATAAGGATATTTTAACTCGCGTTTTTATCTTAATTCATTTGATGGAGACGGCAGCGGACCCACAACGCAGCCTACCGTTCCGTACATTGCCGAGCATCTTACACTGTAGCGACATGGCAGTCAGTAAGGATCCATTTATTAACATAAAACCTTACAACGCAGGCATAAAAACCCGCCGAAGCGGGTTTATGACAGTAAGATTTGATATCAGGCGGCTTTAGGCGAAAATTTTGTTGTAAGCTGCTGATTAACCTGAATATCAAAATCAGTAAAAAGCGCTATCGGCTTTACACCGTGACCCTGCTTCTCTAAACGAACAAAACCGCGTGAGCTAAGGGTTTTTAGAGTAACCGACAGGTTGCTTTTTTTTCTGCCTGACATCTCAGCCAACTCAGTAATGCTCTCCGGCTTATGCTCTTCAATGAGTCTCAGGAGCGCGATATTCTCATTACTTAAGACCTGCGCCAGAGCATTCATTGATGTAAACCACACTCGTGGCTCATCTGGTTCAGGCTTGTACTCACCTTTGGCTATTGCAAGCATCCTGTAACGGATGTGCTCTTCAGGCATAACACCAATTAATGCTTTCATGTGTTAACCTCTGTTTTCTCGTATTGCGATGACTTCATCCACTTGCTTGAAAAAGTCTTCGATAAGCTGGCCTGCCGATACAAACTCATAAGGATAGCCTTTATCAATGGGTGTGCGGTGGAGATGGTCATACACAATTCTTCCAGAATAATGGCCTTTTTTTGGCAATTTTATGCCATGCGCGTTATCAATCCCAAAGATTCGCGTATTGTACTTATCATGGAGCGTTAAACTGTACCGGATGCCGTGTGGGATAAACGACGTTGGTTTTACTTCCCAAACTTCAATTTTCCACCAATACCCATCATCCCGATATACTGTCGAGCCATGCAATGACAGTAGATAGTCTAAACCGTTATCTCTTTCCATAGAGCTCCCTGTCAGGGTTATGACTGGATCATAACCCTAAATACGCGGAAGTCAAACGGTGGTAAGCAGGAAAGTTAAAACAGATCAAGCGAGTTGTGACTGCGCGTAGATTAGCGTGATTGGGAACTGACGTCTGCCGGGGTAGCATCGACGCGCAGCAGATCCGGCGGCAGGGCAACGCTCAGGATAACCGGCTGCCAGGCCTCACGAGCGGCCAGCTTCGGTGAGAAGGCGCGGGCCAGCAGAAAGCCGCCTACCCCGCCCAGCACCGCACCGCCCATTGCTGCCAGATCGTAACCAAACAGCGTCTGGAACAGCGCGGCCATGATAAACAGCCCCACCAGCGGTGACATATAGACCAGCAGCGCAGAGCTGAGCAGGCTGCCTTCGGCAATGCCCAGCTCAACCTTCTGCCCAACCACCAGCGGCTGCTCGCTCGGCACAGAAATAGTGTGTGTCATCTGCGGTCCCAGCTTGTTCAGAACCCGGCTGCCGCATCCTGCACGTGAGGCGCAGCTATTACAGGATGCTTTAACGTCACAGCTGACAACGGCTTCGCCATTATGCCAGGAGACGACGGTTGCCCACTCTTTGATCATTGTGCTGCCCTGAATTTGAGACTGTCTGCAATACGTTTGGCGGTCTGCGGCGGAAGTTCGCCTACCACGGTAATTTCTGCGTTATCCCGCACGGTGGTGCTGACGGTACGTCGCCCGGTGCGCAGCATCTGATCGCTGCTGTTCTGATTGGCGCGGTTAACGTTGATCGAGAAGCTAAACAGCCCGTCAGAGAAGAGGCGCGACTCAACCGGCATATCGATGGTTGGCAGCTTGCGGCGGCTGCTGGAGACTTCGCTAAAACCCTGCGGCAGCCAGGTGGCTGACCAGTTAAAATCGATCTTCTCGCCGGCCGGCACCGACAGCAGCGGCGGCAGATTAGCTTTGGCGAGGGTCTCCATGTTGCTCCCCACCCGGTCGTTAACGGTAAACGCCACGACGCGGAACTGTTCCAGGGTCTCTCCGTCGCGATCGAGCAGATCGACCCGCATAGGGAGCTTGGTCTCAGCATCCAGCCAGACGATGTAGCTGTAGCGAGTGCCGTCGCGAGCCACGACGCGGATCACTTCGCACAGGCGATCGGCGATGCGGGTACGGCCAACCGAGATAAAATCGTAGAAGGACGCTAGCCGTTTGAAATCGGTGTACACCAGGGAAGGCAGCGAATCGACAATATAGTCGCCGGTGAGCGTAAACGGCTCCAGGCCTGGCTCGAAGTAGCTTATCTCGCTGCCGCGCTGTACAACCTCGCGACGCGGGCCATCCATCTGCAATAGCTGAGCGAGCGGCTGGTTTTCAAGGCGGGCATGCCGGTAGCGTAACGACTCAACGCCTTGCTTATTGATGCTGACAAAAGACAGCTCATAGTTGAGAGACTGGCTGGCCAGGTTCATCTGCTGCAACAACGCCCCGGAGGTGACATCAGCCGAGGCGTTTGCAGAAAACAACAGACTACCGGCCATGAGAGACATGGCACACCAAAGTTGCTTCATTACTGCGATTGCGTTCCTAAAGTTTGGGTTCCTGGCACCTGTACAGCGGCCTGCTGGGTTTGCGCCTGCTCAAACTGAAGCTGTTCGGAGTGCAGGCGACGCTGCAGCTCATAGTCCTGCAGCATCGCGTTAATCCGGCGGCGCTGCTCCTGAACCTGCTGCTGCTGACCAACGTCAGCCGTGGCCTCGGACGGGACGCCCAGGCTCACCGGACTGGCTTTACCCATCATAGGAAGCGTGTTAAACACCGGCGCTTCGGGCTGTTGGGCAGTGTCAGACTGGCTGTTATAGTGCTGCACGCCTACGATAACGGCAAGCGAAACGCAGGCAGCCACGCCCATTTGGGTTAGCTGGCTTGCCCAGGGACGCACTTTGGCCCAGAACGGCATCTTCTGCCACTGCTGCGGCGCAGGCTGGGATTCCGGGATCAGTGGCGTTGTCTGCCGTACCGGTTCGTCGGCAATGGCGGCCATGACGCGGCTCGAGATATCGAAATGGATGACGTCGGCAGTATCCCCGCGTAAAGCGTCACGAACCAGATGATAACGCTCCCAGGTTTGCTGCATTTCCGGATCGCGAGACAGCTCCTTGAGCAGCTCGGTATCCAGCGTCTCACCATCCATCAAAGCGGAAAGCTTTTCTTTCTGCATGCCTAATACCTTTTCCAGTATCCCGCTATCGTCAACGCCTGATAAGCGGTTGAACTTTATTATCAATTGCTTCCCGAGCACGGAAGATACGGGAACGTACCGTACCCACCGGGCAATCCATAATGGCGGCTATCTCTTCATAGCTAAGGCCATCCAGCTCCCGTAGTGTAATTGCCATACGTAAATCTTCCGGAAGCGATTCAATGGTTCGGAAAACTATTTGTCTCAGTTCTTCTGACAACATTAAGTTCTCAGGGTTCGAAATTTCTTTCAGCGCCCCACCGTTTTCGTAGTTTTCTGCTTCTATAGCATCAACGTCACTGGACGGTGGACGACGACCCTGAGCGACCAGGTAATTCTTGGCGGTATTGACCGCAATACGATAGAGCCAGGTGTAAAAAGCGCTATCTCCCCGGAATGAATCCAGCGCGCGATAGGCCTTAATAAAAGACTCTTGTGCCACATCGGGAACGTCGCCCGACGGCACATAACGGGAAACCAGACTCGCTACTTTATGCTGGTAGCGGACCACCAGTAAGTTAAAGGCTTTCTGATCTCCCTTCTGGACCCGTTCGACGAGGACCTGATCCGTTAACTGCTCGCTCATCCGAGGTAATGTCTCCCCAAACCTAATATCCACGCGTAATCGAAACGCCACTCCCACACAGCACTCTGAGCAAGCATGTGGTTAGAGAGACTTTTTCGGCAAAAGTTCCGTTACGCCTTTGTTTTTGTGTATCGTTTCGCAGACCGCTCGTTATGACTCATTATAAGTCTACTGACGCTAAACTATGCACGTTGCATAGAAGAAAAGCCTTTTATACCGTCAGCAGAGTAACGCAACCCCGCTTTTTTTTCACCACAAAACTGATTTAGCACGCTTCCCGCCTCGCTGTTTAGTCTTTACAACCTCATTTAAAAAAACAGGTGCTTTACACGCCTTTTGGATCTATGCTGGGTCTATCCTGTTTAGTAAATTAAACACACTATCATGAATACGACTCCCGATCTCTCCTGTGATGTGCTGGTTATTGGCAGCGGCGCTGCGGGTCTCTCCCTGGCACTACGTCTGGCGCAAAACCATAGCGTGATTGTTCTGAGTAAAGGCCCCGTTAGCGAAGGCTCAACCTTTTATGCGCAGGGCGGGATTGCCGCCGTATTTGATCAGACGGACAGCATTAGCTCACACGTGGAAGATACGCTGATTGCGGGCGCGGGTATCGTCGATCGCCATGCAGCTGAGTTTGTCGCCAGCAACGCCCGCCCCTGCGTGCAGTGGCTGATCGATCAGGGCGTGCTGTTCGATACCCACGTTCAGCCTAACGGTGAAGAGGGCTACCACCTGACCCGTGAGGGCGGACACAGCCATCGCCGGATCCTGCACGCCGCCGATGCCACCGGCAAAGCGGTGGAGACGACGTTGGTAAGCCAGGCCCTGAGCCATCCCAATATTCATGTGCTTGAGCGCAGCAACGCTGTAGACCTGATTATCTCTGACAAAATTGGCCTCTCCGGCCCACGCCGGGCGGTGGGCGCATGGGTATGGAACCGCAATCGCGAAGCAGTAGAGACCTGCCGCGCGAAGGCGGTGGTCCTGGCCACCGGCGGCGCATCGAAGGTGTATCAGTACACGACCAACCCGGATATTGCCTCCGGGGATGGCATCGCCATGGCCTGGCGCGCAGGCTGTCGGGTGGCCAACCTCGAATTTAACCAGTTTCACCCCACTGCCCTGTTCCACCCGCAGGCACGTAACTTCCTGCTTACCGAAGCGCTGCGCGGCGAAGGCGCATACCTTAAACGTCCGGACGGTTCGCGTTTTATGCCCGATTTCGATCCCCGTGGCGAGCTGGCCCCGCGCGACGTGGTAGCCAGAGCGATCGACCATGAGATGAAACGTCTCGGCGCTGACTGCATGTACCTCGATATCAGCCATAAGCCAGAGGCCTTTATTCGCCAGCACTTCCCGATGATCTACCAGAAGCTACTCGGTCTGGGTATCGATCTGACGAAAGAGCCAGTGCCTATCGTGCCGGCGGCGCACTACACCTGCGGCGGCGTGATGGTAGATGACGCGGGCCGCACTGACGTTGACGGACTGTATGCCATCGGTGAGGTGAGCTATACCGGTCTGCACGGCGCGAATCGCATGGCCTCCAACTCGCTGCTGGAGTGTCTGGTCTATGGCTGGTCAGCGGCTGAGGATATTGCCGGGCGGCTTCCTGCCGTGCCGGATACCGCGACCCTTCCCGCCTGGGATGAGAGCCAGGTCGAGGATCCGGATGAGCGGGTTATCATTCAGCATAACTGGCACGAGCTGCGCCTGCTGATGTGGGACTACGTAGGGATTGTTCGCACCAGCAAGCGACTGGAGCGCGCTCTGCGGCGGATCCAGATGCTGCAGCAGGAGATTGATGAGTACTACGCTAACTTCCGCGTCTCCAACAATCTGCTCGAGCTGCGCAATCTGGTGCAGGTGGCAGAGCTGATCGTCCGCTGCGCCATGGCGCGTAAGGAGAGCCGGGGGCTGCACTATACGCTCGATTATCCGGAACCACAGGCTGAATCCGGGCCATCGATACTTGTTCCGCGCACCTACATAAAGAGATAGAAGGCCTGGGTCAGCGCCGTATAGTCATCAGAGTAGCGCTGATCCGCCCGACGGATGGTCATCCGATCGCTAAAGCACTCCCCTTGCGTTGGGGAAAAGGCCAGCAGCACGCGGTGCGGCAGACGGCTTTCGTTATCAGCAATGTCGGTGCGCAGGCGCAGATGCCAGCCCGTCTCCAACGCTTTTTGCGTAAAGCCATTTCCCAGCCCCTCGGGCAGCACCACGCATAAAAAACCCTCTTCCGTGATGCACTCGGCGGCGCAGGCCAGCAGCGTGCCGTGATCGAGGGAGACGGTATAGCGTGCCTGCTCCCGCTGCGGCGTGCCGCACTCGACCCCTTTTTCATAGTAGGGAGGATTGCTGACGATCAGATCGTAGCGGCTGGTGCGCTCGTTGACCCACTGCTGAATGTCCGCGGTATGGATCTGAATGCGATCCGCCCACGGCGATTCGCTCGCGTTCTCCTGCGCCTGCTGGGCAGCCTCGGCGTCCAGCTCCACGGCGTCAATGCTTACCGCCTCGCCGGTACGCTGGGCCAGCATTAACGCCAGCAAACCGCTGCCGGTACCGATATCAAGGATACGCTTAACCCCGGCAACCGGTGACCATGCGCCGAGTAGAATACCGTCGGTGCCGACCTTCATGGCACATCTGTCATGGGCAATAAAAAACTGTTTAAACGTAAATCCGTTACGACGCAGCTGCGCTTTGCTGTGGGGCATTATTAACAATCCAACTAACGAAACCGATGTAGGATAGGGGAAAGCCGCCAGGCGGGAAAGCGTTATCCACACAAACAGATGAAGATTGCAGCCATAACGTCTATAATCAGCGCCCCACACAGAGGTAGAACATGACTGTAACGACTTTTTCCGAACTCGAACTCGATGAAAGCCTGCTGGACGCGCTCCAGGAGAAAGGCTTCACACGCCCAACTGCCATTCAGGCGGCTGCTATTCCGCCTGCGCTGGAGGGCCGCGATGTACTCGGTTCCGCGCCTACCGGCACGGGTAAAACGGCGGCGTACCTGCTGCCTGCGTTGCAGCACCTAATCGATTTTCCGCGTAAGAAATCCGGTCCACCGCGTATTCTTATCCTGACGCCTACCCGTGAGCTGGCGATGCAGGTGGCCGAGCACGCCCGTGAGCTGTCGGCAAATACCCATCTGGATATCGCCACCATTACCGGCGGCGTAGCCTATATGAACCACGCCGAGGTGTTCAGCGAAAACCAGGATATCGTGGTCGCCACTACTGGCCGCTTGATGCAGTACATCAAAGAAGAGAATTTTGACTGCCGCGCCGTAGAGACGCTGATCCTCGATGAAGCTGACCGCATGCTGGAGCTGGGTTTCGCTCAGGATATCGAGCACATCGCCGGGGAGACGCGCTGGCGTAAGCAGACTATGCTCTTCTCCGCCACGCTGGAAGGCAATGCCGTGAAGGACTTTGCCGAGCGCCTGCTGGAAGATCCGGTTGAGGTCTCTGCGACCCCGTCTACCCGCGAGCGTAAGAAGATCCACCAGTGGTACTACCGTGCGGATAACTTTGAGCATAAAACAGCCTTGCTGCAGCACCTGCTCAAGCAGGACGACGCCACCCGCACTATCGTGTTTGTCCGCAAGCGCGAGCGCGTTCACGAGCTGGCAGAGCTGCTGCGTAACGCCGGCATCAACAACTGCTATCTTGAAGGCGAGATGGCCCAGGTGAAGCGTACCGAAGGTATCAAACGCCTGACCGAAGGCCGGGTAAATGTGCTGATCGCCACCGACGTTGCCGCGCGCGGGATCGACATTCCGGACGTGAGCCACGTCATTAACTTCGATATGCCGCGCAGCGGTGATATTTATCTGCACCGTATTGGCCGTACCGGCCGCGCCGGGCGCAAAGGCACCGCCATTTCGCTGGTCGAGGCGCATGATTACCTGCTGCTGCAGAAAATTGGCCGCTACGTTGAAGAGCCGCTGAAGGCCCGCGTCATTGACGAGCTGCGCCCAACTACCCGTGCGCCAAGTGAGAAAATGACGGGAAAACCATCGAAGAAGGCGCTGGCTAAGCGCGCCGAGAAGAAAGAAAAAGAGAAAGAGAAAGAGAAGCCACGCGCGAAGCTGCGTCATCGCGATACCAAAAACATTGGTAAGCGTCGTAAGCCAAGCGGCTCTCAGGAGTCTTCGAACGAGTAATAAAAAAGCCGGGTGATAAACCCGGCTTTTTTTATCAGGCCTGTTACAGGCTTTCAGTAAAGGTACGGGCGATAACGTCGCGCTGCTGCTCCGGGGTCAGGGAGTTGAAACGCACCGCATAGCCGGAAACGCGGATGGTCAGCTGCGGATATTTTTCCGGGTGCTCAACCGCATCAAGCAGGGTTTCACGACGCAGCACGTTAACGTTCAGGTGCTGGCCACCCTCAACGCGAACCTGCGGCTGGACTTCCATCGGTACTTCGCGATACTCAATGTTGCCCAGCTGGTCAACCGCAACCACTTCATCTTCTGCAAAGCCAGCTTTGGCACACACGCAACGCGCTTCGCCTTTTTCGCTGTCGAGCAACCAGAAAGAGTTCAGCAGGTCGTCGTTTGCCGCTTTGGTGATCTGGATACCTGTAATCATATGATGCCTCCTCGGCGTATTAATTTGTTTTGTCGGCCTTATTCCCGGCCAATTGGTAAAACCATTGTTGCCTGAGTGTCTATATACCAGCCAAATCGCGGCCATTCTTTGACTTACATCAACAAAAACCATACCCCAAAAAGGGTCATAGCGGGAAATAGTTGTTTTATATCAAGTTACGCATTTCACCTGTCTAAAATTGTTCTGCAATTTTTCAAATTTTTTTAGGTTTTTCGACCGTTTTAATGCCCGCATTTTATTCCGACGAAAGAAGCGGTTAAGCTTAGGATCATCAAAATAGGCAGGAGATCGGAATGACCACTTCGCAAACATGGCACGACGTGCTGGCTGAAGAGAAAAAGCAGCCCTACTTTACCAATACGCTTAACGCAGTAGCCGCCGAACGCGAGGCTGGCGTAACGGTCTATCCGCCGCAGAAAGATGTATTTAACGCTTTTCGCTTCACCGAGCTGGGGGATGTGAAGGTGGTGATCCTGGGCCAGGATCCCTATCACGGGCCAGGACAGGCGCACGGCCTGGCCTTTTCCGTACGCCCCGGCGTAGCCACGCCGCCGTCGCTGCTGAATATGTATAAAGAGCTGGAGAACTCAATTCCAGAGTTTAGCCGCCCGACCCACGGCTATCTGGAGAGCTGGGCGCGTCAGGGGGTACTGCTGCTCAACACGGTGCTGACCGTACGCGCAGGCCAGGCGCACTCTCACGCCAGCCTTGGCTGGGAAACCTTTACCGATAAGGTGATTGCCCTGATTAACGAGCACCGTGAGAACGTGGTGTTTTTGCTGTGGGGATCCCACGCGCAGAAGAAAGGAGCGATTATTGACGGCCAGCGCCACCATATTCTAAAAGCGCCTCACCCTTCACCGCTGTCGGCGCACCGGGGATTTTTTGGCTGTAACCATTTTGTACTGGCTAATGAGTGGCTGGAGCAGCACGGCGAGAAGCCGATTGACTGGATGCCGGTTCTGCCGGCAGAGAGTGAGTAACAAATGAATCAGGCCCGGCGGCACGATGTCTGCCGGGCCTGAAGAGTATTACGCCTTGTTCTGACGCCACCACTCGGCGAGCAGAACGCCGGTTGCTACGGAGACGTTAAGACTTTCAACGTTGCCCGTACCCGGAATGGCGAGACTCAGATCGGCACTGGCCAGCGCTGCATCGGAGAGACCGTCACGCTCCTGGCCTAACACCAGCACCATCTTCTTCGGCAGTTCAGCCTGATAAAGCGGCGTACCTTCATGGCTGGAGGTTGTCACAATGGTGTAGCCCGCTTTGCGGAAGGCATCCAGCGCATCAAGCACGCTGTCACCGGTGATCGCCTGCACATGCTCAGCCCCGCCCTCTGCGGTACGCACCGCTGCGCCAGACTCGATAATCCCTGCATCCTGCAGCACCACGCCCTTCACGCCGAAGTGCGCGCAGCTGCGCATCATCGCGCCGAGGTTGTGCGGGTTACCCACATCCTCCAGCGCCAGAACACAATCTTGCTCGCCAGCCTGGCTCACCCACTGCTGTACGGAGATGCCGCTACGCTTTTTGATAATAAAGCAGACGCCACCGTGGTGTTCAGTGCCGGAGGCTTTTGCCAGCTCGGCTTCATCTACTACGTGATAAGCCTTGCGGTTAGCAGCCATCCAGCGCAGCGCCTCTTTAAAGCGCGGGGTCACGCTCTGCACAAACCAGGCGCGAACGATACAGTCCGGGCGGCTCTGGAACAGCGCCTGGCAGGCGTTTTCACCGTAAACGCGCGTCTCTTCAGCGCGCTGGCGGCGGATCACTTCCGGATCGATAACCGGTTTGCCACTGGCTGATTCTTCCTCATCCCTTACCGAATCAGCAACGGGCGGACGGGAGACGGTGCGCCACGGCGAGCCGCCGTCACGATCGTTATCACGGTCACGATCGCGACCAAAAGGTTTTCTCTCATCGCGGGCGGGGCGACGGCCACCGTCTGCACGAGACGATCCCGGACGTCCGCCCCCCTTCCCGGTACGCGGGTTATGGGTACGTTTATCGGAATCATCGTCACTGCGGACATACATCACTTTGACCTTGCCGCTTTTGTTTTTCAGTTCGTCGTTCATGCTTTTCTCCACCAGCGCTGCGCGAAGCGCGCAGATTACCCGATGTGCAAGCGCATAGCCATTACTTCATTTAAAAGCCTGCGACTATTGTACTCATTGAATAAAACGCGTTGTCGTTTCACACCCGCTCAAAGATAATATGTAACATATTGGAAACATACTCTGTCCCACCGCACTACCCAGAGGTTAGTTATGAATACCGTATGTGCAAGCTGTCAGGCACTGAACCGCATTCCCGATGATCATGCTACCGACGGCGCAAAATGTGGACGCTGTGGCCACGATCTTTTCGATGGCGACGTCATTAACGCCACCGGCGAGACGCTGGACAAACTGCTGAAGGACGATCTGCCGGTAGTGGTCGATTTCTGGGCACCCTGGTGTGGCCCGTGCCGCAGCTTTGCCCCTATCTTTGAAGACGTCGCCGAAGAGCGCAGCGGCAAAGTGCGCTTTGTGAAGGTCAATACTGAAGCCGAGCGCGAGCTGAGCGCCCGCTTTCGTATTCGCAGCATCCCAACCATCATGCTGTTCAAAAACGGTGAGGTTGTCGACATGCTGAGCGGCGCGGTGCCGAAAGCGCCGTTCGATAGCTGGCTGAACGAATCACTCTAATCTTCCGGGGCCGCTTGTGCCCCGTTTTTCCCTCTGCCACAATGGCGTTTTTTCTGCGCCACCTCTATGACCGTGACCAACAACGCCGTACTGCAACTTCGGGCGCAACGACTTGCCCGCGCCACACGCCCTTTTCTCGCCCGGGGTAACCGTATTCGTCGCTGTCAGCGCTGCCTGCTGCCGCAGAAGCAGTGTCTCTGCGCCACGCTGCAGCCCAGCACTGCTCGCAGCCGCTTCTGCCTGGTGATGTTTGATACCGAGCCGATGAAGCCCAGCAATACCGGCCGGCTAATTGCCGATATCCTGCCGGATACCGCCGCGTTCCAGTGGTCGCGCACCGAGCCGCCACAAGAATTGCTGGATCTGGTCGCCGACCCCGATTACCAGCCGATGGTCGTTTTTCCCGCTGCCTATGCGGGCAGCGAACGCCAGGTGATTACCGCGCCCCCCAGCGGTAAGCCGCCGCTGTTTATTATGCTCGATGGGACATGGACCGAGGCGCGGAAGATGTTTCGCAAAAGCCCTTATCTCGACGGGCTGCCGGTGATCTCCGTCGATCTCTCTCGCGTCTCCGCCTACCGCCTGCGCGAAGCCCAGGTTGAGGGACAATACTGTACGGCTGAGGTAGCGATCGCCCTGCTCGATCTCGCTGCAGACCAGCCTGCCGCTCAGGCGCTGGGGGATCACTTCTCCTGCTTCCGCACCCGCTATCTGGCAGGAAAAACGCAGCATAAGGGCAGCGTCACAGCGGATATTGAAGAAAGCGTTTAAAATCATCGGGTCACTCTTTTCTGGAGACCGGTATGAGCCAACGAGGACTGGAAGCGCTGCTGCGCCCTAAGTCGATTGCGGTGATTGGTGCCTCAATGAAGCCGGATCGCGCCGGTTTCCTGATGATGCGTAACCTACTGGCCGGCGGATTTGCTGGCCCGGTGCTGCCGGTGACCCCGGCATGGAAAGCCGTGCAGGGGGTGCTGGCCTGGCCGGACGTCGCCAGCCTGCCCTTTACGCCGGATCTCGCCGTGCTCTGCACCCATGCGAAGCGCAACCTAAGCCTGCTGGAGGCATTAGGCCAAAAGGGCTGTAAGACCTGCATCATCCTCTCCGCACCACCCGAGCAGCATGCTGACCTGCTGGCCTGCGCCAGCCGTTTCCAGATGCGCCTGCTGGGGCCAAATAGCCTTGGCCTGCTGGCACCCTGGCAGGGACTCAACGCCAGTTTTTCGCCGGTGCCCATCGCCCGCGGCAAGCTGGCCTTTATCTCCCAGTCGGCGGCGGTATCCAATACTATTCTCGACTGGGCACAGCAGCGCGAGATAGGCTTCTCCTACTTTATCGCCCTCGGTGACAGCCTGGATATCGACGTTGACGAGCTTCTCGACTTTCTGGCCCGCGACAGCAAAACCAGCGCTATCCTGCTCTACCTTGAGCATCTGAGCGATGCGCGGCGCTTTGTCTCCGCCGCCCGTAGCGCATCGCGTAATAAACCGATCCTGGTGATCAAAAGCGGCCGAAGCCCGACGGCGCAGCGACTGCTGCACGTTAACGCCGGGATGGATCCCGCCTGGGATGCGGCCATCCAGCGCGCGGGCCTGCTGCGGGTGCAGGACACCCACGAGCTTTTCTCCGCCGTCGAGACCCTGAGTCATATGCGTCCGCTGCGTGGGGAGCGCCTGCTGCTTATCAGCAACGGCGCAGCACCGGCGGCGCTGGCGCTGGATGAGCTTTGGCTGCGCAACGGCAAGCTGGCTACCCTCGGCGAAGAGACGCTCTCCCGCCTGCGTGAGGCGCTGCCCGGCTCCGTCGTAGCCGATAACCCGCTGGATCTGCGTGATGATGCCAGCAGCGAGCGCTATATTACCGCCCTTAACATCCTGCTCGACAGCCCTGATTACGATGCTCTGCTGGTGATCCACTCCCCCAGCGCGGTGGCGCCCGGCAGCGAGAGCGCGCTGGCCCTTATTGACGCGTTGAAAAAGCATCCACGCGGTAAATATGTGACCGTGCTGACCAACTGGTGCGGGGAGTTCTCCTCCCAGGAGGCGCGCCGCCTGTTTAGCGAAGCGGGGCTGCCCACCTATCGCACACCGGAAGGAACCATTACCGCCTTTATGCATATGGTGGAGTACCGCCGTAACCAGAAGCAGCTCCGGGAAACCCCGTCCCTGCCCAGTAACCTGAACGCCGATACCGCTGAAGCGCATAAGCTATTGCAGCAGGCTATTGATGAGGGAGCCACTACGCTCGATACCCATGAAGTTCAGCCGGTGCTTCGCGCCTACGGGCTGCAAACGCTTCCTACCTGGATCGCCACCGACAGCGTAGAGGCGGTACACATTGCCGGGCAGATTGGCTACCCCGTCGCCCTGAAGCTGCGCTCACCGGATATTCCGCACAAGTCGGAAGTTCAGGGCGTAATGCTCTATCTGCGTACCGCTGCGGAGGTTCAGCAGGCGGCAGAGGCGATTATCGATCGCGTGAAAATGCGCTGGCCGCAGGCGCGGGTACACGGTTTGCAGGTGCAGAGCATGGCTAACCGCGCTGGCGCACAGGAGTTGCGGGTGGTCGTCCAGCACGATCCGGTCTTTGGTCCGCTGATTATGCTGGGCGAAGGCGGCGTTGAGTGGCGAGCTCAGGATCAGGCTGCGGTAGCGCTGCCTCCCCTGAACATGAACCTCGCCCGCTATCTTGTTATTCAGGCTATCAAGAATAAAAAGATCCGCGGACGCAGCGGTCTGCAGCCGCTGGATGTGATCGGTTTGAGCCAGTTTCTGGTGCGGGTATCTAACCTGATCGTTGCCTGCCCGGAGATCCAGCGGCTGGATATTCACCCGCTGCTGGCCTCAGCCGGGGAGTTTACCGCTCTCGACGTGACAATGACGCTGGCTGCGTTTAGCGGCAGCAGCGAGAGCCGGCTGGCGATTCGTCCCTATCCTCAGCATCTTGAGGAGAGCGTGACGCTGAAAAACGGCGACGTCTGCCTGTTTCGCCCGATCCTGCCTGAAGATGAGCCGGCCCTGCAGCGCTTTATCGACCAGGTCACAAAAGAGGATCTTTATTATCGTTACTTCAGTGAGATCAACGAATTTACCCATGAGGACTTAGCCAATATGACCCAGATCGACTACGATCGGGAGATGGCAATTGTTGCCGTACGGCGCACTGACGATGGCGAAGAGATCCTTGGCGTGACGCGGGCGATCTCCGATCCAGATAACGTGGATGCGGAATTTGCCGTGCTGGTCCGTTCCGATCTTAAGGGTTTAGGTCTGGGGCGACGCCTGCTGGAGAAACTCATTGGCTACACCCGCGACCACGGTCTCATGCGTCTGAATGGTATTACTATGCCTAATAATCGCGGTATGGTAACGCTGGCGCGTAAACTCGGCTTTACCGTTGATATTCAGCTGGAGGATGGCATTGTCAGCCTGATGCTGCCTCTTGTGGGGCCTGGCGGCTCCTGAGTAAGGTATTGGAAATGTTGACCACTTTCGCTGGCTCTGGTGTTATCATTGTCGGCTTATGTGGTCTGCATGCTTCTGTAGATGCATGATACAGAGGACCCTTCAATAAACAGAGAAGATACGCACTGTGATGTTGTCAAAATTTAAGCGTAATAAACATCAACAACACCTTGCTCAACTACCTAAGCTCTCTCAGTCAGTTGATGATGTCACGTTTTATTACTCTCCCGCCGACTTTCGGGAGACGCTGCTTAAACAGATTGCCAGTGCAACACAACGCATCTGTATTATCGCCCTGTATCTTGAGCAGGACGACGGCGGTAAAGGCATTATGGCGGCACTCTATGAAGCGAAACGCCAGCGTCCGGAGCTGGATGTTCGCGTACTGGTTGACTGGCACCGTGCCCAGCGCGGCCGCATCGGCGCCGCAGCGGCCAACACCAATGCCGACTGGTACTGCCGTCTGGCGCAGGAGAATCCCGGCGTCGATATCGCCGTTTACGGCGTGCCGGTGAATACCCGTGAAGCGCTGGGCGTACTGCACTATAAAGGCTTTATCATTGATGATGCCGTGCTCTACAGCGGTGCCAGCCTGAACGATGTCTACCTGCATCAACATGAGAAGTACCGCTACGACCGCTACCAGCTGATCCGCAATGCGCGGATGGCTGACATCATGCTGGAGTGGGTTGATAAAAATCTGATTCAGGGGTGCGGCGTTAACCGCCTCGATAGCGATCAGCGGCCTAAAAGCCCGGAAATCAAGAATGATATTCGTCAGTTCCGCCAGGAGCTGCGTGACGCAGGCTACCATTTCCAGGGCGATGCTGATAACGAGCAGCTGGCGGTCACGCCGCTGGTTGGCCTTGGCAAAACCAGCCTGCTCAACAAGACCATTTTCCATCTAATGCCGTGCACCGAGCACAAGCTGACAATCTGCACCCCCTACTTTAACCTGCCGGCGGTGCTGGTACGCAATATCATTCAGCTGCTGCGCGAAGGTAAGAAAGTGGAGATCATCGTCGGGGATAAGACGGCGAACGATTTCTATATTCCGGAAAACGAGCCGTTTAAGATCATCGGTGCGCTGCCCTATCTCTATGAGATCAACCTGCGCCGCTTCCTGAGCCGCCTGCAGTACTATGTGAATACCGATCAGCTCATTGTTCGCCTGTGGAAGGACGCGGATAACAGCTATCACCTGAAGGGGATGTGGGTGGATGACGAGTGGCTGCTGCTGACCGGCAACAACCTTAACCCACGCGCATGGCGACTGGATCTGGAAAACGCGATCCTTATCCACGATCCGCAGCAGGAGCTGGCTCCGCAGCGTGATAAAGAGCTGGAGCTGATCCGCACCCACACCACCGTGGTGAAGCACTATCGCGATCTGCAAAGCATCGCCGAGTACCCGGTCAAGGTGCGTAAGCTCATCCGCCGCCTGCGTCGGATACGTATCGACAGGCTAATCAGCCGTATTCTGTAACCTGTACATGGAACCAGGCCCCGTCATTGATGGGGCCTTTTTATTGGAAGTGGCTATGCGCTCTTTTATCTTATCTGCTCTGCTGATCTTAACCGGTTGTACGCATATGGCTGACGACCAATGGCACGGTCAGGACAAGGCCCAGCACTTTCTCGCCTCAGCCATGCTCTCTGCCGCCGGGAATGAGTATGCCCAGCGGCAGGGCATTAGCGCCGATCGCAGCGCGGCTATAGGGGTCATGTTTTCGCTGAGCCTGGGGGCGTCAAAGGAGCTGTGGGACAGCCGCCCGGCAGGAAGCGGCTGGAGCTGGAAAGATTTTGCCTGGGATGTGGCAGGGGCAACGACCGGCTACACCGTCTGGCAGCTGGCGCACTAGCCCCATTTCGCCTGATGCGCTTTTTTACGCTTCAGGTAATCCTCATCGGCGCGGATCCGATCCCACCAGGTTTTGAATATTGCCGCCGCTGCGGCTTTGACCGGATCGTTACCGCGTGGATTTAGCTCGCGATTCTCATCATACTTTTTCCCACCCTTGTAGTTAGCGTAACGCCGCGCACGGGTATAGCCCATCTGAATAAACTTGCGCGCCATATCCATACCTACAAAATCATCATTCTTGCGATACTCCTCAAATAGCGCATAAATCTGTTCCGCTGATTTCTGCGCGGACTCCGGATCCTTATAGCGCCAGAAGGGCAAGATTTCACCTTTGTACGGCTCGACCAGCAATACGCCCTGCTCTCCCCGGCCAACCTGGTAACGTTCGGGATGTTGACGAAAATCGGTTTCGGTAAAGTCCTGCTCATAATCAAATTCTTTGCGCACCGGGCTTCTCCTTTTGATTGCTCTTTTAACCATAGCACTCTTCAGAGAACTCCCCCTTTTTCGCTCATTTGTGTTAGGTGAACTATTCTCGAACAAACACCTGACGAGAGGAAAAATAATGGCCCAGATGACCAGCGACTTCTTTGTAGAACGATTAAAAGCCTGGGGAGTAACCCGAATTTATGGCTATCCGGGAGATGGCATTAACGGCGTGCTTGGTGCGTTGCAGCGCGCTGAAAAAGCGGGAGACGGAATTGAGTTTATCCAGGTCCGCCACGAAGAGATGGCCGCTTTTATGGCCTGCGCCCACGCTAAGTTCACAGGCGAGCCTGGTGTGTGTCTCTCTACCGGTGGCCCAGGCGCTACACACCTGCTGACCGGCCTGTATGACGCCCGCATGGACCATATGCCGGTCATTGCCATTGCCGGCCAGGCTGAGGCCACAGCACGCGGATCAAATTATCAGCAAGAGATTAACCTTGATCGCGTATTCAGCGATGTGGCGAGCTTCGTGCAAGAGGCAGCGACGCCTTCCCAGGTTCGCCATCTGGTGGATCGCGGCGTGCGTATCGCCAAGGCTAATAATGGCGTCACGGTACTGATCCTGCCGAAGGATATTCAGGATGAAGAGTGGCAGGAGCCGCAGCATGCCCACGGTTTTACCCACTCAGGTCCGGGCTATCAACGCCCGCAGGTCATTCCCTATCAATACGATCTCCAGCGCGCCGCTGACATCCTCAACGAGGGAAAAAAAGTAGCGATACTGATTGGCGCGGGTGCGCGGGATGCCGCCGTCGAGGTTGTACAGGTGGCTAATCTGCTTGGCGCAGGGGTGGCGAAGGCATTGCTGGGTAAAGATATTTTGCCTGACGATGCGCCATTCGTTACAGGCTGTATCGGCTTGTTAGGCACTGAACCCTCCTGGGATCTCATGCAGGAGTGTGACACCCTGCTGATGATTGGTACCGGCTTCCCGTGGACTGAATTTTTACCTAAGGAAGGTCAGGCGCGCGCTGTACAGATCGATATCGATGCTTCCATGCTGGGGCTACGTTATCCCACTGAAGTGAATCTGCACGGTGATGCGGTCAGTACGCTACAGGCGCTGCTGCCCCTGCTTCAACACAAAGACGATCGTGCGTGGCAGGAGAAAATTGCAGTATCAGTCCAGGCGTGGTGGGAAAAAATGGAAGAGCGGGCTATGGCGAAAGCTAACCCGGTCAACCCCCAGCGTGTGGTGTGGGAGATGTCCCCTCTGCTACCGGACAATGCTATCGTCACGTCCGATTCAGGGTCTTGTGCAAACTGGTACGCACGCGATTTCAAAATTAAGCAGGGACAGCGATCCTCTCTATCAGGCGGCCTGGCCTGCATGGGCGCGGCGGTACCCTATGCTATCGCCGCTAAGTTTGCTTTCCCGGAAAAACCGGTCGTTGCGCTGGTAGGCGACGGCGCTATGCAGATGAATAACCTGGCTGAGTTGATTACTATTCAGAAGTATTGGCAACGCTGGTCCGATCCACGACTCATTGTTTGCGTATTCAACAATGGAGATCTTAATCAAGTGACCTGGGAACAGCGCGTCATGGAGGGAAATCCCCGCTTTGAGGCTACGCAGGATGTGCCAGATGTGCCTTACGCTAAGTTTGCGGAGTCCATCGGGCTAAAAGGGATCTTCATTGACGATCCGGATAAGCTGCATGAGGCATGGACCGAAGCGTTAAGCGCAGATCGTCCGGTAGTGCTGGAGGTTAAAACCGACCCGGAAGTCGCGCCCCTACCGCCGCATATTACGTTTGAACAGGCAAAAGCGTTTATGTCATTGATGGCTAAAGGCGACCGCTCTACAGGTAAAGTGATCGCCGATACGGCAAGTCAGATTATCAATACGGTCCTGCCAGGGCATAAGACACAAAAATAGATAAACGCAAAAAGGCCATCCTTACGGATGGCCTTCTGCTTGTTTGATGCCTGGCAGT
>NZ_DALZYX010000009.1:0-203516 GCF_031987975.1 Pseudescherichia sp. | reverse complement strand
CGACCTTGCCAAGGTCGGGGTCGCGAGTTCGAGTCTCGTTTCCCGCTCCAAATTTTCTCTTCTGAATTAATTATCCACAGCGCAAACGCCTGCTGGCATCGTTTTATTTCCGTGTTGTCATATTCTTGTAAACAGAGTTATCCACAAGGTTACCGCCATCTCCCCCTGCGCTTAAATGTTAACAATGTAAATAATATCTTCTTAAATGACTGATTTTTAATGATGAAATATTATTACAGAATGTTAATACGATCGCTTGACGAATTTTTCCGTATTGAATCGCAATAGATTTTTATTTTTATGCACACCCTGTGGAAAGCTTAGGCGTCCCGTGGAAGCCCTTTTTCGATCACCCTGACCAGCCTTAACTTCTGCGGGAGCTGCACCTCAACCACGCAGGCATTTCGCTTCTCAATCTGCTGCGCAATCGCCCACTCTATGTGCTCATCAAGAAGTGGGTGCTCACCCCTGCGTTGCTCCAGCGCCCGGATATTGGCCTCATCCCAGGGGGCATTGCCCAGCGCGACTGCCACATTACGCAGCCAGCGCAGGTGACCGATGCGACGAATGGCCGACCCCTCTGTGACCTTCAGAAAATGCGCCTCGCTCCAGCCAAACAGCGCGATCAGTTCCGGGGCGTGCAGCGCCTTACGCGGGCTAAAATCCTCTTCGTCAGTAAGCTGCGAAAAACGGTTCCACGGGCAGATCAGCTGGCAGTCATCGCAGCCGTAGATGCGGTTGCCAATCAGCGGCCGGAACTCGGGTGGGATCGCTCCTTCCAGCTCAATGGTCAGATAGGAGATGCAGCGCCGGGCATCGACGGTATAAGGCTCGACAATTGCCCCGGTTGGGCAGATGGTCATGCAGGCCACGCACTTCCCGCAGTTCTCCTCAACCGGCTTGTCGACCGGCAAGGGGAGATCAATTAGCAGTTCGCCGAGGAAAAAGAACGAGCCTGCCTCGCGGTTAAGGATAAGTGAGTGCTTACCTGTCCATCCCAGCCCGGCTTTTTCCGCCAGCGGACGCTCAAGCAGCGGCGCGGAGTCCACAAAGGGTCTAAAATTCAGCGAAACGCAGTGCTGCTGGATAGTTTCACCCAGTTTTTTGAGGCGGTTGCGCAGGAGCTTGTGGTAATCCCGGCCCAGCGCGTAACGGCTAACGTAACCAAGCGCAGGATTTTTTAGCGTGCTGGCAAAGGCGGCATTGGCTGGCAGGTAGTTCATGCGCACGCTGATCACCCGCAGCGTGCCGGGTAACAGCTCATGTGGCCGGGCGCGCATCATACCGTGACGTGCCATCCATGCCATTTCGCCATGATACTGCTTATCCAGCCATGCCTGGAGTTTGGGTTCACTGGCGCTGAGATCGGTATCGGTGATGCCGACCTGTTGAAACCCCAGTTCGGCGCCCCACTGCTTAATGTTTTGCGCTAGCTGATTGAGATCGAGGGGCTGTGACATGACGGACCATACGTTGAAAAGTAGACTGAATAAAAACCGTACCACTATACCACACTCTGTCTGGCCTGCGCAGGCGCTACGCGAGGCAGAAAAAGAGGCGGCGGATAGCCTGGGCATTACGCTGTTTGAACTGATGCAGCGGGCAGGGGAGGCAGCCTTTCACGTCGCGCGCGCTGCCTACCCGCAATCACGCCGCTGGCTGATCCTCTGCGGCCACGGCAATAACGGCGGCGACGGCTACGTGGTCGCACGGCTGGCAAAGGCGGCAGGCATCGAGGTGACGCTGCTGGCCCTGGAGAGCGATAAGCCCTTGCCGGAAGAGGCGGAGCAGGCGCGTACGGCCTGGCTGAATGCCGCCGGTGAGATCCATGCTGCGGATAGCAACTGGCCCGAAGAGATCGATCTGATTATCGATGGCCTGCTGGGCACCGGCCTGACCGACGCCCCGCGTGAGCCAGCCGCGAGCCTTATTGCACGTGCTAATGCGCATGCCGCACCGGTTATCGCTCTCGATATCCCCTCCGGGCTGAATGCCCAGACCGGTACTACCCCTGGCGCGGTAATCAATGCCGCGCATACGGTGACCTTTATTGCCCTCAAGCCTGGCCTGCTCACCGGGAAAGCCCGGGACGTTACCGGCACGCTTCACCATAATGCGCTGGGGCTGGAGGGGTGGCTGGCAGCCCAGGAGATCGCTATTCACCGCCTGGAGGCATCGCAGCTTGCGCAGTGGCTGCCGCCGCGCCGTCCTACCTCCCATAAAGGCGATAATGGACGGCTGGTGATTGTCGGTGGCGATCATGGTACCGCCGGGGCGATCCGCATGACCGGTGAAGCGGCGCTGCGCGCGGGGGCTGGCCTGGTAAGAGTCCTGACGCGGGCCGAGAACATTGCGCCGCTCATCGCCGCCCGTCCGGAGCTGATGGTGCACGAGCTAACAGAAAAGCTGTTGGAGGAGAGCCTTGAGTGGGCGGACGTGGTGGTCATCGGTCCCGGCCTTGGTCAGCAGGCGTGGGGCAAAAAGGCGCTACAAAAAATTGAGAATTTTCGCAAACCCATGCTGTGGGATGCGGACGCGCTTAACCTTCTGGCAATCAATCCCGATAAACGTCACAATCGCGTAATCACTCCGCACCCTGGCGAAGCTGCACGTCTGCTTAACTGTAACGTTGCAGAAATTGAAAGCGATCGCTTACTTTCTGCTCAGCGTCTGGTAAAACGTTACGGTGGCGTGGCCGTCCTGAAAGGTTCGGGCACCGTTGTAGCGAGCGCAGACGGTGATATTGGCATCGTGGATGCCGGCAACGCCGGGATGGGCAGCGGAGGGATGGGAGACGTGCTCTCTGGTATCATTGGTGCCATGCTGGGGCAGAAGTTCTCTCTGTATGAGGCCGCCTGCGTGGGCTGTGTAGCGCACGGTGCGGCAGCTGACGACCGTGCGGCGCGTTATGGCACGCGCGGGATGCTGGCAACCGATCTTTTTTCTGCGCTAATGCGTGTTATTAACCCGGATGTGATTGACGTAGACCATGATTAATCGAGTGATCCCTCTGCCCGACGAGCAGGCAACCTTAACGCTGGGCGAGCGCGTCGCGCAGGCCTGCAACGGCGCAACCGTTATCTACCTGTACGGTGATTTAGGCGCGGGCAAAACGACCTTAAGCCGGGGCTTCCTGCAGGCGCTCGGTCATCAGGGGAACGTGAAAAGCCCAACCTATACGCTGGTTGAACCCTATACCCTCGATAAGCTGATGGTGTACCACTTTGACCTCTACCGTCTTGCCGATCCGGAAGAGCTGGAATTTATGGGCATTCGTGACTATTTTGCCAACGATGCTATTTGCCTCGTCGAGTGGCCGCAGCAGGGATCGGGCGTGCTGCCCGATCCGGATATCGAAATCCATTTAGAATACCAGGCCCAGGGGCGTGAGGCGCGTATTGCAGCCGTATCCGCCGCGGGTGAGTCTTTACTGACGCGTTTGTAACTATGCATTTGTAACTACATATTTGTAACTACAGGATGACGGGATGATCAGTCGCGTAAAATGCTGGGCCCTGGCAGCGCTGGTCGCGCTAAGCGCGCAGGCCACCGCCGCAAGTCTGTCAGATATTCAGGTCTCCAATGGCGATGACCAGGCCCGTATCACGTTGAGTTTTATGGGCGATCCGGAGTATGCGTTTTCCCAGGAGGGCAAACGCAGCGTGGCACTGGATATTAAACAGACCGGCATAATTCAGGGCCTGCCGCTGCAGTTCAGCGGCAACAATCTGGTAAAGAGCATTCGCTCCGGGACGCCGAAGGATAACCAGTCGCTACGGCTGGTGGTCGATCTGACCGAAAACGGTAAAGCCCGGGCGGTAAAACGGCAGAACGGCGCAAACTATACGGTGGTGTTTACCATTGATGCCGATGCACCACCACCACCCCCGCCGCCGCCACCGGTAGTGGCGAAACGCGTTGAGACCCCGGCAGTTGCACCGCGACCTGCTGAGCCTGCGCGTAATCCGTTTAAAAAAGAAAATGACCGAGTGACCAGCGTCACCAGCAGCAATACCGTGACGCGTCCGGCCATGCGCGCCAGCTCTGCCTCGGGCGACAAGGTGATTATCGCGATTGACGCCGGACACGGCGGCCAGGATCCGGGCGCTATCGGTCCCGGAGGCACGCGTGAGAAAAACATTACCCTCTCCGTGGCGCGTAAGCTGCGCACGCTGCTGAACAGCGATCCGATGTTTAAGGGCGTGCTGACCCGCGACGGAGACTACTTTATCTCGGTGATGGGACGGTCTGATGTGGCGCGGAAACAAAACGCCAACTTCCTGGTCTCTATTCACGCCGACGCCGCGCCAAACCGCGACGCCACTGGCGCATCGGTGTGGGTGCTCTCCAACCGCCGCGCCAACAGCGAGATGGCGAGCTGGCTGGAGCAGCATGAGAAGCAGTCCGAGCTGCTGGGCGGGGCGGGCGATGTACTGGCGAACAGCCAGTCCGATCCCTACCTAAGCCAGGCGGTTCTTGATTTGCAGTTCGGCCATTCCCAGCGCGTCGGGTATGATGTCGCAACCAATATGCTCAGCCAACTGTCGCGTATCGGCTCGCTGCACAAGCGCCGTCCGGAACACGCCAGCCTTGGCGTACTGCGTTCACCGGATATCCCGTCGGTGCTGGTGGAGACCGGGTTTATCAGCAACCGCAGCGAAGAGCGCCTGCTGGACAGCGATGACTATCAGCAGCAGCTGGCGGAAGCCATCTACGCTGGACTGCAAAGCTACTTCCAGGCACATCCGATGCAGTCATCGCCGCAGAGCGGTGGTGCGCAGACGGCCAGCGCCGGATCGCCGGGGAACAGCTTTATTAACTAAGGAGATTTCATGCCGATTCAGGTCTTGCCGCCGCAGCTAGCGAACCAGATCGCCGCTGGCGAAGTGGTGGAGCGCCCTGCGTCGGTGGTGAAAGAGCTGGTTGAGAACAGCCTTGATGCGGGCGCAACCCGCATCGATATTGACATTGAGCGCGGTGGGGCGAAGCTTATCCGCATCCGGGATAACGGCAGCGGCATCGGTAAAGATGAGCTGGCCCTCGCCCTGGCGCGCCATGCCACCAGCAAGATTGCCTCGCTGGACGATCTGGAGGCCATTGTCAGCCTGGGCTTCCGCGGCGAGGCGCTGGCCAGTATCAGCTCGGTCTCCCGGCTAACGCTGACCTCCCGCACCGCCGATCAGCCGGAGGCCTGGCAAGCCTATGCCGAAGGGCGGGATATGGACGTAACGGTGAAGCCCGCCGCCCATCCGCCAGGCACCACTCTGGAAGTGCTCGATCTCTTTTATAACACCCCCGCGCGGCGCAAGTTTATGCGTACGGAAAAGACCGAGTTCGGCCATATCGACGAGGTGATCCGCCGCATCGCGCTGGCGCGCTTCGACGTTACGATCAACCTGAACCACAACGGTAAAATGGTGCGCCAGTACCGCGCCGTGCCGCCGGGCGGGCAGCGTGAGCGCCGCCTGGGGGCAATCTGCGGCCTGCCGTTTATGGAGCAGGCGCTGGCCATTGAGTGGCAGCACGGCGATTTAGCCATGCGCGGCTGGGTGGCCGATCCAAAGGCTACCACGTCAGCGCTAGCAGAGATCCAGTACAGCTACGTCAATGGCCGCATGATGCGCGACCGGCTGATCAACCATGCTATCCGCCAGGCCTGTGAAGATAAGCTGGGGGCGGATCAGCAGCCCGCGTTTGTGCTCTACCTTGAGATCGATCCGCATCAGGTCGATGTTAACGTCCATCCCGCCAAGCACGAGGTACGCTTCCACCAGTCGCGGCTGGTGCATGACTTTATCTACCAGGGCGTTGCCAGCGTATTGCAGCAGCAGATTGCCGCTCCGCTGGCGCTGGCGGACGAACCCGCCCCGCGTCAGGTCCCTGAGAACCGCATCGCCGCCGGTAAGAATCAGTTCGCGCAGCCGCCCGTGGCCCGTGAACCGGCTGCGCCGCGCTACGCTGAGCCTGGCGCCGCGCCGCGCAGCCACGGCGGGGGATCGTCGAGCAGTGCAGGCGGAGCAGGGTGGCCCAACGCCCAGCCGGGATATCAAAAGCAGCAGGGTGCGCTCTACCGCAAGCTGCTGGAGACGCCGGATGCTGCGCCCGCCCCCTCTACGCCAAAAATCGCAGCGCCGCTGCCCACTGCCCGTAGCCAGAGCTTTGGCCGCGTGCTGACCATCGTTAATGACGACTGCGCGCTGCTGGATCGCGAGGGCCAGCTCTGTGTGCTGTCGTTGGTGGTGGCCGAACGCTGGCTTAAGCAGGCCCAGCTGTTACCGGTAGAGGGCACGCCATGCAGCCAGCCGCTGCTCATTCCGGTCCGGCTGAAGGTCTCGAGTGACGAGCGGGCGGTCTTAACGCGGGCAACCACTATGCTGAGCGAAATGGGCATTGAGTTTCAGTCGGATGCACATCATGTGACCATTCGCGCAGTGCCTTTACCCTTACGGCAACAAAATTTACAAATCTTGATTCCTGACCTGATAGGCTACCTGGCGCAGCAAACAACCTTCAGCGTGGCAGAGAGCGCCCAGTGGATTGCCCGCCGTCTGAGCAGTGAGCGTCCGCAGTGGAACATTGCTCAGGCCGTGGCGCTGCTGGCCGACGTTGAGCTGCTTTGCCCGCAACTGGTTAACGCGCCGCCGGGCGGTTTGTTACAATGTGTTGATATCACCCCGGCGATGAAAGCCCTGAAAGATGACTGATTTAAGTACTGATATAGCTAAGGCGAGCCTGCCTAAGGCAATTTTTTTAATGGGGCCAACCGCCTCCGGAAAGACCGCGTTAGCCATCGCGCTGCGTAAAGTTTTGCCAGTAGAGTTGATTAGCGTCGATTCTGCCCTTATCTATCAGGGGATGGATATCGGTACGGCGAAGCCAGATGCCCAGGAGCAGGCGGCTGCGCCCCATCGATTGCTGGATATTCTTGATCCAGCCCAGGCGTACTCGGCGGCTGATTTTCGCCGTGACGCGCTGGCCCAGATGGCGGAGATTACCGCCGCTGGACGGATCCCCCTGCTGGTGGGGGGAACCATGCTCTACTTTAAGGCGCTGCTGGAGGGCTTATCGCCCTTGCCCTCAGCGGATCCCGAGGTCAGAGCGAAGATTGAACAGATGGCGGCAGAGCAGGGGTGGGAAGCGCTGCACAAGCGGCTGGCAGAGATAGATCCGCTAGCGAGTGCACGAATTCATCCGAACGACCCGCAAAGGCTTTCCCGGGCACTGGAAGTTTTTTTCATTTCGGGTAAAACTTTAACGGAACTGACGCAAACGTCAGGAGAAGCTCTGCCGTATCAGGTGCATCAGTTCGCCATCGCCCCGGCGAGCCGTGAACTGCTCCATCAACGAATAGAGCAGCGTTTTCATCAGATGTTGGCTTCAGGTTTTGAAGCAGAAGTGCGGGCGCTTTTTGCCCGTGGAGATTTGCATACGGACATGCCTTCCGTTCGTTGTGTGGGATACCGCCAGATGTGGTCATATCTTGAAGGCGAGATCTCATATGAGGAAATGGTTTATCGAGGTGTTTGCGCGACGAGACAGTTAGCGAAACGCCAGATAACCTGGCTTCGCGGTTGGGAGGACGTTCACTGGTTAGACAGTGAAAAGCCAGAGCAGGCGCGAAATGAAGTATTACAGGTTATTGGTGCTAACGCAGGCTGAATGTGTACAATTACATCGGATCGTGCGCAAAATTTTACGCAGTTTTCAGGGCCTTCGGGTTCAAAGTACAAAACAAGCATATAAGGAAAAGATAGAATGGCTAAGGGGCAATCTTTACAAGACCCGTTTCTGAACGCGCTGCGTCGGGAACGCGTTCCGGTTTCTATTTATTTGGTGAATGGTATTAAGCTGCAAGGTCAAATTGAGTCTTTCGATCAGTTCGTGATCCTGTTGAAAAACACGGTCAGCCAGATGGTCTATAAGCACGCAATTTCTACTGTTGTCCCGTCGCGTCCGGTTTCTCATCACAGCAACAACACCGGTGGCGGCACCAGTAACTATCACCATAGCAGCAACGCGCAGGGTTCTTCTGCATCACAACAGGACAGCGAAGAGACCGAATAAGGTTTTTTGCTGTTTTCCATGTCGGGGAGCCAGGTGTTCCCCGCTGGTATTCTAAGAGGGTTTACGCTTGTTTGACCGTTATGATGCCGGTGAGCAGGCGGTGCTGGTACACATCTATTTTTCGCAAGACAAAGATATGGAAGATCTCCAGGAGTTTGAATCCCTGGTCTCTTCAGCTGGCGTCGACGCAATGCAGGTGATTACCGGTAGCCGTAAAGCACCGCACCCCAAATATTTTGTTGGTGAAGGTAAGGCAGTTGAAATAGCGGACGCCGTAAAAGCATCGGGTGCATCGGTTGTGCTCTTTGATCATGCCCTAACCCCAGCCCAGGAACGCAACCTGGAGAGACTGTGCGAATGTCGTGTTATCGACCGCACCGGTCTGATTTTAGACATTTTTGCCCAACGTGCACGTACCCATGAGGGGAAACTGCAGGTTGAGCTGGCGCAGCTGCGCCATCTGGCCACGCGGCTGGTGCGCGGCTGGACCCACCTTGAGCGTCAGAAAGGCGGGATTGGTTTGCGCGGTCCGGGTGAAACCCAGCTCGAAACCGACCGTCGTTTGCTGCGTAACCGTATCACCCTGATCCTCTCGCGTCTCGAGCGCGTTAGCAAACAGCGCGAGCAGGGGCGTCGGTCGCGCGCGAAAGCAGATATCCCTACGGTATCGCTGGTTGGCTATACCAACGCCGGTAAATCGACGCTGTTTAACCAGATCACTGAAGCGCAGGTCTACGCTGCGGACCAGCTGTTTGCCACGCTGGATCCGACCCTGCGGCGCATTGATGTTGCCGACGTCGGCGAGACGGTGCTGGCGGATACGGTAGGGTTTATCCGCCATCTGCCACACGACCTGGTTGCCGCCTTTAAAGCGACGCTGCAGGAGACGCGCCAGGCCACGCTGCTGCTGCATGTGATTGACGCCGCCGACCTCCGCGTTCAGGAAAACATTGAGGCGGTGAATACAGTTCTCGAAGAGATTGATGCTCATGAGATCCCGACTCTGCTGGTGATGAACAAGATCGATATGCTGGACGATTTTGAACCGCGTATCGACAGGGACGATGAAAACAGACCGATTCGGGTTTGGCTGTCAGCGCAAACCGGAGTGGGCGTACCACTGTTATTTCAGGCGCTAACCGAGCGTCTCTCCGGGGAGGTGGCCCAGCATACGCTGCATCTGCCTCCGCAGGAGGGGCGGTTAAGAAGCAGATTTTATCAGCTTCAGGCGATAGAAAAAGAGTGGACAGAGGAGGACGGCAGCCTGGGTCTGCAAATTCGCTTGCCGATCGTTGAATGGCGTCGTCTCTGTAAACAAGAACCTGCATTGGTTGACTACGTAGTCTGACCTGGCGGCTGGCCTGAAGACATTTCCCCTCCAGGGGATAACGAATAACAAATATGGAGCACATACATGGCGTGGAACCAGCCCGGTAATAACGGACAAGACCGCGACCCGTGGGGAAGCAGCAATAATCAAGGCGGCAACTCTGGGGGAAATGGAAATAAAGGCGGTCGCGATCAGGGGCCTCCTGATTTAGATGATATCTTCCGCAAGCTGAGCAAGAAACTGGGCGGCTTTGGCGGTGGAAAAGGAACCGGATCGGGCGGCGGCAGCTCCGCACCCGGCCCACGCAGCCGCATGGGTGGACGCATCGTTACCATCGCGGCGGCAGCAGTGGTTATTATCTGGGCGGCCAGTGGTTTCTACACCATTAAAGAGGCGGAGCGCGGCGTCGTAACCCGTTTCGGTAAGTTCAGCCATCTGGTAGAGCCAGGCCTGAACTGGAAGCCGACCTTTATTGATGACGTCACGGCGGTAAACGTTGAGTCGGTACGCGAGCTGGCAGCCTCCGGCGTCATGCTGACCTCTGACGAGAACGTGGTCCGCGTTGAGATGAACGTTCAGTACCGCGTGACCAATCCTGAGCGCTACCTGTTTAGCGTAACCAGCGCCGATAACAGCCTGCGTCAGGCCACCGACAGCGCCCTGCGCGGCGTAATCGGTAAGTACACGATGGATCGTATCCTGACCGAAGGGCGTACCGTTATTCGTAGCGATACCCAGCGTGAACTGGAAGAGACCATTCGTCCGTACAACATGGGTATCACCCTGCTTGACGTCAACTTCCAGGCCGCACGTCCGCCGGAAGCGGTGCAGGCTGCGTTTGACGATGCCATTGCCGCCCGTGAGAACGAGCAGCAGTCTATTCGTGAAGCCGAAGCTTACGCCAACGAAGTTCAGCCGCGTGCTAACGGCCAGGCGCAGCGTATCCTTGAGGAAGCGCGTGCCTACCGGACCCAGACTATCCTGGAAGCGCAGGGTGAAGTGGCGCGCTTTGCCAAGATCCTGCCGGAATATAAGGCTGCCCCGGAGATTACTCGCGAGCGTCTCTATATCGAAACCATGGAAAAAGTGCTGAGCCACACCCGCAAGGTGTTGGTGAACGATAAGGGCGGCAACCTGATGGTTCTGCCGCTGGATCAGATGCTGAAGGGCGGCGCGCCTGCGGCTAAGAGCGACACCAGCGGGGCGAATAACCTGCTGCGCCTGCCGCCTGCGTCAAGCACCAGCAGCAGCACCAGTAACGCACCGTCTGCTGGCCAGGGTGACATCATGGACCAACGCCGTGCGAACGCACAGCGTAACGACTACCAGCGTCAGGGGGAATAACGATGCGTAAGTCTGTAATTGCGATAATTATCATCGTGCTGGTAGTGCTCTACACCTCAATCTTTGTAGTGAAAGAGGGCGAGCGCGGTATTACGCTGCGCTTCGGTAAAGTGCTGCGCGACGATGAGAACAAACCACTGGTCTTTACGCCGGGCCTGCACTTTAAGCTGCCGTTTATTGAGACCGTGAAGACGCTGGATGCCCGTATCCAGACCATGGACAACCAGGCCGATCGCTTTGTTACTAAAGAGAAGAAAGACCTGATCGTTGACTCCTATATCAAATGGCGCATCAGCGACTTCAGCCGCTACTATCTGGCGACCGGCGGCGGCGACGTCTCCCAGGCCGAGGTGCTGCTGAAACGTAAGTTCTCTGACCGTCTGCGTTCGGAAATCGGCCGTCTTGATGTTAAGGACATCGTGACCGACTCCCGTGGCCGGCTGACGCATGAGGTGCGCGACGCGCTGAACTCTGGCTCTGCCGGTACGGAAGATGAAGTGGCAACGCCTGCGGCAGATGACGAAATTGCTAAAGCGGCGGAGCGCATCACGGCGGAAACGAACGGCAAGGTGCCGGTAGTGAACCCGAACAGTATGGCAGCGCTGGGTATCGAAGTGGTCGATGTGCGTATCAAGCAGATCAACCTGCCGAGTGAAGTCTCTGAGGCGATCTACAACCGTATGCGCGCCGAGCGTGAAGCTGTTGCCCGTCGCCACCGTTCACAGGGTCAGGAAGCCGCAGAAAAACTGCGTGCCACCTCAGATTACGAAGTCACCAAGACGCTGGCGGAAGCCGAGCGTGAAGGACGTATTCTGCGCGGTGAAGGGGATGCCGAAGCAGCCAAGCTGTTTGCCGACGCGTTCAGCCAGGATCCGGACTTCTACGCCTTTATCCGTAGCCTGCGCGCCTATGAGAGCAGCTTCCAGAGTAATCAGGACGTGATGGTGCTCAGCCCGGACAGCGACTTCTTCCGCTATATGAAAACGCCGGGAACGGCCACACGCTAAGTCCGCAGTCGTCATTAATATAATCAAACCACCGTCATCCTCAGGAGACGGTGGTTTTCTTTTGAAGGAAGCATGATGAACTCCACCATTTGGCTGGCGTTAGCACTGGTTTTGGTGCTGGAAGGTCTTGGTCCAATGCTCTATCCGCGTCTGTGGCGGCGAATGATCGCCTCGCTTGCGCTGCTGCCGGATAACATGTTGCGTCGTTTTGGCGGCGGATTAGTGGTTGCTGGGGTCGTGATCTACTATATGTTGAGGAAAACGATTGGCTAGAGAAATAGCACGCAGATTGGCCGAAATTTGCCGACAAAAAGTGCTGATTATCATAAAAAGCGATGGTAGAATCCTTTTTTAAGCAAACGGTGATTTTGAAAAATGGGTAACAACGTCGTCGTACTGGGCACCCAATGGGGTGACGAAGGCAAAGGTAAGATCGTCGATCTCCTTACTGAACGTGCTAAATATGTGGTTCGCTATCAGGGCGGTCACAATGCAGGCCACACTCTCGTAATCAACGGTGAAAAAACCGTCCTCCATCTTATTCCATCAGGCATTCTGCGTGACAATGTGACCAGCATCATCGGTAACGGTGTGGTGCTCTCTCCTGCTGCGCTGATGAAAGAGATGAAAGGCCTGGAAGAGCGTGGTATTCCGGTACGCGAACGTCTGCTGCTCTCCGAAGCTTGCCCGCTGATCCTCGACTATCACGTTGCGCTGGACGTGGCGCGTGAAAAAGCACGCGGCGCGAAAGCGATCGGCACCACCGGCCGTGGTATCGGTCCGGCTTACGAAGATAAAGTGGCTCGTCGCGGCCTGCGCGTTGGCGACCTGTTTGACAAAGAGACCTTTGCTACCAAGCTGAAAGAGGTGATGGAATATCACAACTTCCAGCTGGTGAACTTCTACAAAGCAGACGCTGTTGACTACCAGAAAGTGCTGGACGACGTGATGGCGGTTGCCGACATCCTGACCGGCATGGTGGTTGACGTTTCCGATCTGCTGGATCAGGCGCGCAAGCGTGGCGATTTCGTCATGTTCGAAGGTGCGCAGGGTACGCTGCTGGATATCGACCACGGTACCTATCCGTACGTGACCTCCTCTAACACTACCGCTGGTGGCGTGGCGACCGGCTCTGGCCTGGGTCCGCGCTATGTGGATTACGTGCTGGGGATCATCAAAGCCTACTCCACTCGCGTGGGCGCGGGTCCGTTCCCGACCGAGCTGTTCGATGAAACCGGCGAGTTCCTCTGCAAGCAGGGTAACGAATTTGGCGCGACCACCGGCCGTCGTCGTCGTACCGGCTGGCTGGATATCGTTGCGATCCGTCGTGCAGTGCAGATCAACTCCCTGTCCGGCTTCTGTCTGACCAAGCTGGACGTGCTGGACGGCCTGAAAGAGGTGAAAATCTGCGTCGGTTACCGCATGCCGGATGGCCGCGAAGTCACCACCACGCCGTTGGCCGCTGACGACTGGGAAGGTATCGAGCCGATCTACGAGACCATGCCTGGCTGGTCTGAAACTACCTTCGGTGTGAAAGAGCGCAGCGGCCTGCCGCAGACAGCGCTGGACTACATCAAGCGCATCGAAGAGCTGACCGAAGTGCCGATTGATATTATCTCTACCGGCCCTGACCGTTCTGAGACAATGATCCTGCGCGATCCGTTTGACGCATGATGTGATTGTCATACTGCCCGGCGGACTGCCTGCCGGGCCTGCTTGCCCTCTTTTGCCTCCTCTGTTCAAATAAATTAGCCGCCTACCTTCATCTCGAGTTATTTAAGGTATAGTTAGTGTCATTGCGGCTATCCCGCGTTTTTCCCTTTATCCTGAGGTTGATGTGCAGTTAACGAGTTTCACCGATTACGGATTGCGTGCCCTGATCTATATGGCGTCGCTACCGGAAGGGCGAATGACCAATATCTCTGAAGTGACGGCAGTGTACGGGGTCTCCCGCAACCACATGGTCAAAATAATCAACCAGCTCAGCCGGGCGGGCTACGTCGCGGCGGTCAGAGGGAAAAACGGCGGCATTCGTTTAGGCAAACCTGCTAATACCATCCGCATTGGTGACGTTGTGCGCGAGCTGGAACCGCTTGCGCTGGTGAACTGCAGCAGCGCATTTTGCCATATTACCCCTGCCTGCCGTCTGAAGCAGGCACTCTCTAAGGCCGTGGACAGTTTTCTGATGGAGCTTGATAGCTATACGCTGGCCGATTTGGTTGAAGAGAATCAACCGCTGTATAAATTATTACTGGTGGAGTAAGAGAACGCTCCGCCAGAGCTGACAACGGAGGAACCGCTATGTCGCAAGATCCTTTCCAGGAGCGCGAAGCTGAGAAGTACGCGAACCCTATTCCCAGCCGCGAGTTCATTCTCGATCACTTATCAAAACGCGAAAAACCCGCGAACCGCGAAGAACTGGCGCAGGAACTCAATATTGAAGGCGAGGAGCAGCTGGAAGGGCTGCGCCGCCGCCTGCGCGCCATGGAGCGTGACGGGCAGCTGGTGTTTACCCGCCGCCAGTGCTACGCCCTGCCGGAACGTCTCGACCTGCTTAAAGGGATAGTCATTGGCCACCGCGATGGCTACGGCTTCCTGCGCGTCGAAGGCCGCAAAGACGATCTCTATCTCTCCAGCGAGCAGATGAAAACCTGTATTCACGGCGACCAGGTGCTGGCCCAGCCGCTCGGCTCCGATCGTAAAGGACGTCGTGAAGCACGTATCGTGCGCGTGCTGGTGCCGAAAACCGGCCAGATCGTCGGGCGCTACTTTACCGACGCGGGCGTGGGCTTTGTGGTGCCGGACGACAGCCGCATGAGCTTTGACATTCTTATCCCGCCGGAAGAGATTATGGGCGCGCGGATGGGCTTCGTGGTGGTGGTCGAACTCACCCAGCGCCCAACCCGACGCACCAAAGCTATCGGTAAGATCGTGGAGGTGCTCGGTGATAATATGGGAACGAGCATGGCGGTCGATATGGCCCTGCGTACCCATGAGATCCCCTACGTCTGGCCGCCTGCCGTTGAGCAGGAAGTTAGCAGCCTAAAAGAGCAGGTGCCGGAGGAAGCGAAAGCCGGACGTGTCGATCTGCGTAACCTGCCGCTGGTCACCATCGATGGCGAAGACGCCCGTGACTTTGACGATGCGGTCTACTGCGAGAAAAAACGTGGCGGCGGCTGGCGTCTGTGGGTGGCTATTGCCGACGTAAGCTACTACGTTCGTCCGGGCACCGCTCTGGATGACGAAGCGCGCAGCCGGGGTACCTCAGTCTACTTCCCGTCGCAGGTCGTACCGATGCTGCCAGAAGTGCTCTCCAACGGACTCTGCTCCCTCAACCCGCAGGTTGACCGTCTCTGTATGGTCTGTGAGATGACTATCTCGGCGAAAGGGCGCTTAACCGGCTATAAATTCTACGAAGCGGTGATGAGCTCCCATGCACGCCTGACCTATACCAAGGTGTGGCATATGCTGGAGGGCGACCAGGAGCTGCGTGAGCAGTATGCGCCGCTGGTGAAGCACATTGAAGAGCTGCATACCCTCTATAAAACGCTGAACCAGGCGCGAGAAGAGCGCGGCGGTATCTCCTTTGAGAGCGAAGAGGCGAAGTTTATCTTCAACGCCGAGCGCCGCATTGAGCGCATCGAGCTGACCGAGCGTAACGACGCCCATAAGCTGATTGAAGAGTGCATGATCCTCGCCAACATCTCTGCCGCCCGCTTTGTCGAGAAGGCTGAAGAGCCAGCGCTGTTCCGTATTCACGACCGCCCGACCACCGAAGCCATTACCTCGTTCCGCTCGGTACTGGCTGAGCTGGGTCTGGAGCTGCCAGGCGGCAACAAGCCGGAGCCGAGGGACTACGCCGCGCTGCTGGAGTCCATAGCCGATCGTCCCGACCATGAGATGTTGCAGACCATGCTGCTGCGCTCTATGAAGCAGGCGATCTACGATCCGGAGAACCGGGGCCACTTTGGTCTGGCGCTACAGTCGTACGCTCACTTTACCTCACCGATCCGCCGCTACCCGGATCTCTCCCTGCACCGCGCCATCAAGTACCTCGTTGCGAAAGAGCAGGGGCTTAAAGGTAACAGCACGCCGTCGGGCGGCTGGCACTATCCGATGGAAGCGGTCCTGCAGCTGGGCCAGCACTGTTCGATGGCCGAACGCCGCGCCGACGAAGCGACCCGCGACGTTGCCGACTGGCTGAAGTGCGACTTTATGCAGGATCACGTGGGCAGCAACTTCCAGGGCGTGATCGCCAGCGTCACCGGCTTTGGCTTCTTTGTGCGCCTGAACGAGCTGTTTATCGACGGTCTGGTACATGTCTCCTCGCTGGATAATGACTACTACCGTTTCGACCAGGTTGGTCAGCGCCTGATTGGCGAATCCAGCGGCCAGACCTACCGGCTGGGCGATCGCGTCGAAGTGCGCGTCGAAGCGGTGAACATGGACGATCGGAAAATCGACTTTGCGCTGATCTCCAGCGAGCGCGCCCCGCGTAACGTTGGCAAGACCGACCGCGAACGTGCTAAAAAAGGTGCTGCGGGTAAACCCAGCGGCCGCCGTCGCCAGGTCGGTAAAAAAGGTAACTTTGAGCCGGACAGCGAGTTCCGCCGTGAGAAAGGCAAAGGCAAAAGAAAAGGCACCGACGATGCCAGGCCGAAGGTGAAGAAAGAGAAAGCCCCGTCGGCAAAGACGCAAAAAATAGCCGCCGCGACGAAAGCAAAGCGCGCGGCCAAAAAGAAAAGCGCTGAGTAAAATTATTAATCCCCTTTATTCGTAAAGGGGATTTTTTATTTCTGCCGTTAGCTAATTTCCGGCAATCGATATTTTTTATTTGTCCTTAGCCCCAAAGCCCGCCTGTGTATAGTAGCTGCATAATTGTTAAATATCTGATGCGTTAATTCGCAAGGAGCTATTATGCATCTGGCACGTTTCCCACGACTTTCACTGGGCCATTTTCCGACCCCGCTTGAACCTTTAGAAAATCTCTCAGCCTTGCTGGGCGGGCCGAAAATATGGATTAAGCGCGACGATGCAACCGGCCTTGCTACCGGCGGAAATAAGACTCGTAAGCTTGAGTTCCTGCTGGCCGACGCGCTGCAGCAGGGTGCCGATGTAATTATTACCCAGGGCGCAACCCAATCCAACCACGTGCGCCAGACCATCGCTGGCGCGGCAAAGCTCGGCCTGCCGGCCAAAGTGCTGCTGGAGAAGCGGGTCACCGACTTTGGCGAAGATTATCAGCGCTCCGGTAACGTCCTGCTGGATGAGCTGCTTGGGGGCGAGATCGTTGCCCATCTGCCGGGTGGCACAGACATGCAGCAGGCCATGGATATCTATGCCAGCGAGCTGCGCGAGAAAGGCCATCGCCCCTACGTTATTCCTGGCGGCGGCTCTAACCCCGTCGGTGCGCTGGGCTACGTTGCCTGCGCCGAAGAGCTGCTTTACCAATCTTCTCAGCTGCGGCTGCGTATCGACCACGTTGTCCACGCCACCGGCAGCACCGGTACGCAGGCCGGGCTGGTCGCGGGCTTTCACGCCACCCACAGCCATGTTCCAGTGCTGGGCATCAGCGTGCGTGCGCCAAAGGCGAAGCAGGAGGAGAACGTCTGGAATCTGGCCTCCCGCACCCTTGAGCTATTGGGCGTAGCGGGCGAGCTGCCGCGTGACGCCGTGGTGGCTAACAGCGACTACGTCGGCGAAGGCTACGGCCTGCCGACCGAAGGCATGCTGGAGGCGCTGCGCCTGCTGGCGCGCCACGAGGGCATCCTGCTGGATCCGGTTTACTCTGGCAAAGGCTTTGCCGGGCTGGTGGATCTGATCCGCAAAGGTCACTTCCGCAAGGATGAGAACGTAGTGTTCATCCACACCGGCGGCTCCGCCGGGCTATTTGGCTATCGCCAGGTGTTGGAAAAATGAAACCGTTTTTGTTAGGCGTTCTCGGCGGCATGGGGCCGCTGGCGACGGTCGATTTTATGGCGAAGCTGCTGGCAGCGACGCCTGCGACCAGCGATCAGCAGCAGATCCCGGTCGTTGCCTGGAACGTTCCGCAGATTGCCGATCGGCAGAAGGCGCTGGCCGGGCTTGGCCCGTCGCCGCTGCCGCAGCTGCTGAACGGGATCGAAAAACTTAACGCCGCCGGGGCGAGCCATATTGCGATCCCCTGCAATACGGCTCACCACTGGTATGACGCTCTGAGCAGGGCCAGCGATGCGCCGATCCTGCATATCGTTGAGGCGACCCTCGGGCGTATTGCCGAGCGTGCGCCAACGCGCGTCGGGGTTATCGCGACCCATGGCACGCTGGCGGCGGGCTGGTTTCAACAGGGGCTGGAACATCTTAACATCAGCCCGGTGCTGCCCACCGAGCAGGAGCTAGAGAGCTGGTTTGTTCCCGGCTGCTACGCGGTCAAGCGCGGCGCGCTGCGCGAAGGCGGCGAGCTGCTCTCTCTTCAGGCCCAGGCGCTGGTTGAGCGGGGCGCGGAAACGCTCATTCTTGCCTGCACCGAAGTGCCGGTGGCGCTGGACGCCATCGACTCCCCCTTTCTTGATCACGCCATCGATCCTGCCCAGGCGCTGGCGGAGCGATGTTCGGCCCTCTGGCAGGAATATCGTTAATCTCTTCACTCTCTAACAGGAAAAATAAAATGAAAAAAAGTCTCTGCTTATTACTGGCAGCGGGTAGCTTGTGGACAAATATGACCTGGGCCGCCTCACCGGAGGAGGTGCGTGTCGCCTATAGCGGCGGTTCACAGGTATTAATGCTGGCGAAAGCCGACGGCTCGCTGGATAAAGCGTTAAACAGCAAAGTGAAATGGGTGCAGTTTGCTTCCGGTGCGGATGCGCTGAGCTATTTCGCCAGCAACGCCATCGATATTGCTAATTTTGGATCCAGTCCGGCTACCGCGGGCGTGGTGCGTAAATTACCCGTAGAGATTATTGGCGTCTCCGGCGTGATTGCCAGCTACGAGCGCCTAATTGGCAAAGACGGCATTACTAATATTAAGGATATCGAAGGGAAACGCGTGGCCTATCCGCCAAACTCTACCGCGCAGTACGCGCTGGAGGCGGCGATTAGCGTGAATAAACTCGACCGCAGCAAAATTACCCTGCTGCCGCTGCGCCCGGCTGAGATGGTCGCCGCGTGGAAGCGGGGCGATATTGACGCAGGCTACGTCTGGGCACCGTTTGCCCAGGAGCTGGAGTCCTCCGGCGGCCATCAGGTCTTTGCCACCAAGGATCTGCAGAAAGATGGCTACCTGATCTACAACAACTACGTGGTGCGTAAAGCCTTCGCCGAGCAGTATCCAGAAACCGTCAGCGCCTTCCTGCGCGTGCATCAGGAGAAGGTCAACGAGTTCAAGAAGGATCCTGAGCGTGCGGCAGCCATCGTAGCAAAAGAGGTGGGCGCACCGGTAACGACCGCAGCTAACACCCTTGGCGGCCTGGAGTACCCCACCCTGGCCGAGCAGGGCACCGCAGCCTGGCTGGGCAACGGCACCCAGACTACCGACAGCGGGATCGGCAAGGCGCTGAGCAAAACCTCCAGCTTCCTCGCCGGCATTGGCGAGATCCGCAAGCGTGATATCCCGGCCAACTGGGATACGGCAATCAACTCTGAGTACATTCGTAAAGCGGCGGTAGCAACGCAATGAGATTGAGTCAGCACATCGCCATCAGCGTTGCATCGGTGGCGATCTTTTTTGTGATTTGGCAGGTGGCGGCCACCCGGCAGTGGGTGGATCCGCTTCTGCTGCCGTCGTTAACCGATATCGGTTTAACCACGGAAGAGCTGCTGGCGGACGGCTACCGTCAGGTGCCGCTCTGGGAGCACGTGATGGTGAGCCTGGCCAGGGCGCTGAGCGCCTTCGCCGTGGCGATTGTGATTGGTATCCCGCTCGGGCTGCTGATGGGTCTCTCCAACGGCCTGTCGGCGGTGCTGAACCCCTTCGTTCAGTTCCTGCGCCCGCTGCCGAAGATTGCCCTGATCCCGCTGGCGGTGGTATGGCTTGGCATCGGTGAAGCCTCAAAGTTCTTCCTGATCTTCATCGCTACCTTCCTGAGCGTGGTGGTGGGGGCCAGCGCGGCGGTTGAGCGCATCGGCCGGTCACGCATCCGCGTCGCCCAGACGCTGGGCGCAACTAAGAGGCAGATCTTTCTGCGCGTGGTGCTGCCGGACGCGCTACCGGAGCTGTTTACCACCGTCAGGCTGTCGATTGGCATCGGCTGGACCTCGCTCATCGCGGCGGAGATGGTGGCCGCCAGCTCAGGTCTCGGCTGGATGGTGATCAACGCCAGCTCCTACCTGCGCACCGATATTGTGATGCTGGGCATTCTGTTGCTCGGCGGGATTGGCTATCTGCTGGATCTCCTTCTTTTAGGCCTGCAACGCCTGTTTGTGCCTTGGGCGGGGAAAGAATAATGGCTGTACAGATTGCGCTGGAGAACGTCTCTCTCCAGTTTGCGGCAAAACCGCACCCTTTTACCGTACTGGACGATATCTCCCTTGCCCTGCAGAAGGGGGAGTTTGTGGTGCTGCTGGGGCCGTCGGGCTGCGGCAAATCCACCATCCTTAACCTGGTGGCAGGCTTTAACCAGCCCGACAGCGGGCGCGTGCTCTGTGGCGGGGAACCGGTGCGCCAGCCCGGCCCGTCGCGGGGAATGATCTTCCAGCAACCGAACCTGTTTCCGTGGCTGTCGGTGCTGGATAACGTCACCTTTGGCCCGCGCCTTAATAAGCATAACCGCGACGAGGTCAACGCTCAGGCGCGGGAGTGGCTGGCACGCGTTGGACTAAGGGGGTTCGAGAACCACGCTCCCTGGCAGCTCTCCGGCGGTATGAAGCAGCGCGTGGCGCTGGCTCGCGCCTGGCTGCCCGGCCCAGAAGTGCTGCTGCTCGACGAGCCGTTTGGTGCACTTGATGCCCAGACGCGCCTGATGATGCAGGAGCTGCTGCGCAACGCCTGGCTGGCTACCGAGACCACGCTGCTCTTCGTCACCCACGATGTGGAGGAGGCGCTCTTCCTCGCCGACCGCATCCTGATCATGTCGGCCAAGCCGGGGAAAATCGTCGAAGAGGTAACCCTGCCGTTTGGCCGCGAGCGCGATATTGAAAATCTGGCGGCACACCCGCTGTATGGCGAGATCAAGCAGCACGTTCTGCACCGCGTCCGCCAGGAGGCAAAGCGCCATTTTTAGTTAATCCGTGGTTCCCGGTGTCGGGAATGAATCGACTGTCATCAACACAAGGTGGAAGCAATGAGCATTAGCGAATTAAAAACCCGGCTGGAACAGAGTATTCACCAACACCGCGACGAATATATTGCGATCTCGAAAGATATTCATGCCCACCCGGAGACCGGGAACAACGAGTACTATGCTAACGGCCTGCTGACGACGCTGCTGGCGAAAAATGGTTTCGATGTCACCTCGAACGTGGCCGGACACGAAACGGCATTCTACGCGGTGAAAGAGAGCGGCAAACCAGGCCCGACTATTGCCTACCTGGCGGAGTACGATGCCCTGATCGATATCGGCCATGCCTGCGGGCATAACATTATTGGCGTGACCAGCATCGCCGCAGCTATCGCCCTGAGCGAAACTCTTGATCAGACCGGCGGGAAAGTAGTGGTGCTAGGCACCCCTGCCGAAGAGGGCGGCCTGCGCGGCAAGGGTGGGCCAAACGGCAACGTCAAGGCCCGCTTCGTTGAGCACGGTTTCCTGAAGGATGTTGATGCGGCGATGATGGTCCATCCCGGTGGCAAAACGCAGCTGACCGGACCGTTCTTAGCCAACAACCACCTCTATTTCCACTTCTACGGCAAGCCTTCCCATGCGGGCAGCTCGCCGCACAAAGGGGTTAACGCGCTGGATGCGCTGGTGCTGCTCTATAACGGCATCAGCGTGCTGCGTCAGCAGCTGCCTGATGGTGTCCGCGTGCACGGCATCATCACTAACGGCGGCCAGGCCCCGAACGTGATCCCAGAGTACGCCTCCGCGCACTACTACATCCGGGCTGAAACCCGCGAGGCGGTAGAAGCCCTGGAGCCACGCCTCCGCGCCATTGCGGAGGGCGTTGCCATCGCTACCGGCACCACGGTAAGAATCGAGCACCAGGTAGGTCCGCGCGACTTTAATATCAACCACACGCTGAACAACCTCTTCCTCGAAGAGTTTACCGCCGTGGGTGAGCAGGTCGATCTGCGGCAGAAAGAGGGCAAAGGCTCCACCGACGTAGGCGATATCAGCCACGCCGTGCCTACTGCACACCCGTCGATCAAGATTGGCCCGGACGATCTGATCGGTCACACCGTCGCCTTCCGCGAAGCAGCCAATTCCGAGCAGGGCTACGAAGCGCTGGTCACCGGCGCGCTGGTGCTGGCTAACGCGGGTCTGCGCCTGCTGACCGAGCCGACGCTGTTGCAAGAGGCAAAAAATGAGTTCGCCGGACGTAAAACTACCCCACACGCTGACAGAACCCTGACCGGAGCCGCCGCTGAATGAAAAAAGTGTTCTCTGCCGCCGCACTATTGCTGGCGGCCTCTTTACCCTGGGGAAGCGCGCTGGCTGAAGCCGTGAACCGCAGCGCCACGCTGAATATCGCCTATGGCAACCGGCCCGGTACGCTGGATCCTTACTTAACCACCAACAACGCCACCTCGGATGTGGATCGCCACATCTTTGAGGAGCTGTTTACCATCAACGATAAGTTTGAGCCGGTGCCGGACCTGGTGGCGTCGTACACCCTGAGCGACGATCGCAAAACCTACACCTTTGTGCTGCGGGACGGGGTCCGCTTCCATGACGGGCAACCGCTGACGGCAGATGACGTGGTTGCCTCAATGAGCCGCTGGCTGGCGGTCTCCACCCAGGGGAAAGCTAACCTCCCCGGCGCGATCTTTAGCAAGGTCGACGATAAGACCGTGCGCCTCGTCCTTCCCGAGCCGTCGCTAATTACGCTTAACGTGCTGGCCGACGTGAAGAACATCGCGGCGATCATGCCTAAGCGCCTCATCGACGAAGCGAACAGCAGCAAAAAACCGGTCAGCGAGCTGATCGGTACCGGTCCCTATAAGCTGGCGGAGTTTAAGCAGGGCGAGTACCTGCGCCTGACCCGCTACGACGGCTATAGCGCCCGCAGCGAGTCAGCCAGCGGCCTCTCCGGGCAGAAGCAGGCCAACGTGAAGGATATCTGGTTCCGCTACATTACCGATGAGTCAACCCGGCTGGCGGGGGCGATGACCGGTGAGTACGACATCGTCTTTAACCTGCCGAAGGACAATATCGACGCCCTGAGCAGTGCCCCGGACCTCTCCCTGGCCCAGCCGGAGAGCGGCGGATCGCTGATCACCTATCTCTTCAACAAGCAGCAGGGGCCCTTTGCCAACGTTAAGCTGCGCCAGGCATTCAACCTTGCCCTCGACGTTCATCAGACGCTGCTGGCAGGCTACAGCGATCCGCGCTTCTTCAAGGAGGATCCCTCCCTGGGCTTCCCTAACCAGGTCGACTGGTACAGCGACGCGGGTAAGCCGTTCTGGAACCAGCATAAGCTCGACGAAGCTCGCCAGCTGGTGAAGGATTCCGGCTATAACGGCGAAGAGGTGGTGATTATCGCCACCAAAGAGTATGCCGAGCTGTACAATCTGGCGATTGTCGCCCAGCAGGTGCTCAAGCAGATTGGCGTTAAGTCGCGCCTCGACGTCTACGACTGGCCGACCGTACTGCAGCGCCGCCAGGATCCGAAAAACTTCGATCTCTGCGCGCTGGAGTTCTCGATGCGTCAGGTGCTGCACCAGTATCCGTTCCTCGACTCGCGGGCCAAATTCCCGGGGCTGAGCAACAGCCCGGAGATTGACGGCGTGCTGGATGCGATCAAGCAGGCCCCGTCACTGAAAGAGGCCAGGCCGTTAGTGGACAAGCTCAACGTGCTGAGCTGGCAGTATCTGCCGGTAATTGTGCTGGGTCATACCACCCCGGAGCCGATTGCCATCAAGAAAAACGTTAAGGGGTATCACGACCTGATTGGTCCGGTACTGTGGAACGTCACCGTCAGCCAGCCCTGAATGGAGTAACAGCCGATGAAGTGGTTTCTGTTTCACCGGATCATGGCGCTGCTGCCGGTGCTGTTTGTCGTCTCGCTGGTGGTCTTCTGCCTGGTGCACCTCGCGCCGGGCGATCCGGTGATGGTGATCCTTGGCAACGACGCCAGCCCGCAGGATATCGCCGCCCTGCGCCAGCAGATGGGTCTCGACAGGCCGCTGCTGGTGCAGTTTGTTCGTTGGTTCGGCGCGGTGCTCTCTGGCGATCTGGGCCACTCGCTGTTTCTCAACGCCAGCGTTAGCGGGCTGTTTTTGCAGCATCTGGCCCCGACGCTGGCGCTGGCTCTCTATGCCCAGGCCATTGCGCTGGTGCTCGGCCTGGCGAGCGGAGTCATCAGCGCCTGGCAGCACGGACGCTTTGCCGATCGGGCGATCCGCGCCCTGGCGACCTTTGGCATGTCGGTGCCGGGCTTTCTGCTCGGCCTGTTTCTGATCTTCTTTTTCGCCGTGCAGCTGCGCTGGTTTCCGGTGGTGGGCTATCGCTCCACCAATGACGACTGGCTGCAAAACGTCTGGTATCTGACGTTGCCCGCCATCGCGCTGGGGTTTCGCATTGCGGCGCTGATCTCCCGTATGACCCGCGCCGTGATGCTCGACGTGTTGCAGGAGAACTTCATCAACACCGCCCGGGCGAAAGGGGTGCCGGAACGCACGGTGCTGCTGCGCCATACCCTGAAGAACGCCCTGATCCCGATCCTGACCATCTGCGGCGAGTCCTTCGCCTCGCTGGTGACCGGGACCATCGTTATTGAGAGCGTGTTTGGTATTCCCGGCGTCGGCTCGCTGATCGTCGACTCCATTGAGCGGCGTGACTTCACCGTGATCCAGGGCGTCGTGCTGCTGATCACCGTCTGCTATGTGCTGATTAACCTGGCGGTGGACGTGCTGAGCTATGTGGTCGATCCGCGTCTGTCCGTCGAGGGAGGGGAAAGCTCATGAAGAATCGTAAGCTGCTGCTGTGGTGCGGCGTGCTGGCCGCTATTGTGCTGCTCTCGTTCTGCGGCAGCCTGTTTAGCCCGTGGGATGCCTACAGCATCGATCCCCTGAGCCGCCTGAAAGCGCCCAGCGCTGCGCACTGGTTCGGTACGGATAACTTTGGCCGGGATCTCTTCGTGCGTGTGGCGCTGGCGGTGCGCGTCTCGCTGAGCGTCGGCGCGGCGGTGGCGCTGATTGCCGGGGCTGTCGGCATGGTTATCGGTCTGCTATGCGCCTGGTACCGGCCGCTGGACCGTATCCTGATGCGCGTCTGCGACGGCCTGTTTGCTTTCCCGTCGCTGCTGCTGGCGATTGCCATCGTCGGCGTGCTTGGTCCCAACGTGGCGAACGTGGTGCTGGCCCTGTCGCTGGTCTACGTCCCGTCCATCGCCCGCGTGATCCGCGGCGCGGCAATGGTGGTGAAAGAGAAAAACTTTATCGAAGCGCTGCGCGCCCAGGGGGCGACGTCGGGGCGCATCGTCTGGCTGCATCTGCTGCCCAACGTCATCTCCCCGCTGATTGTGCAGGTGACGTGGGTCTTTTCGGTGGCCATCCTGACCGAGGCGGCGCTGAGCTTTCTCGGCTCCGGCGTGCCTGCCCCGACGCCGAGCCTCGGCAACCTGCTGCTGGAGGGCAAAGCGGTGATCTTCACGGCATGGTGGATGACCTTCTTCCCGGGCATCGCCATCGTGCTACTGATTCTGGCCCTGAATATTGTGGGTGACGATCTGCGCGACAGCGCCGAGCCGGGCCTCAGGCCGCTGCCCGGGCGCGTGCTGCGCCTGCTGAAAAAGGGGGAGCAGCATGGTTAAACCACCGCCATTGCTTAGCGTGAATAATCTGCGGGTCAACTTTGCCACGCCGCAGGGCGTGGTCTCCCCGGTGCGCGGGGTCTCCTTTACGCTTCATCAGCAGGAGACGCTGGGCATTATCGGCGAGTCCGGCTGCGGTAAAAGCGTGACCGCCCAGGCGCTGATGGGGCTGCTCTCTCCGCGCACCAGCCGCACCGACGGCGAGGTGAGCCTCAACGGCGCGCGGCTGGACACGCTCTCAGCGAGGGCGAAACGCCAGCGCTGCGGCCGCGACATGGCGATGATCTTTCAGGATCCGCTCTCCAGCCTGAACCCGGTATTTACCATTGGTTTTCAAATCGACGAAAGCCTGAAGCTTCACACGTCACTGGATCGTTCCGCGCGGCGCGAGAAGATCCTTAGCCTGCTGGCACAGGTGGGGATCGCCGATCCGGCGCGCTGCGCGAACGCCTATCCCCACGAGCTGTCCGGCGGCATGCGCCAGCGGGTGATGATCGCCATTGCTATCTCCAGCGCGCCCTCGCTGCTGATTGCCGATGAGCCGACCACTGCCCTCGATGCCACTATCCAGGCGCAAATTCTGCGTCTGCTGGAGGAGATCAAGCAGCAGTCGGCGATGGGGATCGTGATTATCACCCACGATCTCAGCGTTGTGGCACAGCTGTGCCAGCGGGTGGTGGTGCTCTACGCCGGACAGGTAGTGGAGGAGTGCGACGTCAGCACGCTGTTCCATCGACCGCGTCACCCCTATACCCAGGCGCTGCTGGCCGCGCGACCGTCGCAGGATCGCGCCCCGAAAACCCGGCTGGCGGAGATCCGCGGCAGCGTGCCGCCCCTTAACGCCCTGCCGGTGGGCTGTACCTTTGCCGATCGCTGCCCGCTGGCGACAGAGACCTGCCGCAGCCAGCCGCCCGCGCTGCGCGCTATCGACAGCCGCACGCATCAGGTGCGCTGCTGGCGGGCAGAAGAGACAGGAGTCAATCCATGAATCAGCCACTGTTAACCGTAGCGCATCTGTCGAAAACCTTTTCCCGTCGCGGGCACACCGTCCAGGCGGTGCAGGACGTAAGCTTTACCCTCAACGCCGGAGAGACCTACGCCCTGGTGGGTGAGTCCGGCAGCGGTAAAAGCACCACCGGACGCGCGATTCTGGGCTTAACCCCGGCCTCCGGCGGGCGGGTAGAGTTTGCCGGGCATTCGCTGCGCGATCTTAACCCCCGCCAGTGGCGGGAGATGCGCAGATCGATCCAGATGATTTTTCAGGATCCGCTCTCGACGCTGGATCCCAAACGCACGGTGGGCTACTCCATTGAGGAGCCGCTGATCATTCACGGAGAGAAGGATGCGGCGCTGCGCAAAAAGGCGGTCGCCACTATGCTGGTGCAGGTGGGATTGAGGGCGCATGACGCCGGGCGCTATCCCCATGAGTTTTCTGGCGGCCAGCGCCAGCGCATCGGCATTGCCCGGGCGCTGATCCTGCGGCCAAAGCTGATTATCTGCGACGAGCCGGTATCGGCTCTGGATGTCTCTATTCAGTCGCAGATCCTCAACCTGCTGATGGATCTGCAACGCGAGTATGGCCTGGCCTACCTGTTTATCTCTCACGATCTCAACGTCGTGCGCCACATTGCCGATCGGGTGGGTGTGATGTACCAGGGGCGGATCGTGGAGGAGGGACCGTGTCTGGATCTCTTCGCCCGCCCGCAGCACGAGTATACCCGCTACCTGCTGGACGCCATTCTGCCCGCCCATCCGCCGGAAAAGAGTGCGTTGGTGAAGATGAGGGCGTAACGGGAAGGGACGCTGGGGGGCGTCGTGGGGTATAATGGGCCGGACAGACCCTTTTAACCTCGACCGAGTACCCTTCATGAGTGAAATGATTTATGGCATCCACGCGGTGCAGGCACTGCTGGAACGCGCCCCGGAGCGTTTTCAGGACGTTTATATTCTGAAAGGACGTGAAGATAAACGTCTGATGCCGCTGATCCATGCCCTGGAAGCCCAGGGCGTGACTATCCAGGTGGCGAGCCGCCAGTTTATGGATGAAAAAAGCGAAGGCGCGGTGCACCAGGGGATCATTGCACGGGTGAAACCGGGACGTCAGTATCAGGAGAACGATCTGCCGGATCTGATCGCCAGCCTCGATCGTCCTTTCTTCCTGATCCTCGACGGCGTGACCGATCCGCATAACCTTGGGGCCTGCCTGCGCAGCGCCGACGCCGCTGGCGTCCATGCGGTGATCGTCCCGAAAGACCGCTCGGCCCAGCTGAACGCCACCGCGAAAAAAGTCGCCAGCGGCGCAGCAGAGAACGTGCCGCTGATCCGCGTGACCAACCTGGCGCGTACCATGCGTCTGTTACAGGAAGAGAACATCTGGATCGTCGGCACGGCGGGCGAGGCGGATCACACCCTGTTCCAGAGCAAAATGACCGGTCCGATGGCGCTGGTGATGGGCGCAGAGGGCGAAGGCATGCGCCGCCTGACCCGCGAGCACTGTGATGAGCTGATCAGCATCCCGATGGCGGGCAGCGTCTCCTCTCTGAACGTCTCCGTCGCAACGGGTATCTGCCTGTTCGAAGCGGTTCGCCAGCGCGGTTAAGCTTCACTGTTACTTAACCACCCCATGGGGTGGTTTTTTGTGACCCCGGCTGCGGTCGAAAATTTCTCTCTGTGCATACTGAGTGGCACTGCCATTGAACAGGGGGAGAGAGTATGCGCTGGCAAACCCACACCGTTTTCAATCAGCCTATTCCGCTCAACAACAGCAACCTTTTTCTTTCTGATGCCTCGCTGCGTGACGCCGTTGCCCGGGAAGGGGCCAGCTGGGATGCGGAGCTGCTGGCGAGTATTGGGCAGCAGCTTGGCACGGCGGAGTCGCTGGAGCTGGGTCGGCTGGCGAACGCCAATCCGCCGGAGCTGCTGCGCTACGATCCCACCGGCGAGCGGCTTGACGACGTGCGCTTTCATCCGGCGTGGCATCTGCTGATGCAGGGGCTGTGCGCCAACCGCGTTCACAACCTCGCCTGGGAAGAGGAGGCCCGCGCCGGATCCTTTGTCGCCCGCGCGGCGCGCTTTGTACTCCATGCCCAGGTCGAGGCAGGCACCCTTTGCCCGATCACCATGACCTTTGCCGCCACGCCGCTGCTCCAGCAGGCGCTACCCACGATTTTTCAGGACTGGCTCAAACCACTGCTGAGCGATCGCTACGACGCCCATCTGGTCCCAGGCGGGCAGAAGCGCGGCCTACTGATCGGCATGGGGATGACGGAGAAGCAGGGCGGCTCGGACGTGCTCAGCAACACCACCCGGGCAGAGCCGCTGACGCGTAAAGGCAGCGGTGAGGCCTACCGGCTGGTGGGTCACAAGTGGTTTTTCTCCGTGCCGCAGAGCGATGCCCACCTGGTGCTGGCCCAGGCGAAGGGTGGTCTCTCCTGCTTCTTCGTGCCGCGCTTTCTGCCCGACGGCACGCGCAACGCCCTGCGACTTGAACGCCTGAAAGATAAGCTCGGCAACCGCTCCAACGCCAGCAGCGAAGTGGAGTTTTTAGACGCCACCGGCTGGCTGCTGGGGGAGGAGGGAGACGGCATCCGGCAGATCCTGAAGATGGGCGGTCTGACGCGCCTCGACTGCGCTCTGGGCAGCCACGGCCTGATGCGCCGGGCCTTCTCCGTCGCGCTCTACCATGCTCATCAGCGGCAGGCGTTTGGCAAGCACCTGGTCGATCAGCCCCTGATGCGCGACGTGCTCTCTCGCATGGCGCTGCAGCTAGAGGGGCAGACGGCATTTCTTTTCCGCCTGGCGCGGGCGTGGGAGAGCCGGGAGAGCGTCCAGGAGACGCTGTGGGCGCGCCTGTTTACCCCGGTGGCGAAGTTTGCAGTGTGCAAGGCGGGGATCCCCTTCGTTGCCGAAGCGATGGAGGTGCTAGGCGGCACGGGCTACTGTGAGGATAACGAGCTGCCGCGCCTCTACCGGGAGATGCCGGTTAACAGCATCTGGGAGGGGTCGGGCAATATTATGTGCCTGGACGTCATGCGGGTGCTGGGCAAGCAGCTCGGCGCGATGGAGCTACTGAGCGAAATCTTTGGTGAGGTAAAAGGCCAGGATCGCCATTTCGATCGCGCCTGGCGACGGCTGCAGCAGCGGATGCACCGGCCGCAGGAGGCGCAGGCCCGGGAGATTACCCAGCAGCTCTACCTGCTGGCCGCCGGGTCGCAGATGCTGCGCTATGCGTCACCGCCCATCGCCCAGGCCTGGTGTCAAACCATGCTGGATACCCGCGGCGGCTCGCTGCTTAGCGCTCAGATACAAAACGACCTGCTGCTGCGCGCCACGGGTGGGGTGGGTTAAAGGCGGAACAGGCTGACCAACTGCTTCAGGTGCGCGCCCTTTTCCCGCAGGGTCTGTGCCGTCTCTTCGCTGCGGGATACGCGCTCGGCGTTGACGTGCGTGGCATCACCAATGTGGGTCATCGCCAGGTTCACCTGATTAATCCCTGCCGACTGTTCGCGGGAGGCGTGATTAATCTCTGTCACCAGCTGGTTGATATTGTCCATGTGGTCGATGATCGACGTCATGGCCTGACGCGTCTGCTCAGAGAGAGTGTGCCCTTCGGTGACCTTCTGCAGGGTATCGTCGATCAGCGCTTCAATCTCTTTTACGGCGTTGGCGCTGCGGGCTGCAAGGGCGCGAACTTCCTGGGCTACTACGGCAAAACCCTTACCATGCTCGCCAGCGCGGGCGGCCTCAACGGCTGCGTTAAGGGCGAGAATATTGGTCTGGAAGGCAATGGATTCAATCACCTGGGTAATATCCGCGATGCGCTGGGAGGCGCTGCGGATATCACTCATCGTGGCTACCGCACGTCCCACCGTCTGCCCGCCGCTTTGCACCGCCTGCGAGGTTTCATTTACCAGGTGCTGCGTCTGCTCCATGCTGGCGGCGTTTTGCTGCACGGTAGCGGCAAGCTGCTCCATGCTGGCTGAGGTCTCCTCCACGCTGCTCGCCTGTTTGTTGATCTGATCGCTGATTTCACTGCTGTCTGCCGCCAGCGCGTTGGTGGCGAAGTGAATATCGCCCGCCGCCTCGCGAACCTGCTGCACCATGTTCTGCAGGCCATTGCCGATGCCGTTAATCGCGTGGATCAGCTGGCCCACCTCATCCTGACGCGTCGAGGTCAGAGAGGCGCGCAGATCCCCGGAAGCATAGGTCTGCGCCAGAGCCGTCACCTCGCGCAGCGGGCGCGTCAGCCAGCGGCGGGTGATGATGACAAACAGCGCGGCAAAGAGCAGGGAAACCAGCACCCCGGCAATCAAGAACTGGTTACGCAGACGCGTAACATCCTGCAGCAGCACGGCCTTATCCACTTCACCGACAATCGTCCAGTTCCAGCCGGGCAGTGCTGTCCAGGAGACCAGCATCGTGCGGCCATCCTTACTCTTACGCTCCAGCGTGCCGGAGGCCAGGGTCAACAGCTGCTGTTCAGCCTCTTCACCCCATTGCGGACGCTGCCCTTCTTCGCTGGCGTGGAACAGCCAGGTGCCGTAATTTTTACCGGCGTTGCGGTTCAACACGAAGAAGTGTCCGCTTTCGCCCAGGCGACGCTGGAGGATCTTGTCACGCATGATGTCCCAGGAGCGGGTGATATCGACGCCCACGAACAGAATGGCAATGGTTTTACCGCTGGCGTCCTTCACCGGCTGGTACTGGGTGATGTAGCGTTTGCCAAACAGTTGCGCAAGACCGCGGTAGATATCCCCATGCAGCACGGGAGCCAGCGCCGGGCTGGCGCTGTCCAGCTGGGTACCGATAGCCCGCTCGCCGTTCTCTTTGCGCAGGGAGGTCGCCACGCGTACAAAGCTATCGCCGTTGCGTACAAACAGGGTCGCAATCGACCCGGTGCGCTGGAAGAAGTCGTCCGGGATAGCGTTATTTTCATGCAGCTCCGTCTCGCCGCCTTTTAGCAGGGGAACGGTAAGGCTGTTGATGGTACGGGTTTGCGTGCCGTCGAGGACGATCGGCTGGGGAATAAAGGTGCTGAACTGGCGGGTGTAGCGTTCAACCTCGTCGCTGAGGCTACTGCTAAACATTTCGACCATATCGGCCACACCGGTAGCCTGACTATGCAGATCTTCAATAGCCAGGGCTTCAAGCTGCTGGCTTGCCTTGTGACTCATCAGAGAGGTAAACAGCAGGAAAAGTGCTGCGACGCTGATGCCCGTCAGCAACGAAAGCTTTGTGCCTAACCCAGCACGTTGAATAAGAGCGTTCATAGAGTGTCCGTTGCCCGAGAAGTGTGGCTCGTTCAACGGCAGTTATGCGCTAACATTTAGCAGACATTTGTAACTAAATGTTACTAAAATGTATTGGCACACTCACAATATGGTAATTAAAACGCAACAAAAAGAATAGCCACCGTTTTTAGGGGGCATAGCAGATGTCATCAGCGCCGGATAGTCTCAGGCGTAGAGGATCGCCTGCGCCTGCCAGCTATTGGCGCTCTGTACCTCATCCATTTTAATGATGCGATACCAGGAGGCACCCTGTTCGTCGGCTTTCAGGGCAATGGCTCGCTCTACGTCCTGTACGCTGCCAGAGACGTTGCTCACAGAAATAAGGCCAATCTCATTCAGGCCAGTCACGCAATCGGCGCTGGCAAACTCTGCAGACTGTGCGGTGGTGCTCACCAGACCGACGGAGAGCAGCAGTGACGTTAAAGCAAGAGATCGTTTCATAAATCCGCTCCTTTTACCTATTCCTGACCGACCCTGAATGATTTTAAGCGGGAAAAAGTCTACGGACGCAAAGCAGTGTAAATATCCTTTAAAAAACAATGCGCCATTACTGACGATACAAAATAGCCTGTCCATATCGCTGGCCAGGAACGATCGTCTCGTCATCCAGAAGGATGAGATAGTAGTCAGCCTTTGCCGCCGCCGCTTTGTCTTTGATCTCTGACTCGACGTCCATTGGCGAGCCACGCACCATCACGCTAATGGTTTCCATCTTCTGCAGACCCGACGTCTGGTTGCGGCTGATCTCCTGCGGCTGGTCACTGACCGGTGGCGCGGGATGCGGCGTACCCTGCAGCATGCTACAACCGCTAAGGATCAGCGCCAGAAAAAGAGGTGTGATTCGATGCATCGCTTTTTCTCGTTTGTCGATAGCCATTTTCCTGATAGCCATAGTGTAGTGCCTCTATTAATAACCTTATGGAGAATGTTCCCATTTTGTTAGCTCTCGCGTTATTTTCAGCTGTAAATAATGCGAAAGCGTAATGTACTTCTCACTGTTTTATTATACGCGCGGCGGCTTGCGTAGAGCATGAGGACGTGGCATACCAAAGACTTTATCAGGAGAGAGCCATGATTGAACTTGAAACGCGCCAGCTGGCAGGCAGTGAGATCCTGCACGCGACGCCTGCGGGAAAGCTTGCCGTACCTCTACCTACCGTGGTCTTTTATCACGGCTTTGGTTCCTCAAAGCTGGTCTACAGCTACTTCGCCGTGGCGCTGGCGCAGGTGGGGTTTCGGGTAGTGATGCCCGACGCCCGCGACCACGGGGCGCGCTTTAACGGTGATGAGCAGGCGCGGCTGGGCCAGTTCTGGCAGATCTTACAGAGCAACTTCCATGAATTTCCGACGCTGCGGGATGCGCTGGTGGACGAGGGCTGGGTTGCAGAGGGGCGTCTGGCAGTAGGCGGCGCGTCGATGGGCGGTATGACGGCGCTTGGCCTGATGACGCATCACCCGGAGCTGGTCTGCGTCGCTAGCCTGATGGGATCGGGCTACTTTACCTCGCTCGCCCGCACGCTGTTCCCGCCGCAAGCAGAGACGGCCGACGAGCTTAACGGCATTATCGCGCCGTTGGTGGAGTGGGACGTAGAAGGGCATCTGGCCCAGCTTGCTTCCCGCCCGCTGCTGCTGTGGCACGGTGAAGAGGATGACGTGGTACCCGCTGAGGAATCGCGCCGCCTGCACCGGGCGCTACAGGATGCAGATCGGGATCGGCATCTCACCTGCCGCTGGGAGGCGGGGGTCCGCCATCGCATCACCCCGGCGGCGTTGGAGGCAGCGGTAGATTTTTTCAGAGCGCATCTTTAAACGCACATTACCTTCACGCCCTGGGCCTCAAGCTGCTTAACCACCTCTGGGCTGGCCTGCTTGCCGGTGATGACAATATCGATCTGGTCAGCGCGGCTAAAGAGCATTCCGGCGCGCTCGCCGATCTTACTGCTGTCCACCAGCACCACCAGCTTGCCAACAACGTTAAGCATCTTCTGCTCGGCCATTGCCGTTAGCATGTCGGTTTTATAGAGACCGTCGGCGGTCAGGCCGATGCCGCTGGTAAACATCCAGTGTCCGGCATAGAGGCTGTTTTCGCTGCCCTGCGGGCTAAGCGTAATGGACTGACTCTTGTTGTACTGCCCGCCCATAATCACCACGCTCTCGTGCTCCTGCTCGATCAGGTAGTTCGCCAGCGGCAGATAGTTAGTAATGATCTGCACCGGCCTGCCGCACATCTCCCGCCCCAGCAAAAACGCCGTGGAGCCGCAGTTGATCACCACGCTTTCGCCCGCGTTAACCAGCAGCGCGGCCGCTTTGGCAATACGCACCTTCTCATCCAGATGCTGCGCCTGGTGAATATTCATCGGCGACCAGCGTGGCCGCTGTTGGCTGATAGCTTCTGCACCGTTGCGCACCTTTTTCAGCCTGCCGCTCTCGTCAAGCTTGGTGATGTCGCGACGTGCCGTAGCTGGAGAGACGCCAAGCCGATCGATAACCTGCTCAACGGTCACAAAACCAGTCTGTGCTAGCTGATCGAGTAAAATTTGGTGTCGTTGCGCTTCTGTCATGAGCTATTCCGATTAAACATGATTCTTTACGATACTATTTGAAATAGCCGTGGATTACTAAGCTTTGAGTTAAAAAGTGCCGGGCGTGGCCGGCACTCTCTGCATGTTACAGGAAAGATTTAAACGGTAGGTCCGGCTCACAGGTAAAGCAGTCATCAAACCCGCGTGGAAAATGGTATTCCAGATTGTCCTTGTCCAGCGGCCAGGTGAACTTGCCCCCCGGCTGCCAGATAAAGGGCTTAAAGCCGTACTTCAGGCGATCTTTTTTCATCTCCCACAGGACGCGGATCTCCTGCGGATCGGCCTGGAAGTTTGACCAGATATCGTGATGGAAGGGGATCACTACTTTGGTGTTTAGCGCCTCCGCCATGCGCAGGATATCGGCGCTGGTCATCTTATCGGTAATGCCGCGCGGGTTCTCACCGTAGGATCCCAGCGCCACATCTATCTGATGCTCATTGCCGTGCTTCGCATAGTAGTTCGAGTAGTGGGAGTCGCCGCTGTGGTACAGGGAGCCGCCCGGTGTCTTAAACAGGTAGTTTACGGCGCGCAGATCCATTCCGTCTGGCAGCACGCCCGCGGCTTTTTGATCCGCTGGCAGGGTGATGAGCGCCGTGCGGTCGAAAGCGTCCAGGGCATGGATCTCGATATCTTTTACCTTTACTACGTCACCCGGTTTCACCACGATGCAGCGCTCGCGTGGCACGCCCCAGCCGACCCACAGATCGACGCAGGTCTGCGGCCCGATAAAGGGCACATCGCTGGCGCAGTTCTGCATCACGGCGGCGGCGACGTTAACGTCGATATGATCGTTATGATCGTGGGTGGCCAACACAGCGTCGATCTGGCGGATAGCAAAAGGATCGAGCACAAACGGCGTGGTACGCAGGTTGGGCTGCAGTTTTTTCACGCCTGCCATGCGCTGCATCTGGTGGCCGGTTTTCATCAGCGGGTTGCCGTGGCTCTGCTTACCCGTGCCGCACCAGAGATCGATGCAGATGTTGGTGCTCCCTTCGGTTTTGAGCCAGATCCCCGTACAGCCCAGCCACCACATGGCAAAGGTGCCTGGGGCCACACGCTCCTGTGCAATCTCCTCATTCAGCCAGCTTCCCCATTCTGGAAAGGTATTCAGGATCCAGGATTCACGGGTAATGGTTTCCACTTTACTCATCGCGCTACTCCTTACGTGTAGTCATTATAAATCATTTTGTGATTTCTTTTGATTTATGCTGTCACCGTTTTATCAGCAATGCAACGAGAAAATGCGGCTTTAAAAATGCATTAGGGAATGCTGTTATGGACATCACCTTGATTTAAACGCATTGGTATTTATTTAACTATTTGATATTAATATGTATTAATCACATACATATATTACCGTATGTAACGTAGGGAAATAAATTGCGCGGCGCATCACAAATAATCATATTCAATCTTTTTGTGATTATTTTTGATGGGTAGAGTAGTGAGCACATCCCGTGCCGGGCTGCAAAGATCCGGCGCATCCACTCTCTGGAGAGCGTTATGGAGACCCTCTACACCCTCTTTACCGTGTTCTTTAACCAGGTCATGACCAACGCGCCGCTGCTGCTGGGTATTGTGACGTGCCTGGGGTATATCCTGCTGCGTAAAAGCGTGAGCGTTATCGTTAAGGGTACGATCAAAACGATCATTGGTTTTATGCTGCTACAGGCCGGATCCGGGATCCTCACCAGCACCTTTAAGCCGGTCGTGGCTAAAATGTCAGAGGTATACGGCATCAACGGCGCCATCTCTGATACCTATGCCTCAATGATGGCAACCATCGACCGGATGGGGGATGCCTATAGCTGGGTAGGCTATGCGGTGCTGCTGGCGCTGGCGTTGAATATTATTTACGTCCTGTTACGGCGCGTTACCGGCATTCGCACCATCATGCTCACCGGCCACATCATGTTCCAGCAGGCGGGGCTAATCGCGGTGTTCTTCTATATCCTCGGCTATCCGATGTGGACCACCATTATCTGTACCGCTGTGCTGGTGTCGCTCTACTGGGGGATCACCTCCAACATGATGTTCAAGCCTACCCAGGAGGTGACTGAAAATAGCGGCTTCTCAATCGGCCACCAGCAGCAGTTTGCCTCCTGGATTGCTTACAAGCTTGCGCCTTACCTCGGTAAAAAAGAGGAGAGCGTGGAGGAACTAAACCTTCCCGGCTGGCTGAATATCTTTCATGACAATATCGTCTCGACGGCGATTGTGATGACGGTTTTCTTCGGCGCAATCCTTATCTCTTTCGGACTCGATACCGTGCAGGCGATGGCGGGTAAAACTCACTGGACTATCTATATCCTGCAAACCGGCTTCCAGTTCGCGGTAGCCATTTTCATCATCGTACAGGGCGTGCGCATGTTCGTCGCCGAGCTGTCAGAAGCCTTTAACGGCATCTCCCAGCGGCTGATCCCCGGCGCGGTGCTGGCTATCGACTGCGCGGCTATCTATAGCTTTGCCCCTAACGCCGTGGTGTGGGGCTTCATGTGGGGCACGGTGGGCCAGCTGCTGGCGGTGGGTATTCTTATCGCCTGCGGCTCCTCGATCCTCATCATTCCCGGCTTTATTCCCATGTTCTTCTCCAACGCCACCATCGGCGTGTTTGCCAACCACTTCGGCGGCTGGCGCGCCGCGCTCAAGATCTGCCTGGTGATGGGGATGATTGAGATCTTTGGCTGCGTCTGGGCTATCAAGCTCACCGGCATGAGCGCCTGGATGGGGATGGCGGACTGGTCGATTCTGGCCCCGCCGATGATGCAGGGCATGACGCTGGGGCTGTGGTTTATGGGCGTCATCATCCTGATTGCACTGATCTATATGGTCTTCGCCGGACGCACGCTGCGTGCGGAAGAGGACGCGGAAAACGAGCTGGCAGAGCGTTCTGCCCAGTAAAAGGAGTGAAGTTATGACCGTACGTATTCTGGCAGTGTGTGGCTGCGGGCAAGGCAGCTCAATGATTATGAAAATGAAGGTCGATCAGTTCCTCACCCAGCAGGGGATCGCCCATACCGTTAACAGCTGCGCCGTCGGTGAGTATAAGAGCGAGCTGAATGGCGCGGATATCATCATCGCCTCAACCCATGTCGCCAGCGAAATCACGGTGACAGGCAACAAATACGTAGTGGGCGTGCGCAACATGCTCTCGGCGGCCGACTTTGGCCCGAAGCTGCTGGAGGTGATCCAGGCACACTTTCCCCAGGATATGAAGCAAGGATAAGTCATGAAACTACGTGATTCGCTGGCGCAAAACCACTCCATTCGCCTGCAGGCGGAGGCCGGGAGCTGGCAGGAGGCCGTGAAAATTGGCGTCGATCTGCTGGTGGACGCCGACGTGGTGGAGCCGCGCTACTACCAGGCCATTCTCGACGGCGTCGAAAAGTTTGGTCCCTACTTTGTGCTCGCGCCGGGGCTGGCGATGCCTCATGGCCGCCCGGAGGAGGGCGTCAAAAAAACCGGTTTTGCGCTGGTGACGCTTAAGACGCCGCTGGCGTTCAACCATGACGATAACGATCCGGTCGATATCCTCATCACCCTGGCGGCGGTAGATGCCCACACCCATCAGGAGGTCGGCATTATGCAGATCGTTAACCTGTTTGAAGATGAAGCTAACTTTGATCGCCTCCGCGCCTGCCGTAGCGAGCAGGAGGTCCTTGATTTAATTGATAACGCCACTGCGGCGGCTGTTTAAAAGGAAGACGATGATGTCATTACCGATGTTACAGGTTGCACTGGATAACCAGACCCTTGCCGATGCCTACGCCACTACGCGGCTGATCGCCGAAGAGGTGGACATTATTGAGGTGGGGACCATCCTCTGCGTAGGGGAAGGGGTACGCGCGGTGCGCGATCTCAAGGCGCTCTATCCGCATAAAATCGTGCTGGCCGACGCCAAGATTGCCGATGCCGGGAAGATCCTCTCGCGCATGTGCTTTGAGGCCAACGCCGACTGGGTCACCGTGATCTGCTGCGCAGATATCAACACCGCCAAAGGGGCGCTCGACGTCGCCCGGGAGTTTAACGGCGACGTACAAATCGAGCTGACCGGCTTCTGGACGTGGGAACAGGCGCAGGCGTGGCGGGAAGCGGGCATTCAGCAGGTGGTCTACCACCGCAGCCGCGATGCGCAGGCGGCGGGCGTCGCCTGGAGCGAGGCAGATATCAGCGCGATCAAACGTCTGGCGGAGATGGGCTTTAAGGTCACCGTCACCGGTGGGCTGGCACTGGAGGATCTGCCGCTGTTTAAAGGCATTCCGATCCATGTGTTTATCGCCGGTCGTAGCATTCGTGATGCTGCCGATCCGGTGCAGGCCGCGCGGCAGTTTAAACGCTCAATCGCCCAGCTGTGGGGTTAAGGAGCGGCTATGCTGTCGAAAACCGTGCCGCTTGGCATCTATGAAAAAGCGCTCCCCGCCGGGGAGTGCTGGTATGAGCGCCTTAATCTTGCGAAAACGCTGGGGTTTGATTTTGTTGAGATGTCGATCGACGAAACTGACGTCCGGCTGGCCCGGCTTAGCTGGAGCCAAGAGCAGCGTCTGGCGCTGGTAAAAGCGGTTGCTGAAACCGGGGTGCGGGTTCCCTCTATGTGCCTGAGTGCCCACCGTCGCTTTCCGCTGGGCAGTGAAGATGACGCGGTGCGAGCCGAGGGGCTGGAGATCATGCGTCGCGCTATTCAGCTGGCGCAGGACGTCGGCATCCGCGTGATCCAGCTGGCTGGCTATGACGTCTACTATCAGCAGGCCAACGACGAGACGCGCCGCCGTTTCCGTGATGGGCTGAAGGAGAGCGTGGAGATGGCCAGCCGTGCGCAGGTGACGCTGGCGATGGAGATCATGGACTATCCGCTGATGAACTCTATCAGCAAAGCCCTCGGCTATACCCACTACCTGAATAATCCGTGGTTTCAGCTCTATCCCGATATCGGCAACCTTTCTGCGTGGGACAACGACGTGCAGATGGAGCTGCGGGCAGGCAGCGGACATATCGTGGCGGTGCACGTGAAGGATACCCGTCCTGGCGTATTCAAAAACGTTCCTTTTGGCACCGGCGTAGTGGATTTCGAACGCTGCTTCCGCACGCTGAAAGAGAGCGGCTACTGCGGGCCTTACCTGATCGAAATGTGGAGCGAGACGGCGGCCGATCCGCTGCAGGAGGTGGCGAAGGCGCGGGCGTGGGTGTGCGAGCGCATGGCACGGGCCGGACTAGTGGAGGATACCCATGCAGCAGCTTAAACAGCAGGTTTTTGCGGCCAATCTGGATCTGCCCCGCCACGGTCTGGTGACCTTTACCTGGGGCAACGTTAGCGCCATCGACAGGGTACGCGGGCTGGTGGCTATCAAGCCCAGCGGCGTGAGCTATGAGGCGATGACGGTGGACGACATCGTAATAGTGGATATGCAGGGGCAGGTGGTGGAGGGTAAACTGCGGCCCTCTTCCGATACCGCCACCCATCTGGCGCTCTATCGGCGCTATCCCTCCCTCGGTGGCGTGGTGCATACCCACTCAACGCACGCAACCGCCTGGGCGCAGGCCGGGCTGGCTATCCCGGCGCTGGGCACGACCCATGCAGATTACTTCCTCGGCGATATACCCTGCACGCGGGCGCTAACCGAGGAGGAGGTGCAGGGCGAATACGAGCTAAACACCGGTAGGGTCATCATCGAAACGCTGAAGGAGCGCGAGCCGCTGCATACGCCGGGCGTGGTGGTCTACCAGCACGGACCTTTTGCCTGGGGCAAGAATGCGCATGATGCGGTACACAATGCGGTGGTGATGGAAGAGGTGGCGCGAATGGCGTGGATCGCGCGCGGCATCAATCCGGACCTGAAGCCCATTGATGATTACCTCATGGCTAAACACTTTATGCGCAAGCACGGTTCCCACGCCTATTACGGACAGAAGTAAACGTGCTTAACGCTGCTGGTATGCCGCAGGGGTAAGCCGCATACCCAGCAGCGTAATCACGCAGATAATCGCTCCTGCGTAGAAGGTCGAAGCGGCACCCAGCGTCTCCCACAGGATACCCGCGCCGGTGCTGGCCAGCAGCATCGCGATGCCGCTAATCAGATTGAACATGCCGAAGGCGGTGCCACGCAGCTCTGGCGGGGCGGTGTGGGCGATCATGGCAGCCAGCAGGCCCTGGGTCATGCCCATATGGATCCCCCACAGACCAACGCCGATCAGCAGCGTGCCCCAGTGCTGGCTGAGCGCTAGAGCGATGTCTGCGGCGATCAGCACCAGCAGTCCGGCTTGTAACAGGCCGCTATGGCTCATGCGGTCAGACAGCTTGCCAAACGGATAGGCCGTCAGGCTGTAGACCAGGTTCATGGCGACCATCACCAGCGGGATGGCGAAAAGCGGGATTCCCATCTGATTGGCACGCAGAACAAGAAACGCCTCGCTAAAGCGGGCCAGGGTAAAGATGGCTCCTAAGCCTACTACCCACCAGTAGGCAGCGCTGAGCTTCTTTAGGCTTTCCCGGCGCAGCGGGTTGGTCCGTTTATGGGCTACAGGGTTTTTGGGTTCGCGCAGGCCAAACCAGAGCAGGGCGATGGACATGACGCCCGGAATAACGGCCACCCAGAAGATAGCCTGAAAGTCGTTGTGCCAGACAAACATCAGAGCCACCGCCAGCAGCGGCCCGAGAAACGCGCCAACGGTATCCAGCGACTGACGTAGCCCGTAAGCCGCGCCACGGATCTCAGGCGGTGTGACGTCGGCCACCAGCGCATCCCGCGGTGCGCCGCGAATGCCTTTGCCGACGCGGTCGATCATCCGCGCGGTGAGCACCATGCCTGAGGAGCCTGCGAGGGCGAAGAGCGGCTTGCTTAATGCACCAAGGCCGTAGCCGAGCATGGCCAGCCCCTTGCGTTTGCCAAGGTAGTCGCTGAGCACGCCAGAGAAGACTTTAATAATCAGGGCGGTGGCTTCGGCCAGACCCTCGATGAGGCCAATAATAATAACGCTGGCGCCGAGGGTGGTGGCCATAAACAGCGGCAGCAGGCTGTGGATCATCTCTGATGAAACATCCATAAGCAGGCTAACGCCGCCGAGAACCCAGACGCCCCGCGGAATACGACTCAGCGTCGTGGAGCGGTATTCGGTATTAGTACTTTGCAGCGTGTGCCTCACTCTCTTGCGTTGGGGGCTGGCCAGCTTCACTGTCAGTGGCGTGATTGTGGTTTATATATACTACGCCTAAGCTCATCACGTCATCCATATTGCGTTCCGGATGCGGATCGACATGAATAGCCGCCGTTGCGCTGGTGCCCAGAAGCAACGTCGTCAGTAGTGGAATGGTCAATATTTTCATCATGTTGCACCCCAACTCACTCATCAACAGCTCTCTGATGCGCGATCGTAGAGGAGCCGCTCCTCACTCGCGTTCGGGCTTCTATAAAGTGTACTCACTGGCGGGAAAACTCACCGCGATCGTTTCTGCTGCAGTTGTACAAAAATTTACTGCAAGGCTGATTGAGCAAGCTTAGACCTGCCGAAAAAGTGCACTTCACGCTTTGTGCGAATTATTTGTGCAATCACCTTGAGTTCGTCTGGCTTCGCAAGTATGATTACGCGTCAATTTTTCAGCCGCCTTTCAAAAACGTTCCTTGCTTCCATGGGCCGCGGCTGACCCTGACAGGAGGCTGAATAATCCGTAAGGAGCAATTCGATGCGTCATTACGAAATCGTTTTTATGGTCCATCCTGACCAGAGCGAACAGGTTCCGGGCATGATCGAGCGTTACACTGGTGCTATCACTGCAGCAGAAGGCACGATCCACCGTCTGGAAGACTGGGGCCGCCGTCAGCTGGCTTATCCGATCAACAAACTGCACAAAGCACACTACGTTCTGCTGAACGTTGAAGCGCCGCAGGAAGCGATCGATGAGCTGGAAACTAACTTCCGCTTCAACGATGCCGTTATCCGCAGCATGGTTATGCGTACCAAAAACGCTGTTACTGAAGCATCTCCGATGGTTAAAGCGAAAGACGAGCGCCGTGAGCGTCGCGATGATTTCGCTAACGAAACCGCAGATGCTGAAGATGCTGGGGATTCTGAAGAGTAATTTCTGATGACCAACCGTCTGGTGTTGTCCGGCACCGTGTGCAGGATGCCCCTTCGCAAGGTCAGCCCATCAGGAATACCTCATTGCCAGTTCGTGCTTGAGCATCGTTCTGTGCAGGAGGAGGCCGGTTTTCACCGGCAGGCGTGGTGTCAAATGCCTGTAATAATCAGCGGGCAAGAGAACCAGGCCATTACTCACAGTATAACGGTCGGTAGCGCAGTTACCGTGCAGGGGTTCATTAGCTGCCATAAGGCAAAGAATGGCCTGAGCAAACTGGTTCTGCATGCCGAGCAGATTGAATTGATAGATTCTGGAGACTAGCCAAATGGCACGTTATTTCCGTCGTCGCAAGTTCTGCCGTTTCACCGCGGAAGGCGTTCAAGAGATCGACTATAAAGATATCGCAACGCTGAAAAACTACATCACCGAAAGCGGTAAGATTGTCCCAAGCCGTATCACCGGTACCCGTGCAAAATACCAGCGTCAGCTGGCTCGCGCTATCAAACGCGCTCGCTACCTGTCCCTGCTGCCGTACACTGATCGTCATCAGTAATCGGGCACGGTCCATTAATACGACTTTGAGAGGATAAGGTAATGCAAGTTATTCTGCTTGATAAAGTAGCAAACCTCGGTAGCCTGGGCGACCAGGTTAACGTTAAAGCGGGCTACGCTCGTAACTTCCTGGTACCGCAGGGCAAAGCTGTTCCTGCTACCAAGAAAAACGTTGAATTCTTCGAAGCACGCCGTGCTGAACTGGAAGCTAAACTGGCTGACGTTCAGAACGCTGCAGAAGCTCGCGCTGAGAAAATCAACGCACTGGGCACCGTTACCATCGCGTCTAAAGCTGGCGACGAAGGTAAACTGTTCGGTTCCATCGGTACTCGCGACATCGCTGACGCTGTAACTGCAGCTGGCGTTGACGTAGCTAAGAGCGAAGTTCGTCTGCCGAACGGCGTTCTGCGTACTACCGGTGAGCACGAAGTGGACTTCCAGGTTCACAGCGAAGTGTTTGCTAAAGTTATCATCAACGTGGTTGCTGAGTAATCTGCGACTCTCGTTTGAGATGACACCGAAACGCCTGCCTTGTGCAGGCGTTTTGCTTTTTGCGACCCCGCCGACACTCCCAACGGTGCCAGGTATCAATTCCTTCCCCCTTCACTGATAATAAATCAAAACACGATTTTAATTTTGGTGAGGAAATGGAAACAGTCTCTTCAGTACCGGTTTTTGCCCGTAGAAACGTCGCCTACGCCGGGGCTACGCTCTGCTGTCTACTCTGGGGCAGCTCCTATCCCGCAATCAAGAGCGGCTATGAACTCTTTGCTATTGCCACCGACGATATCCCCTCGAAGATCGTCTTTGCTGGCTATCGCTTTCTGTTTGCCGGACTTTTGCTGCTGTTGTTCGCGATGGCGCAGCGTAAACCTATCGCCCGGCTCAGCCCACGCCAGTATGGTCAGCTAGCGATTCTGGGCCTGACGCAAACCTCAATTCAGTACATTTTTTTCTATATCGGCCTCGCCTTTACCACTGGGGTAAAAGGCTCGATCATGAACGCCACAGGCACCTTTTTCAGCGTGCTGCTGGCCCACCTGATCTATAAAAATGACAGGCTAAGCTATAACAAGAGCATCGGCTGCGTGCTGGGCTTTACCGGGGTGATGCTGGTGAACTTCAATCACTCGCTGCTGGATTTCAGCTTTAGCATGATGGGGGACGGCTTTGTGGTGCTGGCGGCGTTTATTCTCTCCGCCTCGATGCTGTATGGCAAACGCATCTCGCAAACCGTTGACCCGACGGTGATGACCGGGTGGCAGCTGGCGTTTGGCGGCGGGGTACTGGTGCTCGGCGGCTATCTGACCGGCGGCACGCTGGTGGTCCATAGCGTGACGGCGGCGGTGCTCCTCGGCTATCTTACGCTGCTCTCATCCATTGCCTTCGCTCTGTGGAGCGTCCTGCTCAAGTACAACCGCGTCAGCATGATTGCGCCGTTTAACTTTGTGATCCCGGTAGCGGGCACGGTGCTGTCAGCGATCTTCCTGGGGGAGAACATCCTTGAGATGAAATACGCCATTGCGCTGGTGCTGGTCTGCTCGGGGATCTGGTGGGTTAATAAACCCAAAGCGTAATCGTAGCCCCGGTAAGCGCGAGCGCCACCGGGGAAAACGCCTGAAATCAGCGGGCGCGGATAAAGCTGCCGTTGGCCTGGCGGGTAAACAGCACCTCGCCATCGCCGGTTTCAATTGTCAGGCCGGTGACCACGCCACTGGCGTTCTGGCGGATCTTCACCACCTGGCCGGTTTGCAGCGTGCTGAGCGGCTTGCCGCTGCCCTCGACCTGCGCCATTGCATAGACGTCCGTCGCCGGCAGGTTATGATCGCGGAACAGCTGGGCCAGCGTTTGGCCAGACGCAATGCGGTAGGTCCGCCACTGCTGATCGATGCCTCCTGACTCCTGGAAGGGCTGCACGACGTTAGTCTGCGCGGTATTGCTTTGCGTATCTTCCGGCTGCTCCTGCTCCTGGATTGGCTCCGGGGCAACCGGCGCAACCAGCTGGGGATCGCTCACCGTTGGCGCGGCGGGCTGGGCTGTAGGTGCTGGCTGGGACGGGGCGATATCCAGCTGGGCGTCACGCCTGACCGGCGCATCGTCGGCGTTGTCCCCGGACGGCAGCAAGAAGCCAATGATAATCAGCAGAGCCGCAATAATAATGCCGCGACGGTGCGCAGGGGGCAGCGGATCCATAATGCGAAAGTTATCCGGCGCGTACCAGATTTTCGCCAGAGTCGGTTTCAGTGCAAATCGCCCGGGCATGGCTTTCCTCCTGCTCCGCGTCGTTATTTTCCTGTATCACTGAGTATAGATTGCTAACTGCCTGACTCGCGTAGTAAAGCGCTCTTTCGTGACCTGGGATCGGGAATAATCTTACCCCTCTCTATTGTTTCTTTTTCGCTGCGATTTGTCACCCTCCCTGCGACAAAGTTTTACCCGGTGCGGCGCGGCTGCTATGCTGCCCGCTACTTTTAATACGATGAAAGGAAAACCCATGACAACCCCGACGTTTGACACTATCGAAGCACAGGCAAGTTACGGTATCGGCCTGCAGGTAGGCCAGCAGCTGAGCGAGTCTGGCCTCCAGGGCCTGCTGCCGGAAGCGCTGGTTGCCGGTATTGCCGACGCGCTGGCAGGTAAACAGCCTGCTGTGCCGGTGGATGTTGTTCATCGTGCGCTGCGTGAAATTCACGAGCGTGCCGATGCGGTGCGTCGCGAACGCTTTGCCGCGATGGCGGAAGAGGGCGAGAAGTATCTGGACGAGAACCGCGAGCGTGAAGGCGTGAACAGCACCGAGTCCGGCCTGCAGTTCCGCGTCATCAAGCAGGGCGAGGGCGCTATCCCGGCGCGTACCGACCGCGTGCGCGTGCACTACACCGGTAAGCTGACGGACGGCTCGGTCTTTGACAGCTCCGTGGCCCGTGGCGAACCGGCTGAGTTTCCGGTTAACGGCGTGATCCCAGGCTGGATCGAAGCGCTGACCCTGATGCCGGTCGGCTCGAAGTGGGAGCTGACCATTCCGCAGAACCTGGCCTACGGCGAGCGCGGTGCGGGCGCATCGATTCCGCCGTTCAGCACCCTGGTGTTTGAAGTCGAGCTGCTGGAAATTCTGTAACGCTGCTAAACGATTCCTCTCCCCAAATGGGGGGAGGAAGCGACAATTCCGCATATCCTCCACTCTTTACAGAAATGTCGATACTTAATCTTGCAAATGCATTTTTTGCGTGTATTTTTGTGAGCCAAATCCAGGTAGTGGTGTGATATCACACTCATTTTTAACATAAGTGTAACATTGCTTTTAAATCGCAGTATTCATCCCTCCGATTCTTACCTAATATCGATGAGTCCACATTCAGGCGCCCTGCGGCGTCACGCAATGAAAGGCCAGAAGAGCCTCAACAACACAGACAGGTACAGGAAATAAACACATGGTAGATCAGATCAAAGTCGCTACCGACGAGCAGGCTCCGGCCGAGCAGTCGCTACGACGTCATCTTACAAACCGTCATATCCAGCTTATTGCCATTGGGGGTGCCATCGGTACCGGGCTGTTTATGGGATCGGGTAAAACAATCAGCCTTGCCGGCCCGTCGATCATATTTGTTTATATGATCATTGGCTTCATGCTCTTTTTCGTGATGCGCGCCATGGGCGAGCTGCTGCTGTCGAACCTCGAATACAAGTCGTTTAGCGACTTTGCTGCCGATCTGCTCGGTCCCTGGGCGGGCTACTTTACCGGCTGGACTTACTGGTTCTGCTGGGTGGTCACCGGCATGGCGGACGTGGTAGCCATCACCGCCTACGCCCAGTTCTGGTTCCCCGGACTGTCGGACTGGGTGGCCTCGCTGGCGGTGATCGCGCTGCTGCTGAGCCTTAACCTGGCGACGGTGAAGCTGTTCGGTGAGATGGAGTTCTGGTTTGCGATGATCAAAATCGTCGCCATCGTGTCGCTGATTATCGTAGGCGTGGTCATGGTGCTGATGAACTTCCAGTCGCCAACCGGCGTTGAGGCCTCCTTTACCCACCTGTGGGATGATGGCGGCTGGTTCCCGAAAGGGCTGAGCGGCTTCTTTGCCGGTTTCCAGATCGCGGTCTTTGCCTTTGTCGGTATTGAGCTGGTAGGCACCACGGCAGCCGAGACCAAAGATCCGGAGAAATCACTGCCACGTGCGATTAACTCTATTCCTATCCGTATCATTATGTTCTACGTCTTCGCGCTGATTGTGATCATGTCCGTGACGCCGTGGAGCTCGGTGGTACCGAACAAAAGCCCGTTCGTTGAGCTGTTTGTGCTGGTGGGCCTGCCAGCTGCGGCGAGCATCATTAACTTTGTGGTGCTGACCTCTGCGGCCTCCTCGGCAAACAGCGGCGTCTTCTCCACCAGCCGGATGCTGTTTGGCTTGGCCCAGGACGGCGTGGCACCGAAGAGCTTCGGCAAGCTGTCGAAGCGTGCCGTACCGGCTACCGGCCTGACCTTCTCTTGCATCTGCCTGCTGGGCGGTGTGGTGATCCTCTACGTGAACCCGAGCGTGATTGCGGCCTTCACCATGATCACCACCGTATCAGCGATCCTGTTTATGTTCGTCTGGACCATTATTCTCTGCTCATATCTGGTCTACCGTAAGCGCCGTCCGGAGCTGCACGCGAAGTCGATCTACAAGATGCCGCTGGGTAAGGTGATGTGCTGGGTGTGCATGGCGTTCTTTGCCTTTGTGCTGGTGCTGCTGACCCTGGAAGAGGATACCCGTCAGGCGCTGATCGTCACGCCGCTGTGGTTCGTGGTGCTGGGCGCATTCTGGCTGCTGGTCGGCAAGAAGCGCGTAGAGAGTTTCCGTAAGTAAGGTTTCTGGAAGTAATAGTCTGTAGGCCCGGCAAGCGTAGCGCTGCCGGGCCTTTTTGTTTACTCCCCGGCTAACGCGCGTGGGAAGAGCACGTTATTCTCCAGGCTGATGTGCTCCATCAGATCGTCAATCAGCTCGTTAATCCCGTTATACATCGCTTTCCACGTCGTGCAGGCCTCGGGCGGCGGCGTCACGTTATGGGTGGTGTGCTTGATCACCTCCAGCAGCTCACCCGCTTCATCGTGCTCACTCTCCATCACGCTTACCGGTCCCGCCGCATGGCTGCCCTGGCCCTGCTTGATCATCGGGAAGAGGATCCGCTCCTCCTTCATCATGTGGCTAGTCAGCTCCTCATGCAGCATGGTCAGGTATTTGGTCAGCCCACGCGGCACGTTGGGCTTATCGGCATGAACGCGCTCAACCTTGGTGGCCTGCAGGATCAGCTCTGGCAGCTGTTCGCGGTGCCTGTCGTGATAGCGCACGATGATGTGATCAATAATCTCGGCCAGCGGGGCTACGCGCCAGTCCTTGTCTACCGGCTGCTCGGCCAGCTTCGCCAGCGCCGTCTCAATTTCTTCAACATCCAGCGCTTTGCGCTGGGCCGCACGCGCCAGAGTCTGCTTACCGCCACAGCAGTAGTCCATATCGTACTGACGGAACAGGGCCGAGGCCCGGGGGATAGAGAGCGCCAGCTCACCTAAAGATTGATCGCGAAAGGCCATAGCAGTTACCTCAAGGGTTAAATAATAAGATGTATTTTAAATGCATCTTTAAACCAGCGCTATAACCCTTTAGCGGCAGGGGGAAAATGAGATGTACTTCACAATTATGTTCAAGAAGCCGCCATGCCTGCCGATAGATACAGGCCAGACAATATCCTGCACCTAAAAGGCAATACATGTTTAAACGTATGAAAGTCATTACCCTGCTGATTTCAGTCCTGCTGGCGCTTGGCGTCATGCAGGCGATCTCAGCCAGCGTGTTCATTACCGCGCTTAATAACGATAAAGATAATTTCAATGTCTCCCAGCTCTCCAGCCAGAACGTCGCTGAATTTACCGACGCATGGATTAGCCTGAACCAGGCCCGCGTGACCCTCAACCGGGGCATGCTGCGTCTGCAAAGCAGCGAGGCGAGCCAGATCAACGGCGGGCAACTCAGCGAGCTGGTTATCATCGCGAAAAACCTGCTGGCGGAGGCTAAAGACCATTACGACAAATACTATGCCCTGCCGGAAACGCCGGGGATGGACGAGCATCTGGCCGACCGCCTGGAAGAGCAGTATCGCAATTACTCTACCACCCTGGCTCAGATGAACACTTTCCTTGCCCAGGGCAAACTGGAAGAGATGTTCAAACAGAACGCCGAGCAGAAGCAGAAAGCGATGCAGGCGGTCTACCACGAGTGGCGTCAGGCACAGGCGGATCTGGCCAGCAAGGGCGTGAAAGATAATGAGAGCGACTACAAACGTATTCTGTGGATCCTCTCTGCGATCATGCTCATGGTCATTGCCGTGATTATTACCAGCTGGATTGCGATGCGCCGCGTGCTGCTCCAGCCGCTGGATGAGGTGCTCGGCCATATCCGCGCTATCGCCGCAGGCGATCTGACCCAGCCGATTGCCGCCGAAGGCAAAAACGAGATGGCGCTGCTGGCGCGTAACGTGAAGGAGATGCAAACCGCGTTGGCAAATACGGTCGGCGTGGTGCGTGACGGGGCCGACGTAATCTATACCGGCGCGAGTGAGATCTCTACGGGCAGCAACGATCTCTCCTCCCGTACCGAGCAGCAGGCCGCTTCCCTGGAAGAGACGGCGGCCAGCATGGAGCAGTTGACGGCCACCGTGAAGCAGAATGCCGACAACGCTCGCCAGGCTTCACGTCTGGCGCTGGATGCCTCTTCTACTGCGAAGAAAGGCGGCAGCGTGGTGGAGAAGGTGGTGCAGACGATGGACGAGATCGCCACCAGCTCCAGCAAAATTGCCCAGATCACGAATGTTATTGACGGGATTGCTTTCCAGACCAACATCCTGGCACTGAACGCGGCGGTAGAGGCAGCACGCGCGGGTGAGCAGGGACGGGGCTTTGCCGTGGTGGCTGGTGAGGTGCGTACTCTTGCCCAGCGCAGCGCCCAGGCGGCGAAGGAGATCAAGGGCCTGATTGATGCCTCCGGCGATCGGGTTGACGCCGGCTCCATGCTGGTCAACCAGGCCGGGGAGACCATGGCGGAGATCGTCAGTGCGGTCACCCGCGTGACCGATATCATGGGCGAAATCGCCTCCGCTTCTGACGAACAGAGCCGCGGTATCGATCAGGTTGGCCAGGCGGTAGCGGAGATGGATCGCGTCACGCAGCAGAACGCCTCGCTGGTGGAGGAGTCTGCGGCGGCGGCGGCGGCGCTGGAGGAGCAGTCCGCCCGTTTGAGCGAGGCGGTAGCGGTGTTCAAAACTACCCGTCGCCAGGCAGATATGGCTAACGCTTAACCGATAAATCGCCGGGCGGCACTGCGTTTGCCCGGCCTACTGCACCGGTTTTCCTCTGACGGCAAGCGTTACGCCAATCACCAACAGTAGAATACCTGATGCCGTCAGCAAAGGCGGCAAACTCTGGCGCAGCAGGAAGGTATAGAGCAGCCCCGCCAGGGTTTCAAAGACAATCAGCGGACCTAAAATTACCGTCGGCAGCTTCTGGCTGGCGATATTCCAGCACAGTGCGCCCACCCATGAGCAGAGCACGGCGATCGCCACCATCAATCCAACGAACAGGCCCGGACGGGGGCCAAACGGCAGCGTGAACTCGGGTTGCTGAACGCCTAACCAGCCGCATACCGCCACATATCCTATCAACGAAACCGGCAGGGTCACCAGCGCCTGCGCGGTTGCCCACATCATTGGATTTTTATCCGGGTTATCCCGCAGCCAGCGGGCATTACGCAGGGCATACCATGCCCAGCACACCACTGAGATGACGGCCAGTAGGATCCCGGAGACGTAGCGCCATCCGCCCGCACCCGTTACGCCGTGCCGCAGCTCGGCAATGTTAACGCACGCCAGGCCGATAGCGATACAGACCAGGGCGGGAACCATTTTCGACCACGCCAGCTTGCCGTCATGGCGGCTGTAGAGCAGGTTGGCGAAGACCGGGATCACCACGGGCAGAGTGCCGATTATCATGGTTGAGACAGGTGCACCGGTGCGCTGAATAGCGCTTGCCAGGCAGGCGTAATAGATCAGGTTGCCCATCATGGTCAGCTCCAGCGCGGTAAGCCAGTCCCGGCGGACTAGCTTTTTCAGGCGCTTACGACCCAGCCACGCCAGCGGCAGGGCGATAAGCCCCAGCGCCAGATAGCGCCCCATCGACTGTAGCAGCGCCGGGTACTCCGGCACGATCAGTGGTCCGACAAAAATCAATCCCCACATTAGACCTGCAAGCAGGGCATACAACACACCGCTAATCATTTGTTCCATCCATTTATTTAAATCTGCATGCAGTGTAAGAAGGCAGCGGCCGGCCGTATTGTACGAGATTGCGCATTAGCGCCGGACTACCTGTTTCTGGTAGCGCACCGGGGTGATGCCGTAGCGGCGGGTAAAAGCGCGGGTAAGGTGCGACTGATCTGTCAGTCCGGTGACAGCGGCAACGTCGGCGGCGGGCATCCCCTGGGTGAGAAAATCTTTAGCACGCCACAGGCGGATCGCCATCAGCATCTGGTGCGGCGTGACGTGAAAATGGGCCTTGAACTGGCGCTGGAAATGGTACGGACTCAGGGAGACCACCTGAGCCAGCTCCTCCAGGGTGAGGGTGTGCATATAGTTGTCGTGCAGGTAGTCGCGCACACGCTCGAAGCGGTGCGCGCCCTCCGCCTGCGCCGGTGCATGGCGAGCCAGCGGGCGGAAGGTGTCTATCAGATCCAGCAGCAGCCCCTGCTGGGCCAGCGGATCGTCGCTGTGCCAGAGGCTGTGGATCAGGACGCAGATCCGCCGGGAGCGAAGCGGATCGTAACGGGTGGCGTCAGCGAACCACCAGTGACGGATGCCGGTGACCTGCTCCAGCAGATCCGGTTCAAGGTAGATCATGCGGTAGCGCCAGCCGTCGTCGGCTGCCGCCTCGCCGGTGTGCAGCTCATCGGGATTCATAGTGACCACCGAGCGGGCCGGCGCGACGTGCTGCGCCCCGCGATAGCGAAAGCGCTCCGCGCCAGCCTCTATGGTGCCAATGCCAAAGGCTTCGTGGGTATGCGGCTCAAAGGCGTAGCGGGAGATATGGGCATGATACAGCTCCACACCCGGAAGCTGCGCCAGATGGCGAAAGCGGGCGCTGTCTTTTTCATCGCTGAACTGCTCCGGTACACCTTGCACTGGCTCTCTCCACGCGGGTCATTACTTCATTATCAGGAATGACCCACCGGGATGCTACAAAAATTAACGACTCTGTAACCTCAGACGATTTCGCGAATGCTGTCGTGAATTGGCGTGGTAGGGCGGCCAATCAGCGTGCTCAGCGTCCGGCTGTCGTCGAACAGACCCCCTTTTGCCGCGCCGACGTCGGAGTCTGCCAGCAGGTTAGCGAATGCTTCCGGCAGACCTGCCCCTTTCAGCGCTTCAGCAAAGTCGGCTTCGCTGAGGTTCTGATACACCACCGGCTTACCGCTCTGCTTGCTCAACGCTGCTGCCAGCTCGCTGAGGGTCCAGGCTTCATCGCCTGCCAGCTCGTATACCTTGCCCGCATGGCCTTCGCTGCTCATCACCTTAGCCGCCGCCGCTGCATAGTCAGCCCGGGTGGCGGAGGCGATTTTGCCCTCACCGGCTGAGCCGATAAACACGCCATGCGCTAACGCCGCTGGGGCGCTGGCCAGGTAGTTTTCGCTATACCAGCCGTTACGCAGCAGGGTGTAGGGGATACCAGAGGCTGCCAGGTTGCGTTCGGTTTCAATATGTTCAGCTGCCAGGCCCAGCGGGGAGCGATCGGCATGCAGCAGGCTGGTATAGGCGATGAATTTCACCCCCGCCGCCTTCGCCGCGTCGATGACGTTACGGTGCTGAACCGCGCGCTGGCCCACTTCGCTGGAGGAGATCAGCAGCAGCTTCTCAACGCCCTCAAGGGCGGCCGTGAGCGCGGCCCGATCGGTATACTCCGCCTGGCGTACGGTGACGCCCTGCTGAGCCAGGGTTTCGGCTTTCGCCGGGTTACGCACAATGGCCACCAGCTGGCTGGCGGGGACGGTTTTCAGCAGTTCAGTAAAGGTTAGCTGGCCCAGGTGGCCGGTTGCACCAGTAATGGCGATCATAGAATTTTCCTTCTTGTGGGTAGTGAGTTATGGCACACTAGCACCCTAACTAACTTTTAGTAAGTACGTACAAAAAGGTAAGTATGAAAATAACTAACGCACCCCAGACGCTAAGTGAACGGCTGCGCGAAGGTAATCTGTTCGCCGAGCAGTGTCCCTCCCGCGACGTGCTTAAGCATCTGACCAGCCGCTGGGGCGTGCTGGTGATGGTGGCCCTGCGCGACGGCACGCATCGCTTTAGCGATCTGCGCCGCAAGATGGGTGGCGTCAGCGAGAAGATGCTGGCGCAAACCTTACAGTGGCTGGAGCAGGACGGCTTTATCAACCGCGTGGCTTATCCGGTCGTGCCGCCGCACGTTGAGTACAGCCTGACGCCGCTGGGGGAAGAGGTGAGCGAGAAAGTCGCCGCGCTCGCCGACTGGATAGAGCTGAACCTGCCGGAGGTACTGGCGAGGCGCGACGAGCGGGCGGCGTAGGGTCGGAAATCGCCGGGCGGCGGCCTTCGCCTTGCCCGGCCTACGGGTTACTTCGCGTTTAGATTAACTTTGTAAATTGCGAACCCGATGTCATCGCTGCCGACCTGGCTCATCGGGTACTGGGCCTTCTCTTTGATAAACGCTGCCGCCTTGTCAGAAGGAGAGGTTTCGAAGCGAATATCCAGCGTCGTATCGCTGTGGATCGGTGCAAGACGCCAGTTGTTATCTGCCGCCGGGTGGATTGCCCCCGAGCGGGCTGACTCAGTGCTTATCCACGCCGCCAGCACGGAGCGGTTCTCATCCGGCGAGGCAAAGGCGATGTGACTGTCCCCCGTCCCGGCAAACTTGCCGCCGTAGGCGCGGTAGTTGTTAGTGGCAACGAGGAAAGTGGCGTTGGGATCGATGGGCTTGCCGTTGAAGGTCAGATTTTTAATGCGCTCCGCCTGCGGATTCAGACTCTGGCACTCGCCATCATAGCGAGCGGGCTGGGTAACATCGACCTGGTAATTGACGCCGTCAATCACATCAAAGTTATAGGTGCGGAAGGTATCCCAGTTAATCAGCGACTGCGGCTTGCTGCTGTGCGGATCGATCTGGTTAAACTGCCCGGCAGAGCACTCCAGCCACTCCTTCACCTCTTTTCCACTGGCCTTCACCACCACCAGCGTATTTGGGTAGAGGTAGAGATCGGCGGCGTTGCGGAAGGTCAGCTGGCCTTTTTCCACCTCGACGAAGCTGGCCGGATCGTTCTTGCGACCGCCTGCTTTGAATGGCGCGGCGGCAGAGAGTACCGGCAGCGAGGCCAGATCCGGATCGCCCTGAATATAGTGCTCTACGTAGGCCTTCTGCGCCATGTTGACGACCTGCACGGTGGGGTCATCCTGTACCAGCGACAGGTAGCTATACATGTTATCGGCAGACTGCCCGATGGGCTTGCTGACAAACTCCCGGGTAGCGTCGTGAGACTCTTTCAGAACGGAAATCAGCTTGCTGTCTTCTGCCGCCAGCGATTTCTTCGCCGCTGCGTCGTAGATGGGACGCGCCTCAGCGCGGGAGTGGGTCACCTGCCATTTGCCGCCGTCGTTGTTCAGCACCAAATCGACCACGCCGAGGTGATCTCCCCACATGCCGGGCATCACCGCCGGTACGCCGTTAAGGGTGCCGGTAGCGATATCCGCACCTTTGATATCGGCAAAGTCTTTACCGGGGAAGACCGCATGAGCATGCCCAAAGAGGATCGCGTCTACGCCGGGAACCTCGCTGAGGTAGTAGACTGAGTTCTCTGCCAGCGCCTTGTACGGCTCGGCTGAAAGTCCGGAGTGAGCAATTACTACCACGATGTCCGCCCCTTTGCTGCGCATCTCTGGTACGTACTTGCGTGCGGTCTCGGTAATATCGTTCACCGTCACCTTGCCGCTGAGGTTAGCCTTATCCCAGGTCATGATCTGCGGCGGCACAAAGCCGATATAGCCAATGCGCAGCGTCTGCGTTTTGCCCTCTTTATCCTTCACCGTGGTCTCTTTGATCAGGTAAGGCGTGAACAGCGGCTTTTGCGTTTTCGCGTCGATGATATTGGCATTCACGTAGGGAAACTTCGCTCCCGCCAGGGCGCGGTGCAGATAATCCAGACCATAGTTGAACTCATGGTTGCCGAGGTTACCCACCGCATAGTCAAGGGTATTCATCGCCTTATAGACCGGGTGTACCTCGTTCTGGGTTAATCCCTTCGCCGCCATGTAATCCCCCAGCGGACTGCCCTGAATCACGTCGCCGTTATCCACCAGCACGCTATTGGCGGCCTCCTGGCGAGCGGCATTAATTAGCGTCGCGGTGCGCACCAGGCCGAACTTCTCTGTCGGCGTATCTTTGTAGTAGTCAAAGTCCATCATGTTGCTGTGCAGATCGGTGGTTTCCAGCAGGCGGAGATCCACGGTGGCAGCCTGGGCACCCACCGCCGTCAGCATGGCCAGGAGCGTTGCGCTAAACTTAATCATCAGAGAGTCCTTTTAGATCTAATCCACAAAAGAGAATGTATTTACATCTGGTTGCTTACAAATTTGTGAATCTTGCCATAAAAGTGAGCGATAAAACCGCAGACGTGGTCACAGATGGCAGTTCTGGTCGTGATAGGGTATAAGTAAAACAACGAGTTAAAACCACTGACATAGAGAGGTGGAAAATGTTAGAAGCGATTTGTCAGCTTGCGCGGGAAGCGGGCGAAGCCATTATGCAGGTTTACGACGGGAACAGCCCGATAGACGTGAACCGTAAGACCGACGATTCACCGGTAACCGCGGCTGATATTGCGGCCCACAAGGTGATTGTTAAAGGTTTGCAAGCACTTACTCCTGATATTCCGGTGCTTTCGGAAGAGGATCCGCCTGCCTGGGAAGTACGTCAGCACTGGCAGCGCTACTGGCTGGTGGATCCGCTGGATGGCACTAAGGAGTTCATCAAGCGCAACGGCGAGTTCACCGTTAACATTGCCCTGATCGAGGAGGGTAAGCCGGTGCTGGGCGTAGTTTATGCCCCCGTACTGAAAGTCATGTACAGCGCAGCGGAAGGTAAGGCCTGGAAAGAGGAGAGCAACATCCGTAACCCGATCCAGGTGCGTGAAGCCCGCCCGCCACGGGTGGTGATTAGCCGCTCTCATGCCGCTAACGACAACGAGCTGAAAGAGTATCTGGAGCAGATGGGTGAACACCAGACCACGGCGATCGGCTCGTCACTCAAGTTCTGCCTGGTGGCAGAAGGTGAGGCACAGCTCTATCCACGCTTTGGGCCGACCAGCGTCTGGGATACCGCCGCGGGCCACGCGGTGGCCGTCGCTGCCGGGGCGCACGTCCATGACTGGCAGGGAAAAACGCTGGACTACACGCCGCGTGAATCCTTCCTCAACCCCGGCTTCCGCGTCTCAATTTTTTAACCTTTAGCTCTCCAGCAGCTTACGCAGCAGGGCAACTACCTGCTGCGACTCCTGCTGGGTGAGGGCACCATCTTTGGCGTAGTGCACCCGTCCCTCTTTATCCAGCACCGCGACGGCGGAGCTTTCTTCCTGCAGCTGCCAGGCTTTACGGGTTACCCCTTCGCTATCAACAATAAACTGTGACCAGGGGTAGAGCTGCTTATTGCTCTCAATGCTGCTGCGCACAAACATCGCAGATCCGGGAATAGCATCATCGGTATTGATGATTGTGGTGGTCTGGTACCTGTCGTGCGGTAAATTGGCGTTTTTAATCGCCTCGATCAGCGCGGCATTTTTATCCTTCGCCGAGGTGCGGCCAGCGATGTGCATCACCACACGCACTTTTCCGGTCAGCTGCGCGCTATTCCAGTTTTTATAGCTAAACTTATCATTGTTGAGGACCAGCTCGCCGCGATCGGCCACGCCAACGGGGGGAACGCGCTGGTTCTCTTCGAAGCGGTGGGCCGAAGCCACCAGCGGCAGCAGCAGGCAGGTTACAGCCAGAGTCTTGCGTAACGTCATCATGTTCCCCTTATTCAGTGCAGGTGATCCGACCACTTGGTCTCTGCCCTTAATGATAAATGCAATTAATCTTCTTTTCTCGCAAACCGGGTGCCAGTTTGCGGGTGAACGCACACATTTGCGCAAAAACCATGGCTTATACTGTCCTGATAAGTACTCGGAATAGAAAATTCTGATTAATTGTCATCAAACGGTAAATAAACTTATGCATGCTGGGTATCAATGAGTTTGTGGTCTATAGTCACTAGGCAACAAAATTTGCGTTCATCAAAGTCGAGCCAATTGTGGCGTCGCTTGAGCGTAAGATTTAGCAGGAGAGATAGAAGAATGAAAATTTTCCAACGTTACAATCCGCTCCAGGTAGCGAAGTACGTGAAGATCCTGTTTCGTGGACGGTTGTATATCAAGGACGTAGGCGCTTTTGAGTTCGACAAGGGTAAAATCCTGGTCCCGAAAGTAAAAGATAAGCAGCACTATTCTGTGATGTCTGAAGTCAATCGCCATGTTATGCGACTGCAAACCGATATGGCGTAAGCACGTGCTATGCAGTAGTTGAGTAATATAATAAGACGGCCCCAAATGGGGCCGTTGATGTTTCCAGGGAAGGGGCTTTACGCCGCGCCTTTGTTCTCGGCGTCTGGCAGCTTCGGCGTCAGCGGAGTAGGCTTGCTGTCGAGGCGGGTAACCAGCAGCTGATCGATGCGGTAGTTATCGATATCCACCACCTCAAACTTGTAGCCGGAGTACTTCACCGAGTCGGTGCGTTTCGGGATTTTACGCAGCATAAACATCATAAAGCCGCCGATGGTTTCGTAGTTGCCGGACTGCGGGAACTCGTCGATATCCAACACGCGCATGACATCGTCGATTGGCGTCCCGCCGTCGATGAGCCAGGAGTTCTCGTCACGGGCTACGATCTGATCCTCCTGTCCCTGACCGACCAAATCACCCATCAGGGTGGTCATGACGTCGTTGAGGGTAATGATCCCCACCACCAGCGCATACTCGTTCATGATCACCGCGAAGTCTTCCCCCGCCGCCTTAAAGCTCTCCAGCGCTTCGGAGAGGGTCAGGGTGTCTGGCACAATCAGCGTATTGCGGATCTGCACGCCGCTGTTCAGGGCCAGGCTCTGGTTGGCCAGCACGCGGTTAAGCAGATCTTTGGAATCGACGTAGCCCACGATGTGATCGATATCCTGATTACAGACCAGAAACTTGGAGTGCGGATGCTCCGCCACCTTGCTCTTCAGGCTCTGCTCATCTTCATGCAGATCGAACCAGATGACGTTTTCGCGCGAGGTCATGGATGACGGCACGGTGCGCGACTCCAGCTCAAACACGTTCTCAATCAGCTCGTGCTCCTGCTTACGCAGCACGCCTGCCAGCGCCCCGGCCTCAAATACCGCGTAGATATCATCGGAGGTAAGGTCGTCCTTACGCTCCATCGGCAGCTTGAAGATGCGGAAGATGACGTTGGCCAGCCCGTTAAAGAACCACACCAGCGGGCGGAAGATAAACAGGCAGAAGCGCATCGGGTTGATGATACGCAAAGCCACGGCTTCGGGCGCAATCATACCGATGCGTTTCGGGGTCAGGTCAGCAAAGAGAATGAACAGCCCGGTCACGAGGGTAAAGGAGAGAATAAAGCTCAGCCGATCCGCCAGCTCCGGCGACACCACGTTGAGCAGCACGCTGTAAAAGGCCGGTGAGAACGCCGCGTCGCCCACGATACCGCCGAGAATGGCGACGGCGTTAAGGCCGATCTGCACAACGGTAAAGAAGGTGCCGGGGTTTTCCTGCATTTTCAGGATGCGCTGGGCGTTGATATTGCCGTCGTCGGCAAGCAGCTTAAGTTTGATTTTACGGGAGGCCGCAAGCGAAATCTCCGACAGCGAGAAGAACGCACTTACGGCAATCAGACAAAGTATCAGTAGAATACTGTTTAACATATCTTATCCAGCCATCGGCCAGATCCTCAAGAAGGGAAGGTTGAAAATCCATGTAATACATCAGGTAAACGCCGATCCATAGCGAGTGGACCGGCGATCCAGGGCCTAGTATAGCGTAAGCCGGGGGAGGCCTGCCAGCATCGGGAGTACAATGTTTAAACAGAGGGGGCGTGGCAATTATTGATTTAATTAGCCCAAATATCAGACATAGCCCGCTAAAAAAGGGGCTTTATTAAAAAAAAGAAACTACTAGATTTATAAAAGTCAGGCTGGCTCTCCTTATTAATAATCAATATTATTGTTGAGGTATCATCATGAGTGCAAATTACTATTCACAAACGCCTAATTTTATTAGCGCCTCCTCTGAAGATGTCGATCCACGTACCCGTTTGTTTAGCTTTCAGCACTCGCTGGGACAGCTCATTGGTAATAATGCCATGGGGCCGGAGCTTAACTTTGCTATAAGCTACTCACCAACCTCGTCAACCGACGATTTTGGTTTAGGTATTGGCATATCCCTTCCGTTAACAATAGTCGATACCGTTAATCAACAGCTTTCATTGGCTTCGGGGGAAAGCTATAAGGTGGATTTCACTATGAATCCACCTGTCATTAAGCAAAATAAGATGCAAACCTTTACCCTGGTACAGATGGTTAACGATTACGGCACCACCTTTTACCGTCTTACCGAGCATGATGGTAGCGTGACTGACTTGAATACCTATGAATACGGAAAGTATATTCCAACAAGAATGTATACGGCGTTAGGCTATTCAATAAATATAAAATGGAAGAATACCTCGAAAGCATATGTAATAGATAATATTACGGACGATAGCGGAGTAACGCTATTGAAATGTAACTATGATTCATCACCGATACTGACCTTTTATCCTGGTTCTTCTGAAGAGTACTCCCTGACCCTGCACAAAACGAACAGTTATTTATCCGCTATTTCTCATTCAGGATTAAACGGTGGAAGCTGGCAATATTTTTATCAAGATATTGGCATCGGGGGAGATCTGCAGACGCTAGTAAAAACGCAGTCTATCACCGGGCTAATAAAAGAGGTTGTTTACAATAATGATAATAATATAACTAAAGGTATTATGCTGTTTCCTACGCAGTCGGGGCAACAACCGTTACCTGCCGTTACCCGATTAACGGTCTCTCCGGGCTTTGGTCAACCAGACATGGTGACCGACTATGGGCCAAACGACTCACAAGGGTTCCCTAACTATCTGGGCTTTGACTCGCCGGAGGGGGGTCAGTGGGATGCCACAACCGATTACGTCTATAGCCTGGCGGGTCAGGACTATTTCTACTCCACAACGCTAACGCAAACCGACAGCGATGGACAGAAGATCACGACAACCTACACCTACAATAACTACCATCTTTTAAGCAAGTTAGAGGTGCTGCAGGGTGACACTTCCTACGTTGTAAATACCTCGTACTATGCCGACGCCTGGCAGGCCGATCATCCTGATACAAGCTATGACGATCTGCCGGCACAGTATCAGTATCCGCAGACCCAAACATTAACGTGGAAGGACAGCAGTGGCACGCGTAGTGAATTGACCCAATACCAATACGATGATTTTGGCAATCTGACGCAGCAGATCGATCCCGACGGTACCCAGACCGACTATGAATTTTATAGCGCAGACGGCGAAGCGGATAGCGCCGACGGTTATACCGGGTGCCCTGCTGATGTCAATGGTTTTGGCAACCTGGTAAAAAGCAAAAAAGTAACCCCTGCTCCCTCGGATTATGACGATGTACCTGTTCGGGTAACGTATACTCGCTATAGCTCCTTCGATGCGCTTAACGATCGTCCTATGGTGACCGCGATTGTAAAAGATAAAGAGTCGCTGGTGAAAGTAATTGATAACGGTACTGGCACACCTGATAAACAGGCATTAATAACGAGCGATACGCAATACTATTCAGATATCAATTCTCAAAGCAACTATGGCTTGATTTATATTAAAACTACAAATGTTTATAATGCTGACTCAACGAACAATGGTTTAAAAAGTCCTGTAGAGTTCTCAAGCTCACAAGTTCATGTTTATACATTTCAAGATAACACCATTCAGTGTGACATGACTATTAACAGTTATGATGGTTATCAGTTGGAAAGCTCTATAAAACGCTCCTGCTATTCAGGGAAGCTGGTGTCATTGACTGAATTTTTAGGTGCGCAATATAATTTTTATTACGATACGGCTGGGCGTTTTTTAAGAAAAGTTAAGTTTGAGGGTAATGATAAGTATGAAATGACGACTACTGCTGAGTATAATATATCGACTGACAGCGACAAACCTAATCTCAGTACCACTTTTACTGATTATAATAACAGTGTCACTCGTTTAAGTCATGATGCGCAAGGCCGAGTTATCTCTATTGAAAAAAGTGCAATAGAGCAGATTAATAAAGATTTTGCAACAGTATTAACACGTAATTATGATTCGCTTGGAAGACTTTTGTATGAAACTGTTTTCGATAGTTATATCAATAGTTCTGGTTCTGTAGAAAGTTTTGAAATTAATGTTAAAAACGAATGTGACAATTGGGGCAAGCCATGTGCATATAATTTCTTCAGTGATAGTGATAACCCCGATGGCAGTGTTTATCAAAGGCGAGGTTTTCAATATACGCCTATTGATAATATTTTTAATAGATACATTCGTGCTGAAAGCGGCAATGTATCGTCAAATACCAAAGTTTTTCTTAATAACATGTATAAGCCAGAAACAGTCATCCATTATGATGTAGAGGGTAATGAATACAGCCGTTCATATTCTTATTATGATGGACTCAAGCGCCTGCGCCAATCCGTAGACGAAATGGGTTACACAACTGTTTATGAATATGATGATTTTGACCGAGCCTATAAAAGTACTTTTGCCGACGGCACAGTTATTGTTAATGAATATGCGCCGCAATTTAGCCTCGACATTGTGCAGAAGATTACTGTTATTGATAAATATGGCGTATCTAATGAGGTAGGTAGCCGTGAAATAGATGGCTTGGGGCGGGTGAAAAACGTAACGGTTGGCGGACGGCATGAGGTTTATACTTATATCGATAGCACGCTGGAACCTAATACATTCACCGATAGTTTGAATAGGGTCTTTACCTATACATATGATCCATTATTAGATAATGCAATAACCCATGTTAAAGCAAGCTATGATGATCAAATAATAAATCAAAACTATACCTATTTTTATGATAGAGGGCTACTTGATACTGCCACGGAAGATGATAAGAAGGCCAATTCATACACTTGGTTTACATCTGGGCAAATGGATACTGAAACTGTATTAAATAATTTGGGCACTAAAGTACCCGTTTACACATGGAGCGTATTGAATAAACCAGTAAGCTATACCGATATCGCAGATAATGCACAATGGTCAAGTTACTATGTTTCTGGAGTGAGGGTAGGTAAGCCTGAGACTATTACAGATCCAGTCGTCACGCTCTCATTCGATTATGACGAGTTTGGGCGACTGTATACTCAGAATGCTGAGTTGACAGACGGTAGCGCTAATCTTGAAACGAAAATCACCTATGATGATTATGGCCGCGAATATGTTCGTACCATTACCCCTGATAGCGGCGAAAAAATTACTATTACTACCCACTATTATGAGAATAATCAGGTTTTCACCGTTAAGATTGAACAGGGTTCGGAAACGCTAAGTTATAATGAATATTATTATGATACCCGTAATAGGATTCAGCTCCATAAATGCAGCGGCAATGTGCTGCCAAAAGATGGTTACGGGCAGGCATTTACTTCACAAGAATTTGAATATGATAGTCTGAATAATATCAAGACCTGCACCACAGTTAATGAGAGCGGTGTAACCGATACAGCAGAATTTATATATATAAATAGTAGCATTGACACCACTAATTCGTATATAAATAGCGACGATCCTACTCAGCTTACATCAATTAAGCACAGTGGAAATCCTGCGTATCCGACAGTTATTAATTTGGCCTACTATAGTGATGGACGACTAAAGTGTGACGAGGCTGGCCGTACTTTAACTTATGATGCATCGGGGCGTTTGATTAGCGTAGAGGCTTCTGACGGTACGCAAGCACGCTATGGTTATGATGGGCTGAATAATCTTATCTACCAATCAGTAAGCAGTGAAGAGCAATATCTTTACTACCGTGGATCTCAGCTAGTTAATCAGATCCGCCAAAGCGAGCAGCAGCAGGATCGAATTATTTCTGGGTTGGCGGGTAATGCTGCTGTAAGCCATGAAAAACTGTAAAAATATCGTCAGCGATATACTCAATCACTGGAGCATAATTATGTCTTTACAACTTATTGGCACTAATCAAACTAACAGCACGCTGATGGCTTACGAAGGCAATAATCAGTATGTTTCCCTTTATTCTGCTTTTGGATCTGTTAATAACTCACAGAATGGTCTGCTTCCAGGCTTTAACGGTGAGCGTCCCGATCCTTTCACTGGAGTTTCACATCTTGGAAATGGTTATCGCGGCTATAATCCGATTTTGATGCGTTTTACCTGCCCCGATAGCGAAAGCCCTTTTGGCATTGGTGGCATCAATCCCTATGCCTACTGTGAAAACGATCCTGTAAACCATACCGATCCAAGTGGGCATGGACTAATAGTTGATATGTTGACTATTGGCTTAAAGTCTCTTTTCAAATATTTATTTTCGGAAGAAACGTCAGAAGCAATGGCTAATATTATTGTAAGAACAACAAAAGGCGCATTGACATACGGTACACAGGTTGCAAAAAATATAGTTGATATTGTTGGGCGTGTTGAAGAAGGGAGTAACCCTCAGGCTGCTGCAAAACTTCAAACAGCGTCGTTCGCATTAGGCATTATTAATGGTATAACAACGCTGTATAGTTCAGCAACAGATATTATTGAGCAGACATTTAGAGGGCGCGGGAATCGAGGCTCTATTGATGTTCAAAGAGGACTTGAAAGGGGTACTCGTTTTGGCAGGGGCGGGAGAGAGGTTTTCTCAAGCCTTGGGAATTCCTTAGAGAGCAGATTTTCTACTTCCAACGGTAAATTAGGTCATGTTTTTGAAGATATATTCAACAGTCTTGTAGGTAGTGGAAGGCGTGAAGGCTCAATGTTTTCTTCCAAAAGTAAAACAAAGATAATTTATCAATTGATAAATAGTAGCTCTGCTATTATCTCAACAGTATTTGCAATAGCAAGCAGGGCTGTTGAAGAAAAAAACCCCGCTGCGGCGCAAAAACTGTCACTGGTATCTTCCATATTGGGTTACTTCAATCTTGGCATGAGTTTTGGGAGTAATGCACATGAATTTTATGGTGACCTCAAGGACCAAAAAAATGATTTTAAAATCATTGGCAATAAGATGAGTGATCATATTTCAAATGGCTTAAATAAAGCTTCATCTAAAATTCCTTCTCTAAGTAATTCTCGATAGAATTTAATATGTAGGGTTAATTTTAATAAGTTAGCTATAAATGATAGCAGCCCATGTTTAGTGGGCTGCTATTTAATAGCAACGCTTTTTCACCCCGCCGTCTGCGGCGGCAGACAGACCCCAATCCCACCGATTCCGCAGTAGCCATACGGATTCTTATGCAGGTACTGCTGGTGATCGTCCTCGGCATAGTAGAACGGGCCGGCGGTTTTGATTTCAGTGGTCACGGTACGATCGTCCCCGGCGGCGCGCATCGCCTGCTGGAAGCGGGTAAGGCTCGCCTTCGCGGCAGCGTCCTGCTCCGGTGTCAGCGGGTAGATGGCCGAGCGGTACTGGGTGCCGTGGTCGTTACCCTGGCGCATGCCCTGGGCAGGATCGTGGTTCTCCCAGAAAACCTGTAGCAGTTGCTCGTACCTAATCACGCTTGGGTCATAGACCACGCGCACGGCTTCGGCATGTCCGGTCTGGCCGGAGCATACTTCGCGGTAGGTCGGGTTTGGCGTATAGCCGCCCGCATAGCCTGCCGCAGTGCTATAGACGCCAGGCAGCACCCAGAACAGGCGCTCCACGCCCCAGAAGCAGCCCATCGCAAACAGCGCGGTCTCCATTCCCTCGGGAACGTTGGTCATTGAGTGTTCGTTAACGGCATGCAGGCTGGCAACCGGCATGGGTGTATTGCGTCCTGGCAATGCATCCGTTTGAGTAACAAGGTGTTTTTTATCAAATAGACTCACGGTGTGGCCTCCCAGGAACAGATATGTGATCGAGGTTGTAACGCAGCGTTGAATTGAACACAATAAATGCTGCAAATACGGCTAGATTTAAACATTAAGAAATATTGGGCTAGCCAGCCATTTTTCAACCCACTATGGTGGGAATTTGTTAAGCCGGGGAGCGGCATTTCGGTTTCCTTACCTCAGGAAGCCTGATATTCAGGAGAGAACGTGCCACACATCCGACTGATAGGTTTTGCCACTCTGCTGCTGGCAAGCGGGACGGCCTTAGCGGCAAACGTTCGTTTGCAGGTGGAGGGGCTAACGGGTGCGCTGCAAAAAAACGTCCGCGCCCAGCTCTCAACTATTGAGAGCGACGAAGTAACGGCGGACCAGCGTTTCCGCGCCCGCGTTGATGATGCTATCCGCGATGGATTAAAAGCGCTGGGCTACTATGAGCCAACCATCGATTTTGAACTGCGTCCACCGCCGGCGAAGGGTCGCCAGGTATTGATCGCCCGCGTCTCGCCCGGCACGCCCGTGCGCGTAGGGGGAACGGATGTGATCCTGCGCGGCGGGGCGCGCACTGACAGTGACTACCTCGACCTGCTAAAAACCCGTCCGGCAATCGGCACGGTACTGAACCACAACGACTACGACAGCTTCAAGAAGGGCCTGACCAGCGTCGCGCTGCGCAAAGGCTACTTCGACAGCGCCTTCAATAAAAGCCAGCTCGGCATCGCTCTCGACCGCCATCAGGCCTTCTGGGATATCGACTACGACAGCGGGCAGCGCTACCGCTTCGGCAAGGTGACCTTTGAAGGCTCACAGATCCGCGACGAGTATCTGCAAAACCTGGTCCCCTTTAAAGAGGGTGACGAGTATCAGACCAAAGATCTGGCGGAGCTGAACCGCCGCCTCTCCGCGACCGGCTGGTTTAACTCGGTGATTGTCGCCCCAGAGTTTGAAAAATCCCGCAAGACCAAGGTGCTGCCGCTGCATGGCGTGGTCTCACCACGAACACAGAATACGATAGAGACCGGGGTGGGCTACTCCACCGACGTCGGTCCGCGCGTGAAGGCCACCTGGCGTAAGCCGTGGATCAACTCCTACGGGCACAGCTTTACCACCACCACCAGCATCTCGGCACCGGAGCAGCAGCTCGACTTTAGCTACAAGGTGCCGCTGCTGAAAAACCCGCTGGAGCAGTACTACCTGGTGCAGGGCGGCTTTAAGCGTACCGATCTCAACGATACCGAGGCGGACTCCACTACTCTGGCACTCTCCCGCTACTGGGATCTCTCCAGCGGCTGGCAGCGCGCCATTAACCTGCGCTGGAGCCTGGATCACTTTACCCAGGGCAGCGTGACCAACACTACAATGCTGCTCTATCCGGGGGTGATGATTAGCCGGACCCGCTCCCGGGGCGGCCTGATGCCGACCTGGGGTGACTCTCAGCGCTACTCCATCGACTACTCCAACACCGCCTGGGGGTCTGACGTTGATTTCTCGGTCCTTCAGGCGCAGAACGTCTGGATCCGCACCCTCTACGATCGCCACCGCTTTGTGGTGCGTGGCAACCTCGGCTGGATTGAAACCGGCGACTTTGACCGCGTGCCGCCGGATCTGCGCTTCTTCGCCGGGGGCGATCGCAGCATTCGTGGCTATAAGTACAAATCGATCTCGCCCGAGGATAGCGAGGGCAAGCTGAAGGGGGCCTCGAAGCTGGCAACCGGCTCGCTGGAGTACCAGTATAACGTTACCGGCAAGTGGTGGGGCGCGGCCTTCGTTGACAGCGGCGAGGCAGTAAGCGATATCCGGCGTAGCGACTTTAAAACCGGTGCGGGCGTGGGCGTGCGCTGGGAGTCCCCGGTCGGGCCGGTGAAGCTCGACTTTGCTCTGCCCATCGCGGATGACGATAAACACGATCTACAGTTCTACATCGGTCTGGGGCCTGAATTATGAGTTTATGGAAGAAGATAAGCCTCGGAGTGGTGGTGTTTATTGTACTGCTGCTGGGGGCGGTGGCGTTTCTGGTGGGCACCACCAGCGGGCTGCATATTCTGTTCAAGGCCGCCAACCGCTGGGTGCCGGGGCTGGAGATTGGCCAGGTCACCGGTGGCTGGCGCGATCTGACCCTGCGCAATATTCGCTACGACCAGCCCGGCGTGGCGGTCAACGCCGGAGAGATCCACCTTGCGGTGAAGCTTGCCTGCCTGCGGGACAGCAGCCTGTGCGTCAACGATCTGGCGCTTAAAGACATCAACGTGACGGTAGACAGCACGAAAATGCCGCCAGCCGCCCAGGTGGAAGAGGAAGATAGCGGTCCGCTCGATCTCTCCACCCCGTATCCGATTACCCTCAGCCGCGTGGCGCTGAACAACGTCAATATTAAGATCGATAACACCACCGTCTCGGTGATGGATTTCACTACCGGTCTGAACTGGCAGGAGAAAAACCTGACCGTTAAGCCGACCTCGCTACAGGGGCTGCTGATCGCCCTGCCGAAGGTGGCCGACGTGGCCCAGGAGCAGATCGTCGAGCCGAAGATCGAGCAGCCGAGACCTGAGGAGAAGCCGCTCGGTGAAACGCTGAAGGATCTCTTCTCTAAGCCAGTGCTGCCGGAGATGACCGACGTCCACCTGCCGCTCAACCTCAATATCGAAGAGTTCCGCGGCGAGCAGCTGCGCCTCACTGGCGATACCGACATCCTGGTACGCAGCCTGCTGCTGAAGGTGAGCAGCATCGATGGCAATACCACCCTCGACACCCTTGATATCGACTCTAACCAGGGTACGGTCAATGCCAGCGGCACGGCGCAGCTGAGCAACAACTGGCCGGTGGATATCACCCTTAACAGCACCCTTAACGTCGATCCGCTCAAGGGCGAGAAGGTGAAGCTGAAGATCGGCGGCGCGCTGCGCGAGACCCTCGACGTGGGCGTGAATCTCTCCGGTCCGGTGGATATGGTGCTGCGGGCGAAGACGCAGCTGGCAGAGGCGGGGCTGCCCCTGAACCTGGATATCATCAGCGAGCAGCTCTACTGGCCCTTTACCGGCGAGCGGCAGTACCAGGCGGATGACCTGCGGCTGAAGCTGAGCGGCAAGATGACCGACTACACGCTCTCTTTCCGCACGGCGGTGAAAGGGCAGCAGGTTCCGCCTGCGACCATCACGCTGGATGCAAAAGGTAACGAGCAGCAGATCAACCTCGACAAGTTGACCGTCGCCGCGCTGGAGGGCAAAACCGAGCTGAAGGCGCTGCTCGACTGGCAGCAGGCCATCAGCTGGCGTGGGGAGCTGACCCTCAACGGCATCAATACCGCCAAAGAGGTGCCCGACTGGCCGTCGAAGCTCAACGGTCTGATCAAAACCCGCGGTAGCCTCTACGGCGGCAGCTGGCAGATGGAAGTCCCGGAGATGAAAATCACCGGCAACGTCAAGAACAACAGGGTAAATGTGAACGGTTCGCTCAAGGGCAACAGCTATATGCAGTGGACCGTGCCGGGGCTGCACCTTGAGCTGGGGCGCAACAGCGCCGACGTAAAAGGCGAGCTGGGCGTGAAGGCGCTGAATCTTGACGCCAACATTGATGCACCGGGGCTGGATAACGCCTTGCCAGGCTTAGGCGGCACGGCGAAGGGATTGGTGAAGGTACGTGGCACGGTGGATGCGCCGCAGGTGCAGGCGGATATCACCGCCAATAGCCTGCGCTGGCAGGAGCTATCCATCGCCCGCGTGCGCGTTGAGGGTGACGTAAAATCTACCGACCAGATCGCCGGTAACCTCACTGCTCGGGTGGAGCGTATTGTGCAGCCGGGCGTTAACCTGAGCCTGGTGACGCTGGACGCCAAAGGCAGCGAGAAGCAGCATGAGCTGAACCTGCGGGCGCAGGGCGAGCCGGTCTCCGGCCAGCTGCGGTTAGCGGGCAGCTTTGACCGGGCTAACCAGCGCTGGAAAGGCACCCTGAGCGATACGCGCTTTGCTACCCCGGTCGGGCCATGGTCGCTGAACCGCGCTATCGCCCTGGACTACCGCGGCGAGGAGCAGAAGGTAAGCATCGGGCCGCACTGCTGGACGAACCCCAACGCCGAGCTATGCGTACCTCAGACCGTGGATGCAGGCGCAGAGGGGCGGGCGGTGGTTAACCTGAACCGCTTCGATCTGGCGATGCTGAAACCCTTTATGCCGGATACCACCCAGGCCAGCGGATCGTTCAGCGGCCGCGCGGATGTCAGCTGGGATACCACTAAACCGGGTCTGCCGCAGGGTGAGGTCACCCTGGCCGGGCGCAACGTGCGGGTGACGCAAACCGTCAACGATGCGCCGCTGCGGGTGGCGTTTGATACGCTCAACCTCAACGCAAAGCTGCGCGACAACCGCGCCGATCTCGGCTGGATGATGCGCCTGACTAATAATGGACAGTTTGACGGTCAGGTGCAGGTGACCGACCCTCAAGGGCAGCGCAATTTAGGTGGTACGGTTAACATCCGCAACTTCTCCATCGCGATGATCAATGCCATCTTCTCGCGCGGTGAGAAGGCAGCGGGGACCCTCAATGCGAATCTGCGGCTGGCGGGCAACGTGCAGAGTCCGCAGCTGTTTGGTCAGATGGGGCTGAACGGCGTGGATATCGACGCCAACTTTATGCCGTTTGAGATGCAGCCTAGTCAGGTAGCGATGAACTTCAACGGCCAAAGCTCGACCCTACAAGGGGTGGTGCGCACCCGACAGGGTGAGATCAACCTGAGCGGCAACGCCGACTGGAGCCAGCTCGACAACTGGCGCGCGCGGATAGCGGCGAAGGGCAGCCGGGTACGCATTACCGTCCCACCGATGGTACGCCTTGACGCCTCCCCGGACGTGGTGTTTGAAGCCACGCCGCAGCTCTTTACCCTCGACGGCAGCATTGACGTGCCCTGGGCGCGTATCGTGGTTCACGAAGTACCAGAGAGCGCAGTGGGGGTCTCCAGCGACGAAGTCATGCTCAACAGCCAGCTGCAACCGGAGGAGCCGCAGAGCGCGGGCATCCCGATTAACAGTAATTTGACCGTTCACGTAGGTAATAACGTGCGTCTGGACGCGTTTGGCTTAAAAGCGCGCTTAACGGGCGATCTTAAAGTTGCTCAGGATAAACAAGGACTTGGACTTAACGGGCAAATTAATATTCCTGAAGGACGCTTCCACGCGTACGGTCAGGATTTGATTGTGCGCAAAGGTGAGTTATTGTTCTCGGGTCCGCCGGATCAACCTTTGCTTAACATCGAAGCGATCCGTAACCCGGAGTCCACCGAAAACGACGTGATTGCCGGTGTGCGTGTGACCGGAACCGCCGACGAACCGAAGGCGGAGATCTTCTCTGACCCGGCAATGTCGCAGCAGGAGGCGCTCTCCTATCTGCTTCGCGGTCAGGGGTTAGAGAGCACACAGAGCGACAGCGCAGCGATGACGTCGGCGCTGGTGGGCCTGGGCGTTGCCCAGAGCGGGCAGGTTGTGGGTCGAATCGGCGAGACCTTTGGCGTCAGCAATCTGGCACTGGACACGCAGGGCGTAGGCGACTCCTCCCAGGTGGTGGTCAGCGGCTATGTTCTGCCGGGATTGCAGGTGAAGTATGGCGTGGGTATTTTTGACTCTCTGGCGACGCTCACGTTACGCTATCGCCTGATGCCTAAGCTATATCTGGAAGCGGTGTCTGGCGTAGACCAGGCACTAGATCTGCTCTATCAGTTTGAGTTTTAGCAATGCGAATATTTGTTTACGGCAGTTTACGACGCAAGCAAGGTAACAGTCACTGGATGACTAATGCTCAATGGTTGGGCGATCACAGCGTTGAGGATTATCAACTCTACAGTCTGGGGCACTACCCAGGTGCGGTGCCCGGTCCGGGCCATGTGCTGGGCGAGGTTTACCGTATTGACGCCGAGACCCTGGCCGAGCTGGATGAGCTTCGCACCGCAGGTGGGGAGTACAAGCGTCAATTGATTCAGACACCGTACGGCAGTGCATGGATGTATGTGTACCAGCTTTCGGTAGATGAGCACACGCGGATAGAGACCGGGAACTGGTTAGACAGGGATCGGGATTAACAGCAGCGCCACCTTCGGGTGGCGCTGTTTTTATCCATAAAAAAACACCGCCGTAAGGGCGGTGTTTCTGTTTTTACTGCGGGCAGAGATTACTTCTTCGCAGCGCGCTCGAAAGAGGCCACGATTTCCGCTTTTGCCGCGTCGGCGTTATCCCAGCCGTCAACCTTAACCCATTTGCCTTTCTCGAGATCTTTGTAGTGCTCGAAGAAGTGGGTGATCTGCGCTTTCAGCAGCTCTGGCAGGTCGTTCACGTCTTTAATGTGATCGTACTCTTTGCTCAGCTTGGTGTGCGGAACCGCAACCAGCTTGGCATCTTCGCCCGCTTCGTCGGTCATCTTCAGCACGCCAACCGGACGGCAGCGAACCACTGAACCCGGCTGCAGCGGGTACGGGGTCGGGACCAGCACGTCAACCGGGTCACCGTCCAGGGAGAGGGTGTGGTTGATGTAGCCGTAGTTGCACGGATAGAACATCGCGGTAGACATGAAACGGTCAACGAACAGCGCGCCCGTGTCCTTATCGATTTCGTATTTGATCGGATCGGCGTTCGCCGGGATCTCGATAACAACGTAGATGTCTTCTGGCAGATCTTTACCCGCCGGTACGTTCAGTAAGCTCATGTTTGTTTCCTTTAAAATGTGTGGCAAACAAGTGCCGGGTATTATAGCCAACTCACGCCGAAAGTCTTCGCCTGTTTTTGTTTTCACCTCGCCGATTGCGCGTTTATCAGACCATTCAGATGACCGAAAAGTACATAACCTCAGCCGCATTTTTCATAGCTAAATGAAAGCGATTACAAACTTGTGATTAACGTTTTATTTACTTTTTTGAAGTGTGATGTAACGCAATTCGTTACATATTCCATTCGCTATAGTCTCTTCGCGAACATCTTTTAGCCAAACAATAATCACCCCTACGAGGACGTTATTATGTGGAAGCGCTTACTTCTGGTCACAGCAGTCTCAGCAGCCATGTCGTCTATGGCAATGGCAGCCCCGTTAACCGTCGGTTTTTCGCAGGTCGGCTCCGAGTCCGGCTGGCGTGCCGCTGAAACCAACGTCGCGAAAAGCGAAGCCGAGAAACGCGGCATTACGCTGAAAGTCGCCGATGGTCAGCAAAAACAGGAGAACCAGATCAAGGCGGTACGCTCGTTTATCGCTCAGGGCGTGGATGCCATCTTTATTGCTCCGGTGGTGGCGACCGGCTGGGAGCCGGTGCTAAAAGAGGCTAAAGACGCCGAGATCCCGGTGATCCTCCTCGACCGTTCCATTGATGTGAAAGATAAGTCGCTCTACATGACCACCGTTACCGCCAATAACGTGCTGGAAGGCCAGCTGATCGGTGAGTGGCTGATTAAAACCGTTGGCGACAAGCAGTGTAACGTCGTTGAATTGCAGGGCACGGTAGGGGCGAGCGTGGCGATCGACCGTAAAAAAGGGTTCGCTGACGCCATCGCTAAAGCACCTAATATCAAGATCATTCGCTCCCAGTCCGGCGACTTTACCCGCAGTAAAGGTAAGGAAGTCATGGAGAGCTTTATCAAAGCCGAGAACAACGGCAAGAACATCTGCATGGTTTACGCCCATAACGACGATATGGTGATCGGCGCCATTCAGGCTATTAAAGAGGCGGGCCTGAAGCCGGGCAAAGATATTCTGACCGGCTCCATCGACGGCGTGCCGGATATTTTCAAAGCGATGATTGACGGTGAAGCCAACGCCAGCGTCGAGCTGACGCCAAATATGGCTGGCCCGGCCTTTGACGCGCTGGAGAAATTCAAAAAAGACGGCACCCAGCCTGAGAAAATGACCATGACTAAATCGACGCTCTACCTGCCGGATACGGCAAAAGAAGAGCTAGAGAAGAAGAAAAATATGGGCTATTAAGCCCGGCGGTTCGTTTTCGGGGAGGCCATCATGACCACCGACCAACACCAGGAAATTCTCAGTACCGAGGGGTTAAGTAAATTTTTCCCTGGCGTAAAGGCGCTTGATAACGTCAACTTCAGCCTGCGCCGGGGCGAAATTATGGCCCTCCTCGGAGAAAACGGGGCCGGTAAATCGACGCTCATCAAAGCGCTGACCGGCGTCTATCATGCCGATCGCGGCGTTATTCGCCTCGAAGGGCAGGAGATCTCGCCTAAAAACACCGCCCATGCCCAGCAGCTGGGCATCGGGACAGTCTATCAGGAGGTTAACCTGCTGCCGAACATGTCGGTGGCAGATAACCTATTTATTGGCCGTGAACCACGGCGCTTTGGCTTTCTCCAGCGTAAAGAGATGGAGCGGCGCGCCACGGCGCTGATGGCCTCCTACGGCTTCTCCCTCGACGTGCGCGAGCCGCTGAACCGCTTTTCGGTGGCGATGCAGCAGATCGTCGCCATCTGTCGGGCTATCGACCTCTCGGCGAAGGTATTGATCCTCGACGAGCCTACCGCGAGCCTCGATACCCAGGAGGTGGCGATGCTCTTCACCCTGATGCGCCAGCTGCGCGCCCAGGGGGTAAGTCTGATCTTCGTCACCCATTTCCTCGATCAGGTGTATGAGGTCAGCGACCGCATCACCGTTCTGCGCAACGGCGGCTTTGTCGGCTGTCGCGAAACCCGCGAGCTGCCGCAGATCGAGCTGGTGAAAATGATGCTGGGGCGCGAGCTGGAGACCAACGCCCTGCAACGGGCGGGCCGGACGCTGCTCAGCGACAAACCGGTGGCCGCCTTTACTGATTTTGGCAAGAAGGGGACCATCGCGCCCTTTAGCTTCGAGGTGCGTCCCGGCGAAATTGTCGGCCTCGCCGGGCTATTAGGATCCGGGCGGACCGAAACCGCCGAGGTGATCTTCGGCATCAAGCCCGCCGACAGCGGTAGCGCGACGATCAAAGGCAAGCCGCAGACGCTGCGCTCGCCGCATCAGGCATCGTGTCTGGGGATCGGTTTCTGTCCAGAGGATCGTAAAACCGACGGTATTATCGCCGCCGCCTCGGTACGGGAAAATATTATTCTCGCGCTACAGGCCCAGCGCGGCTGGCTGCGGCCCATTCCCCGCCGGGAGCAGAATGAGATCGCCGAACGCTTTATTCGCCAGCTGGGGATCCGCACCCCCAGCGCCGAGCAGCCGATTGAGTTTCTCTCCGGCGGCAACCAGCAGAAGGTGCTGCTCTCACGCTGGCTGCTGACCAAACCCCAGTTCCTGATCCTCGACGAGCCGACGCGCGGCATCGACGTAGGGGCACATGCCGAAATCATCCGGCTTATTGAAACCCTGTGCGCCGACGGCTTAGCGCTGCTGGTGATCTCCTCCGAGCTGGAGGAGCTGGTCGGCTATGCCGATCGGGTGATCATCATGCGCGACCGCAAGCAGGTGGCAGAGATCCCGCTCGCGGAGCTGTCGGTTCCGGCGATCATGAATGCCATTGCGGCATAAGGAGTAGAGTGTGATGCCCCGTTCCCTTCCGCAAACCGGCCAGCCGAAGCGGCGCATAAGCTGGCCGACGGGTATGCCGCAGCTGGTGGCGCTGATCCTGGTGCTGGTGGTTGACAGCCTGGTGGCGCCGCATTTTTTCCAGATCGTTCTGCAGGATGGGCGGCTGTTCGGTAGCCCCATCGATATTCTTAACCGCGCCGCACCGGTCGCGCTGCTGGCGATTGGCATGACGCTGGTGATCGCCACCGGCGGGATCGATCTCTCCGTAGGGGCCATTATGGCCATCGCCGGGGCGACGGCGGCCTCAATGACCGTCGCCGGACACAGCCTGCCGATTGTGCTGCTGGCGGCAATCGGCAGCGGCGTGCTGGCCGGGCTGTGGAACGGCGTGCTGGTGGCCATTCTCAAGATCCAGCCCTTCGTCGCCACCCTGATACTTATGGTCGCCGGGCGCGGCGTGGCGCAGCTGATCACTTCCGGACAGATCGTCACCTTTAACGCCCCCAGTCTCTCCTGGCTCGGCAGCGGATCGCTGCTGCTCTTCCCGACGCCGGTGATTATCGCTCTGGTAACGCTAATTGTGTTCTGGCTCTTCACCCGCAAGACGGCGCTGGGCATGTTTATCGAAGCGGTGGGGATCAACATTCGCGCGGCGAAAAACGCCGGGGTAAATACCCGGGTGGTGGTGATGCTGACCTACGTGCTGAGTGGCGTTTGCGCCGCTATTGCCGGCATCATCGTCACGGCGGATATTCGTGGGGCGGATGCCAACAACGCCGGGCTGTGGCTGGAGCTGGATGCCATCCTCGCGGTAGTGATTGGCGGCGGCTCACTGATGGGCGGACGCTTCAACCTGCTGCTGTCGGTGGTCGGGGCGCTGATTATCCAGGGGATGAATACCGGGATCCTGCTGTCAGGCTTCCCGCCGGAGCTAAACCAGGTCGTGAAGGCCATCGTCGTGATGTGCGTGCTGATTGTGCAGTCGCCGCGCTTTATCGACCTGATTAAGAGGAGCCGTGGTCATGATAAAACGTAACCTGCCGCTGATGATCACGCTCGGCGTGTTCGTGCTCGGCTATCTCTACTGCCTGACCCAGTTTCCCGGCTTTGCCTCGACGCGGGTCATCTGCAATATACTGACCGATAACGCTTTTCTGGGTATCATCGCCGTCGGCATGACCTTTGTGATCCTCTCCGGCGGTATCGACCTGTCGGTGGGATCGGTGATCGCCTTTACCGGCGTCTTTCTGGCAAAAGCAATCGGCTTCTGGGGGATCTCACCCCTGCTGGCCTTCCCGCTGGTGCTGGCGATGGGCTGCGCCTTCGGTGCCTTTATGGGCCTGCTGATCGACGCCCTGAAGATCCCGGCGTTTATCATCACCCTCGCCGGGATGTTCTTCCTGCGCGGCGTCAGCTACCTGGTCTCTGAAGAGTCGATCCCGATTAACCATCCGATCTACGACACCCTCTCCAGCCTGGCGTGGAAAATTCCCGGCGGCGGTCGCCTGAGCGCGATGGGGCTGCTGATGCTGGGCGTGGTGGTGATAGGCATCTTCCTCGCCCACCGCACGCGCTTTGGTAACCAGGTCTATGCTATCGGCGGCAGCGCCACCTCGGCCAACCTGATGGGCATCTCTACCCGCAGCACAACGATTCGTATCTATATGCTCTCTACCGGGTTGGCGACGCTGGCGGGTATTGTCTTCTCCATCTACACCCAGGCGGGCTACGCCCTGGCGGGGGTAGGGGTGGAGCTGGACGCCATCGCCTCGGTGGTGATTGGCGGCACGCTGCTTAGCGGCGGCGTGGGGACGGTGTTAGGCACGCTGTTTGGCGTGGCGATCCAGGGGCTGATCCAGACCTATATTAACTTCGACGGCACGCTCAGCTCGTGGTGGACAAAAATCGCTATCGGCATTCTGCTGTTTATCTTTATCGCCCTGCAACGCGGCCTGACGGTGCTGTGGGAGAACCGGCAGAACTCTCCGGTAACACGGGTGAGCATTCCGGCAACGAAGTCATAACTTTTTGATATGGCTAAAAAATAACTAAAGCTTTCCCGGTAGCGGTCGATAACTGTTCGAATCAGCACTATCCACGCTACGAAGTCTCTCTGCTACCGGGATCGCCATTATGCTTAGAACGCTTTCGATTCGCACAGGCCTGCTCTCTCTGCTGGCCGTCATGACGTTACTTCTCCTTCTGGTCAGCGGCATGGGTATTTATGCCCTGAGCCAAAGCTCCTCCTCGCTACAGCGTATTAATCACCTCCAGGGTGAGCAGATAGCGCGCCTCAACGAAGGCTATACCCTGATCCTACGTGCGCGCAACGAGGCCGGGCAGGCGGTGCGCATGATGGAGGTCGGGCTGCTGGACGACGCGGGCAAGTCGGTCAAAAACATCAATAGCGAGGTCGCTCAGGCCCAGAAAGGGTTGCAGGCGACCATCGACGCGGGCGTAGAGGACGAGAGCGGCCAGGCGCTGCTGGCAGCGGTGGCTAAAAGCTATCAGGCCTACAATACCCAGGGCATCGTACCTATGCTAACGGCGCTCAATCAGCAGAGCGCGGACGACTACTACTCCCTGCTGGAGAATCAGCTGGTGCCGGTATCGCGTCAGTTCGATAACGATATGCAGGCCTTTATGAAGTGGGGTGAGGCGCGCGGCAAAGCGGAAGTAGACGCGGTGCAGGCGAGTAAAAAACGGGTGATGGCGCTGATCGTCATCGCCGCGCTGGCAACCGCCGGGATGATTGCGCTGGCGTGGCTGGCGCTACGTCATATGCTGCTCAGGCCGCTGGATGCCTCTATTCAGCAGCTGGAGCAGGTAGCGGCAGGTAATCTGACGCCTACCCAAGCCGATGCCGCCAGCAAGGAGTTCTCCCGCCTCAATGCTGCGATTGAGAATATGCGTCACGCGCTGGTGAGTTCGGTGACCCGCGTTCGCGATGCCAGCGCACAGATCGATACCGGCAGCCGGGAGCTGACCGCCGGTAACGTCGATCTGGCTCAGCGCACCGAATCTACTGCCTCCTCCCTTGAGCAGACTGCTGCCAGCATGGAGCAGATCACCGCCACGGTGAAGCAGAACGCCGCCAACGCCGAGCAGGCGCACCAGCTGGCGAAGACGGTCTCCGATACTGCCGATCGCGGCAGCGAAATGGTCTGCTACGTTATCGAGAAGATGCAGGATATCTCCGGCAGTTCGGCACGTATCGCCGACATTCTTAGCGTAATCGACGGCATTGCCTTCCAGACCAATATTCTGGCTCTTAACGCCTCGGTAGAAGCGGCGCGAGCGGGGGAGCAGGGACGCGGCTTTGCCGTGGTGGCGGGCGAGGTGCGTAACCTGGCGAGCCGCAGCGCCGATGCGGCGAAAGAGATCCGTACCCTGATTACCGACTCGCAGACTCACGTTGGCGAGGGCAGCAATCTGGCGATGCAGGCCGGTGAGACGATGGACGAGATCGCCAGCGAAGTGACGCGTATGACGAAGCTGATGCGGGAGATTGCCAACGCGTCCCACGAGCAGAGCCGGGGCATTGAGCAGGTAAATATTGCGGTGAACCAGATGGATGAGACCGCCCAGCAGAATGCGGCGCTGGTGCAGCAATCCTCTGCTGCGACCCACTCGCTGGAGCAGCAGTCCCGCGAATTGTTAGCCGCCATGGCTTCGTTTCGCCTGCAGGCCGCAGGCTAATGCAACTTACCCTCTCCAGGCGGAGAGGGTAGCATAACGGCGTTTTATGCGTCCGGGAACTCGCGCATAAAGCGCTCTACGTCTTCAACCATCGCTTTGGTGCCGACGAAGAATGGACGGCGCTGGTGCAGCGACTCCGGAATAATATCCAGAATACGCTCTTTACCGTCGCTCGCTTTACCGCCTGCCTGCTCGGCCAGGAAGGCCATCGGGTTGCACTCGTACAGCAGGCGCAGCTTGCCTTCCGGGTGGGTTGCAGTGCTCGGGTAGAGGTAGATCCCGCCCTTCACCAGGTTGCGGTGGAAGTCTGCCACCAGCGAGCCGATGTAGCGCGAGGTGTAGGGGCGGTGGGTAAGCTTATCTTCTTCCTGGCAGAACTTGAGGTACTTCTTCACGCCCTGCGGGAACTTGATATAGTTGCCTTCGTTAATGGAGTAGGTGTTACCCAGCTCAGGGAACTGCATGCGCTCCTGGCAGAGGGCGAAAACCCCGAGAGAAGGATCGTAGGTGAAGGCGTGTACGCCGCAGCCAGTGGTGTAGACCATAATGGTCGAGGAGCCGTAGAGCACGTAGCCCGCTGCGACCTGTTTGTTGCCCGGCTGCAGGAAGTCTTCCACGGTGACCGGGGTGCCTACCGGCGTGACGCGGTGGTAGATAGAGAAGATGGTACCGACGGAGACGTTAACGTCAATGTTGGAGGAGCCATCCAGCGGATCCATGAGAACCACGTATTTCGCGTGCTCATAGCCATCAAAAACAACGATCTCGTCCTCTTCCTCTGACGCGATACCGGCCACGATATTCCGCGCGCGCAGCGCCGCCTTCAGTTTCTCATTCGCGAACAGATCGAGCTTTTGCTGTACCTCGCCCTGCACGTTTTCGGCCCCGCTGGCCCCCAGAATATCGACCAGCCCCGCTTTATTGATATCGCGGTGGATGATTTTGGCGCCCAGCTTTATCGCCGACAGGAGCGAGGTCAGTTCCCCGGTAGCATGAGAGAAATCATGCTGCTTCTCGACGATAAATTCACCTAACGTTTTCATAACACTTTCCCTGCAATTAATGTGGAGTAAAGCGACTGTAGCAATACTAACAAAGATCTAAATTAATGCGCACAGGTGAATCGCGCCAGCAAAAGTGAGATTCCGCTTAAATGCATTTCTCTGTGCCGGACATGGGGGTAATATGAGCGCCAGTTAAAAGAAGGACAGACGTATGCGCATTCATATTTTAGGAATTTGTGGAACCTTCATGGGCGGGCTGGCGCTGCTGGCGCGTGCTTTAGGTCATGAAGTAACGGGATCGGACGCCAATGTGTATCCGCCGATGAGCACTCTGCTGGAGAAGCAGGGCATCTCCTTAATTCAGGGTTACGACGCCAGCCAGCTCGATCCGGCCCCGGATCTGGTGATTATTGGTAACGCCATGACGCGGGGAAATCCGTGCGTTGAGGCAGTGCTGGAGAAGAGCATCCCTTATATGTCCGGTCCGCAGTGGCTGCACGACTTTGTCCTGCGCGATCGCTGGGTACTGGCAGTAGCCGGTACCCACGGTAAAACCACCACCGCGGGCATGGCGACCTGGATCCTCGAAGCCTGCGGCTATAAGCCAGGCTTTGTGATTGGTGGCGTGCCGGGCAATTTTGACGTCTCTGCCCGTCTGGGCGACAGCCCGTTCTTTGTGATTGAGGCCGACGAGTACGACTGTGCGTTCTTTGATAAGCGCTCCAAGTTCGTGCACTACGCGCCGCGCACGCTGATCCTCAACAACCTTGAGTTCGATCATGCCGACATCTTCGACGACCTGAAGGCGATTCAGAAGCAGTTCCACCACCTGGTGCGTATCGTGCCGGGGCAGGGCAAGATTATTTTGCCGGAGAGCGACATCAACCTGAAGCAGGTGATGGCGATGGGCTGCTGGAGCGAGCAGGAGCTGGTAGGCGAGCAGGGCCACTGGCAGGCGAAAAAACTCACCACCGACGCCTCAGAGTGGGAAGTGCTGCTGGACGGCGAGCGCGTGGGCCGGGTGAAGTGGGATCTGGTCGGCGAGCACAACATGCATAACGGCCTGATGGCGATTGCCGCCGCCCGCCACGTTGGCGTCACGCCAGCGGACGCGGCCAACGCCCTCGGCTCCTTCGTGAACGCCCGCCGCCGCCTTGAGCTGCGCGGCACCGCTAACGGCGTCACCGTTTATGACGACTTCGCCCACCATCCGACTGCGATCCTCGCCACGCTCGCCGCGCTGCGCGGCAAGGTCGGCGGCACGGCGCGCATTATTGCCGTGCTGGAGCCGCGCTCCAACACCATGAAGATGGGCCTTTGCAAGGACGATCTGGCGCCGTCGCTGGGCCGTGCCGATGAGGTCTTCCTGTTACAGCCGCAGCATATTCCGTGGCAGGTGTCGGAAGTAGCAGAAGCCTGCGTGCAGCCTGCCCACTGGCATGGCGATGTTGATGCGCTGGCGGATATGATTGTGAAAACCGCCCAGCCGGGGGATCACATTCTGGTGATGAGCAACGGTGGCTTTGGTGGCATCCACCAGAAGCTATTAGACAAGTTAGCGCAGAAATAGCACTGTAAGCCGGGTAAGCGAAGCGCCACCCGGCGTTTACCAACTACTCTTCGGCTTCCGACAGCTCGCGCAGATACTGGAAGATCAGACGCGCGGACTTCGGCGGCTTATTGCCGTCACGCTCTTTCTGCGCGTTGCGGATCAGCGAGCGCAGCTGCTGGCGATCGGCGTTCGGCCACAGGTTTAATACCTCCGGCACCGCGTCGTCACCCTCGGCGATCAGGCGATCGCGAATGTGCTCCAGCTTGTGGAAGAACGCCACCTGCTGGTTATGGCGGTTTTTCAGCTTATCCAGCGCCTGGCGGATCGGATCGACATCGCGCTGGCGCAGCAGTTTGCCAATCAGCTGCATCTGGCGGCGGCGTCCCTCTTTCTTGATACGCTGCGCCAGCTCAATGGCGGCGCGCAGATCGTCATCCAGCGGGATCTTATCGAGGGCATTCTTGCCCAGGTCTACCATCTCTGCGCCGAGGCGTTTTAACTCTTCTGCATCGCGCTTAATTTCACTTTTACTGACCCAGATGATCTCATCATCTTCATCGTTGATATCATCACCGGGTACGTCATCGAGCCAGTCATCGGGCTGCTTGGTCATCTCAGGCTCCTTAAAAAAGAGGCTAATACTAACACCCTGGGAGCACACTGAGAATGGGTTCTCTGTTAGACTTCTTTAAAACTCCCCTTACATTATGGCATTGGCGATGAAAGTAATCACACAAGTTGCAGAGCAACGCAAAGCACTGGAAGAGGCCGTCTCCACCGCCCTGGGCTTAGCCGCAGGTAAATCAGACGGTGCGGAAGTAGCGGTATCGAAGACCACCGGTATTAGCGTCAGCACCCGCTACGGTGAGGTGGAGAACGTTGAATTTAATAGCGACGGTGCGCTGGGCATCACCGTTTATCACCAAAACCGCAAGGGCAGCGCCTCGTCTACCGACCTGAGTCCGGACGCGATCGCCCGTACCGTGCAGGCGGCGCTGGACATTGCTCGCTACACCTCGCCGGATCCCTTTGCCGGCGTTGCGGACCGCGAGTTGCTGGCATTTGACGCCCCGGATCTCGATCTGTTCCACCCGGCAGAGATTACGCCGGATGAAGCCATTGAGCTGGCCGCCCGCGCCGAACAGGCGTCGCTGAAGGCGGACAAACGCATCACCAACACCGAAGGCGGCAGCTTCAACAGCCACTACGGGATTAAAGTCTTTGGTAACAGCCACGGCATGCTGCAGAGCTACTGCTCCAGCCGCCATTCGCTCTCCAGCTGCGTCATCGCCGAAGAGAATGGTGATATGGAGCGCGACTATGCCTACACCATTGGCCGCGCGCTGGGCGATCTCAAGACGCCCGAGTGGGTTGGAGAGGAGTGCGCCAGACGCACCCTGTCTCGCATTGCGCCGCGCAAGCTCTCCACCATGAAAGCCCCGGTGATCTTCGCCAACGAAGTGGCCACCGGGCTGTTTGGCCACCTCGTCGGAGCCATTGCCGGCGGCGCGGTCTACCGCAAATCCACCTTCCTGCTGGACTCACTCGGTAAGCAGATCCTGCCGGAGTGGCTGACCATTGAGGAGCACCCGCACCTGCTGAAAGGGCTGGCCTCAACGCCGTTCGACAGCGAAGGGGTACGCACCGAGCGCCGGGACATTATCAAGGATGGCATCCTGACCCAGTGGCTGCTGACCAGCTACTCGGCGCGCAAGCTGGGGCTACAGAGCACCGGGCACGCGGGCGGCATCCATAACTGGCGTATCAAAGGCCAGGGCCTTAGCTTCGAGCAGATGCTGAAAGAGATGGGTACCGGGCTGGTGGTCACCGAGCTGATGGGCCAGGGCGTGAGCGGCATTACCGGCGACTACTCCCGCGGCGCGGCGGGCTTCTGGGTAGAGAACGGTGAAATTCAGTATCCGGTGAGTGAAATTACCATCGCTGGCAACCTGAAAGAGATGTGGCGCAATATGGTGACCATCGGTAACGATATTGAAACACGCAGCAATATACAGTGTGGTTCTGTGCTGCTGCCGGAGATGAAGATCGCCGGGCAGTAAGCCATTTTAAAAATAATAAAAGGACATGAGCAATGCGGAAAAAGTTGTTAGCGATGTTAGCCGTCTCCTCTTTAGTTCTGGCCTCCTCTGCCGCGTTTGCGGCAGATCTGGACGAGGATATGGAGACCCTGAACGACAATTTGAAAGTAGTACAGAAAACCAATGACGCGGCTGAGATGAAGGATGCGTTAACTAAGATGCGCACCGCCGCGCTGGACGCGCAGAAAGCGACCCCACCGAAAATGGAAGATAAAGCGCCGGATAGTCCGGAGATGAAGGACTTCCGTCACGGGTTTGATATTCTGGTTGGTCAGATTGACGGCGCACTGCAGCTTGCCAACGCCGGTAAGGTCAAAGAGGCGCAGGCGGCAGCGGAAGAGTTTAAAACCACCCGCAATACCTATCACAAGAAGTTCCGCTGATATATTTCAGGCGGGAGTCACCTCCCGCCTGGCCTGTTTTATTCCACCCCGCTATCAGGGTTATTATTCGCCTCGACGACCTTCACCTCCACCGAAGAAATAGCCTGCTGCAAATCCTGTCGCGTTATTCGCTGCCCGGACAGGGTATCAATAATTTCCTCGGTGCCATTCGGATATTTAGTGACTGAAATGAGACGGCCGCCATACAGCGGAATACCGGTTAATTCCATCGTATAGTCGGTCTTCTTTATCTCCTCTTGTTTTATCTGCTGCTGTTTATCGATCTCATCCTGCGTTTTAGACGTAAGCGTAATCTTCGTACTGCCGTCGTCAGAGTGAGTCTTATTATTGTCGCTATTAATCTCTGCTAATTTGCTGTTATTTAGCAGAGTGGATGGGTTATCGCCGTTAGATAAATGCGAATCACCCTGCGCGCTTACGGCGCTTATTTTATCTATGCTATTCATCATCATCTCCGGAAAATACTATGCTGTGCGAAACGCAGGGGAATAATGTCCCCTGGGGAGGTGACTACATCTGCGTTGGGTAAACGAGACAGAAAAGTTATCGGCAATAGCGGGAAATGATTTAATAAAAGCCTGCGCCAGATTAGCGCAGGTGGTGGACTACCTGATTGCTGCTGCCGCGCCAGATTAGCATCGGGTCTTTCAGATCCTGCACAAACTTACCGTCGATAAGCACGTTAATCAGATCGACGACCGCCAGCTGGTCGCGGCTTAGCTCGTCCAGCTTATAGCCGGTCCAGACCCAGATATCCTTTCCGGGACATTCGGCACGGATGCGCTGCACCAGGCGGAGAATATCCGGCACGTTTTGCGGATGGAGCGGATCACCGCCGGAGAGCGAGATGCCCTGGCGTTTAATTCGCGTATCGTTGAGATCGTTAACGATGCGATCTTCCATCTCAACGGTAAAGGGCTTGCCCGAGTTGAGCCGCCAGGTGCTTTTGTTATAGCACCCAGCGCATTCGTGCACGCACCCGGAGACAAATAGCGTGCAGCGCGTGCCGGGGCCATTAACAATATCGACAGGGTAATACTGGTGATACTGCATTACCCAATCTGCCCGTTACCCAAATGCTTGACGCGGCGCTTCACCTCTTCCTGCTTACCGGCGTTAAACGGCCGGGCATCCGGGCTGCCTAAATAGCCGCAGACGCGGCGGGTCACCGAGACGCGGGCGGCGTCGTGGTTGCCGCATTTCGGGCAGGTGAAACCTTTGCTGGTGCACTCGAACTCGCCGGTAAAGCCGCACTCGTAGCACTCATCGATCGGCGTATTGGTACCGTAGTAGGGCACATGCTGATAGCTGTAATCCCAGACATCCTCCAGCGCCTTCAAATTGTGCTGAATGTTGGGGTACTCGCCGTAACAGATAAAGCCGCCGTTGGCTAACGGTGGGTAGGGCGCTTCGAAGTCAATCTTGTCGTACGGGTTAACCTTCTTCTCAACGTCGAGGTGGAAGCTGTTGGTGTAGTAGCCCTTGTCGGTGACGCCCGGCACCACGCCAAATTCGGCGGTATCGAGACGGCAGAAGCGGTCGCAGAGGTTTTCACTCGGCGTGCTGTAGAGGCTGAAGCCGTATCCGGTCTCCTCTTTCCACCGATCTACCGCCTGGCGCATCCGCTCGACGATAGCGATGCCTTTGGCACGCAGCGTTTCGCTGTCGTACATATGCGTATCGCCACACAGGGCGTTAATGGTTTCGTGAATGCCGATATAGCCCAGCGAAATCGAGGCGCGACCGTTTTTAAAGATAGAGGCGATCTCGTCGTCGGCCTTCAGCCGCACGCCGCAGGCGCCTTCCATATAGAGAATAGGGGCCACGCGGGCCTTCACCCCTTCGAGGCGAGCGATACGGGTCATCAATGCCTTGCGGGCCAGCACCAGGCGCTCGTCGAGCAGCGTCCAGAACGCCGCCTCGTTGCCTTTCGCCTCCAGGGCGATGCGCGGTAGGTTGAGGCTGATCACGCCGAGGTTGTTGCGCCCGTCGTGGATCTGCTCCCCGTTCTCATCTTCATAGACGCCAAGGAAGCTGCGGCAGCCCATCGGCGTTTTAAAGGAGCCAGTCACCTTCACTACCTGGTCGTAGTTGAGGATATCCGGGTACATGCGCTTGCTTGCACACTCCAGCGCCAGCTGCTTGATATCGTAGTTGGCGTCGCCAGGCTTGTGGTTTAGTCCATCGCGGATGGCGAACACCAGCTTCGGGAACACTGCCGTTTTGCGGTTTTTACCGAGGCCGGCAATGCGGTTACGCAGGATTGACTGCTGGATCAGGCGCGATTCCCAGCTGGTGCCCAGCCCAAAACCGAAGGTGACGAAGGGCGTCTGGCCGTTGGCGGTGTGCAGGGTATTCACCTCATACTCCAGTGACTGGAAGGCGTCGTAACACTCTTTCTCGGTGCGTGAACGGGCATAGCCGTCGGCGTCCGGGATCTGCCACGCCTCCGCCGTCTTGTGGTGCTTGTTGAAGCTCTCGGTCACGAACGGGGCCAGCACCTCATCGATACGGTTGATGGTGGTACCGCCGTAGATATGGCTGGCAACCTGGGCGATGATCTGCGCGGTGACCGCCGTGGCGGTAGAGATAGACTTCGGCGGTTCGATCTCGGCGTTGCCCATCTTGAAGCCCTGGGTCAGCATCCCTTTCAGGTCGATGAGCATACAGTTGAACATCGGGAAGAAGGGGGAGTAGTCGAGATCGTGGTAGTGGATATCCCCGCGCTCGTGAGCCAGCACCACGTCACGCGGCAGCAGGTGCTGACGGGCGTAGTGCTTGGCGACGATACCGGCCAGCAGGTCGCGCTGGGTCGGGATCACCTTGCTGTCTTTGTTGGCGTTCTCATTGAGCAGGGCGGAGTTGGTTTGCTCTACCAGGCCGCGGATCTCCTGATTCAGGCGGCCGCGTTTCTCCCGGGAGATGTCGCGATCGTGTCGATACTCAATATAAGCCCTGGCCAGCTGCTTGTAGGGACCGGACATTAGCTGGTTTTCCACCGCGGTCTGGATCTCGCTGATGTCTACCTGCGAGCGCGCCTGCATCTGCGCTCTGACCACCTCTGCGACGGTAGCGCAATAGTCGGCATCATCAACGCCCGCCGCAGCGGCGGCGCGCAGAATCGCTTCCCGAATACGCTCTGATTTGAACTGTACCTTACAGCCATCTCGCTTCATCACATGCGGGGTCATGATCTCTCCATAGTTAAACGGTTATCCACGGTAGTGTTGGAATAATAGGCGATCACTACAATATGTAGCGCCGGGACGGCATTTTAAGTGCTACATATAGTGATTTGCATCAAACAAGTTTGCGATTTTATTGACCCAGGACAAGGTAAAACGGGGAGCGTACAGAGGGCGTGCGCTACAAGGAAATGTAAATATTATGAGAGAAAATGGCTTTGCTGGACGCGCAGGCGAACCTGCTCTGGTTTAGCGAACGTTTAATTATCCGGGCGTATCGTACCGCCCGAATAGCCACAAAAAGTGTAGCGCTATCCGTATACTACACGTCAACTTTACTCTTTACCTTACCGGAGGCGACATGGATCCCGATCCCACCCCTCTCCCGCGATGGAGAAACACTTTTTCCCGGTAAGCCGCTGTTCATTGCCTTACCGGGTGTGTAGGGCAGTGACGTCCTGAACGTTTCTGCATAAATTTTCAGTGCCTGTCAGGTACGGCTTCGCCACGCCTGATGGCAGAACTGCGCTCGCTCCGGCGAGTGCGGGGGACTTATTATGCTTATCAATATTACTCGCCGACTGCTTGCGCGGCTGAACCGCCACCTGCCGCGCCGTCTTGTGCAGCGCGATCCCTTGCCCAATGCGAAAAATCTGGCGGGCGCAGCCATTCCGCCGACCCTGACGGAGCAGTGCCTGCGCGCGGCCTCCATGGAGAAGCACAAACTATGGCGCGCGTTTAACTCACATCCCGAGGGGCTGAACGCAGCGGAAGTCGAAAAGAGCCGCGCCAGGCAGGGTGATAACCATCTCCCGTCGGAGACACCCGCGCCATGGTGGGTACACCTGTGGCTATGCTATCGCAACCCCTTTAACCTGCTGCTGACCGCGCTTGGCATTGTCTCTTACGCGACAGAGGATCTCTTTGCCGCGGGCGTTATCGCACTAATGGTGGCGATCTCTACCCTGCTGAATTTTATCCAGGAGGCGCGATCCACAAAGGCGGCAGATGCGCTTAAGGCGATGGTCAGCAACACCGCCACGGTTCTGCGCGTCATCAATGAGAAGGGCGAGAACGCGTGGCTTGAGCTGCCAATCGATCGGCTGGTGGTGGGCGATATTATTAAGCTGGCGGCCGGAGACATGATCCCGGCAGATTTACGCCTTGTTCAGGCGCGGGATCTCTTTGTCGCCCAGTCGTCGCTTACCGGTGAATCGTTGCCGGTTGAGAAGGTGGCCTCCAGCCATAACCCGCAGCAACCTAACCCGCTGGAGTGCGATACGCTGTGCTTTATGGGAACCACGGTGGTTAGCGGAAGCGCGCAGGCAATCGTCATTGCCACCGGGGGCAACACCTGGTTTGGCCAGCTTGCCGGGCGAATTGGCGAGCAGGAGAGCGAGCCAAACGCTTTCCAGCAAGGCATCAGCCGCGTCAGCCTGCTGCTGATCCGCTTTATGCTGGTGATGACGCCGGTCGTGCTGTTGATCAACGGCTACACCAAAGGCGACTGGTGGGAGGCGGCGCTGTTTGCGCTCTCGGTTGCGGTGGGATTAACCCCGGAGATGCTGCCGATGATCGTTACCTCCACCCTGGCACGCGGTGCGGTGAAGCTGTCCCGCCAGAAAGTGATCGTTAAGCATCTTGATGCCATCCAAAACTTTGGCGCAATGGACATCCTCTGCACTGACAAAACCGGCACGCTAACCCAGGATAAAATTGTGCTGGAGCACCACACCGATATCTCCGGCAACGTGAGCGTGCGCGTCCTGCAAAGTGCCTGGCTGAACAGCCATTACCAGACCGGGTTAAAAAACCTGCTCGACGTTGCGGTGCTGGAGGGCATCGACGAAGCGTCTGCCCGCACGCTTTCCAACCGCTGGCAAAAGGTGGATGAGATCCCGTTTGATTTCGAGCGACGCCGTATGTCGGTGGTGGTCAGCGAGCAGGCCGAGGCGCATCAGCTGATTTGCAAAGGCGCGTTGCAGGAGATGCTCAGCGTCTGTACTCAGGTGCGCTACCACGACGATATTGTTCCGTTGGATGAGACCATGCTGCGCCGCATCGGGCGCGTGACCGATAACCTCAACCGCCAGGGGCTGCGGGTGGTCGCCGTTGCCAGTAAAATCTTGCCGGCGCGGGAAGGGGACTACCAGCGCATCGACGAATCCGATCTGATCCTTGAAGGCTATATTGCCTTCCTCGATCCGCCGAAGGAGACCACCGCCCCGGCGCTAAAGGCGCTGAAGGCCAACGGCATCACGGTGAAAATTCTTACGGGCGATAGCGAGCTGGTGGCGGCTAAGGTGTGCCATGAGGTAGGGCTGGAGGCGGGCGAGGCGATCACGGGCAGCGATATTGAAACGCTCTCCGATGACGAGTTGGCCCGGCTGGCGAAACAGACCACGCTGTTTGCTCGCCTGACGCCGCTGCATAAAGAGCGTATCGTCTCGCTTCTGCGCCGCGAGGGGCACGTAGTAGGCTTTATGGGCGACGGCATAAACGATGCCCCCGCGCTGCGGGCCGCGGATATTGGCATCTCCGTCGATGGCGCGGTAGATATCGCCCGTGAGGCGGCGGATATCATCCTGCTGGAGAAGAGCCTGATGGTGCTGGAGGAGGGCGTTATTGAAGGCCGCCGTACCTTTGCCAACATGCTGAAGTACATCAAAATGACCGCCAGCTCCAACTTCGGCAACGTTTTTAGCGTCCTGGTCGCCAGTGCATTTCTGCCCTTTTTACCGATGCTGCCGCTGCATCTGCTGGTGCAGAACCTGATGTACGATCTCTCCCAGGTCGCGATCCCGTTTGATAACGTGGACGAGGAGCAGATCCGCAAGCCTCAGCGGTGGAACCCCGGCGATCTTGGCCGGTTTATGCTCTTCTTTGGCCCGATCAGCTCCATCTTTGATATTCTGACTTTCTGCCTGATGTGGTTTGTTTTTCATGCGAACACGGTGGCGTCGCAATCGCTGTTTCAATCCGGCTGGTTTGTCGTTGGGCTGCTGTCGCAAACTCTGATTGTGCATATGATCCGTACCCAGCGCGTGCCGTTTATCCAGAGCCGTGCCGGCTGGCCGCTGATGCTCATGACGCTGCTGGTGATGGGCATCGGCATTGCGTTGCCGTTCTCCCCGCTGGCGAGCTATTTGCAGCTTCAGGCCCTGCCGCTGAGTTACTTCCCGTGGCTGATTGCTATTCTGGCGGGGTATATGACGTTAACGCAGCTGGTCAAAGGCATTTATCGCCGCCGGTATGGCTGGCAGTAGGCGTTCGTCTTTCAGATCAGCTGCACAATACCGTATCCGAGGGCGCAGATAATAAGGACGATGGTGATCCAGCAAAACTGGTAAAACGCATTATTTGCCCCTAACCCATAGCGGGCGAGAGCGGTGTTTTCCGCTTTAATGTGCTTTGCCGATATAGTGCGAAAGCGGCGGATATAGTGAATGCAATAGAGCAGGAAGAGAGGAATAACCAGCGCGCCGATGGGTTTAGAGAAGACCAACGTGAGCAACAGGGCAACGGCGATGGAACCCAAAAAAACCTTCCCGGCGTGAGACTCGGCCTGTTTTAACTCGCGTCTGATGCCTTCAGCGTGTAACGCTTGCCAGCGGCGAAGCGTGCTTATGCTGAACCCATATTGCTCGCACAGTAGCTTGTCGGGCACGCCGTTTTTGGACTGGTAAAGAAAGTCGGCAATTTGCTCATCGGTAAAACGTGCTTTTGCCATTAACGTTCTTCTCTGGCTGGGCAAGAGGCGTAGAGCCGGGCGTCGTTGCGCCGCCCGGCGCTGCACCGACGATTAACGACGCACGGCGATCGCTTCGATCTCGATCTTCACATCTTTCGGCAGACGGGCCACTTCCACGCAGGAGCGTGCCGGGAAGGCCGCCTGGTGCTCATTAAAGAACGCTTCGTAGGTCGCGTTAACGGTGGCGAAGTCGTTCAGATCCTTTACGAACACCGTGGTCTTAACAATGTCGCCTACTTTCAGGCCAGCGGCTTCAACGATAGCCTTAACGTTCTCCAGCGACTGGCGCGCCTGAGCGGCGATATCGTCCGGCACGCTGCCGGTTTTTGGATCGACCGGGATCTGGCCGGAGGTGAGGATCATGCTGCCGAGATCGACCGCCTGAACATAAGGACCAATGGCTGCCGGTGCATTTTCCGTCGCGATAATTTTTGTCATCATTTCTCCTGAAGCGAATGGTAGTGAGGTTCCGCGCCATTATAGGCAGCGCGGAGGGGATGACCAATCTGAATTAGATGATGTTTATTAATGCTTAGTTCGCCAGCACCACCGTATGGGAGAACTCTTTTTCACAATATTTGCACTTCAGAGCAATGTCATTGGCGCGCTGCTTCACTGCAAAGCTGGAGAACACCGGCTCGGCATGACTGATGCAGTTGCTGTTGGGGCAGACCAGCACCGCCTCGATACGCGCCGGCAGATTAGGCCGCGATTTACCCACTACCTCATAGTCGTCGATGCGGTTTACCGTGGCGTGCGGGGCGTAGAGCGCCAGCTGGTTAACCTGCTCGTCGGTGAGGAAAGTGTTTTCGATCTTGATCAGATCTTTACGGCCCATCTCACCCGAGGGCAGGTTCAGGCCGATGGTGATCCGCTGATCGGTTTCGGTCAGCTTAAACAGGGTCAGGAGCTTAAAGCCCACCTGCGCCGGGATATGGTCAATCACCGTGCCGCACTTGATCGCTTCGACCTGCAATTTATTGTCGTGTGTCATCTCGTTTTCCCCCTCTCTTAAGCCAAATCGCGGTTGAGCACCAGCGCCAGCAGCGCCTGACGCGCATAGATGCCGTTGCCAGCCTGCTGGAAGTACCAGGCGTGCGGCGTCTTATCTACGTCGGTGGCAATCTCATCGACGCGCGGCAGCGGGTGCAGCACCTTCATATTATTGCGGGCGCTGTGCAGGTCGCTGGCGCGGAGGACAAACTGCGCCTTTACGTTGGCGTATTCGGACGGATCCAGACGCTCTTTCTGTACGCGGGTCATGTAGAGGATATCTACCTCCGGGATCACCTCTTCAATGCTGGCGTGCTGGCTCCAGGCAATCCCGCGCTCATCCAGCATATCGAGGATGTACTGTGGCATCGCCAGCGCATCGGGAGCGATAAACAGGAAGCGGTTGCCGTTGAACTTCGCCAGCGCCTGCGCCAGCGAGTGGACGGTGCGGCCATACTTGAGGTCGCCCACCATCGCAATGTTGAGGTTCTCCAGCCGCCCCTGGGTCTCCTGAATGGTGAAGAGATCGAGCAGGGTCTGGGTCGGGTGTTGGTTTGCGCCATCCCCTGCGTTCAGCACCGGAATGCCGCCAGAGAACTCGGTGGCCAGCCGCGCCGCGCCCTCCTGCGGATGACGCATCACAATGGCATCCACGTAGGTGCTGATAACGGAGATGGTATCCGCCAGGGTCTCGCCTTTTTTACCCAGCGAGGTGTTGCTGCTGTCGGAGAAGCCGACAACGCTTGCGCCCAGGCGGTGCATTGCGGTCTCAAACGACAGGCGGGTACGGGTCGAGGCTTCAAAGAAGCAGCTGGCGATCACCTTGTGCTTCAGCAGCTCCGGCTGCGGGTTAGCCTTCAGGCTGGCAGCGGTCTCCAGCACCTGTTCCAGTTCTTCGCGGCTGAGATCGTTTATGGAAATGATATGTTTCTGATAGAGCGGATTAGCCATGGTTATCTCCTGACGTCTGCGCAAAAAAAAGCCCCTCAAAAGAGGGGCTATAGAAATAGGTGAGCATTGGGAAGAAAAACGGCAGGCCAGCGCCCTCTTTCAGACGCGGTGAGACAGTGTGTCGAACGGACTTGACCATGCTTCCTCCCGGCAAATTGTCCGCGATTATACTCAGCTCATTAGATGAATCAAGCGATCGATGCGCTATTGATCGGAAGCAAACGGTTATTTTGCATATAAATGCATTTTTAATAGATGGTTAACGCGATTGTGCACCTGCGAAGTGCGCTGTACGTCGCGCGGGGCAACCCAGACGATGCTGCTGCCCGCCACGACGCCAAGAATTTCAGGCAGGGCGTGGTAGTCGAGGATACGGGCTACTGCCCGCCCGTAGCCTGCTGCCGTATGGATAAGAATGAACTCGCGGTTGTGCTCGACGTTGACCACCATATCGGAGAGGCAGCGCGCGGCATCCGGCGTCGGACGCAGCTGGGGATTAAGGGCATAGATCCGCTGCCCCTTAGCATTGCGGATCTTAATAATGCCCAGCAGCTTCAGCAGGCGCGACACCGTGGACTGGCTAATGGAGTCAAAGCCGTGCCGTTGGAGATCGCGACGGATCGCCTCCTGTGACAGGTAGCTCTTCTCGGTCACCAGGCGCTGGCAGACGGCAAGCTGCTGCTGTTCTCTGCTAGAGCAGTCGCGGTATTCCTTCATACTCTTTACTCCCTGTTGTGGTTAAAGCAGTGCCCCGAGGCTTAATATCAGGCAGATCAATACGGTCAGCATCAGCAACAGCGGCGCGATCCATTTCAGAAAACGGACGTAGGGCACGCGGGCAATGGCCAGACCGCCCATCACCACCGCTGAGGTGGGGGTGACCAGATTGACAATGCCGGACGCGGCCTGGTAGGTCGTCACTACCAGATCGCGATTAACGTTGGCAAAGTCCGCCAGCGGAGCCATGATCGGCATCGTCAGCACCGCCAGCCCGGAAGAGGAGGGCACCAGAAAGGAGAGCACCACCTCCAGCCAGTACATCACGTTAATAAACACCACGCTGGAGAGACCGCTCACCAGCCCTTCGGCGCTGTGCAGGATGGTATGGGTGATCATGCCCTTGTCCATCACCACCACGATGCCGCGAGCGATGCCGATAATTAACGCCACGCCCAGCAGATCCCGCGCGCCATCAATAAAGGTGGAGGTCAGCTCCTCCTCGCTCATGCGGGCCAGCAGACCGGTGACAATGGCCGCGCCGAGAAAGACGCCGGAGATCTGTCCCATCCACCAGCCCAGCACCGCCACGCCGTAGATCATCACCGCAAACGCGAGGGCGAAGATGACCAGGATCAGCTTGCGCGTGCCGGTGAAGACCAGATCCTGCTGGCGCTTACCGCCAAGGAAATGAGCGATGTTCTCCTCCTGCTTATCCGCCACGATGGATCGGCTGGGATCCTGCCGAACCTGACGCGCATAGCGCATCACCCATGCGACGCAGATAAGCCAGCCCGCCACCAGCAGCGCTACGCGCAGCCAGATGCCGTGAGTAAACGGAATGCCTGCCGCGTTGGCGGCAATCACCGTGGCAAAGGGGTTAATGGTCGATCCGAGGGTACCGATCCCCGCGCCCAGCAGCACGGTAGCAGCGGCCACCAGCGGATCGAAGCGTGCCGCCATCATCACCGGCACCAGCAGGGTGTAAAACGGCAGCGACTCTTCCGCCATGCCGTAAATCGTACCGCCGGCGGCAAACAGCCCCATCAGGATCGGGATCATCCACTCCTCTCGCCCGCTCAGCTTCTGCGTGACGCGTTCGATCCCGGCGTCAATGGCCCCGGTTTTATTGACGATCCCCAGAAAGCCACCGATGATCAGCACAAACAGCGCAACGTCAATGGCACCCGCCTGTCCGGTATCGGGATCGTACAGGCCGCTGATGGGGGCCATAATAACGGCAACGATCCCCTGCGGCTGGGCGGCAACGGGCGCATAGGTCCCTGCCACGGGCACCTCTTTACCGAGCGTCTCGTTCATCACCATCTGGTAGTGTCCGGCAGGGACGATCCAGCTCAGCGCGGCCACCAGCGCGATTAAGACAAACAGAATGGTGTAAGCAGAGGGGAATTTGAATCTGCGCATAGGGTTCTCTCCCTGTTTGGGCGTCGCAGATGCCGCGACGCCCGGGGTGGTTACTCGCCGAGGGTCGCCACCATCACCGCTTTGATGGTGTGCATCCGGTTCTCTGCCTCATCGAACACAATGGAGTGGGCGGATTCGAACACCTCCTCGGTGACCTCCAGCCCCTTCAGTCCGTAGGCCAGCTCAATTTCGCGTCCGACGGTGGTGTGCTCGTTATGGAAGGCGGGCAGGCAGTGCATAAATTTCACCTGCGGATTGCCGGTGGTCTCAATGACCTGCTGATTTACCTGATAGGGTTTCATCAGGCTGACACGCTCGCCCCACGCCTCTTTCGGCTCGCCCATAGAGACCCACACGTCGGTATAGAGGAAATCAACGCCGGCGACACCCTCAGCAACGTTTTCGGTGAGGGTAATTTTTGCCCCGGTTTCCCAGGCGATCTCCCGGCACTGCGCCACCAGCGCCTCTTCCGGCCAGAACGCTTTCGGGGCCACCAGCCGGATATCCATGCCCATTTTGGCCGCGCCAACCATCAGGCTGTTGCCCATGTTGTTCCGCGCATCGCCCAGGTAGGCAAAGCGCAGCTGAGAGAGGCGCTTACCGGGGGCGTGCTCCAGCATGGTCATCAGATCGGCAAGGATCTGCGTAGGGTGAAACTCGTTGGTCAGGCCGTTCCACACCGGGACGCCTGCGTACTCTCCCAGCTCTTCGACTATCGCCTGTCCATAGCCGCGGTACTCAATGCCATCGTACATGCGACCGAGCACGCGTGCGGTGTCTTTCATAGACTCCTTATGGCCAATCTGCGAGCCGCTCGGTCCGATATAGGTCACTTGCGCGCCCTGATCAAACGCCCCGACCTCAAAGGCGCAGCGGGTGCGGGTAGAGCTTTTCTCAAAAATCAGCGCGATGTTTTTACCGCGCAGGGTCTGCTTTTCACGGCCCGCTTTTTTGGCAGCTTTTAGCTCCATTGCTAAATCGATCAGGAAGTGGATCTCGTCTGGCGTAAAGTCCAGTAGCTTGAGAAAATTGCGTTTTTTCAAACAGATATTCATAACTCGTCCTTAAATATGTTTATTGCAGAGGGTCGTTACGGATCAGGGTTCCTCGCGCGCCGGCGAGAATGGCCAGTCCATCAGCCAGGGAGCCGATCCCGGCGATGCCGTCACAGGCCTTAACAAAGCGGCAGCAGGCGGCGACTTTCGGTCCCATCGAACCGGCGTCAAAGACAAGCCCGCTGAGCTGCTGCGGCGTAGCCTGGGTGAGCGGGCGCTGCTCCGGCGTGCCCCAGTTGAGATAGACCGCGTCGGCATCGGTGAGGATCAGCAGCGCGTCGGCTTCCAACTGGCGGGCCAGCAGCGCGGCGGAGAGGTCTTTATCAATGACCGCTTCAATACCGTGGTAGCCGTCAGCCTTCTCAACCACCGGCACGCCGCCGCCGCCGTTGCAGATCACCAGATGGCCGCGCTGGATAAGCGCCTCAACGGCATCGCGCTCGACAATGCGCATCGGCTGCGGGGAGGGGACCACGCGGCGGAAATAACTGCCGTCGGCCTTAAAACGCCACCCTTTTTCGGCGGCCAATGCCTCGGCCTGCGGCTGGTCATAAACCGGGCCAATGTATTTGGTGGGATTAGCCAGGGCGGGGTCGGCGGGATCCACCGCGACCTGAGTGAGCAGGACGCTTACTTCACAGCCGGGAAGCCTATTTTTCAGCGACTGTTGCAGCATGTAGCCAATCATTCCCTGGCTCTCGGCACCCAGCACATCCAGCGGGTAGGGCGTGACACCGGTATAGGCGCTGTTTTGCAGGGCCAGCAACCCCACCTGTGGCCCGTTGCCGTGAACCAGCACCACCCGCCAGTGCTGTGTAAGCTGGGCGATCGTCTCGGCGGCTAGATCGATATTCTTACGCTGAATCGCCGCCTCCAGCGGCTCGCCGCGTTTTAGCAGGGCGTTGCCGCCAAGGGCGACCACGAGGGTAGGTTTTATCTCCGTTTTCATTCTCAGCTCCTTGCCTTAGATCGCGTCGCGTTCCAGCGGACAGCTCATGCAGCGTGCGCCGCCACGGCCGCGTCCCAGTTCATCCCCTGGGATCGGCAGAACGGTGATCCCCGCCTTGTCGTACTTCTCGTTGGTCCAGACGTTACGCTCGTAGCCGATCACCACGCCGGGGCGCAGGGTCAGCACGTTATTGGCATCGTTCCACTGCTCCCGCTCGGCTTCAAAGGCATCACCGCCGGTGGTGATGAGCTGGATTTGCGTTACGCCAAGCGCTTTTTCCAGCGCCTGCAGCAGGGTGGTCTCCTGGCGACGGGCGATCCCGCCGTGACCGTCTGGCGTCAACGTCCAGCACTGCACGTCCGGGCGCACCACTTCCGGATAGACGGAGAAGGTGTCAATATCGATATGGGTCATCACCGTGTCGAGATGCATACAGGAACGGTGCTTAGGCAGCTCAACGGCGATAACGCGTTCGGCCTGGCGGTGCGTAAACAGGGAGGAGGCAAGGAACTCGACCCCTTGTGGCGTGGTGCGTTCAGACATGCCGATCAATACCGTACCCCGGCCAATCACTAATACATCCCCTCCTTCAAGGGTGGCGTGGTCGTAATTGATATCTTCATCACCGAAATATTTAATAAATTCGCCGTTAATAAAGTGCGGATGCCAGCGGTATATTGCCCGTAAATTATTGGTTTCACGCTGGCGAGCCGGTTTTGCCATTGGGTTTATTGAGACGCCGTTATATATCCAGCAGGAAGTGTCCCGGGTGAAAAGGTGGTTAGGCAGCGGCTTCATAATAAAATCATTTGAGGTATGAATATCCACAACCATATTGTTAATTGAAGCGGGTATTTCACCGTAGGTCAGCCCGCCGCTTAAACGTCGCGCCAGCTCGCGGTGGGGCATATCCGCCAGCCAGCGGCGCACATCGCTGGCAAATGCTGGGCCGAGGCGGTAATCAGATACCTGGGTTTGCAGCAGCCAGGCCTTGGCATCTGGCGTATCCAGCGTCTCGGTTAATAGATCGGTAAGTAACAACACTTCGACGCCCTGCTCACGTAGCGTATTAGCGAAAATATCGTGCTCTTCACCGGCGCGCTCAACGGATAATACATCATCAAATAACAGCTCCTGACAATTTGAGGGGGTCAGTCTTTTCAGGCTCAGGTTTGGGCGATGCAGCATGACGCTGCGTAACTGGCCAACTTCCGATCCGACGTAGTGTTTTTCCATAACTATTCCTTACGTTTTACGGCAATAAGAGGGGGAGGTTATGAAATGGGGTATTTCATAACGCACGGGGCTTCGCTGGATTTCGTGGCTATAGTAAATGTCTGTTGCATTAATAATGTGATGCTGTTCACGTGGAAAGGGGTATGGAATAACCCTGCTCAGGTTATTTGAGGTGACGCAGAGAATGCGGATTTGATTAAAATTACATTATGCATTACTACGCATTAGTCTTTATAAATATTTGAGATTGTTAATGATCTGTTGGTGTGCACCACCGAAAGGGGTTTTTATGCCATTGATATTATTGATTAAATTTCTGTGTTGGCATGCTTATGCATAAATAAAGTGATTTTATTTGTGTGCACTCTTTTGTTTAAAGATAATTATTCCTTTCATACAGATTTAATAGCAAAAAGTAACTTGTGACGCTGCGCTGGGTTTTTTAATTCTTACATCTAATTCAAAATGCTAAAGCCATTTATTTATAACTGGGTTCACCTTTTATGCATTCAGGATGCATATTGTTGTGCTTTTAATTAACATTGCATTAACTTATTTTATAATAACTATGCACAGATGGCGATCGAAGCAGAATACGCAGCGAAGAGAAGTAACACTAATTAGAATGGAAATAAGAATGATTTCATGATGGCGCTTCATACGTAAATGTAATAAATCGCTAAATTACATTTAGTACAGCCAGGCGTAATGGTATACGGCTTAATCTTCAAGGCGGGATAACATAACTTATGAATTTTTAAGGTAAATGTAAGTTAAAAGGCAATATGATATTACTGAGCAAAGTGGTATTTTCATGTAACAAAATGAAACGTTATTTCGCTTCGCGCAAAAAGTAATAGAAATTCTCGCGGCATCAATTTAGAATCGATTCCGATTGATAGAAATTATTAATCACTGTTAATAACTACCGCAATATTTGGGGTGGTGGCTAACCGGTTAGCGGCCGGGTAACCACCTGAAAAACGCATGTAGTTATGCGAGTTAGCGGCCTGCATAACGACTTGCTTTTACTAATCGTTTACAACAAATCGATTTTAACAAACATGATGAAAAAATCTATTCTTTCGCTCGTGATTGCAACAGCGATCGCATCTATTGCTACAAACGCGTTTGCTTCTGTTATTACCCCGACGGTTCAGGGCGACAGCGGCACTCTGACTGTTAGTCGCTAAAATATGAGTGACTTAGCGAAGCTGTTTCAACACACGCCTGCCGTCCCGGAAAACACGCCATTGATTAATTCAGCAGACCTCTTTGACGATGACGGCGTATTAATCCCGCAGCCGGCCTTATTCTGGGAGAGTAAACGGCGCGAAGAGAAAGTGCTTTTCGGTCATACCCACGGGCTATATGCGTTTCCAACCACCGAGCTTATCGGCACGGTTAAGAGGATAATCGATGGCCGTCGGGCCATCGAGATTGGCGCGGGCAACGGCGGCTATGCCCGGGCGCTGGCGATCCCGGCGACGGATAATCATCAGCAGGCGGATCCGAAATTTACCCGAATTTACCAGCTTGCCGGGCACCCGACGATTAACTATGGCCCACACGTTGAAAAGCTTGACGCTACGCTGGCCGTGGCTAAATACCAGCCAAACGTTGTTTTAGCGTGCTGGGTAACACATCTGTACGACCCGCGCCGCCATGAGCTGGGCGGTAACGTTATTGGCGTTGATGAGCAATCCATCATGGAGGCCGTAGACGACTATATCTTTATCGGTAATACCGATGTTCACAGCTCGAAGCCGCTGCTACAGGATCTGCATAACGGGCTGATCGCCACACATACCGTTGCGGAATATGTTGTCGGCCAGCCGATGCTGCAAAGCCGCGCCGCTCGGGGTTCAGAGTTTCTGTTAAGGCTGACGCGCAAGTGAAGAGCGCTGAATTTATCTTCAAGTGCATGGTGGTTGGGCTATGCCTGGCCATGTTAGTGGTCTTCTTTGTTTCAGTGCTGGCCGGGTTTGCCAATTAAACGATTTAAAAAGGATCGAAAGATATGAAAAAAGCTATTACGCCGATGCGTTTTGATCGCGTGACGTTAGGCCTGTGTGTCACTGGTCTGGCCGTCGGTATGGCGCTGACGCTTACCAGCTGTCAGTCCTCTGCCTCCCGCATGGCTGAATGTGAAGCGCAGGGCATCTCCCGCGATACCTGTTATCTGTCGGAACAGAATCGTAAGCAGAGCATCAATGCGGTTGCAGAGAAGCAGGCCATGGAGAACGCCGCTAATGCCGTGCAGCATGCGCAGGCAGCTCATCAGGCACCGGCAGAGTACAAACCCGGTAACCTGAAGCCGATTAACGTCAAAGCCCACGGTATCGAATTTAAGCGCAGCCGGGATGGCTTTGCCTACATCAACGGTAGCCTTGCCGCTAACGATGAAAACAATGCCGACGCCTCAGTCTATTCGGCAGGACTGTACACGGTCATCGTGTATAAGACGGGAAAAATTAACGCGATGAAAGAGGGGCAGTATGTAGGGCGCTTAAAGTAACGGACAATCGCCTGAGTTAATGAATACGCTTTTATGCGCTACCGCAAGGCTTCGGCAAAAAGCAGTGGTAGGGTAGCCAAAATTCTCGTATAAACGTTAAAAATGAAACAATGTTTTATATTGAGGGGTTACGTATGATCACAGGCAACATCCACAACCTTCAGTCCTGGCTGCCGCAGGAGCTGGCCCAGGCCATTGAGTACGTCAAACAGCACGTTAACGATGCGACGCCGACGGGCAAGCACGATATCGACGGCTCATGCCTCTTTTTCCTGCTCTCGGAAGATATGACCGAGCCGTTTGCCAAACGCCGCGCGGAGTACCACGCTCGCTATCTGGATATTCAGATCGTATTGAAAGGTCAGGAGGGAATGACCTACAGCACCCTGCCTGCCGGTACGCCGGACACTGACTGGCTGGCGGATAAAGACATCGCGTTCCTGCCGGAAGGGGAGCAGGAGAAGACCGTGGTGCTCAGCGAAGGGGATTTCGTGGTCTTCTATCCGGGCGAGGTGCATAAGCCGCTGTGCGCGGTGGGCAATCCGGCCCAGGTGCGTAAGGTAGTGGTGAAGCTGCTGGTGAAATAGAGAATACGCCGGGCGGCGGCATTCGCCTTGCCCGGCGTACATAGATTACTCGGCGAGGGTGGCGACCATCACCGCTTTGATAGTGTGCATGCGATTTTCTGCCTGGTCGAACACGATGCTGTTCGGCGACTCAAACACCTCGTCGGTCACCTCCATGCCGCCGTGCAGACCAAATTCCTCTGCCATCTGCTTGCCGAGCGTGGTCTGGTCGTCGTGGAAGGCGGGCAGGCAGTGCAGGAACTTCACCTGCGGGTTGCCGGTCAGGGCCAGCATCTGGCTGTTCACCTGATAGCCGCGCAGCAGCGCGATGCGCTCGGCCCACTTCTCTTTGGCTTCGCCCATCGATACCCAGACGTCGGTATAGATAAAGTCTGCGCCTTTCACCCCCTCGGCAATGTTCTCCGTTAGGGTGATCCTGCCGCCGTTCTGCTGTGCCAGCGCGCTGCACTCGGTTACCAGGCTCGCTTCTGGCCAGCAGGCCTCGGGGGCTACCAGACGCAGATCCAGCCCCACCAGCGCGGCGGCCTCCAGCATGGAGTTGCCCATGTTGTTGCGCGCGTCGCCGGCATAGACCAGCGTCATCTCGTTAAGGGCCTTGCCCGGCAGATGCTCCTGCATGGTCAGCAGATCCGCCAGCAGCTGCGTCGGATGAAACTCGTTGGTTAAGCCGTTCCACACCGGCACGCCAGCAAACTCAGCCAGCGCCTCGACGATCTCCTGGCCGTGGCCGCGATACTGAATGCCGTCATACATGCGGCCCAGCACGCGGGCGGTATCCTTAATTGACTCTTTATGCCCGATCTGGCTCCCGCTCGGCCCCAACCAGGTCACGCGAGCACCCTGGTCGTAGGCGGCAACTTCGAAAGAGCACCGGGTGCGGGTAGAGTCTTTTTCGAAGATGAGCGCGATGTTTTTGCCAACCAGCTTCGGAACTTCAGTCCCTTGTTTTTTATCTTTTTTAAGTTGGGCGGCGAGCTGGAGCAGGGCGTGAATTTCGGCAGGGGTAAAGTCGAGCAGTTTTAAAAAGTGTTTTTGGTAGAACGCAGACATGTTTCCCTCACATGGCTCAGGCCAATTATTGAATTAAAATTCACTTTATATGTCTAAATATTCATTTGCAAGCCTGTTTAACAAATCTTTTCCGCCAGGAGTGGAGGCATTGGCAACGGTATGTGAAAATAAGAGTATCTGCCGCACATTATGAGGAACAAGCTATGGCAAACCCGGAATTACTCGAAGAGCAGCGTGAAGAGACCCGTTTGATTATTGAAGAGCTGCTGGATGACGGTAGCGATCCTGATGCGCTCTACACCATCGAGCACCATCTCTCCGCTGACGATTTTGAAACGCTGGAGAAAGTGGCGGTAGAGGCGTTCAAACTGGGTTATGAAGTGACCGAGCCGGAAGAGCTGGAAGTGGAAGAGGGCGACACGGTGATCTGCTGCGACATTCTGAGCGAGTGCGCGCTGAATGCCGATCTGATCGACGCCCAGGTCGAGCAGCTGATGACTCTGGCAGAGAAGTTTGAAGTTGAATACGACGGCTGGGGCACCTACTACGAAGATCCCAATGGCGAAGAGGGCGAGGATGACGACGAGGATTACGTTGACGAAGATGATGACGGTACTCGCCACTAAGCAATTACGTAACAGGCTTTGATTGTTCGTGCGGCAGCGCCCGCTGCCGCACTGCAAGGAACTCCATGGACTACGCTCAAATACTCTCCCCGATACGCCATTTCCTGCACTGTCCAACGCCTCAGGCGTGGATCGACAAAGCCCGCGATCCGGCTAACCTTCCTCTGCTGCTGACCGACCATATGGTGTGCGAGCTTAAGGCCGCGCAAACGGCGATGCTGCTGGTACGCAAATACGTAGCGGACAAGAGCGGCGGCGATACGCTGCTTGAGTGGCTTAAGCCCTACGAGGCTTTTACCTTCCGTGAGGGACCGGAGCCGGACTTTGTCGCTCTTCACAAGCAGATTGGTAAAAGCGTGATGCCGCAGACTGACGATCCCTGGGGCCGCCAGCTGATCGACAGCATGGTGCTGCTGATTAAAGAGGAGCTGCATCATTTCTGGCAGGTGCGCGAGGCGATGGCAGCGCGAAATATTCCCTACGTCAAAATTACCGCCAGCCGCTACGCCAAAGGGATGCTAAAGGAGGTGCGGACCCACGAGCCGCTAACGCTGATTGATAAGCTGATCTGCGGGGCGTATATCGAGGCCCGCTCCTGCGAGCGCTTTGCTGCTTTAGCGCCCTTTCTGGAAGAGGACTTGCAGAAGTTCTATCTGTCGCTGCTGCGATCCGAGGCACGCCACTATGAGGACTACCTGAAGCTGGCCCAGGCGATATCACCTCAGGATATTACTCCCCGGGTGCGCTTTTTTGGTGAGGTGGAGGCAGCGCTGATTGCTACCCCCGACAGCGAGTTTCGTTTTCACAGCGGCGTTCCGGCCTGATTCAGGCCAGCGCTTTGAGCATCCGCACTTCACAATCGACGTGCCCGGTACAGCCCAGCGGCCCGTCGATGTGTTCAAATCCCAGATGCTCGTAGAGGCCAATCGCCTCCTTCAGGAAGGCAGTGGTCTCCAGATAGCAGCGGGTAAAACCCTGCGCACGAGCGTGATCCAGCGCGGCAAGCGCGAGCTTTTTCGCCATCCCTTTGCCGCGTACGGCGGGCAGGAAGTACATCTTTTGCAGTTCACAGATATCCGGTTCACTGCACTGGAGTGGCGCGATGCCGCCACCGCCCACTACCTGTCCATCCTGCTCAATCACCCAGTAGGCATGGTCCGGCTGGCTGTAGAGGGCATATAGCTCATCAAGATTAGGATCGGCCACGGTATAGCCTTTATCGGCGGTCAGGCCATACTCCGCTGAAACCTGGCGGATAACGGCGGCGATAGCCGCATTGTCTTCAGGCGTGATGCGGCGCATGTGCAGTTGAGTGGCAGTTGCAACATTCATGGTGAGGCTCTTTGTTGAGAAGTGCCCCTTACCAGAGAGGTAAGGGGCGGACGCGATTACAGCGCGCTGATAACGCCCTGCTGCTCGACCAGTTTGGTTTTCGCTTCGGCCAGGCTGCTCAGACGCTCACGCTCTTTGGCAACGACCGCTTCCGGCGCGCGCGCCACAAAGCCTTCGTTACCCAGTTTGCTCTCGATACGACCGATCTCTGCTTCAACCTTAGCAACTTCTTTCGCCAGACGCTCCAGCTCGGCGGCTTTGTCGATCAGGCCAGCCATCGGGATCAGCAGCTCTGCGCCGTCGATGATCTTGGTCACGGAGACCGGACCTTTATCATCGGCAGGCAGCAGGGTGATGCTCTCCAGGCGCGCCAGGGTCTGCAGGAAGCTGCGGTTATCGTTCACACGACGTGCCGCATCGCTGCTGCAGCCGCGCAGCAGCAGCGCCAGCGGTTTAGCCGGGGAGAGATTCATCTCGGCGCGGATGTTACGCACCGCGACAATCGCCTGCTTCAGCCACTCGGTATCCGCTACCGCTGCGTCATCAGCCTGTGCCGCATCGAACGCCGGGAACGGTTGCAGCATGATAGTGTCAGCGGTGTTACCGGTAAGCACCTTCACGCGCTGCCAGATGGTTTCGGTAATGAACGGAATAATCGGGTGCGCCAGGCGCAGCAGACCTTCCAGCACCGTAACCAGGGTGTTGCGCGTGCCGCGCAGCTCGGCTTCAGAGCCACCGTTCATCACCGGCTTGGTCAGCTCCAGATACCAGTCACAGAACTGGTTCCAGGTGAACTCATACAGGATGCCCGCGGCAATATCGAAGCGGTAGCTGTCCAGCGCTTCACGGAAGGCTTTCACCGTCTGGTTGAACTCGGCACGGATCCAGCGATCCGCCAGGGAGAAGGTCATCTCGCCGCCGTTGAAGCCGCAATCCTGCTCTTCGGTGTTCATCAGCACAAAGCGGCTGGCGTTCCACAGCTTGTTACAGAAGTTACGGTAGCCTTCCAGGCGCTTCATGTCCCAGTTGATGTCACGGCCGGTAGAGGCCAGCGCCGCCAGGGTAAAGCGCAGGGCGTCGGTGCCGTGCGGCTCGATACCGTTCGGGAACTGCTTCTCGGTGCGCTTGGCAATCTTCTCTGCCAGCTGCGGCTGCATCATGTTGCCGGTACGCTTCTCCAGCAGATCCGCAAGGGAGATACCGTCCACCATATCCAGCGGATCGATAACGTTGCCCTTGGATTTGGACATCTTCTGGCCTTCGTCGTCGCGGATCAGACCGGTCATGTAGATGGTTTTGAACGGGATCTGCGGCTTGCCGTCTTCATCTTTGATGAAGTGCATGGTCATCATGATCATGCGGGCGATCCAGAAGAAGATGATGTCGAAGCCGGAAACCATCACGCTGGTCGGGTGGAACTGGCGCAGGGCGTCGGTGTTCTCCGGCCAGCCGAGGGTTGAGAAGGTCCACAGCGCGGAGGAGAACCAGGTGTCCAGCACGTCTTCGTCCTGGCGCAGGGCGACGTCGGCGCTCAGGTTGTTCTCCTGACGCACTTCCTCTTCCGTACGGCCAACAAAGACGTTGCCTTCGCTGTCGTACCAGGCCGGGATGCGGTGACCCCACCACAGCTGACGGGAGATACACCAGTCCTGAATATCGCGCATCCAGGAGAAGTACATGTTCTCATACTGCTTCGGCACGAACTGAATGTCGCCGTTCTCAACCGCTTCCACAGCCGGTTTTGCCAGCACGTCAGCGCGGACGTACCACTGGTCGGTCAGCATTGGTTCGATCACTACGCCGCCACGGTCGCCGTACGGTACGGTCAGGTCGTGGGGTTTTACCTCTTCCAGCAGGCCGAGAGCATCAACGGCAGCCACCACCGCTTTACGGGCAGCAAAGCGCTCCAGGTTCTGGAACTCTGCCGGGATCTCGCTGGAGTAAACGGCGGATTCGTTACCTTTGGTATCGAACACCTCTGCACTTTCACGAATATCGCCGTCAAAGGTCAGGATGTTGATCATCGGTAGGGCGTGACGACGGCCCACTTCGTAGTCGTTAAAGTCGTGCGCCGGGGTGATCTTCACGCAGCCGGTGCCTTTCTCCATGTCGGCGTGCTCGTCGCCCACAATCGGAATACGACGGTTAACCAGCGGCAGCACCACGAATTTGCCAATCAGGTCTTTATAGCGCGGATCTTCCGGGTTCACCGCGACGCCGGTATCCCCCAGCAGGGTCTCCGGACGGGTGGTCGCCACCACCAGGTAATCTTTACCGTCGGCAGTTTTTGCGCCATCGGCCAGCGGGTAGCGGATGTGCCACATAGAACCTTTCGATTCGCGGTTCTCTACTTCCAGGTCGGAAATCGCGGTGCGCAGCTTCGGATCCCAGTTTACCAGGCGCTTGCCACGGTAGATCAGATCTTCTTTATAGAGGCGAACGAACACCTCTTTCACGGCGTTGGAGAGGCCTTCATCCATGGTGAAGCGCTCGCGCTCCCAGTCCACGGAGTTGCCGAGACGGCGCATCTGGCGGGTGATGGTGCCGCCGGACTCTGCCTTCCACTGCCAGATTTTATCGATGAAGGCGTCGCGACCGTAGTCGTGGCGGGTTTTTCCCTCTTCAGCGGCAATCTTACGCTCCACTACCATCTGGGTGGCGATACCGGCATGGTCCGTACCGGCCTGCCACAGGGTGTTTTTGCCCTGCATGCGCTGGTAGCGGATCATGGTATCCATGATGGTCTGCTGGAAGGCGTGGCCCATATGCAAACTGCCGGTCACGTTCGGCGGCGGGATCATGATGCAGAAGCTCTCCTGGCTCTCATCGCCATTCGGTTTGAAGTAGCCCTGCTGCTCCCAGTGCTCGTAAAGCGGCTGTTCGATATCTTGGGGGTTATATGTCTTTTCCATTATTTCCAGGTTGCCGTGTTCAGGTTGAAACCAGCCAGGCGATAGGCTTTATAGCGTTCGCGAGCCAGTTGTTTCAGAGTTTCTTCGTGAGGAACGAAGTCTATCACTTCTGTGAAAGCGGTGGCAAAATCTGCAAAGTTTACCCGCAGGCTGATCAGCAGATCGCGCGGGCTGCTGTTTCGTTTTTGCGGCCAGGCGATCTCCACCGGCGCACCGCCGCGCGGCCCTTCGCCCGCCAGATTATGCGGCACAAAGCTCTCCGCCGGACGCGCCCACAGGGCCTCGTCGAGGCGAATCGCCTGCTTTTCATCTTCGCAGGCGATCAGAATACGCTTGCCTGCGCGCCAACGTTCTGCGGCAATCTCACACACCAGTTGTTCAACGGCGCTTAAGCCATCCTGCTGCGTGTCATTGTCCAGAAGGTAGAACGTTGCATTCTTCATATATGGGGCTTCTTGTGGTCACTTTAAATGCGAAGCCGGGTGGCGCTACGCTTACCCGGCCTACGATTTACTGCTGTATTACGCTTACTCTTCGCCGTTAAACCCGGCGCGGTTCAGCAGGAACTGCGACAGCAGGGCGACAGGGCGGCCGGTTGCGCCTTTGGCTTTGCCGGAGCGCCATGCAGTACCGGCGATGTCGAGGTGCGCCCAGTTGTACTTCCGGGTAAAGCGCGACAGGAAGCAGCCCGCGGTGATCGCTCCACCCGGACGCCCGCCGATGTTTGCCATATCGGCAAAGTTGGACTCCAGCTGCTCGTAGTACTCGTCGCCCAGCGGCAGACGCCATGCGCGATCTCCCGCCTGCTCGGATGCGCCGATCAGCTCGTGTGCCAGCGGGTTGTGGTTCGACATCAGGCCGGTGATGTGGTGGCCGAGGGCAATCACGCATGCCCCGGTCAGGGTGGCGATGTCGATCACCAGCTCCGGATCGAAGCGCTCAACGTAGGTCAGGACGTCGCACAGCACCAGACGCCCTTCGGCATCGGTGTTCAGCACTTCCACGGTCTGGCCGGACATGGTAGTCAGGACGTCCCCTGGACGGAAGGCGCGGCCACCGGGCATGTTCTCACAGCCCGCCAGCACGCCGACCACATTCAGCGGCAGCTTCAGCTCGGCCACCATGCGCATCACGCCGTACACCGCCGCCGCGCCGCACATGTCGTACTTCATCTCATCCATGCCTTCGGCTGGCTTGATGGAGATGCCGCCGGAGTCAAAGGTCAGCCCTTTACCCACCAGCACAATCGGACGCGCGTCGGCATCAGTGCTGCCCTTGTATTCGATGACCGACATCAAGGATTCGTTCTGCGAACCCTGGCCCACCGCCAGGTAGGAGTGCATCCCCAGCTCGCGCATCTGCTGCTCGCCGATCACCCGGGTGGTGATGTTCTCGCTGTTAGAGTCCGCCAGCTGACGCGCCTGCGACGCGAGGTAGCCCGCGTTACAGATATTGGGCGGCATGTTGCTGAGATCTTTCGCCGCCTTAATGCCGCAGGCGATCGCCAGACCGTGCTGGATTGCACGCTCGCCGCTGGTCAGCTCCCGGCGGGTCGGCACGTTGAAGACCATCTTGCGCAGCGGACGACGCGGCTCGGATTTGTTGGTTTTCAGCTGATCGAAGCTGTAAAGCGTCTCTTTCGCCGTCTCTACCGCCTGGCGCACTTTCCAGTAGGTGTTGCGTCCTTTAACGTGCAGTTCGGTCAGGAAGCAGACCGCCTCCATCGAGCCAGTATCATTCAGCGTATTAATGGTTTTCTGAATAACCTGCTTGTACTGGCGCTCGTCCAGCTCACGCTCTTTCCCGCAGCCAATCAGTAAAATGCGCTCTGACAGGACGTTAGGAACATGGTGCAGCAACAACGTCTGTCCCGGCTTGCCTTCCAGCTCTCCACGGCGCAGCAGCGCGCTAATGTAGCCGTCGCTGATCTTATCGAGCTGCTCGGCGATAGGGGAGAGTCGGCGCGGTTCAAACACGCCAACCACGATGCAGGCACTCCGCTGTTTCTCCGGGCTACCGCTTTTTACACTGAACTCCATGCACTACGCTCCTGAATCTTAAAGACAACAGCCGGGGCTACGGATAGAATTGCAAGCTTTCGTAACTCATGTCCGCTGTTGCGGTGACTTCGTGTTAATCTTAGTTCGACACGTCAGAACATATCCTGAAACGTGCATCCGCTGAGTTTCTTATATCTTAGCGATGCTTTCGACGACTCAAGAGAATAAATGACGTTTAAGCCATGAAACAAGCGATTTTCCTGCAAAAAGACGGGTTTTTACGGGCGTATTTATAGTGATAATCATAAGATATCTGGTTCGGGAGACGCTAAAAAGTCAACTTGCGATCCTATTCATCCTGCTTCTGATCTTCTTCTGTCAGAAGCTGGTGCGGATCCTCGGTGCAGCCGTTGACGGTGATATCCCGACAAATCTGGTGCTCTCCTTACTGGGGCTGGGCGTACCTGAGATGGCGCAGCTGATCCTGCCGCTTAGCCTCTTCCTTGGGCTGCTGATGACCTTCGGCAAGCTCTACACCGACAGTGAGATCACGGTGATGCACGCCTGCGGCCTGAGCAAGGCCGTGCTGGTGAAGGCCGCGATGGTGCTGGTCATCTTCACCGGTATTCTCGCTGCCGTAAACGTGATGTGGGCCGGGCCGTGGTCCTCTCGTCATCAGGACGAGGTGCTGGCGGAAGCCAAAGCCAACCCTGGCATGGCGGCGCTGGCCCAGGGCCAGTTCCAGCAGGCCACTGACGGCAACTCGGTGCTGTTTATCGAAAGCGTCAGCGGCAGCGACTTCAACGAGGTCTTCCTCGCGCAGCTGCGGCCTAAAGGCAATGCCCGCCCATCGGTGGTGGTTGCCGACTCCGGCCAGCTGTCGCAGCGCAAAGACGGCTCGCAGGTGGTGACCCTGACGAAAGGAACGCGCTTTGAAGGCACCGCGCTGCTGCGCGACTTCCGCATTACCGACTTCCAGGACTACCAGGCGATTATCGGCCATCAGGCGGTGGCGCTGGATCCGGACGATACCGAGCAGATGGACATGCGTACTCTGATGCGCACCGACACGCCGCGGGCGAGCGCAGAGCTGCACTGGCGTCTAACGCTCATCTTTGCGGTATTTGTGATGGCACTGATGGTCGTACCGCTCAGCGTGGTCAACCCGCGCCAGGGCCGCGTGCTCTCCATGCTGCCAGCGATGCTGCTCTATCTGGTCTTCTTCCTGGTGCAGACTTCGCTGAAGTCTAACGGCGGCAAGGGCAAGCTCGATCCGATGATCTGGATGTGGGCAGTCAACCTGTTCTATCTGGCGCTGGCGGTTGCGCTCAACCTGTGGGATACGGTGCCGATGCGCCGGATACGCGCCCGTTTTGTGCGTAAAGGAGCGTTATAATGCAGGCTTTTGGCGTACTCGATCGCTATATCGGTAAGACCATCTTCACCACCATCATGATGACGCTGTTCATGCTGGTCTCCCTCTCCGGAATCATTAAGTTTGTCGATCAGCTTAAACGTGCCGGACAGGGGAGCTATGACGCGATGGGCGCGGGGATGTATACCGTGCTCAGCATTCCAAAAGATATTCAGATCTTCTTCCCGATGGCGGCCCTGCTGGGCGCGCTGCTGGGTTTAGGGATGCTGGCCCAGCGCAGCGAGCTGGTGGTCATGCAGGCCTCCGGCTTTACCCGTTTCCAGGTGGCGCTGTCGGTAATGAAGACGGCGATCCCACTGGTGCTGCTGACGATGGCCATCGGCGAGTGGGTTGCTCCCCAGGGTGAGCAGATGGCGCGTAACTACCGTGCCCAGGCGATCTACGGCGGTGCGATGCTCTCTACCCAGCAGGGACTGTGGGCTAAAGATGGCAACAGCTTTGTCTACATCCAGCAGGTCTCCGGCAACAACGAGCTGAACGGCGTGAGCATCTACAGCTTCAACGACCAGCGTCGCCTGCAGTCGGTGCGCTATGCGGCGCATGCGGCGTTTGATGAGCAGCAGAAGGTCTGGAAGCTGTCGCAGGTAGACGAGTCTAATCTTCAGGATCCGAAGCAGATCACCGGCTCCCAGACGGTAAGCGGCACCTGGAAGACCAACCTGACGCCGGACAAGCTGGGCGTGGTGGCGCTGGAGCCGGACGCGCTCTCCATCAGCGGCCTGCGCGACTATGTGAAGTATCTGAAGTCAACCGGGCAGGACTCTGGCCGCTACCAGCTCAATATGTGGAGTAAAATCTTCCAGCCGCTGTCGGTTGCGGTAATGATGCTGATGGCGCTGTCGTTCATCTTTGGCCCGCTGCGCAGCGTGCCGATGGGCGTGCGCGTGGTGACCGGGATCAGCTTTGGCTTCGTCTTCTACGTGCTGGACCAGATCTTCGGCCCGCTGACGCTGGTTTACGGTATCCCGCCGGTTATCGGTGCGCTGCTGCCGAGCGCCTCGTTCTTTGCCATCAGCGTCTGGCTGATGATGCGTCGGGCGTAATCTCACCTCCCCCCGCTCTTTTTAGGCGGGGGAAATTGCGCTTTCATACTTTGCGCTTCGTCACACCGTCTATGCTTTCCTTACGATTAATTAACCGTTCGGGAAGCTATGTCCAAATTTTTCTTCAACGACCGCAAGCAGCTGGTCAATGATGCCATCGAAGGCTTAATTATCTCCGCACCGCACGCTAACCTGGTGCGTCTGGATATCGATCCCGCTATCCGCATCGTCGCGCGGGGCGACTGGGATAAAGGCCGCGTGGCAGTCATCTCCGGCGGCGGCTCCGGCCACGAGCCAGCCCACGCCGGCTTCGTTGGCAAAGGGATGCTCACCGCCGCCGTCTGCGGGGACGTCTTCGCCTCCCCCAGCGTTGATGCCGTGCTTAACGCCATCGTTGCCGTCACCGGCGATCGCGGCTGCCTGCTGATCGTCAAAAACTACACCGGGGACCGCCTCAACTTCGGCCTCGCGGCGGAGAAAGCCAAACGCCACGGCCTGAAGGTTGAGATGGTGATCGTCGCCGACGACATCGCCCTGCCGGATAACAAGCAGCCGCGCGGCATCGCCGGGACGGCGCTGGTGCATAAGATCGCAGGCTACGCCGCCGAGCAGGGTAAATCCCTTGGTGAGGTGCGGGCGATAGCTCAACAGGCCAGCGACAGCGTCTGGAGCCTCGGGCTGGCAATGGAGACCTGCAACCTGCCGGGCAGTGGTGAAGAGGAGGAGAACCGCATCCAGCGCGGCAAGGTCGAACTGGGCCTCGGCATCCACGGCGAACCGGGGGCCAGCACCGTTGACAGCCACAACAGCAAAACCCTCATTGATACCCTCGTCGAGCCGCTGAAGGCGCAGGCGGGTAACGATCGCGTGGCGGTGCTGATCAACAACCTCGGCGGCGTCTCGGCGCTGGAGATGGCTCTGCTCACCAAAGAGCTGGCGCACTCGGCGCTGAAGGATCAGATTGCTTACCTCATCGGCCCCGCGCCGCTGGTCAGCTCCCTGGATATGAAAGGCTTTTCGCTCTCGCTGCTGCGCCTCAACGATGAGTTTGAGCGCGCCCTCAAGGCAGACGTCGAGACCGTCGGCTGGCAAAAACCGGTGGCCTTCGCCCCGGTGCGCACGGTTAAGCACAACGCGATTAACACCGGCATCGAGACCCAGCCCTCCGACAACCCGGAGGTTAGCGCCAGGGTCAAAGCCGCTACCGAGACGCTGATTAGCCTCGAGAACCGGCTCAACGCGCTGGATGCCAAAGTTGGCGACGGCGACACCGGCTCGACCTTTGCCGAAGGGGCGCGGGATATCGCCCAGCAGCTTGAGCAGGGTAAGCTCCCGCTGGACAACAGCGCCCAGCTCTTCCAGCTCATCGGTGAGCGATTGGCGACGGTGATGGGCGGCTCCAGCGGGGTACTGATGTCGATATTCTTCACCGCTGCCGGGCAAGCCATTCACGACGGGGCCAGCATCGCCGATGCGTTGCTGAAAGGCCTCAAGCAGATGAAACACTACGGTGGGGCGGATCTGGGTGACCGGACGCTGATCGACGCGCTACAGCCTGCCCTGGAGGCGTTGCAGAGCCAGGGTCTCAGCGCTGCGGTAGCAGCAGCCAAAGAGGGGGCGGAGAGCACCGCTAAGATGCAGAAAGCGGGGGCGGGGCGCTCGTCGTACGTTAACAGCGACAACCTGACGGGCGTCACCGATCCGGGTGCAGTAGCGGTAGCCGAAGTCTTTGCCGCCCTGGCGAAGGAATAAGGTTTATGGCCCGGCGTACTAAGCGCCGCCGGGCGTTTACGATTTAAAAATCCGCCTTCAACACCACGCGATAGCGAGCCTTGCCGTCACGAACGTGCTGCAGGGCCTCGTTGATCTGCGACATCGGGAACATCTCGGTCTGCGGGGCAACCTTGCTGCGACCAGCAAAGCGCAGCAGCTTGCGCAGCTCGTATGGCGTGCCGGTTGCTGAACCGGAGATGCTGCGGTCACCACCGATCAGGGTGAAGGCCGGAACCGGGAGCGGCTTCAGCACCGCGCCGACGGTATGGAAGTTACCGCCGTGGGCCAGCGCCTCGAAGTAGGGCTGCCAGTCGAGATCGACGTTAACGGTGTTGATAATCAGATCGAACTGGCCCGCCAGGGCTTTTAACGCCTCTGGATCGCGGCTGTTCACCACCTTATCCGCGCCGAACCGCAGCACCTCCTGCTCCTTCGCCGGGTTAGAGCTGAACGCCGTCACCTCGCAGCCCATAGCGTGCAGCAGCTTGATGGCGATATGACCCAGCCCGCCGATACCGATTACCCCGACTCGGCTGGTGGCGGTGATGTGGTGCATCAGCAGCGGTTTAAATACCGTGATGCCGCCGCAGAGCATCGGCCCGGCGGATTCAATATCGATGCTGTCCGGAAGCGGGATCACCCACTGCCAGTCGGCACGCAGCTTGTCAGCAAAGCCGCCGTGGTTAAGGATGGTCGGCGTCGCGCCTTCCAGACAGTTGATCTGGTTGCCGCTGATACAGGCATCGCAGTGGCCACAGCTACGCGCCGTCCAGCCGATACCCACACGCTGGCCTACCTTCAGACCCTTGTCCTGCGCCGCACTGCCCAGCGCCACTACGCGACCAATCACCTCATGTCCGGCGATCAGCGGATACTGGGACATGCCCCACTCATTGTCGATCATCGACAGGTCAGAGTGGCAGATCCCGCAGTAGTCTACCTGTACCTCAACGTCCCCCGCCTGCAGTTCGCCAGGATCGTACTCGTATAACTCCAGTTCGCTCCCAGCTTCTTTGGCGGCATAGCTTTTTATTGTGCTCATTGTGGTTTCCTCAGGTTCAGCGTTGAGTAGGAAGTGTAGAGCATGGGGTAGGGCGGCGCATGGGCGGAAGGTGCGAGATGGAAGTCTATTCAGACAGATGCTTACGCAGCAGCGCGTTCAGCCAGACCTCGTCGCGATCGGGACGTTTGTCCTGGGTCGTCCACTGCTCAACGATGCTCACCTGCGGCAGAGCTGATACCAGTGTTTGCAGGCCAGCCTCATTCAGATCGGTAAAATGGCGACCCTCTTTTTCCCGCTCGCTGGTGCCGTATTTAAACGACAGATACCAGACGCCGCCAGGCTTCAGGGCGCGGGCGAGACGATGCATCGCCTCGGACAGCTCGGCTTGGGGAAGGTGCAGCAGCGAGGCGCAGCACCAGATCCCGTCGTAGCGCTCTACAGCTTCCAGCGCGTTGAACGTCATCTGCTGAACCGGCAACCCGGTATAGGCCGTGGCAAGCTCCACCATCTCCGCCGAGGCGTCAAAGGCTTCCACCCGATAGCCCAGCGTGCTGAACGCTTTGGCATCGCGCCCAGAGCCACATCCTGCATCCAGTACGCATCCGCCAAGAGTAACAAGATGCAGGAAAGGCGCGTAGAGGGAGGACATATCCACCTCTACCGTCGCGTCAAAAAACGTCTGCGCGTTGCGCTGGTAATACGCCATCGTCATCTGAACATCACCTCTCCGGCAGCGACCGGCTGCCAGGTGTGGAACCGGCAGGCCAGAGCGGCGTTCCAGCGATCGTTTAAGAACATCCGCCGCACTGGCTCGCTCTTGCCGGTCTGGTTAATGATCGCCTCATGCAGCGGCAGCCTGCTATTAATAAAATACTCGTTGCGGGCATGGAGACGATAGAGCAGATCGAGGGCTGGAACTTGCGCGAACTTGCCATTCTCCCCCCGGTTGCAGGTCTGACAGGCCAGCACCAGGTTCCAGACGCCGTTGAGGTTCATGCCTGGCATCTCCTTCTGGGCAACCAGCGGGATAAAGTGATCTACATCGGCCAGCAGCGGATGCCCGGACTCCAGACTTATCGGCGCATTGCAGTAGAAGCAGTGCCCCTTTTGATAGCCGTTCAGGCTGTTGCGGCAGCTGGTGAGCGAGATGCGATAGCTGTTGAGCTGGGTGAAGAGGGTTTCACTTCCAGCGTCGTAATGTACGTCCAGCAGCTGCGGAGGCAGATCCATCTCCCAGGCCTTCTCAACCAGCCGCCAGCGGGCGTCGGTTTCATGCACCAGGTTGTGGAACTGCTGGGTCTCGGTCAGGCGGTAGAACTCATCCGTCAGACGGATGCCCTTGTGCTCCCGACGTTCGTTGATGAAGAACTGCTTCTCCAGCGGCCCGCCGTTGACATTGTGGAAGGCATCCAGCACTACCGAGAAGCCATAGCGAACCGTCATTCGGTACAGCTCATCCTCGTCAATCTCACCGAGGTTGTATTGCAGGCAGGCGGTAATCAGCTTGCCGGGTTTTTTGTCGTTGAGGATCTGCCGGGGGGCATTTTTCAGGTGCTCGCAGATGTGCCTGCTGAACGGCACGGCCAGATCGTCGAGCTTAACCAGGGTGTCGCTGCGATCGACATCATACAGGGCATGGGCCAAGGCGAACTTGTAGGTGGCAAAGTTGTTGCCAAAGAGGATCACGCCGCGCCAGTAATTCTCCAGCGTGGGATCGACCTGATAGAAGCGCATGCCTGCATCCTGATCTCTGTTGATGGGGTAACCCCAGGGGGTAACAGAATCAAATAACAATCAGGCGGTAATGTAAACCTCGGATTGTGTTGCAGGTTTTTGCGAGCAAGGGCGAGAGGATGGAAAAGAAGGGAAGGGGGCGGTGGTTTTTTATGCGGTTAGCGCTGGAGGCGGGAAGGGGAGCTTGCATGCCGATCCGCAACGGGTATAATGCATCCGCTATCTGTACATCCCCTTCAGTGCCGGAGTGGCGAAATCGGTAGACGCAGTTGATTCAAAATCAACCGTAGAAATACGTGCCGGTTCGAGTCCGGCCTTCGGCACCATCGGAACATCAATAGACGTCAACGGACGTCTTTTTTTGTGCCTAAAATCCAGTATTTAACCATCATTCCCGATATATTAACTCTCTCAAGGTCAACCGACTTCAACATACATCTACCAACAGATGTTGGTACAGATGATGGTATTTCCGGTTCGATAATGCTTGTAACAACAGGGAGGGGATAAGCATGGCGTTAACAGATATCAAGGTCAGAACAGCCAAGCCAACGGATAAGCAATATAAGCTGACCGATAGCAACGGTATGCATCTTCTCGTCCACCCAAATGGTTCAAGATACTGGCGTCTGCAGTACCGCTTTGGCGGAAAGCAAAAGATGCTGGCTTTAGGCGTATATCCTGAAGTTTCTCTTGCAGATGCCAGAGCTCGTCGCGATGAAGCTCGTAAGTTGTTGGCAAACAGCATCGATCCGGGAGATAAAAAGAAAAATGATAAGGTTGAGCTGGAAGAAGCGCGTACTTTCGAACAGCTCGCTATTGAGTGGCATGCCACAAATAAAAAGTGGTCGGAAGAACATAGCCGACGTGTGCTGAAAAGCCTGGAAGACAATCTCTTTCCTGCCATTGGCAAACGTAATATTGCCGAACTAAAAACGCGAGACCTGTTAGCCCCTATTAAAGCTGTAGAACTTTCGGGGAGGCTAGAAGTGGCTTCCCGGCTACAACAGCGAACTACTGCAATTATGAGATATGCCGTTCAGAGTGGTTTACTTGATTACAATCCTGCACAGGAAATGGTTGGTGCTGTTGCTTCAAGTAACAGGCAGCATAGACCTGCATTGGAGTTGAAACGTACCCCTGAACTGCTTCAACGTATTGACAGCTATACAGGCAGGCCACTAACTCGCCTTGCTGTTGAGCTAACTCTCTTGGTCTTTATCCGCTCCAGTGAACTACGTTTTGCCCGTTGGTCTGAGATCGATTTTGAAACATCGATGTGGACGATTCCTGCCGAGCGAGAAGCTATTGAGGGAGTAAAGCACTCACAGCGAGGTTCTAAAATGCGTACCCCTCATCTGGTTCCACTTTCCCGACAAGCTCTGGCGCTTCTTGAGCAGATAAAAATGTTCAGCGGTGATCATGAACTGATCTTTATTGGTGATCATAACCCTCGTAAACCGATGAGTGAAAACACAGTTAACAAGTCATTGCGAGTAATGGGATATGACACACAGGTTGAAGTGTGCGGCCACGGTTTCAGGACCATGGCATGTAGTTCGTTGATTGAGTCAGGATTGTGGTCGAGGGATGCAGTCGAACGGCAGATGAGCCATATGGAGCGTAACTCTGTGCGGGCTGCTTATATCCATAAGGCCGAGCATCTTGATGAGCGCAAACTGATGCTGCAATGGTGGGCTGATTTTCTGGATGTTAATCGGGAAGGGGTAGTGAGTCCGTTTGATTTTGCGAAAATTAATTCAGGGAAATAGATAAGCCTTATTGAGTATAGTATTTGCAACATACGACATAGTGTTGCTGGCGATCTATCTCCAAGAGGACCTTTGATAAAAAATGTCAGTAAAGCAGGCATCTGAACATGAGGATGGTTGGATGTCTGCTTTAAGCTTCACTGAATAGATTAACCAATACTCAATTTCATCTATTTACATACTTCAGGAAGCATGCTTTTAATTGGCGTGTTTTTGTGCAACTGTTCCCACGAAAATAATATCATCATCTTAATATATTTTCTCGATGCCATTTTAGATAGTGATGATGCTGTTCCGAGAATGGTGGGATATTTTCAGGTAGGTTTAGTTGTGTTTTTACTTCAAAATCAAGTTCGGTGCTAATTAGGATGTACCCATTATTACTAAATGACAGCCATCCTTGGTCAAAAAGAGCATCAATATGAGCTGCCAACATTATTCCATTATAAGGATCCAGTCGCTCATGACCATTCTGACACGCGGCCCAAGGCTTAATATGGCTAGCCCTTAATAGCGGTTGAAAAGAAATACCAGTTATAGGGCAGGCAGGGAACAGTTTAAGGCATTTTTTCCTGAATTCACCTTGTCCAAGCCTTGAAGCGACTAATCGTTCTTTCATCGTTTCATCCAGACTTTTATCTTGTTGAATAGGTAATATATCAGCCAGTTCTTGTTCTGAAGAGGTTATCGACAGCCAAGATAAAATTTTTTGTTCAATAAGTGACTCTGGTAGTTTGTTCATTTTGTTCATAACAATCTGAGCAGACAACGGGAGCTCGCTAGGAGAACCATCAGCATTCCGCCAGCCTGTGCGTACATCACTTAGCCAAGAATCAAAACGATCACGGTGGTTTTTTAGACTGTTATAAAATTCAATTCTCGTCTTACCTGCACCAAATGTTGAATAAAATAGTGATATTGCTGCTTTCCATGTATCAACATCCAGAGCTTCAGGAGGCTTTTTTTTTCCATACTTAGCGAGATACCAAGCTACTTCTAATAGTCCATTTTCAGATGCATTCAATTTTTTATCCTTAGTACGAAGATTCATTTTTATATCAAGCTGAATAAATTAAATCAGACTAATGATATTTGTGTTTATAAGAGAGTACAGATGATCACTAAGTGCTTCTGGAATCCCTCCGCCTGTAATAAGTACTCCTGCTTCAATATTTCTCTCCATAGCATACCCAGTTAGATTTGCGCTTGTAATAAAACAAGTGTGACCATCGGCAACAATTACTTTCGCATGCACGCGACCTTCTGAAAATTCATTGTTTTTATCATTCCAAGCGTAAATATGTGCGCCAGGTATAAGCGCCTGCATCTTACCGATTATATCAATATTGATACTGCCACCATGCTCTTGTGAAGATTCCAGCAACATTGTAATGGTAACGCCACGCTTTATAGCTATGTTCAATTCATTCACAATACTCGACACATCATAGGCAACAAAGCTGGTAATAAATAAAGACTGTTTTGCAGCATTAATTATTTGTAGCAGTACTTGTTCTGTACGGCGAACAGATACAAAAGGTGTCGTTGGGCCAGTCCATACAAGTTCAGTACTTTGCTCAGAGCTAACTTTAAAGTAAACATGGCTTGCAGCGAGAAGCATAGATGCTAGTTCATCTGAACTGACCATTGTGTTTTGCCATGCAATTGCTAGTCTCTCAATAGCGTTACTTGCCTTGGGAGTTCCTACTGCACTTGGCAGTACCAGCAGAGCCTTGCAGGCTTCAGTCCGTCGAATTCGGGTAGCGATCGCTTGTACCTTTTCAGGAGAAACCAGACAAACTAGAACGTTAACAGCATCTAAGAGTTCATCCATGTTAAAAACCCTTAAAAAATGCAGAGTGAATACGCTCAAGTGTTGGTATTAATAGCGATCGATCCAAATAGCGATTGCCTTGCTCACAGGAGGTTTCCGCTACCAGGCTACATGCATGGCAGGCCGCGGCATGTAACGACCGATCTTTCTCCGGGTTATGTTCAGAACATAGTGGGTCAGAAGAACAGATCTTAGAACGATTTAATGCTTGTACCAGTAGGCGACCAAGATTCTCTGGCTTACCAAGATCCACAAGGCCTCCCAGCGTGCCATCAGAATCAGCTGCTGCTGTGTAGATCAAGATACCAGCTTGTGGACTACCGTTTGAGGTATCAGCATAGATACGTTCGCGAATACTTGCTGCGTTATATCCACATTCCAGAGCTAGTTCACGGATCAACAAATGAGATAGGGTATGCAGCATGGCATATCGGATACCTGGGTAATCTTCATTCGGATCGAGATTACGAGAGTTGCGCCAACCGGTATGCCCACCACGAAGCATCTCGTCTACTTGCTTGACGGCATCCAGTGATTCCCAAGCTACAAGAGCCTTTTCATCGAATTGGATGAAGATACCTTCCCCATGCACCTGGTTAGCTGGCACCCATTCAGGTTTATTGCGAGCTAAGCTAGCCATCTGAGGACGTTCATTTATCTCTCCGGATCCTTCTGGTGCCTCTACTCGAGTAAAACCAAGCAGAGCATTAACCTCTCGTAGTCGTTCAAGTAATAATACACGGCTGATGTACGGTATGAATTGTGCTGGGGTTCCGATCTTCTTACTCATGAAGTGTGGATAATCCGTGGGAGGGTTGGCCTCCGTCAGCACTTCCCATTCTGGACCTTTGATATCGGCTTCACCGACAAATTCGCTATCGCCACCAGAACGATGCATTTCGATGGCTGACCAGATGTCTGACACGCTATATTTGTCGATTCCAGGGAGACTACTAGTTAGCTTGAGTGTTTGCACAACGATGGGAACCATGACTTCAGCTGTAATTGCTTCAAAGAACGGCCATCCGTCTTGAATCAGCTGACTGAGAGGATTCTTTGATTGGGGTATGGCCAATGCAGAAAGTGTGATCGGAAACCAGCTGTTTGTTGCTCCTAGCAGAACGGCCCGTGGTTCTTCACCGCAGTCAATGTCGAATTGATCCAAATGTGGGTGTCGACCTCGACAAGCTGGAAGGTTTTCTTTACCTGCTTTGCCGAAGGCATGGGCCATGCTTCGTGACGCCTCACAGCTATCACACCGTACCCACAGGTTTTCGGTTTGTAAGGATGCACCACTCTCAAAGAAGCGCAGTGTCCCTTTGCATGTACTATTACCACCATGGACAAAGTAGTGCCAGGGAAAGTCATCTAAGTGACCGTCACGACAGGCTAGCAGAAAACGTGCAGGAACGGCATCAGCATCCTTTGCTGGTAAATTCCCTTTAGAACCTGTACAGCCTTTGTGAACAAAGCGAGTTCGTTCGGCTCTGAACCGATCCTCTTTGATCTCAAGCAGACCATCATCAAAGGGCGATAGCAATCCACACTTTACACAGCGCATCCAGCGGGGAAAAGGCCGAACAGGTACACCTATGTTGGCCTCGGCTGACCAAGGGTCGACGAGCTCGCTTTTTTGAAAGGGTGGCATTCGCAAATTTTCGACTTGTGGGCCTAATACCTTCCGCACAGCAGCAAGAAGCCGGGCCTCTTGAATTGGCTGGCAGCGCTCTCGCTCCCACCGGTCAATACCGAGTGTCACTACTGATAGGCTTGGTAGATCGATTAGCGCGCCAGGCCCATAAGTCCATAGCAATTGGCTAGGGCGTACTTCGCCGACTGGAGTTTTGTTATTGATGATCATATTCAATCCTCGTCTTTCGTTGCAGGACGAGGTTTCCAATCGTGATCGTCCTTGATAAATTTGGTGTCCATAATCAGGCGTACACCAGACTCAACTTCTCGCATTGACATAGGTACAGTCCAGTTGTCCCAAGCCTGAAGCCCAGGTGATTTGATCAACGCCACAGTCTTGTCTTTATCAGGACCTCTCTTTTCATATCCCAAAATTCGGCCGCCTTTACTGGCCTCTTTGGCCCATTCGTCTGCACGCTCTTTCAGTTCATTTTCAGCTAACAGCTTACGTGCATTGTCTTCTGCGACATTGCCTGCACGAGTCGCTAAAACTTCAATTGCATGAGTGAGTTCACTCTGGTTTGACATATCCAATTTACCCGCACCTTCATTCGGGCTGAACTCGTTATTCTTCAGGCGCATAAGACTTAGTAACGACCCCGTCAAACCACGATCCATTGCACGTGGAGAGAATGGCGTTACCGATTGTGCCTCAACATGCTTGTAGAAGGTGGCGTGGTAATGTTCGAATGTTTCGTAGTGAGAGAGGTCACGCGGTCGGGCCCAAGTAAGTACGGTGCAGACTAGGCCAGGGAATGAACGTCCAACACGACTAGTAGCCTGAATATACTCGGCAGTTCCCTTAGGTTGTCCATTCACTGCCATCAAGCCGAGTCTATTCACATCGACTCCCACTGACAGCATATTGGTTGCCAGGACCACGTCAATAGCCCGAGTATCACCTTCCCGCCACTTCGTCACGTATTTACCTGCAGAGCTATCAAACTCGGCCTTAAACTTGACCTCAAGATTGTCGAGGTATTTTGGGATGTCCTGGCTAGATACGCGAGAAGTCAATTCGCGAATGTTGTTGACACTACGTTGTGCCAATGCAGGCCGTTCCACCATGCTCATTTGCACGCGATAGGAACGAGTCTGTACATCATCTTCTGCCAATCGCTTCATCCCGCCTAGTTCACGCAGCGAGTTGAAGTAGCCGACCATAGTCATATAAGGATCAGCAGGTTCACCGAAGTGGTCAAATAGCTCCTGTGCCGCAGTTAAGAAAGCGGTATAGACTCGAATAAGCATTGCTGGGCGCGAGCTACCGGGTGAGCAGACTCCCAGATAACGTCGCCCAAATTTATCCTTTATGTGGCGTTGAACTGAGAAGAAGTTGTCTTCCACATCTAGTCCATGTGGTGGGAATACCGAAACTTGGCGCATAAATACATTATTTACTTGCTCTTTGGCTTTGCGCACCGTCGCCGTTGAGGCGATGATTTTCGGTTTGACCGTTTTTCCGTTGAGCGTCCAGCTACACAGCTCGTCGACTGCAGTTTCATACAAACCTACCATGGTACCCAGTGGCCCACTTATCAGGTGGAACTCATCCTGGATAATTAAATCAGGCGGTCGGATAGGGGGGATGGCTTTCACTTTAGCGGAAGGTTGTCCTTTGAAAGCTTGGTGGTTTCCGGTGCAATTGGCCCCAGGCCAGAGTAAACCGTGCCGCTCACATTCTTTTTCAACTCGGCCAAAAAGAGTCCGCACTTGGCCACGCCATGCCATCATGGCGAACTTATCCACTGTGGCAATCATCATTGTCGGAGGACGATGGTAGATTTCTTCATCTACTACCAGTACTGGTATTCCTGGGTGTGGTTGCGTGCTGGATTTTCCCTTGGAAAATTCGCAGCGTCCTTTTTTGTCACCACAATAGACAAACGTTCGGCCGCCAGCTTTATCCTTTTTAACTTCGACATCTTGCCCAGGAACGATTTCGGTACCACACCATGGACAGCTGGTTAGTTGGACGGGGGAGGCTGTTCCTGCATTATAACTACCCGGATTACGTGTTTTTTCGATAGCATTATGGCTATCTTCAGTCGTTCCCGGAGTCACTTTATTGCCGACCCATAGGCCAATAGTGAATGGCTCCGTTCCGAGGGATTTATCACCCTTATTTAGTGCTTCGCGTCGCAGCACTTCCATTGCACAAATAAGTGCTGTAGCACGCTGGAACTGTTGCAGTGTCAGTAAACGAAGGGTGTAGCGCATGATTACAGTCAAACCACGCGAGCTATCGTACCCGCCTAGATTGCCCTGCATACGTCGAATGGCCATGGTGAAGGCGGCTACACCCAGATAGGCTTCAGTCTTACCACCCCCGGTAGGAAACCACAGCAGGTCCGCATAAGCCTCAATAGGTTTGACTCGGTCTGGGTGACACGGATCCGCAAGGGATGGAATCGACAGCAACAGAAAAGCTAACTGGAATGGACGCCAGCTGCGGTTCTTAAGAACATCGAACTTATCTAGGGTAACGTCCTCGCCTCGGCGCATGGCAAGTGCATACAAGCTGCGTATGCGTTGCGTGGCCATCGCTTGATTGGCAAAACGGAAGGCCGCCAGAGCATTCTCATTAGACTTAAGTGTATTGATACCTTCTTGCAGGCGGGTATGGATCTCCTGACAACGATTTATGGCCGTTTGTGCTTGGGTATCGAAGCCCTTGGCCTTGCTGCTCACATTCAAGTTCTGTTCATCAATCCAGGTAGCGTAGTCATTAGTTAGCACACTCAAGGCATCAACTAATGGATCAATGTCCAAAGTGGCTAGTCGTTGCATATCAAGCAGACCACTACTTACCATTTCTCGCATAGCAGGACGATCGGATAGCTCAAGCCCAGGAGTCTCAGTTGCCTGAACCTCGTACTGTGGCATCACTGTAGTACGCACTTCTGTGGCTAGTGTGACGTCATCCGCTATTTCTGCATGAACTGCAACTCCATGACCCACGGCGAACTCAACACGATCTCGGTAGATCATCTCAAGTGCTTCGCGCTCTGGGTCCATACCATCTGCATCTAGTACCGGTCTGCGCCTAAAAATGGCAGGCTTGGCAGCATCTTTCGCTGCTCGAACGATCAGCTCTGGTTGAAACACCCATGCTGTATCACGGTTTGTATCCGGTTCTTCCTGCGCATTAACGAGGAAGAGTGTAATCAGCCGATCACCATTGTCATTTTTGGCTCGAATAGAGCCCTGCACTCTAACTTCCGGGGAGGCACTATCCGGAGCATTGTGTGAAATCGAGCCTTCGATCAGGGGGAGTACGATCTTGCCGCCACAAGGAATGCGTTTCCAAACCTTAGCTTTTTGCCCATTGGACTTAAAGAATTGATGTTCATCATTTGGCACACGCTCATATCGCCCCCAACACGCTTCGATCTCGATCCGATCGACGTCGCCATCCACGCAGAAAGTCATGCCGAGGCTACTGGGCACCAATGACTGATTGCTGGCTGCATCAATCTCTTCTGCCGTATCGGTTTCGCCGCTACCAAGGACTGAGGGAGAGTTCACCTTTGCAGTCTTCGCCTTGACGATCAGGTCTGGCTCTTCATCTTCAATATCTTCAGCATCAATAGGATACTCCTGCCCTCTTTCGGCTGCTTCACGTGGTGCTAGCTTGCCAACTAGGTAGCGGTCGCGTACACCCATATCGACGATGAGTTCATTAGGGCCACCAGCAGGGCCAAGCAAGTCGTCCATCACAGCCAATTGCAGCAGTTCGCGGATATAGGTTTGATCCCCGATTTTTGGTATTTCAGCAATATTCGTATTTAGTGCATTTGGGAGCATTTCAATGAATTCTTTCCATTGAATACGACCAGAACTTCCTTTTGCTGGTAGTGTGAGTGAGGTCATACCAACCGAAATAGATGGCTTGACGTGCAACATGCGATCGAAAAACAGCGTAGTACTTTCAAGATCGGAACGAATACGCAGAATGCGTCCGATTCGCGTGATATGGCCTGAGGTATCTAGAATCACGATCCAATCGTCATTTGAGATGCCTTGATTGAGTTCTCGCTCGCCTTTTAAGCACTGCGTATAGAGGGCTAAGGTCGGATCTTTCACTTGGGCACGGTCAATCGCGAACCATGCATTAGGTGATCTGGTTGGTTTATCATTTATCATTATTTCCCTCCATACCGCTCTAGACGAAATTTTGAGCCGTGACAACAAGATCAACGGGGGTTGCGTTGATCATTAATGAACTACCTTTCTCAAACTCAAACTTAGTTTGAAATTAATGTTGGGGATTATTTTCGTGGCGTGCTTAATCTCTTAGCTTTAGCCGCTTTTACATGCAAGTCAGCAGCAAGTTCCTCCTGATAGCGAAGGCGATTCAGTTCTGACAACCGCTGCAGTACTTCGACACGGGCAGTCTCCGATATAGTGAAACGGACGCGATCTCTCTCGGGCAGATATGGTACTTCGTGGAAGCCGTGCCCGAGATCGAGATCGTCCCAGCCGTAGGCGTGTGTGACGCTGATGTCCATTTCACATTGCAATGCGCGTAATCCCTCAATACGGGGATCGCGTTCGGTGTGTGTATGGAAGCGATTATAAAACTTAGTCAGACCGATGCGATCAGCAAGCATAATTTCAATGCGTGCTTCATGGAACCTATTACCTAAGTCATCAAGCAAACAGTCCTTTACATCATTGAATCCATCCGGGAAAACGAATGGTTCAAGCGCATCTGTAGGGCTGTATCGCAAGTCTGTCTTGAGTCTTGATGCATGCTGCCATGCGAAGACAGCATGTATATTCGATTGTAACAGAGCAAAATTTCTACCACGATTGTGTGAGAACACAACGGTAGCATCTGAAAACACAATGTTGGAATCGACAAATGAGAAAGCTAGTGTCTTACTGACACGCGTGATCGCAATCACTTTTGAAGACAGTGCTCCATTGGGAGAGCAGTTATTTGGGTGGCATTCGAAATGATGACCACGACCAATTACATGGTAGAGTTCCGGACGATGGCGCCAGAACAACCACCACATAGACATGATGTCGCGGTAGGACTTTTCTTTGCTCTTACCCAGCCGCTCCAGGTACACATTTTCTTTGATCCATTCATAAGGTTCTTTGTAAGTAGCTGCTTTTTTTTCCGGCCAATCCCAGAAATTGATTACCCAACGGCTTGGTTTCTGCTCTGGGTCCGAATTGAGATCATCTCCGTTTATGAAGGGGAAGATCACCTCGGCGTTTCTAGGATCTGCATCCAACATCCTGCGAGCTTGAATAGGGGAGAGTAAGAAACCCTTACCTAGTACGATCGAGCCTTGATATGCTAAACCCGCGTTCGCTTTCAGTCGCTTCGGACTCCATTCTTCACGATCAGATAGGAATGCTGAAATGAAAGATTTCTTATTTCCGAGTAAATTGCGTTGACCTTTCCATACGCCCTTGTGGATATGCACACGGCTTGTAACGACAGCTGCTTTTCCTGGCCAAGGTTCGTTAGGATAGGCTGCGTAGATGATAGCTCCATCGTTCAGCATCCATTCAAGCCCACCTTTTCTAGTATCGCCCTCCGCAATAGAGTTTGTAGCAATAAATCCGAAACTACCACGGCCTCGAATAATATTCCAAGCACGGCGGAAGAAATGCGCTACCAAATCAGCGTTTTTACCAGCTCCCGGATGTTCAATGGAAAGCCAATCGTTGTAGGCAGCTCCTGTCACAGTGCTGATACGCTTTCCTCCAAGAAAAGGGGGGTTACCTACAATGCCATCAAATCCTCCACAATGCTCAAACACCTCAGGAAATTCTAATGGCCAATGGAAAGGTTTACGAGAAAGCTTACCGGTGGGCAAATCAGTAGAAAAAGCAGTGATTGCCCTTTGCTGCATTAACGCTAATTGTTCATTATCACCTTCCATAGCTTGCTCGGCTTGGATGGCAAGAGATGCTAAAGCTGTTTCCAATGCTACGGCATTGCCGCCAGTAGCAAATACTTCCCCAATAAACGCGTCTGCAATACATTCCGGCACATTTAGTCTGCCTCGTGCATTGGCATTCAGCTCTGCCATAGATTCCACATCGTGCATATTACGGATGGGTGTTTCACGTAATTGCTGGCGCAGCGCAATGGCTTCGTGTATGGCCTGCTTGATATCTTTACCAAACAGACGCAGCTGTCCTTGAGTTGTAGGACTCATCGAAAGCTGGGTAAGTTGATCCATCCGATGGATGCCTAGCAAACTGTCACCGCAACGTAAATTGTGGTCAAGAAACCCAAATGGTCGGCCCTTAGCTAACGTTACTAGCCAGATGGAAAGCTTGGCGAGTTCGACTGCCAGCGGGTTGAGGTCAACACCGTATAAGCAGCGCTCGGCGATGAGGCGACGGGCGATAACGATACGTGCATCAGTATCTCGTGGTAGTGGCTCCCTGGCGTCTAGATCTTCCAGTACGTCTCCGTCCACACTTATCATCCTTCCTGTTGCTTCAGCCTGCAACCAGGCTTCGACGAGACGATCGGCCAGCCAGCGACAAGCCTGTACCAGAAAAGCACCCGACCCCATGGCTGGGTCGCAGATCTTGAGGTCAAGCAGTTCGGCGGAGGATTTGAGTCGCCAGCCTTCACGCGGCGAACCTTCTGCAGGACCGACATAGGCCACCGGCGTCAGTGTCTCGGCGACGATGGCTTCGGTGAGCGACTTGGGAGTGTAGTGAGTGCCAGTCTCGCGTCGGTTGGAACCGCTTGTGACGATGAAGGCACCAGCGGGGTAGACTAGCGGATAACCCCAAGGGTCAGTGCGCAGCAGATGGGCATAAGGTTTGATACGGTCACGTAACTGGATGTCACCTTGGCAGGTAGTGAGTAGGCGATCAGCCAAGGTGTCATCGACATTTTTGTATAGGCTGTTGCGTACTCGGCTGACAGAACTGCCGGAGCGCTCTTGCAACAACTTCATTAATTGTTCGGCACCAGCAGTGTTCGCTGCATCCAGCTCGGCCAGTGTAACCCATGGATACTGTGATTTTTTGGTGGCATCCAGTTCCAGTGTGACTTCATCGGTGCGCCTTACGGTGCGTTCCAGCAGACCTTCATACACGTAACCGATTTGTTCGACGTCCAGTGCTCGATATGAGAGTGTTCGGCCCTGGAATTGCTGGATAGCCTCTAGCAACAACAGAACTGTGCGGTTATCAATCGGCAGTGGCTTGGTTGTATCTGTCCGCCAACTGGAACCTTTAGCCCGTCCTTCCAGAAAAGGAAAATGATCAGGATCGAATAGTGAACTACCCAGTGCAGGCAGACGAAGACTTTCATGTTCCACCCCGCAGAAAACAGCACGGAAGACCGCCAGCAGGCGCGACCAGGCGTCCCAGCGTCGTTCTAGGATTTCTTCGGGTACCTTGCGTAACTGCATACGTAAGGTGGAAAGTGCATAGTTGGCTTCGTATCGTTCATCGCCCAAAAGAAGCAGGCCGCGCTCCTCTGCTGAGAGCAGAAACACCAAGCGCATCATCACTGTCAGAGCCGCTTCATAGAGTTCGGATTCTTTTACGTTGTAAAGTAGTTCACGGTTGCGATCCTGATCAGCTTTATCAAGGGACTGGATTAATACTTCTACAGCGCGACGTACTTGTTCTCCCAGTGCATCGGTTACTTCATCCTGATATTTCAGAGAACTGTCGAACAATGCGGGTAGTTGTTCGGATTCATCGACGAAAAAACGGCGGATACCGAGCAGGTGCACGAAGGCCTGCAGTGTTATGGGCTCTAGGTTCCAGAGTCGAGCATACCAGCTGGCGAAGCTGGTGACAGCGCCTACAGGGGCATCCACCAGCATCCAGCGTTCGCCATTGGTCACCAAACCAAGGCGACACTCCCTGGAGCGGCACAGCTGAACCATACGTTCCGTGGGTGTAGTGGCCCATCCGTCTATTTTCAAAGTTGCGTCAAGATCGATATCTTGCGCATAGGTATGAATGAGCATCAAAGGCTTGTTCGCACATTGCTCGTCGACAATTGCTAGAGTTGGTGACAGAGCTACGCCATGATCAGGGAGAAAAGTGTTCAAGTTGGCGGCGCACCAATCTGTGCCCTTCAGTACATCGCCTTTCCCATCCTCATCAAACTCAAGGCCACGTGAAAGAACCTCTTCAATCCACGCGAAATGCAATTTGTTGAACTGAGAATCTTCTTGTTCCAGCGCTTCTCGCCACTCATCGTAAGCTTGGCGCAGTCGTTTACGCTTAGCTGCGTCTAGCTCTTCCAGCCCTTGCGGGAATGCATCTTTTAGTACTGGTACGGCAAGGAAGGGGCCTGAAATGTCGATTAGCGAGAGCCAATCATCGTGTATGCTGGCCATACTCATGCTTCCTCCCTATGAATAGTAGATTCAGGTACGAGGAAGATAACAGCAACAGGAAAAGTACGATCGTCGAGTTTAGCGTAGCGAGTTTCGATGGCTTGGATCTCCTGTTCACGCTCTTCAGGAATACGTGAAAGGCGAGCTTTCAGAGCTGCGGTGTCACGTTTGAGCTGGGTTCGTTCATCCTCTGAGAACAGTGAAAATTGCTCAGGTTGTTGATCTTTTTTTAATTCGATACAGATGGTTTTTTCAAGTTCATCAAGCACTGTGCTAATGTCCGTCAATTCTCGATTCTTACTGAGCTGAAGAGTATTACTCAAATCTTTGAGCCGGTCTTTTGACCTAGCGTTCACTGACTGTAAAATCGCGTGTTGAGCACGCTCAAAACGAATACGGATATCATCAAATAGTGAGTCAGAAGCTGTCATTGGCTTACTATTATCTAGCCATAGCTGGACTTTATTGACCCCTTCTTCACGGCGGAAGGATTTATCCCCAAGATAACCTCCAGCTGTTGTTAACTCTTCGTGGAGGCGATGGTAATTGCCTCCGGTGATGACCAGCCTTGAACTAACTACTACGGCAGGGCCATCAATTAGTGTGTCGGGCACCGAACGTACAGTAACACGATGCAACTTCTTCACGTCATCGCGAGCCCATACTTCTGCTCGTAACAGACGTAGGCACATCTGCACCAGTCGATGATTCAAATGAACGAGTACGACATCGTCACGCCCTTTCGCCACGGTATGGTCAAAGGTGATAGGGCGAGTTTGTAGAGTATAGGGATGGCGTAACCCCTCCAGGCAACGGGCCCAGGATCCTGACAATGCTGGCATTTTGAATGTTGAACCAGCTGGAGCATCCGGAAGAGCATAGGGCTCCAAATGTGGTCGGCCTGCCAAGGAAAGTCCCGTATTTACAGCTATAAGGATATGCTCTGGAGTGAGATGGAAATCGTTTTGAGTGGATAGTAGCCGGTCATGTAACCGGGCTATCCTTTCTTTCAGTTCACGCTCGACGCTTACGAATCGTTTAGTTTTGGCGATCCTAGCTTCTGCAATACGAGTATCAAGATCCCTAATAGATCCTTCAATCAGTTTCGACATCTGTGGCGCGATAACCGGATTGACGCTCCCCATGTCTGATCGCATAGATTCGAGCTTACGTAGAGCTCGGATGATGTCCCCACTATGACCTCCAATGCTAGCTTGGCTATTTTCATCACCATCGACAGGATGCCAAATCAATACTTCTTTCTGGCGTTGACCATGACGGTCAATACGACCATTGCGCTGTTCCATCACATTGGGGTTATAGGGGATCTCAAGATGGATTAGGCAGTTACAATGGTTCTGCAGGTCGATACCTTCAGATGCTGCATCGGTAGCAAGAAGAATACGAACGGCAGAGTCTTTGGGAGCGGTCTGGAAGGCTGCTTTTACTTTCTCACGTTCGTCCTGCGCTATGCCACCATGGAGGATCGCGAGGCGCTCCCCGCCAAATCCATGGCTGGCTAGGATCTCGTGTATCCACTGGAGGGTAGTGCGATATTCAGTGAATAGGATTACCCGGCACTCGTTCCATTGACCGTTTATTTTTAGATTGGTATCAAGCCAATTGAGTACGGCTTTAGCTTTGGAATCGACTTGGTTTCTGGCTATTTGTGCCCATTTACGTAGTTCACTCAGCATTTGTTGCTGGTCGGTCGTGAGCGGCTGAGCTCGACATGAAGCTTCTTCAACAGCCTCAGATTGCGCGTTCTCTACCTCTTGGTCGTTAGCGTAATCTTCATCAACACGAAGAATAGCTTTGCGCAAGATGCGGTCGTCCATCGGACTATTATCACTACGCAGGTTTCCATAAGTCAGACTAGCGATGTGTTTTTCGAGTGTTGATGCGAAGGCCGCAGGGGAGGAGAAGAGCCGTTTTTTTAGTAGCTGATTCACGAAAGCAGTTCCGAATGTGCTACCGGTTTTCTCTGCACCTAGTTCTCGGCTCTTGCAGTAGTCATTGAGTTTTGAGTGAATTTCGCGTTCTTTGGCGGTGTAGAAGATCGGTAAGGCTTCAAGCTTACGTTGGGCGTAAAGTAGATTGCCGTCAGCATCGACGAGATCGCTCTTGAGGCGACGAATCATTACTTGATTGAGCTGCTTATCGTCCGGGAGTATATTTCTGGCGAAACGTTGGTCATCCAGAAGTTCGAGCAGTGAGGTGAAGGATTCGGTATAGCCATTATGTGGCGTAGCGGTCAGAAATAACCTGTGCTGGAAGTGAGGACTGATTGAACGGATGAAGCGCGTTCTCTGACTCTCTAATGCGTAGTTTGCCCCAGCAGCCGGTGCGATATTATGTGCTTCGTCAATGACCAATAGATCGAACTTGCGTGGGTAGCTGCTATACAAGGGCAACACATCGCGCATAGCTCTCAAGCCTTCGCCACTTTTGGCCCAATCCATGGATGTGATCAGTCGAGAATGCGATGTCCACGGGTTGGCATGGATCCCTCGTTCTCGGCGTAATTGCTTGATATAGCGAGTGTCGACGATTTGAAATTCCAGTCCAAACTTTTCCTGCATCTCCATCCGCCACTTTTCCTGTAGCGACGCAGGGCAGATAATCAGAACTGTACGGGCTCGATGCCGAAGCAGCATTTCCTGAATGATTAATCCCGCCTCAATAGTCTTACCTAAACCGACATCATCGGCTATGAGGAGATTGACACGTGCCATATCAATTGCACGCACCAACGGATCGAGTTGGAAGTCTTCTATACTAACGCCACTGCGAAATGGGGCCTGCAGGAAGCCTCGGTTAGCATTAGTGGCTGCTCCCCAGCGCACTGCGTCAAGGAAAGCATCAAGAGTGCTGGAGTCGTCTTGGCCACTGATTGTGGGCAGCCCAGCCCGTTCAATAATCTGGGCACCTACCTCAATTTCCCAAATAACCTCAAGTTCTTCCCCCAAACCATCTTCATCAATAGATGACAAAGTTACTGCGTGCTGTTGAGCTGAGGCTGGTAACAATTGAGATGAAGTAACTTCCACAACAATCCATTGACGCCGACGGACCTCAACCAACTGACCGGGTTCTGGAATAGTTCGCTGTACTCGGATATCAGGTGTATTAGAAATTTCCATATTGTTTTCAGGCTCTAATTCAGATAACTAAATGATTTATATATATTTTATTTCACAGCGACCATTTTTACATTTGCAAGATGTGAATTAATGCTACGTGCAATTGCTCGGCCAAGTTCAACAGGAACTGCATTCCCGATTAGGCGCCCTAGAATCCTTAAACTTACCGGCCCATCATGGGGAATAAATGCATAGTTACGAGGAAAACTCTGAAGAATTGCCGCTTCTCTCAGGGAGATTGCGCGGTTCTGTTCAGGATGCCCAAATCGACCATTTCCGAAACCATAGCACTGCGTTGTCATGGTTGGTGCTGGTTTGTCCCATTCCATACGGCCATAAACACTAGCGTAAGTTCTGCCACTTTCTGTTCGATGACAATCGGCAACAAGATGTTCTGGCCAGTCACGCCAGGTTCCTCCTGGTTTTGAGGCCTTAATACGTTCCAGATTCTTATCTGACAATGTGGAGGTAACATGCAGTTTATCTCTTGGAGCGGCTTCACCAGCTTTTAATGCGCGCAGATGGCCTATAGCTTCTCTTACTGTTTTGGGTTTTGTACACGTTGGAGAAGACATTTTTATCTCGCCATGGAGTGATGCCAATAAAACCATTCTCTTACGTGTTTGTGGGACACCGAAATGAGTGCAATCAACAATGCTAAACCATACGCTGTAGCCAATACACTTCAATGCCTCGACGAAGTCGTGGAACACTTGGTGTTTAGCCACAGTAGGAACATTTTCCATCGTGATCACGTCTGGGCGGGTACCTTCTGCTAGGCGTGCAAACTCATACAGGAGCCCCCATTTACCATCCTTACCATCCGACTCATAACGCTGTGTATAGGTAGAAAATGGTTGGCAAGGCGCGCAGCCTGCGAGAATTTTGATGCCAGCATCGCCAAACAATGCATCTAATTCGGTTGTTGTTACTTTGCTTATGTCACGTTCTATAAATTTGGCATTGTTGTTTGATTCATAAGGAAATTTGCAGGCTGGATCCATGTCAATTCCTGCAACTACAGGTAAGCCTTCAAGTACAAGGCCATGCGTTAATCCACCTGCACCACAAAACAAATCGACACAAGATACTTTCTTCATTTAACTCTTCTCATCTTTTCAAAGACTTAGAGATACTCATAAATTAATTACTACAAGAGTATCAAGATCTTATTTCCACTTCATTAGTATTTGCACAACGTCCAAGATGCAACCATTTGCGAGCGCCTTCAGCTTACAACTTCCATGATGAAGTATTTTATGTATAAAAATACAGCATTTTGGGGCTGCATATAAATGGTGATTTTGCTGTTACCAGAGTCTTCTATGATTCATTCAACCGATGACCAGCGATCTAGACTGAAAAGCCCCATACCAGAAGTTGTTTGCTTGTATGATCTCATGAACAGCTGGTAGGGTAAATGAATACTGGATACAGGTTTGGTGCCTGGTTGTGGGCGTTGAACAAGATAGTGGCAGGTTGATAGTCCGCCTGCCTGATGTAGCACCCATCAACGAGGTTTATAATTGTGCGGAACGTACTTATTGGATTTCTACTTAAGGCTATTTCCCGAGCTCCACCTCAGAAAAATATACGTTATATTCCTCAAGCATTTGTTGCTGATGAGCCAATGCTAGCACGTCATTCCACTGCTCATTTTCATAAATAAGTGCCAACTTGAGTGAGTCCACCCTGCTCTGGTTACGCTCAATGAAACGAGCCCGTTTTTCAACATAGGGTTTGTTGCCGTACTCTGAGTTGATACTGCGTGAAACTAGCCCTAAATTACCAAAACAGTCCAGTATTTCAGAGCTCACTCGGTTGGAATCAAAATGCTCAGGCTGCTGTGGGGAAACATGCTCCACTGAATTCCTGGCCGTCATTCGGAATGCCTGCCAGGCACTCCCTTTTTGAAAGCGGTACCGCTCCCAAAGAATATATTCCAGCTTGTAAAACCAGTAGTGAGAAAATCCGGTTCCCTCATCAGCTTTCAGCACTGCCTGCATATCGCGGATCGAATAGCTATCGCACCATGGATTTAACACAAACGCACGGGTTCGTTCGATCAGTGGCTGTTCACTGCCACTGCAAAGCAAGTGATTGTCCAGATATTGCAGGTATCGGTGGGCACCTTCACCTCCATGGTTTAGTAGGTAACTAAGCAGGGGAGTTAGCCAGTAATGGGTAGTCAATTGCTGTGAGTGATAGAGCATGCTTTGTAACATAGCAAACCCGCTATCGGCATCACGGCTAGCGCGAATAAGGCTTTGGTAACCGTTCCGATTTTCATTCACTCGGAGGCGACGAATACCATGACTTTCTTCATTAGCATCATCGCTAATCCATTTGATGATATGTTTGTCAAACAGATAGCGGCAACGCCACAACAACTCGATAAAGCGACGTATCTGATTGGCTTGTTCTGATTTCTCACACTGGGCTAGCCCCGCCAGCCAATGAGTCTGGAAGATCTGTAACAGTTCTTTGTCTAGGATTTTGCTGATATCATCGCGTTGCTGATGTAACAGAAAAAGGCGTAAAACATGCTGTAAGAGCATGGAAAAGCCGATAATACTGCGTACATCATCGGCTTCATAGGCCTCGTTATTTTCAGAAGCATTGTTAGATGGCTCCGTCAGGAGTGTCTCATTATTAAGGATATCGTCTAATGAGTGGTGTCTGAGGTCTTGTTGTGTACCTAATTCCAGCAGTACGTCACGTATAACCAAGGGATCAGAGAGCATCTCCCGGTCTCGTTTAGCATCCTCGACATTATAAAGCGGGATCAGCTTTATTCCTTTAACGGTACGTAGGTTCTTTTCGACATAGGCCCCCATAAATGAGCAGGCATCCCACATCTGGCCATAGGCTTCGCGCTCAGCGCTATCTGGCAGTAACGCCAGCAAGCGAGCTTTCAAAATTTCATGGTGCTGCAGCTGCACACCGCGATTGTTGATGACCTCAAACAACTTGTTAAGGTCCGTGTTGGCCGGTACCAGGGTCAATACCAGTTGAACCCGATCACGGATGAACGTACCCAATTTGACAAGATCAATCCGGTGGGTGTCATCCGTTCTATGGGTGAAGTAACCCTCCATGACCTGCATTGCATAACTCAACGCAGCGGCCTTTTGCTCATCAGATGCAGCTCGGCCATCAAGTAAGGCTGCAAAAAAACGGCTTACCTCAGGGCGAATGGCAAACCGAATCCGCGGCTCACGACTATTTCCCAACTGGGCATAGAGAAAACAGGAAAGGGGATTTTGGCTTCGCTCACTGTTTTTCGATGATGAGAGCAGCCGCTCGATTACTACGCTAAGCAACCACAAGGTGGTAAAACGTTGCTGCCCATCAATCAGATCCAACAAGGGGTGCCCAGATTCTGTCCTTCCTTGCTCAATCACCAGCGTACTACCCAAGTAAAATACATCCTTGTCGGCATTACAGGCGTGGACTAGATCATCAAGTAATACTTTGATCTGGTCACTACCCCATACATAGAGGCGTTGATAGATAGGAATATTGAAAAGTCTTTTTTCATCAATGAGTTGAGCCAGTGACATTAATTTTGATTCATATTGCATCTACTTTTCCATCCCTAGCCAACCTTTAAGTACCCAACTGTCACCCTCAGGGATACCATCAAGATTGAAATAATCCAGCAACGCATTAAGGTAACGCCCCTGAACGCCCTTAGAGAGGACGATGGAGACAGCATTCCCGTATCCCTTACTACGTTCGATTTCAGAACGCAAGAATGCCATCACCTCTTGTGGGCGATAGGCCCCACATATCTCGTCAAGCAGATTGTAAGGAGCGTCACGTAAGTACTTGAGTGGTGATTCTTTAAAGATATAACTTTTCTCCAACCGTAATCCCCCCAACACCAGTTCCAAACCCACTGCAAAGGCTAATAGATGTTGATAACCAAAACGGTCGACATACATCAGAAGGGCCAAGTTAAAGAGCTCCTGCAAGTAATAGGCATTAGCACGTACCACACGTCGATAAAACTCTCGGAATGCCTCTAATTCGTGGCAGGTATTCTCTTGGTATAAAAGAGCATCAAGTAAAGAGGCATATTTTTGAGCGTAAAGGAAAAAACAGATGCCTTTATGAATGGGCTGGCGCAAGGTAAATGGTAAATTGGCCGCACTTTCACTAATTTGTAAAGGGTTCAATGCCAAGCGATAGTCATCGCTACTTTGCAATTTAAGGGAATTGGCAAATTGATTGTGATAACCCGGGTAGAGCGGGATCTCATCAATCTCACCACCACCAACACTCTGTTGTTGAAAGGCTTCCAGCAGACTATCGTGATCTTCACGCTCCATTTTCTTATTACCCCGCCAATTGCGGGCACGCCACAAATAGTACTGAAACAGCTCGGGTGCAAAATCTTGCTGTTCACAATCCTGCCGCCTAGGGCCTGCCATTTGAACATGCTCCCAACGTCGAGCACAGATTTGCTGCAATGACTCTACATGCCGTACGTTGGGCCCGTTCACAGCCCGCAGGTGATAAGCTTTGAGCAAATCAGTCGCTTTAAGTGGTACTCCGCGAAAATTCTGAGTATCAAAAAAGGTAAAAGCGAGATCTTCGCGCTCAACTGTGATCACCGTAAAACACAATTGCTCAACTATGGATGGCTCTAGAGCTGATTCACGATGTTCGCTCATTAGCTTGCGTGCTACTCGCAAATTACGAGCTGAGATGGGAGAGCGGTAATGAAATTCTAACCCTTTGGGTAATTCATTGTGCAAAGTATGATACAGCACTGCTAGGGTACTGAGGCGTTGTTGGCCATCGATCACATAGCGGGCTTTTTTTTCGTCATTCCGATGCAGCAATAGGGTACCTAGATAATAGACTTTCTGCCCATTGCCGCTGTGCCTGAACTCGTCCAAATCCTCTAGCAACTGATTGACCTTGTGTCTATCCCAAACATAGGGGCGTTGGTAGTGGTCGAGCTGTAAAGTTGCCCCATTGTCGCACAAAGTGGCAAAATCCATCATGCAGACCTCGACGGGCTGCTTAATCGTCATGATTGTGGCTCCAATGGCTGCTGGGTAAAGTCACTTAGCGGTTTTTCTTTACCATATCTTGATAAATAGGAAGAAATTTCCAGCAGCTCTTTTTTTGATGTCCTCATGTCCGCTCCCTATGAAGCATTTTTACATACCCATCGTTGCATGACATTATTGAATCAAGGAATGATAATGAACATATAATTTTTTGTATCGATGTGAGCTTATCCAACATCGCTTGATATGGCGCTAACATGTAGAATTTTAGGGGGCTAATCCTTCAGTACATCCCACTTCCGACAGTAGACCCCGTCTTACACACCGGGCATTTTTTCTCACCGCGAAAATCTACGCTGCACATGACGTACTGCCAGTCACGCATCGGCCATGTCATTCAGAACCGTCTAAAATAGGGCCTGAGTTTTGCTCTTTCCGTAATTAATCACAACGGCGGTATGTTTTGGTTTGATGTCAGCTTCGATATGTCAGACGTAAGCTTTCAAGTTGAGAGTGGCGGAATAAAAGGCGGCTTGAGTGGCGTAGATGGCAGGTATAGCGCTCGTAAGGGGGGCTGAGCCGTTTTAGTACCGATCAGGCTAGCGTTGCCGCCGAGAGCGAGAAAGGATTTAGCAAACATCATCCGACTCCTGCGGGTAGACGTAAGTCGATCCTGAAGCGTAGTGACCGGATGCGTCTATGCTGAGTTGATGATCAGCCAAAGCCCATCTCGGTTAAGATAATGGCAGAATCCTACATTCCGCCTAGATAACTGTTTTGAAGAATGGGCGAGTGGACCACCACCATTACCGCTAACATATCCTTAACTCGCACTTTTTTCCTTAGTCTGATATCCATCAGCACACGAGGACATTTTCATGATGATACATACTAGGTTATCTCAGTATGACTCAGAACATAGTTGCCCTAGGAACAGATTAGTAAACTGATTGACAACAATATCCTTTCACCTTTAATTACATGTATTAAAGATTCGATTTTGTCGGTAGTGCGATTTAATTAATTGCTAAAGCCTGCAGTTGCTGAGCTCTGAAAAGGTCATGTATGAAAAGAATATCAGTTGAATTTGGTACCACTCTTGATGTTTGCTTGAAGCTTCTGCTTTGGATCAACGCACAGCATCGACTTTTCATCATATTAGACCAAGGCCACTGATGTTCAACACCAAATTCGGGCCATTTAACGGATCTACCTGGGAAGGTCTTTGTCAGCAGGTCTTTAAGCGGAAGTATCAAGCTGAATGCTATCAGCAGATGCCAGCATCTCCAGGAGACTACGGCATAGAGGGCTACACCTCAGACACTGGGTGGGCATTTCAGTGCTATTGTCCTGAGAAGCACTACGAACGCACTGAGTTGTATGATAAGCAGCGCGACAAAATTACTACTGACCTTAGAAAGCTGAAAGATTACGGGCAGGAGCTTCAAACACGACTGGGAAGCACGAAGATTTCTCGATGGGTGTTTGTCACCCCCGAGATAGATCGTAATGCGCTCCTTGCACATGCAAAGGCCAAGGAAGCGGAAGTCCGTGCTTGGAAACTGCCCATCCTAACCGATGACTTCACAGTATTGCTCCACGATGGCGATCACTATTTGGTCGAAATTAATGAGGTACGTGCTGCCTGTGGAGAGGCTTTGGTCTTCGACGACACAGCACCAGTCCTAGCTGCCTTAACTGGTCAGCAAGAACAGTACGAGATAAACGTTCATCGTAAGTCAGGCTATCGACTCGCCGAAAAGGCTCAGGTGCCGGACTTTCAGACTCGCGTACAAATGCTTAGTCAGCGCACCATTGAGCAGTTCCTTGAGGCTGACGGATATTTCCGCCGTGTCGCATCAGCGTCACCAATGACACATGTGCGACTTATTCGCCTTATCAACGAGTACGAACAATACGTCATTGAAACTTCAGCTACTTGGTCTGGAACCGCAGAAGAGTTGACTATCCAAGTTCGTGATGGATTGGTAAAGATTATTTCCGACGAACTCGCACCTGAGTTTGATAAGGCCAACACTTTGAAAGTGGCAAGATACATGACCGCTCGGTGGTTGGCAGTCTGCGAGTTGGACTATGGTTGAGGTCAAGGAGCGAAAACGGCTTCGCTTCGAACGGCGACCGTCACCAGTATTAGCTGAACATAGGCCTATGTATAAGATTGGGCAAGTGTTGCTTATCCTGTCTCTGGCTTCTCGCGGAGGGAAGTCAAGTTTACCGCGCCTGCAACTATTCAACTGGGCTATGAAGTCGACCAAACGCCAGCAACAGTTGGTCCTAGCTGTTGAAGAGAAAATCTTGCAAGTTCCCGCATGGGGTTTCGATCCTGCATTAGCTATTGCTGTTCGACTTGCCATTGCGGAAGGCTTAATCATTGAAAACTCCTCTGGCTATGAGATTTCGACGGCTGGGAAAGTCTTTACCAAAGAAATATTGAAAGACTCCAATTTGTTCGGACGCGAGCGTTCGTTTCTATCTGATATCGGAAAAGGGCTGACAGAGAAAATGATCGAAGCAACTGCTAGTGGCTGGGAGGCACAGTGATCATTCGTGGCGTAAAATTCAGGGCTACCACTAATGAAGGGGAATATGGGTTTAGTTTCAACTTTGCGCGGACCCTGACCATCATCCGGGCCAAGAATTCAAGCGGGAAAAGCACATTATTCAACAGCTTGCTCTACGGTCTAGGCATGGAAGAACTTGTTGGGGGTAAAAATGAAAAGTCCCTTCCTTACGCCCTCAAGGAGTATATCGAATACAATGATCGTCGAATCCTAATCACAGCTTCGGAGATGATGCTTGAAATAGAGAGTCGCTCTGGAGAAATAGTTACGCTTCGACGTGCAATCAGGGATGCGGTGAGGGACCCTAGGCTCATTGAGGTATTTGCGGGAGCTCATTTAACTGAAAAAAAAGCATTTGGCGAAGCCAGGCCTACCTACGTGCACGATGGCGGTGGTGCTAAACGGCCCGAGGGTTTCCATCTTTTTCTTGAGCGTTTCTTGGATTTGAGTTTGCCGAGAGTGCCAACTACGAACGGTGGTGAGGCAAAGCTGTACCTACAGGTGGTTTTTGCAGCTTTAGCCGTGGAGCAGAAGCGAGGATGGACAGACTATATCGCGAACATTCCGTTTTTTGGCATTCGTGATGCGCGAACCAGAGTGGTTGAGTTCTTGCTTGGTTTGGATGTATTCGAGACGAACGCTACACGCAATCGGCTCAACGTCGAATCGGTTAAGATTGATGCTGACTGGCGCAAGCTTTATTCGGAGTTGCTACAGGAAACGAGTCCGCTTGGAACAGAAATCTATGGCGTTTCCTCAATCCCTTCGGCTCTCTTCAAAGAGGATGAGGCAAGCATCAGAAAACTGGCTGGCAATTCATCTGTTCCATTGAACGAGTACATCAGCCAACTACGATCCGAGTACGCTACCTTGCAGAAACAGGCTGAGCAGTATCATAAGACATCTGGGGTCGAGGCGATTCATAGCGTTACAGTTGCTATGGACGAACTGCAGGAACTTGTTATGTTGCATGAGCGTGCTACAACCTTCTACGCGGAGCAGCGAAGATCCCTGAAGGATTACGAGAATCTGCTCGTCGAGGCTAACGAGGACCTGGAACGGAACAAGACAGCAGCGAAGCTCCGTGACTTGGGTGCGAAGTACGATGTGGCGACCGCTATTGGTAAGTGTCCTACATGCAATCAGCCGGTTGAGGACACACTTTTGGCCGGGGCAGTGACTGGTCCCCAAATGGACTTAGCGGCCAATATCACCTATTTGGAGAGCCAACGTCGTATGCTTATACGTCAGATTGCTGGCTTGAAGAGTGGTTTGCAGGCGACTGACCTTCGAGTAATTGAGTTGGCTGCTCGTATAGCTAGCAAGCGTGACCTACTCGTCGCAATGCGCGGTGATATAACATCTGGAGCATCGGAGTCGAAGGCAATCGTGCGTCGACAGGTTCAGATTGAAGTTGAGGTAGAAGCGCTTGAGAAGCTCCAGATCACATCTATGGAGCTGTTAGCAAAATTCAGGCTGATTGCAGAGCGCATGAGCGTCAATCAGGCGACAAGAAGAGGCATGCCAAAAGAAAACTATAGCGAGGCAGACATCGAGCGAATCCGCCGCTTCCAATTAAATTTCAGAGCAAATGCTGGATCGTTTGGCTACGAAAGTGCTCCGATTAGAGAGATCGAAATCAGTAAGGACACGCTCATTCCATGCCTAGCCCAGATGGCATTAAGGGAGATACGGACTGACATTAAATCGGACTCTAGCGCCAGTGACTTTGTTCGCCTCATCTGGAGTTACTTGCTTGCCTTGTATCAGACCTCGACCATACCCTCATCCCTCGGAAATCATCCTGGCCTGTTGATGTTTGACGAGCCAGGACAACATTCAATGGCGGTTGGCAGTCAGCATGCTCTTCTCAAGCAACTAGCGAACGAAGCAAGCTTGCAGAGCATCGTCGCCGCCTCTTTCGATGAGTCGGAAGAAGTGTTCCGTCAGGCAACACAAGGCGTCCAATACACTCTCATCGAATGGGATGGCAAACTTTTGCAGCCCCAGTAAATGTGATAATCCTTTTTTCATCAGTGCCCATCATTCAGCCTTAACACCACATAGAAAACCCAATCTTTTGATTAGATTGGGTTATTCTTATCATTTTTTCAGTATGCCGTTTGCTGATGATTAGAGTGTTACCTAACTGAATCATATTGGGTGGGTTAAATGTATTTTTCGTTGCTGACTCTGTTCCACTCGATCACTCGCTTACGCCAATGAATGTCGATGGCTTGGGTGAAATCGGGTCGAACCAGCTTAGCGCGAGCTTCGCACCACTCTGCTGATTCTCGGCGGACCACAATACCCTCCAGTGGTCCTTTTCGATAATGACTTTGCTGCGTAATGACTAATTGCTTAAGTGAATTTAGGGAAGTTTTTATTTTGAGCAATTGCGGAACAGTAACCAAACCCGTGCTAGTGGCTAATGCATTACGGCGAGAGGTACTCCAGAAACGCCCCATAGCACGGTCATACACATCAAAGATCAGGAACCAATCAGGCAGTGCTACATAATCCAGAGAATGGCGCGCAGCGCACCATTCTCCGAACAAAATTATGTTTGGTGTAAGCATTGAGTATAGTGAGTCAGCATGCTGTACCAACCAGGATGGTAAGCGGGCAAACTGTCCAGTATGGGGCCCCGACAGATATTGACCTCTATTCTGGACTACTAAATTACCATTTGCGTCAAGCGACAAGCCAACATTTGCACCATCCAATTTTTCCTCTACCACAACTTCACCCGAAAGTAAGGATGCCACCTCACCGTGCGAAAGCACCTTATCATCGCGTGGTGAGCTATTACCCAGCCAAGCAAGGTGTGGGGTATGAGGAAAACGAAAGAATTTAGTAGTCATTAAGAAGCAACCTTTGAGCTATACCATTCATCGGGCAATAGTCTATGAAAACAAAGACCTATTCCTCTTAGTTGTTCTTCTGCTATGAACCAGTCAGTTTCTGCCCCATATACAATTGGTGGCACTTGGTCGAAAAGAATCTGTGCAGCCAGTGCACAAGCAGCCCATTTTCTATCCTCTCGATCTGATACCAGTGCTTCGTGCACAGGATCAAGCACAGCAATGTGCTCACCGTTTGCCTCAATCGAATTGATAGGTACATAAACGACCTGATTTCTATCTAACTTGTATTGCAAAACTTGCATGCCATATTCTTGCTCAAGAAAGTTGTAAGGCATGTTTCGTTCGTATTCGTCTCGTACTAGCCCTTCTTCATCTAGGACAATATTCTGCTCAGACTGTTCAAAAGAAGAAAGCCAGTCGTAAATCATTTCGCGCAGCTCAATCTCACTCGGCATGGCTCTCACTGCTTGATTTGACAACTCAGAGACAGCACTTGCTGCGAGCATAACATTGGTATCAACTAGGTACATTACCATCCCTCGCTCTTAATTCCTTTGCACGCTTAATGGCCAAGGCTGTCTGCTCTCTCGTCTCCCCCAGAGCATCTCCGAAGAAACCTTCTGGCCAGTTTTTCACACGACCAAAATCATCCAGCACTAAAGACCGCAGTTGTGCAGCTTTGCCTTCACGCTCAACAAAATACATTGCAGAATCTTTAGGGGTGATAAGTTGCTTAGCGATCAGTGTTTGCATCCGTCGGAACAGGTGCTCAGAGTGCGTTTCGACGATGAACTGAACATTTCGCTGCTTGCTGATCTCTACAAACAGCTCAGCTAACACAGACTGTGCAAGCGGATGCAGATGTATCTCAGGCTCTTCAAGGATAATTGTGCTGCCACTTGGTGCGAAATAGGCGATTATCAAGACAGGTAAGACTTGTGAAATTCCGATACCCACATCACGCAAATTTGCTTCTACACCATCACGGTGTACCACTAATTCATAGCGTGTCGAACGGCCCAGTTGTTTAACTTCTAACTTGTCGGCAACTTTCATCCGCACAAGCCACTTCGATACACCTTCAATAATGCGATTTTGGTCATCGCCTTTCATTAAGGCGCTGGCTAGGAGCACATCAAGCGCACGATGACCATCACTACCCACCTCACCCGGATTAGACTTGTTCCAAACATAATCTCGTTCAGGTTTCCGGCGTAATGGGCCAAGATAGACGATGTTTTCCAACTCACGGCGAATAGATAAACTCAAATCTTCAAGCAGTGCGCCATCATGACCCAATATTGCTATAGCTTCTGCAGACAACGATACCGAGCGCTCAGGACATAGGTGACGACCTTTACCCCGCGGTTGACCCTCTTCATCAACCATAACCGAATAAGCGCCTCTATCGCGACGTATAGATTTAAACTGGCGTTGACCGGTGCTGACGCTCCATTCCTTGATGGTCACTCCACCTGCAGAATTTTGACCATAACTACAGGAAAAACTTCCGTTATTGATTCGGGAAGGTGAATGGGGCTGAAAGGTGAAGTTCAATGAAAATTGGCGAGCACCCGCAAAATTTTTGTGTAACACATCGTCAAAATCGCCAAAATTAAAGATATCGTTGACTTCATCGCCACCAAGGTTGAGATATATGCTGCGATCGGGTGATTGCACGGTTTGCTTGAGTAGCAACAGACTTTGAATCAAAGTTGATTTGCCGGATGAGTTGGTGCCGAGCAACATTGTGACAGGCTTCAGGTCAATGTCACCCGTGTCTTGCCACGCCTTGAAATTTGTCAATTTTAGTCCGGTAAACATCAGTATAATTCTCCAGTTTCTGATTTATCCCACACTGCATGCAATAGACATTGGATTCGGTATTGTTTTACTTTTCTGGTCATATTACTACCTATCAATAAATGCATATTCGTGAGCTGGCCCAGCCATCTCCGACAGCTTTTATAGCTTAAGTTAACGATCCGCTGTCGTCGGTATACTTTCGGGGAGTGATAACCTAGCGCACTATGCAGGTGATTTTCTTTGTAATGCGTGAATGTTACTACTGGTTAACTTTTCGACTCCACTCCACTCCACTCCATTCAGTTTGCACGTTCCGATTAGGCTGTGCAGCAGCGGTCCCCCGCCCAGCCATCGTCTGCATAGTACATCAGTAACAGCCACTGGTTCAGAGCATACACGAACACTTTCGCCAGCTCAGAGGGTCGTGATAGGGTTTTCATATTTTCACGCAGCCAGCTTTCCAAGGATTTCAGCAGTGGTTTAGCTTTCTGCTGACGTTCGGCAAGGCTCTGCTCTGCCGGTAGTATCCTTATGGGCAGCGTGGCAAGGTATGAATAGCGCAGCCGCTATGCATTAGCGGAAGATGATTCGTTGTATGCAGTCTCTGCAGACCACCGGAATTAAGGAATATCAGTCCTGGCTGCAGCCAAATGAGCGTTCGGTATTGCTGTATCGCTTGGTGCGATGCTTTGCCATGTAGCTCAGACGGAAAGTCAGTGCATCCACTTTCTTTCTGAAATCCGGCTTATTGATTTCCAGAAAAGCCAGGGGGTTATCCGGAAAATGGACTAACGTCAGATACTCAGGCCAGTCTCGCTTCTTCATTGCACTCAGCCAGGCGTTTTGAATCAGGGATGCCAGACCTTTCCCCTGTTCATCGTAGCTTCCCAAAGCATTGAACGTGTCGGTGTTGACGAGGAGAGCCAGGTGATAATGCTTCTTGCCGCCCAGTTCCGGTTGCTCCAGCACCCAGACGTAACGTACTGAAGTACGATGGCTACGTTTCCCTTCCTTGGCTCTTCTCTGCCGATAAGCGGCTATCTGAGCTTTCAGTGAGTCGATAAAGCGGGACATCAGTCCCGGGCTCAAATCAGCATCGCTGGTAATACTGTCTCCCACATCCCCGTTTTCCGGTAAGTGCAAATCCACCCTGATAACTGTGGTTTGTGGATGATCCTGCAGTGAGTAAGAGAGCACCTCAGCGACTCTTTGCAGATAAACCACATTGAAAGGTGCCTGGCTTGGGTCGAGCTTCATAGGGTTAGTATTATCGAATATGAACACAGTGGTTTCCTCCACCTGTCGAGGAACAGCAGGCATGGTGCTGCTATCCCGTAAGGCAGGCTGGCATAATGGTTTGGTTGGGGGAATAGGGGGGGATGCTGATGTTCTTAGTTGATTGACCAACGACTGTCATGGTTGCACAGCATCATTCACAACATAAGTGTTATTAACTGATTGTATTGAAGTAATATATTACCTATCCGACATTATCATCATTCAGCGAGTCCTTTTGACACAAGGCTTAACTGATTGTTTTACCGTCAATAATCACTCCGAAGTTAGCTGTCTCATATAATAAGCATTTACAATGGAACAACGATGTTTCCTGCCAATACTTCAGAAGGTTAAATCAGTGGATCGACAACTGTGCGATACGCGAAAGTAACGTATTCATCCATTACGCTAGTTATCATCAGGTTCTCCTCCTGCCGCCCGATGATCCAGTTGCAAAGCTCCTCATAGGTCCCGCGCTTCAGATTGTCGGTCCAGTCATCAGGACAGTTTCCTAGCATCAAATCGTACCAGCACAACCAAACCATCTTCAGACGTAACTCAGAGCCACTGAACTGGCGGAACAGGCTGATAAGCTTATTTGCCAGAGGGCGCTGGTTTAATCGCACACACTCAGACAGCAAAATCCCCTCCAGCATGGGATGATGAGCTAGCAGATGCTCTTGGGTAAATAAACTGACGCTCAGGTCATCATTAACCGTCAGTGGGGCTGCTGCTCTGCCATAAATAATCCGGTGCAGGCACTGGGGAACAATCGCAATAACCTCTTCTGCTCCCGGAAACTTAAGGCTGCCAACCGTCAGGGTATGATGGTGGTAGATATTCTGGTGACACATACCTGACCTGACCGTTAACTTCGTAAAGTCGGTCAGCCAGGTCTGGTAGTATTTGTGAAGTTCTTCGTAACGCGGTTTATAGTCTTTCATGATACTTATTCCTTCAGGGGCAAATGACAGGCAGCAGAAAACCTCCGGATGAGACGGATAGTTATTTTCTTGCCAGTAGGATTAGTTAAGAGTGAGGTTATTTACGGGACTGTTCGACACGTTCCTGAAGCCAGGACTCCACCTCGCTCTTCCGCCATCGGGAGCTACGCCCCAGCTTGATAGGTTTGGGGAAGGATCCGTCCTTAATAAGCTTGTAAATCCACTTGTCTGTCATATGCAGCAGGCTGGTAATAAATGCCATGTCAATCAACTGGTCTTCGGTAAGTAAGGGATGCGTGTTCATGATTTAGTATCTCCGGTTAAGAAAGGTAACCCGGATGAGTGATATTTAATTGCGGTCACTGCTCCGGGGCATACCCATGGGGAGATACGTAAAAAAAGCGGGTTATATTGACCTCTAGGGGCCAACCGGTTCTGAGATGTATTTCGACGCGCTCATGTGCATGACTGTCTTACATTCTTCTGTTACCTCATCTGTTGCAGACATCAATCGCTCAAGTAACCGTCATCCTTCCTCTTTTGTCTTCATGGGCTTATAGTCACCGGACTACCTGTCCTTTGAAAAAGCCCTTCTTACTTTCCCGAAGGTCAGTGAGCAGCTTATCCTGTTGTTTTACATTGAAAACCAGCTAATCCCGCATCACTACACATTACATAAAACATAATTTTCACTACACTTTTTATTACGCAGATATCGACGCAGAAAGCAACGTATTTGACTACGTATTACACACGCATTAACCTACGTAATGATACCCACTTTAAAATTAATGAAAATGTAATTATGAAAGAACAGCTGACGGACAGAACAGAAAGAGCGTGCCGGTTTTATATCGAATACATGAAGAAAAACATCGAAGGATACCGGGAGCGCACTCCGCTAATCCTCATAACTGATTATAAAAATCAGGAGGTTATGGATATGATCCTGAGAGACCTTAATAATGAACTGAAAAACACTCATGAGTACAATAAGTTCGTACGGGAAATGAAAAATGGATTATTTTCCAGCATCATCCCTGAGACAAATTTTGAATGGATAAAGGACTATAGCTCCGCTTATTTTGCATGGAATATACTTTCAACCATGGGCCCTAAGGAAATTAATCCACTAGAGGTTGATTTTTACCGTGAACGGCCTCCGGTCATTCAGCATAACTTATTGCCTGTTATTCCGGAAACGTATAAGGATGCCCTTTCAGTACTCTACACCTGTTTTGATAGCTGGGATGTCGATTTATTCTTTAAGATCAAAACACTCTCATCATTAAAAAATATCTGGATTCAGCGAAATCGAGAGTTACCAGAACCATTTAAATGGATTGACCTTAAAAACCATAAACAATGTGCATGGGCTTTTAAATATGTTATGGAGCATATCAAACCCGATTACATGCCTTCATTTATGACTGAAATCAGACAACAACAAGTGATTACTTTTCTCACGGCAGTATTGTATTCCTGGCCTGCTCACCCTGACACTCGGCGTCTGATGATTCAACGGATGAAAAAAACATACAACCAGAATTTGTTCCGGGAAAACATTGCTGACAAAAAAGTAATTAACACTTATGTCCAGAAGGATATTAAAGAAAAGCTCGATATGCTGGCAAAGAAAAATGGTCGAAAAATTAACGAAGAACTGGAAGTTATCATTATGAATGCTTGGCACGATGCCAGATATGCAGAAGATAAATAGCATTCACTCCAAATAATTTCAGATAGATATTATCCTCGTGAATCCCCCGCATCCTTTACCGGATCGCGGGTCTTTTTATTTTTCGCGCTGAGATCTCCTTATGCAAAAATCTGACGGCCTTCTGGCCATTGAGAAGCCTCTGGCTTCACTGCCCCATACTCTTCGCAGTCTAATTCTTAAACGCCTTCGTAGTCTCACACAGTACGAGCCGGTTATTGGCATTATGGGCAAAAGTGGGGCAGGCAAATCGTCTCTCTGCAATGCCCTGTTCCAGGGAGAAGTCACGTCGGTCAGCGATGTGGAGGCCTGCACCCGCGATGTGCTGCGCTTCAGGCTCCGCAATGGCAATCACAGCCTAATGATTGTTGATTTACCTGGTGTGGGTGAAAGCGAGCAACGCGATGAAGAATACACTGCACTGTATCGCCGCATCCTACCCGAACTGGATTTAGTGTTATGGGTCATCAAGGCTGATGATCGGGCACTGTCAGTGGATGAACACTTCTATCGCAAGGTGATGCTGGCGTATCAGTACCGGGTTTTGTTCGTGGTTAATCAGGTAGACAAGGCCGAACCCTGTCATGAATGGTGTACCACCGATAGCACGCCTTCACCTGCTCAGCAGTTAACGATTGAGACTAAGAGAATCGCTATGCAGCAGTTGTTCCTGCCGCACCATCCTGTCTGTGTGGTGTCAGCCCGCACAGGGTGGGGCGTGGAAACCCTTGTCGATACTATGATGCATAGCCTGCCTGACCGGGCCACCAGTCCACTGACAACACAACTGCATGGAAGGCTCTGCACCGAGCCGGTAAAAAAGCAGGCACGTGAGCGCTTTGGTCATGCAGTTGATGAAATGATTGGCAATGTGGAGTCATCATCTTTTCTGCCAGCGCCTGTAAGGGCTGTGATTCGAACCGTGCGGGAAGCCGTGGTGACCGTTGCCCGTGCCGTCTGGGACTGGATTTTCTTCTGAAAAACCGCGTATAGCGGACACTTCCTGTCCTTTCTGCGCTCAATTAATGAGCGATTGATGCACCTTCAACGCGTAAAGGCGCATTACAGCTGTAATCCTCGCACTGAAAAAATACGCCTTCCCATGTCCATACCCTGTCCGACCCCTTCGTTACACTAATCACTTAATTTTCAGCCTGTTAACGGGATGGAGAAAATCTAATGTCCCAGACTGAGCGTCGCCATGAGCGGCTGGCGGTTCGGCTGTCCCTCATTATCAGCCGCCTTGTTGCTGGCGAAACACTGGATATGGGCCTTCTTGCCGCAGAGTTTGGTGTATCGCTCCGTACCCTCCGCCGGGATTTTCGTGAGCGACTGATGTACCTGGACCTGGAATATCGCGACGGCACCTGTCGTCTGCTTTCAGGTAGCCATCAGCGCGAACTGGCGGTGCTGACTTTTGCTCGTCAGTCAGGTGTGGAGGCCTTGTTTCCTGACATGGATAACCACATGGTCAGCTCACTGCTGAGTGGGCCCGGTGAGTCTCCGTGCCTCATATGGGCAGAATCGGAGTCATTGTCGCCGCCCAGGCCAGGCATATTTACACGCCTTGTCAGGGCTATATCAGAGCATCGTCGCGTGACGCTGCTGGCTGAAGGTTGTCGTTGCTCAGGGCTCGCACCATACCGCCTCGTACTCTGCGGAGGGCACTGGTATCTGACTGGCGAACATCATCATCGCGTGTCAGTGTTTCCGCTGAACGATATCCATGCGGTTACCTTGCACCCGGAACTGTTCGTGCCTGACCTTCAGATTCGCAACGTTCTCACCGAACCGGAATTCCTCAGAGCTCTTCCCCATTTTCACGTTTTTCACTCACTGCTCGCCAGAACCGGCGACGGTCTTTTACCTCATAAGGAATCATGATGAAGAAATTACTGACCACAACGGCGCTGGCCGTCAGTCTGTATGCTGGCGCTGTCTTTCCGGCGTCTGCCGAAACTGTCGTGGGTATCGTCAAATTCTGGCAGTACATGCAGGCGGATGGCTGGAAATCGGCCGATGGCATGGACGACGACACGCTGAACAATACGCTCTACCAGGCCAGTGTCATTGGCAATTACCCCTGGACTAAACAATTCCTGCTGCGTCAGCGTGGTGGTGGTGCTTATTTTCTCGCCGACAAGAAAACACATACCGTGCGCAAGCTAAATCTGAAACCTGCCAGCGGTTATTATTCCGACATGACATCGGTCTATCAGGGTGAAGACCAGGGGAAAGGGTGTTACTTCACTATAATCGACACCCAGTATCAGCTGGAGCTGGCTGACGAACCTCACTGCAACCAAGTACTTGCCGCATTCCCGGAAAACTGTGTCAACAAACAGCAGCAGGCTGCCCTGGCGGCGAAGCGTTCTGCCTCAGAGCAGAAACTGCAGCAGTGGGTAGCCCAACAGAGTCTGGCAGAGTTGTGCCGACGCACCGGCAATTGCTAAAGCAAAGGAACGGACGATTAATAAGGAATCTGCACCATGAAGAAATTGTATCGACCTGTTCTCACCGCTTTGTTGGTTATCGGTGCTATGGGGGTTTCTGGCTGCGACCGCAAGGAAGATGCGGGTGTGAAAACGATAGCCAGTTTTAAGGACCTGACTCCGCCACCGTTCAGCAAGGTTGTCTCACATAAATCCGATATTGCCCAGGAGTGGGTAAAAAAGGATGCCTTCGGTACACCGCAATATACGGTGATGAAAACCCGTCAGTCGCCGGAGGGCTGTGAGTCAGGTAATTATTACTATATTGCTGACATGCAGCAGAAAACGGTGCAGCCACTGATGGCAGCCCTGTGCCTTGCGGACAATATCACTCTGAGTTTCAGAATTGAAACCGACAGCTATACGGGTGAAAAATCGGTGGTGTATTCGCATGATGGCAAGGAAATGGGGAAACTCTATCTGCCGGAGAATCAGGAGAAAAATCCATGAAGAAGCTGAAAGGCGTTATCTCAGTTTTCGCTCTGAGCCTTTGTCTGCTGTCACCGGCTCAGGCCGAAGAACAGCGTTACATCAGTATCCGCAACACAGACATGGTCTGGGTGCCGGGTAATGTCTGCGTCTGGCAGTTTCGCCTGGACAACGGCGGAAGTGGCGAAGGGTTCGGGTCTTTGACACTCTCCCTGCGTCTGAAAGATAAAGGAGGGAACACGCTGGCGATGGGGAATATGGCGGTGGCTGCATTTGGCGACAGCGATGCCACTCGCTCCCAGGAAGCATCGCTGGAGCACGAATGCGTGGAAAACGTCAGCTCTGTCGAAATCATGAAGGCAACGGAAGAGCGTAATGGTTACCAGATTGACCTGCCACTGTCTGTTTTCGACCCGCAGTATTACCAACCGCTGCAAGTCACGGTTGTCGGAGGTAAGGCGTCTTAGCCAATTCTTTACCCGTTTGATTCAGCCTCTGTCGCTTATGCCACAGGGGCTTTTTGTTTTAAGGAGCCTATATGCCTGAACTCACTGAACTACCTGAGGGACCGTTTACACGCCAGCAGGCAGAGGCGGTTGCGTCTCAATATTCCAACGTTGCGATAGAGGATGACCAGGGGTCGCATTTCCGTCTGGTTATTCGTCATGAGCGTTGCATGGTCTGGCGAGCCTGGAACTTTGAGCAGGATGCCGGTTACTGGCTAAACAGGTATATCGCTCGTTATGGCATCCGCAAATTTTCTGCATAACCACCACCAGCACATCACCGATATAAACAAAGTCAGGCCACATCTCCTTCGGGAAGTGTGGCCTTTTGTCTTTTTACCCACTGCATAAGGAGTTACCCATGCGATTAGTCAGCCGCTTTGGCCGTATAAACCAGATACGCCGTGACCGTCCTCTGACCCATGAAGAGCTGATGAGTCATGTTCCCAGTGTATTCGGGAGTGACAAACATGAATCGCGTTCAGACCGTTACACCTACATTCCGACCATCACCATCCTCGAAAGCCTGCAGCGCGAGGGTTTTCAGCCGTTCTTTGCCTGCCAGACAAAGGTTCGGGACCAGAGCAAGCGGGAGCACACCAAACACATGCTTCGCCTGCGTCGCGCCGGGCAGCTAAACGGTCATCAGGTACCGGAAATCATTTTACTCAACAGCCATGATGGCTCATCAAGCTACCAGATGCTGCCGGGGCTGTTTCGTGGCGTCTGTACTAACGGTCTGGTCTGCGGTCAGTCATTCGGAGAGGTGCGGGTGCCACATAAAGGTAATGTCGTTGAGAAGGTGATTGAAGGGGCTTACGAAGTGCTCGGGGTATTTGACCGGGTGGATGAAAAGCGTGATGCCATGGCGTCACTTTTACTTCCGCTACCAGCACAGCACGCGCTGGCGAATGCCGCGCTGAAATATCGCTTTGGTGAAGACCATCAGCCGGTCACGGTATCGCAGTTGCTGACCCCACGTCGCCGGGAGGACTACAGCGATGACCTGTGGACCGTCTATCAGCGGGTACAGGAGAACCTGATGAAAGGGGGATTGTCAGGGCGAACCGCACAGGGGAAAAGCAACCGCACCCGTGCCGTTACAGGTATTAATGGCGATGTGAAGCTTAATCGCGCCCTGTGGGTTATGGCAGAAAACATGCTCGATTTTTTCGGGCGTTAAACAACAGTTCCGGCATAAGGAGATAGTTTAATGAATACACAAAATCATCAGTTTGCGGAGCATACCGCAATTACTGCCTCAGTGGTCCCGGACGAGTTACGCATCGGCTTCTGGCCGCAGCACTTTGGCTCCATCCCACAATGGATAACCCTTGAACCTCGCATTTTCGCCTGGATGGATCGGCTGTGTGCCGATTACCACGGTGGTATCTGGCGCTTTTCGACGCTCAGCAACGGCGGCGCTTTTATGGCTCCCGAGTCAGATCACGATGAGAAGTAGACATTGTTCAACAGCATGAACGGCAATGGCGCAGAGCTTACCAGTGAAGCTGCAGGGATGGTCGCCTGTCTGATGGCTTACAACCACCACGCCTGTCGCACCGAGTGTGACGCGATGACTGAGCACTATTATCACTTACGCGACTACGCGCTGAACCATCCAGAGTGCAGCGCCATTATGCATCTCATCGACTGAGGGATACCGAACATGAATACCGCATTATCCCCGCTGTCATCTCAGCCTGAACTCTTTCCACTGGCGATTATGGCCCAGCATGGTTGTTTGCTCCCCGCGACCTCCGGATTAACCCCCTATGCCCAACGCACCATTCGTCGTGCCATCAACCTGCTGGATAAATATCTGCGCCAGCCCGGTATATCCTTTACCTCCAGTACTGCTGCCCGTGACTGGCTTCGGTTACATCTGGCAGGACAAGAACGGGAAATGTTTATGGTGCTCTATCTCGATAACCAGCACCGTTTACTGGAGAGTGAAATGCTATTTGCCGGTTCGATTAACCATGTCCAGGTCCATCCTCGAGAGGTAGTGAAGTCAGCGCTTCGCTTCAATGCTGCAGCTGTCGTGCTAGCGCATAACCATCCGTCCGGCAATCCGGAGCCCAGCCAATGCGATCGCAACATTACGGGCAGGCTTAAAGAAGCGTTAGCACTGGTTGATGTGAAAACACTCGATCATCTGGTTATCGGCTCAGATGGCATTGTGTCATTCGCAGAGCGTGGCTGGATATGAGGGTACTTCAATGAAATCTACTGATTCAGAGAACGATTCATTTCTCCAGTGGGGGCTGAATCGTAATGTGACGCCTTGCTTTGGCGCTCGTCTGGTACAGGAGGGAAACCGGCTGCACTATCTGGTTGACCGGGCCAGCATTACCGGTGAATTCAGTAACGCAGAATCTTTGAAGTTGGATGAAGTATTCCCACATTTTATCAGCCAGATGGAGTCGATGTTGACTACTTGTGAAATGAATTCTCGCCAGGCCCACTGCCTCACCCTGTACCACAACGGTTTCACCCGCGAAGCCGATATACTTGGTTCACACGGTTACGTCTATATCGTCATTTATCCTGCACAACGTTAACTAACTCCACAAGAGCAAATATGAAAACTCTACTTGGAATAATCCTGAGGGGGCTCCTAGGTAATAAGAAACTGGAAAGTAAGCTTCAATATCTTGGCATTGAAGTCAATGGTTCGTTAGAGATCCCTGAGTTGATTGAAATCTAAGCTCGGCAGGGCTGCTGCTGCAGCCCTGCCGTAAATGGTCATTGCTGACTTGTCTGGAAACCAGAGATAATAGTGGTATTGGTAGACTCAGGCTTGTGTCAATGTGGAAAAAAGGGACTAGGTTAGTTTCAGAGTATTAGCAACAGTTCTGACTATAGCATTACTCTGTTAACCACCAGATGTATCATGAAAATGATTGTGCTGATATCTAGTAATTTCATTATGAGATGCTTAAAATCAAAAAGGATGAAGATATGAATTAATTCAGTTAAATGGTATATCATGAAATGAATTTCAAGTTGGTCTAAAATACAGTGCTTGTGGGATAAATTAGAGCTAAACAGGGTGTGAGATGATAAACAAAACTACCGTTAATAAACTTGTAACCTTTAACTCCATACTTGATACGTCTCAAAAAATAATAAGGAATCTTATTGTTGCAGTCGTCATTTGTTTTCTTCTAAATTTCCTAGGGTTAGACAGTTTGTGGAAGGGGTTCTTTATACTAACTTTGATTTACTGGAGCTTTTCGGTATTCCATAGTCTAATTATTATTTATAAAAAAGCATATGAAACAATATTGGGTAAATGGATCCTAATATTAGGAGGCACGCTATGTGTGAATTTTGCTCTATGTCTTTCAGGTGTGGTGATCAATGATATAACTTCAGTTTCACCAACAAACTTCCCTCACTCCTTGATATTTATTGCGGCTTCGATGATTCCTTTGATCGTGCCTCTTTGTATGATCTTGCTGTTCGCGGTTATTTTGGTGTCAGTACCTATATGGGGCTGGTTTTTTGTGTATGATGATAAGCTTAAGAAATTTTTAATGCCAGGATATGAACCTAATCAGCAGAGGTTTTTGCATAAAAGCACTTTAATAATCCAAGTTATATCTTTAATAATTTATTGTGCTTTTATTTTTCAATTTTCACGACTCATAGGTAATGATTATATATCCTATATCAATAATAAATCTCAAGGGATGATTTACACACTCGAGATGTTTGATAAAAGTCCATGTGCCAACATTAATAATGCTAAGGTTTCATTTTTAGGTGATGGCAATGTTCTGGTTGCGACTAGGAATAATGATAAATACTCATTCAAAGTCATGAAGTGTGAGATAAAATAGTAAAGGATGCTTTGTTATAGTTATAGCATGTTATTTTAATAGGGAGCTTTGCCATTGTCTTAGCTTCCTTTGTACCGTATATTTTATATTTTGGGATGTGATAGTATTAATTAAAGTATACCTATCATTATTAAACGCTTGTTTTTTTGCCAAAATAAAAAACTAAACTTCTCGCGACCCAAGGCTTACAGACAGCTGCCAGTTCTTAGAATTGGCCCTATTTATAATTTCTGGTATTGTTGCTACCAGCTTATCTCCCGTTATTTTGTTGTGTAGTACAACTATATGCCTATCGCCGAGAAGTTCTGATGCTATTATTTCGTTCTCAGTAATGGCAAAGAAGAAATTCCTGAAGTCAGGAGTGGTAACCCTTTTTTGATTGCAGGTTTTAAGTTCAATAAATGTTAATGATTTTAATATTCCAGCCAAGGAGCTAACGTCACTAAAGTCAACGCTTACATTTTCCGGGATAGAAATAAAATCAAAGCTTGATGCCTTTATTTCAATATCTTCAAACTGCTTCAGCGCAGCTAGCAGATTTTTCATGTCTTTCCCTTTAGGTCTTTTTATCCATAAAGCTTGCGAGTCAAGTAGGCTTCGTTCCCCTAATATTCCATTTTCTGAAGAATTTCTGGCGATATGTGCCCTCTTTGATTCAATCAATTCAAGTAGACTCACCGTAATTTCCTTTTAGCTTAATATTGCATACAGAAATTTATCACATTTCATTTTTAAGGCAATGTTAAACTGCTATTACTCTTCCGATTGCGGGAGCAAATGGAACTCATGAGGGGCCGATCCTCGCTCATTGAGACAACAAGTTCTTCGATACAGCCCGTCTTGTGCCAAAGGATGTCGATGTTAATATTTGGATGTATCGATGAATGGGCGAAAGTTATGAGGTAAGATGGTAACTAGGGAAAGTATGAAAAAATGGATCATCGAGTGTCTTCAGGAACGGGGTGGTAGCGCTTGGCCACGTGAAGTCTCAAAGTATGTATGGGACAGCTACGAGGCTGAGCTTAGGGATTCCGGCGATATGTTGTATACGTGGCAATATGACATTCGTTGGGCCGCTCAACAATTGAGAAACGAAGGTGCTCTTAAACCAGTAAATAGACGCAGAGATTTACCATGGGAGCTAGCATAGCAAAGCGAGGGTTAGCGTTCATTTCGCAGCCAAATCTGACTTTGTTCTGAGTGGATGAGAATTGACATCTCTGAAGAAAACTTTCCTGCCTGTCTGAATCTTGCTTTGATAGCCATATCGGTGTTCTACTGGTATGGCTTTATACCCACTTGCAATGTCTGTTTTGTGTACGGATTTTAACTTGTGGGTACAAGTACGGGTATAACTATTTATTCCTGTTTATAAATAATATTGATATCAGTCCATTAGGTGTTAAATTCGAGTCCGGCCTTCGCAACCAAAGGTACCTACATGGTAAAACTCCCCAATAGCCTCCCCCGCGAGACCATACTCGCCGCAGCCCAAGCCTACGATTCGAACCACCCCCACGCCTTCGCTGACTCCCGAGACTACGACGTCATCATCAATAACCGCCGTTATCCACCAAAGGCCATTGTCGGCATCGCTGCCGCTTCAACACTCACTGGCCTAACTTTCACACCAGCCGACTTCAGCGGCGGGATAAAATCAAAGTGCGTCAGGCTCCTCACCGATCAAGGCTTTCAGATCGTCCATAAAAGCGAACCCATCACACCAAACCTTTTCCCGGACGAGATCCAGCAGGAAGCCACCTACATCGAAGGAGCCGCCGTTCAGGTAACCGTCAACCGCTACGAACGCGACCGAAAGGCTCGCCAGGCCGCGCTAGATTGGCATGGTTATCAGTGCAAAGTATGCGGTCTCGACATGACAAAGGTGTACGGCGAAATCGCGAAAGGCTTTATTCATGTCCATCACCTTATCCCTTTGTCAGAGATAAAAGAGAACTACCAGGTTGACCCAAAAACCGATCTCATTCCTGTATGCCCCAACTGCCATGCAATGCTGCATCGGCAGGATCCGCCGCTTAAGCCAGAGGCACTAAAAAATCTAATAAGAAAATAAGAATATACGCATCAAGAAATATTGCTTTTTATGGTCTTTCTTGTAATTTATGCCACACAACGATTGTTCCAGCTATCCTTAAAGACAATATTCCCATCCACATACTTCCACTGAATTGACTCATATCTAATCTCGACATTCTCCAGATGAGTTCCCGTCATTGAGCCAGGATGAAGGTTAGGAGTAATGCCTGTTATCTTCACGTTCTCCATAAATATATTGAAGTATTCAGTTTCTAAGCCTGCATCAAGGATACGATACATCTTTAACTCTGCCGATTTTAGCGTGACTCCTAAGCTGATTGCACGGTAAAGGAAAGGGGTTATACGATCAAATTCTTTCTGAAAAATTATAGGTGTATGAACGCGGGTTGCTGTGAGCCTGCCTGTGTTGCTGTCCGCTGGAATACTCATGTGATGAGTAAGCGATTTAACCTCTATAGAGCCTTCTCTACCAAGTACAGAGCAGCTTCCGATAATGGGCGAGCCGTTTTCATCTGTTAACCATAAATATGCTGGATTTGACATATAATTTCCTTTAGTTAAGTGTCTTTTTTCTATAACTATCTAGTTTTCGTATGAATTTAGAAATGAAGTAAAAAGCTATAATCCATATTCCTGTGTAAACAAATTTCATGGGCCAGGGTTCAATAAGCATGATGCAAAGTATTATCCCTGAAACGAATAACGGTGACTCTATAACATCCCATATGTTCGTTAAGGTGTATATAAAGATGCTTGCGGCACCTTTGACCAAAGCCATCAAGTTTTTAATGCGAAACATGAAGTTTCTTTCCTACCGCAGATATTATCTCGTCGAAGCCAGGTTTACCCCGAGTTACGCCAACATGAATAGCATCAACAAATGGCTTTATCGCTGGCTCAAAAAGGAAATAGGTAAGATCGTAATCATGCGGACGTAGTAGTGAGTAAATTTCTGGATCTTCAGATAGAAGGGTTTCAGACCTCCTGATTGAGCGTTCACTCATCCCGCCGATAAGAAGAGTAAAAGCTACTTTTCCTATTATAGTTTTACTCTCTGCTGCGGCTATAAATGAAGTTCGTTCAATTATAGCTGCTGCGGTTGTTATAGCAATTTGCGTTGCTAATATTCTTCCGGTAATTGCAGAGATAACACCTCGATACGTATCATCTTGTTTTTCTTTAGATAAGTATTTATTGAATTATTTGAATATTATCTCAATAGCATCAACGATATGATCGTAGTTTAAGATGTCATGACGTATCGCTGTAAGCATGCGAATACGTTGGGTTTGGTGATCGTATCTTGAATCTGTATCAAAATAGCCTGGCGCCAGATATCCAAAATCGAGAGGAACCGTAAGTGCGCCGTTAATCATTCCTTTAATTGTATTAGGTGAGTCAATAATGTTAACTATCCTGTCTGCTATATCTTCTGCATTGCTTATGTCTGCCATGACCATTTCTCCGCTGAACTATGTCATGACTCTAAATCATTAAAAAGAGTATGGGTTAAGCGATTCGTTGCATTTTTAGCAGCCCTTGCCCCATAAACCTCCCCCAACCCCTTGCACATACCTCCCTAACGTGGACAATGTTTATCCATCGGCTGTTTTTATAACAGCGAAACCAACAATTTGCATGAAGCTACAGGACAGGCGATGGACAGTAACACTTCAGGGTTCGCTGCATACTGGCGTAACTCGCTGGCGGATGCGGAGTTCGGCAAGGGGACGTTTGAGCGTAAGGACGTTAGCGGTTTTACTCAGTGGATCGACAGGGATTCAGGACGTCTGAGCGAGGAGATGGTCACCGCACTCTTCGCGGGCGAGCGGGATGATGTCAAAACGGTAGAGGTCGTGCTGCGGCCTCATGTCTACTTCCGACTGCTACAGCATGGCAAGGAACGCACCGCAGGCGCGCCGGAGGTGATCACTCCGCTAGTGACCTCGGCGGTCGTGAACCGCGAAGGCTTTTTGTTCCCCACACCTGCAACCTCCATTCCCCGCGATCTGCTTGAGCCGCTGCCCAAAGGGTCGTTCTCTATCGGCGAAATCTCCCGCTACGACCGATACAAAACTACCCATCCCTCGGTCTCCGCCAGCGTCGATGAGTTCGACGCAGAATCTGAAACCGATGAAGAACGGGCGAAGCGTCACGAAGGCTACTATCAGACATGGCAGCACTACCGGAAAGATGCAGACAGGCTGTTGGAGGCCGTTGCCGGCTCCTCACTGGATGACCAAAAGCAGTACGAACTCGCCGACTATGGCTATCTGGTTAAGAAGACCCAGCCCGGCGGGGCCAGCTTCCATATCCTCGGCCTCTACGATCACCTGCTGGTCAGTAAAAAGGACGTGCCGCTCTTTAAGCGCTTCGCCTCGCTGGAGAACGTTCCGACCGAGCCGCTGCTGGCTCCAGGCGCGAAGTTCAGCGAGCGGCTGGGCCACTCGGGGGACAGGTTCCCGCTGGCGGAGGCCCAGCGCGATGCGATGAGTCATTTTCTGGATAGCAGGGATGGCGACATCCTGGCGGTTAACGGGCCTCCGGGCACGGGCAAAACCACGCTGCTGCTCTCCATCATCGCTACCCAGTGGGCGAGAGCCGCCCTGGAGCAGGGCGAGCCGCCGGTGATAGTGGCGACATCCACCAACAACCAGGCGGTCACCAATATCATCGAAGCCTTCGGGAAGGATTTTGCCACCGGAACCGGGCCGATGGCGGGGCGGTGGCTGCCGGAGATTAACAGCTTCGGGGCCTATTTCCCGTCACGCAGCAGAAGCGCCGAGGCCGCCAAAAAGTATCAAACTGAAGACTTCTTCAACCGCGTAGAGTCCAAAGAGTACGTTGAGGATGCGCAGGCGTTCTATCTCAGCAAAGCGCAGGCCGCCTTCCCCGATGAAGCGTGCACCTCTCCGGAAGCCGCTGTCGAGCTGCTCCATGGCCAGCTTCAGGCGCAGCTAAATAAACTTGAGGCGCTAAAGGCTGCGTGGCAGACGTTGAGCCTTGCCCGGGAGCAGAGAGCGGCAATTGCCGATGACATCGAACAGTATCTTGCTGATAAAACGCAGCAGCTCACCGGACAGGCGCGTGAAATTGAAACGTTCACCAGTGCCAGAGCGGCATGGCATGACTATCGCGCTAAAGAGTCGCTGATCTACTCCCTGTTCTCATGGATCCCGGCCATCCGCAGCAAGCGGTTCTATATGATCAAGCAGCATCTTGAACCTAAGCTTGAACGGTCGATGGAGGGGAGCGAGTGGGCCAGCCCGGAAGTAATCGATAGCACGATTAAGGCGCTGCTCGATGCGGCGGAAAGCGCGCATAGCCAGTATCAGCAGCAGATAGATACGGCTCAGGATGCTGTGCTTAAGGAGAGCAGGGCAGCGCAGGCGTGGCGGGATCGCATCCGCGAGCTGGGCTATACCGGTGATGCAGAGCTGAGTTTGGCCCAGACCGATGAGCTGGCGGATACGCAGATCCGCTTCCCGGTGTTCCTGCTGACGACCCATTACTGGGAAGGTCGCTGGCTGATGGATATGGCTAAAATTAGCGATCCGGTAGCGGAGAAGCGCAAGACCGGGGCGGGCACCGTTAAACCGCGCTGGCAGCGCAGGATGAAGTTAACCCCCTGCGTGGTGATGACCTGCTATATGCTGCCTGGCCATATGAAGGTATCGGAGCACAAAGGGCAGAAGGGATGGGAGGCGAACTATCTCTACAACTTCGTGGATCTGCTGATCGTCGATGAGGCGGGGCAGGTACTGCCGGAAGTGGCCGCCGCGTCATTTGCTTTAGCGAAGAAGGCGCTGGTGATCGGTGATACCAAACAGATCCCGCCTATCTGGAGTATTTTGCCGGCGATCGACGTGGGCAACATGCTGGCGGAGAAGCTTCTGCCGGGCGATACCCAGGAAGAGATAGCTGGCTCCTACGCCGCTATTGCTGAAGCAGGTAAGAGCGCCGCGTCTGGCAGCGTGATGAGGATCGCCCAGCTGGCCTCGCGCTATCAGTACGATCCTGAGCTGGAGCGCGGGATGTATCTGTATGAGCATCGGCGCTGCTTCGACGACATCATCGGCTACTGCAACGCGCTCTGCTATCACGGCAAGCTCCAGCCTAAAAGGGAAGACAAAAGCTCCCCGCTGCTTCCTGCCATGGGATATCTGCACATCGATGGCAAAGGCGAGCAGGCCAGCAGCGGCAGCCGCTACAACGTGCTGGAGGCCGATACTCTCGCCGCCTGGCTGATGGATAACCAGGAGCGCATTGAGAGCCACTACGGGAAGCCCATCCAGCAGGTGGTGGGGATCGTGACGCCGTTCAGCGCCCAGGTATCAACCATCAGGCAGGCTCTGGGTAACCATGGACTCTCCACCGGCAGCGGTGAAAATACCCTGACCGTCGGGACGGTGCACTCCCTGCAGGGGGCTGAACGGGCTATCGTGATCTTCTCCCCGGTCTACTCCAAGCATGAGGACGGCGGGTTTATCGATAGCGACAGCAGCATGCTGAACGTGGCGGTCTCCCGGGCAAAGGATAGCTTCCTGGTGTTTGGCGATATGGATCTGTTTGAGATACAGCCTGCTTCATCCCCGCGTGGGCTGCTGAAGAAGTATCTGTTTGCCGATGAGAACAACGCCCTCTATTTTGCTTACAAGAAGCGCAAAGATTTAGAGACCAGGGAGACGCGAGTCTACACCCTGCACGGCGTTGAGCAGCACGATAGCTTCCTCAACCAGACGCTGGATAAGACCGAGAAGCAGATCACCATTGTCTCGCCGTGGCTCACCTGGAAGAAACTGGAGGAGACGGGCTTTTTAGCGTCGATGCTCGAGGCTCGCGAGCGAGGCATTGAGGTTACCGTCGTCACGGATAAGAGCTATAACACCTCTGACAAAGACTATGCGAAACGCCAGGAGAAGAAGCAGAACCTGACTGCGGCGTTAGAGCAGTTAAACGCCGTTGGCATCGCTACCCGGCTGGTGGACCGCGTGCACAGCAAGATCGTTATTGGTGATGATGGCTTGTTGTGCGTCGGATCGTTCAACTGGTTTAGTGCGACGCGCGAGGCAAAATATGAAAAATATGATACCTCGATGGTCTACGACGGCGGTAATCTGAAGCGAGAGATAGAGGCGATTCAGAACAGCCTTGATAAACGTCAGGTGTAATTTTTAATTGAACAGGGAAGTTCGATCTCATGCTGAAAGTGACCGTGTTGCTGGAAAACCGAAAAGCAAAACATGCCGATGGATTGATCTGTCGGCCAGGGTTAAGCCTGTTAATTGACGATGGTGAAACAAGGATACTCTTCGATACCGGGCCAGATGCCTCGTTTATGCACAACGCTAAAAAAATGGGCGTGTCGTTTGATGATGTCGACTGGGTTGTTTTATCTCACGGGCACTACGATCACTGCGGTGGGCTGAAGCATCTTCATAAGCTACCTAAGGTGCTGTGTCACCCTGGCGTGTATGACCATAAATACGCAGGTTTCAAAATATTAAATCGTTTTATAGAAATCAAGAAGATATCTACTCAGCTACCCTCAGTAGAAAATAAGTTGTTTTTGACAAAAAAGCCTTACGCAATAAGTGACAGGTTTATATGGTCAGGTGAAATCGAATCAGTTAAATCTTATGGTTATATAAAAATGGCGAAAGTAGAGCCTGATACACTTAACGATGAAGGTGCTCTGATATATAAGTCTGAAAAAGGGTTGGTGATATTCAGCGGCTGCGGCCATAAAGGCCTGACAAATATTATCGAGCACTGTAAAAAGATTACTGGAGTAGGTACTATCTATGCAGTCGTAGGCGGGATGCATCTACGACACGCTATGCCGTGGAGTTTGATATCCCTACGGAATTATATCAAAGCCGTTAACCCGGAGCGGCTCCTTACCTGTCACTGTACTGGAAAATGGGGGAAGTTATGGATGCCAAAAGCGGAAGAGATCAATACTGGCGATGTTAAATATCTGCTATAACACGCTCAGGAGTATGTTTTTGTAGAATAGGGTGGTGATTATTTTTGTAAGTTTTTATTTCCTGATTTTTATTTATGCCTGTCTTGTTACTTAAGACAAATCTTAAAATCTTAATGATGCCTCAATACCGCAGCTGAATTTCAATCATGGGCTATCCTTATAACCTGCACGACGACTTTATATGAAAACTTAAGGGTTTCATATTTAAGCATTTATTTATTATCCATTCAGCGGTGGTGAAGCACGCTGAAAAATAAATAATCACTGGAGTGAGCCTATGTTCAGACATGTAAAGCAATTACAGTACACAGTACGCGTTGCCGAGCCAAATCCGGGGCTGGCAAACCTCCTGCTTGAGCAGTTTGGTGGACCACAGGGTGAACTGGCCGCAGCCTGCCGCTACTTTACTCAGGGGCTAGGGGATGACGATCCGGGCCGTAAAGATATGCTGATGGACATCGCTACTGAAGAGCTAAGCCACCTTGAAATTATCGGCTCTCTGGTAGGGATGCTCAACAAGGGCGCGAAAGGCGACCTGGCGGAAGGCACAGATCAGGAAGCTGAGCTTTATCGCAAAATCACCGGGAACGGCAATGACAGCCACCTGACCGCGCTGCTGTATGGCGGTGGCCCGTCGCTGACCAACTCTGCAGGCGTGCCGTGGACCGCAGCCTATATTGATACCATTGGTGAGGTTACCGCTGACCTGCGCTCTAACATTGCCGCTGAAGCACGTGCAAAAATCATTTACGAGCGTCTGATCAACATGACTGACGATCCGGGCGTAAAAGATGCGTTGGGCTTCCTGATGACCCGAGAAGTAGCGCACCAGATCTCTTTCGAGAAAGCGCTCTATTCGATCCGCAATAACTTCCCGGCAGGTAAGCTGCCGCCGATCGAACAGTACGCTAATACCTACTTCAACATGTCTGAAGGGGGTGAAGTGCGCGGTAGCTGGAACTCGGACGAGAACTTCCAGTATGTGGCCGATCCGTCTCCGGCCGTTGATGGTGGCGATGGCTTAGCCAGCGTCGTACTGCCGGGGCCGCAGCAGGCGAACCTGGACGCTATGAAGCTGCGTACCGCATCTGACCCGTCGGTTAACCCAGTAACCGGTACCGACCTCGGTTCGGTTCCGCCGATTGAAAATGATGCCGCTAAAAAAGCGCCGTAATCATCGGTAAGAGACAAAAAACCCGGAAGATATCTTCCGGGTTTTTTTATGGCGTTACGCGCCCGTCCCGCGTCGGCTGACGCTGTTTTTTACCTTCTCAGCGGCATTTTTCCCGGCAATAAACGCATGATCGGAGTTGTAGTACTCCCACTCGCTGTAGCGACCCGCGAGTACGATGTCCTGGGTCAGCAACCACTGGCGCACCGTCTCGACGTTTTTCGACCGCTCGTGATCGTAAACCACGTAGGCATAGGGAATATCCAGCTGGTTGGCCACCAGCACCTCGTCTTCTGCCGTAAAGATGCCGATCTCAATGCACTCGGCAATACAGCGATCGATCAGCGCCTGGCCATCAACTGGCAGCGGCTTATGCTCGGAGTAGGTGATCTCACAAGTCAGGCCGCAGCCGCCCGGCGGATTACACTCCGGGCTGGTGTTACCCTGCACAAAGATACGGTGAAAAACGGTGTCGCCAGCAAAGTAGATCCAGTGTTTATCGGTGAGGTCTGCCCGGCCAATGCCAAGATTTACGCAGCGCACCGAGACATGGTGCAGCCCATTCGCCGCCGCGATCACCTCGTCCGGGGCCTCATCGCCAATGATGCGAATCAACTCCGGCAGGGGCATGGTGCTAATCAGCTGCTCATAGTGGAACTGCCTGCCGTCAGCGAGAACCGCGATATGCTGATTCGCCAGAATATGAGTAATCTCGCTGTTGGTCTCCACCACCCCTTTAATATGCGGTAAAAAGGCTGACATCAGCGCCTGGAAGCCACCCTTCAACGGATAGCCAAAGCGGGCGTTTGGTCCCATCGGCTTACCGACCGGCTCTACTGCGCCTTCAACAATCTGGGCCAGATCCGGCAGCGGCACGCGGCCGCCAAGCCATGATGTCTCCATCTCTGAGAGCGGCACGGTCCACAGCTTCTGGTTATAGGGGATAGCAAAATGCCTGGCGATACCGGCGCCCCAGACCTGGTAGATAAAGCGTTCGAAATTCTCCGGTGGCTCCTGGGCCGTATTGCTGTACTTGGCCTCAATCGCGCCGAGAATGCACTCTTTGATGGTCTCGGTCGGCAGGCCATACAGCGCCCCCTGGAACGGATAGCGGGTGTATACGCCGTCGGTGTAGATCCAGGCTTCACGCATCTGCCAGTGCAGGTTGTCACCCAGCAGCATGTCATACAACTCCAGCACATAGGGATCGTTCGAGAACATGATGTGCCCGGCGTAGTCAAAGGTAAAGCCGCCGTCCTCAATCGATCGGCACCAGCCGCCGACGCTCTCGTTGCGCTCGAGCAGTACCGCCTGCGAGCCGTAGTGATACGCCGCGCTCAGGCCAGTGGGGCCGCCGCCGAGGATCAGGCAGCGGGCAGGGATGGCGTTTTCGCTGCGTGAGGGTTTTAGCTTCAGCGCCGTGCTTTTGCGTGCCGTGTCGTTTGCCGCCTGTACAGCAGGCGTTGCGACCCGTTGCAGGGCCGATTTTGCCAGCTCTTTCTCAATCAGGCCGTGCATGGCCTGCGCTGTGACGTCCCAGGAGGTGCTGTCAACGATCCGCTTCATCTCACGCTGCATTGTCTGCCTGGCTTCAGGCGTCAGGGCGAGCATCTTTTCGCAGGCGCGTACAAAGCCCGCACGATCGTAGCCGATGGCCACCACGTGCTTATAAGGCTCGACGACGTCGGTAATCGCCGTGCTGACCACCGGCAGCAGCGCGGCCATGTATTCGAGTACCTTGGTCGGGCTGATAAAACGCGTGGAGGCGTTGAGGGCAAAGGGCATCAGACAGACATCCCACCCGGCGAGAAAATGGGGCAGGGCCTGGTAAGGCTGCATGCCGAGATAGTGAATATTGGGCCGCTGGGGCAGGCTTGCCGGATCGATTTTGACCACCGGGCCGACCATAATGACCTGCCACTCCGGGTGCGCATCGGCAATGGCCGCCAGCAGATCGAGGTCCATTCGCTCATCGATGACGCCGCAATACCCGAGACGCGGGTGCGGCAGATCTTCAATCAGCGGATGATAGTTATTGCGGTCAAGGGCCTGCTCAAAGTGGATGGCGTCTACGCTGCTGGTGAAGCAGTGGATATTTTCATGCCGCCCTGATTTTGCTTTATAGAGGCTGGGACCGCCGGTAAAGACCAGATCGGCCCGGTTAAGCAGGGCGGATTCGCGTTGCAGAAGCTGCCTGGGCGCATTTTCAAACGCGGCCAGCTCATCCATGCAGTCGTAGATCACCAGCGAAGGGTTAAAGACCGCCAGCAGCGGCAGCGCCATCGGCGTGTAGAACCAGACCAGCGGCGTCTCATTTTCATCGACAATCTCTGCCAGCAGCGGCTGAAGATACGCTATCTGGCTATCGTGAAAACCATGAACCTGTAAGGGCGTATGCGGCCTGATTACTGTCACATTAGGCGCAGGGTGCGACAGACTTAAGCTGGCGGGTGGAGGCGCGAACGTTGGCTCTTCAATAAAGTAGATCTGGTAGTGTTTCGCCAGCCGGGTCAGGAGGTGCTGCGGGCGCTGAAAGACAAAGTCCCAGCGCAGATGACTAAAGATATACAGTTTTTTCATAGGGTCGCTACTATTCTTAGCGTCATTCAGATCGCATAATCGGGATTGGAACAGACCCAGTGTGTGCTGCGCCTTTTGCAAAGCGGCGGCATAAACAGGATCAAGTATGCGTGCCAGTGGGTCCGTGCCCTGATGGTCAAGTTCCCATAGTCCGCTGCGATGCCAACGGCTCAAATCCTCCCAGTCGGGCCGATCGATGGCGGGATAAAGACATACCCCATGTAGCTCGACGCCTGCTAGCTGCGCCCTGGCTACCTCTGCCGCTATCTGGCTTATCCATGCCCCGCGTCCGCTACCAACGTGGCTGGTCTCAGCCAGCAGGATTGGGCGCTCATAGCGACGGTAAAGCGTTGTTAACATGTAGCTAAGCGGAACCCGCCGGGGATCGCCAAGATGCCACCACAGGCGTGCGTTGCTGCCGCTCTCCCACTGGTTGTCGTGGTAATAGTTCGCACCAATGAGATCGAGGTAACGGGGCGCCCCGCCCAGCTCCGGTTCTATTCTCCCCGAGAGCATGTCCCAGGTCTGATACTGTGAATTGTAATGGCCCGCCGTAGCGGCCAGCGATTCCGGACTCTCGTCCGGGGCGGCCAGATGAATAATCGGGTCGCAGTGTAAAATGCGTGCACGGGGATCGGCAGCCCAGATAGCGTCACAGGCTGCAATCGTTGCGCGTACTAACTGGCGCTTGCTCTCTTCACCGGTCGCAATGCCCGGCAGCGCAGAGCAGCGGAAAAACCCTACCGAGAGGCCCCAGCTGGTAAACGAGATCTCATTGACCGGCGAGTAGACAGGCGAAGAGACGTACCAGGGGGCTAAAAAGCGGGCCAGCGCTCCGCAGAGCCGCGCAAAGCGAGGCACAAAATCGGGTGAAAAAACATCGGTATCGTCCGGCCAGCCGTAGTGACAGATCGTCCAACAGATTTGTACTCCGGCTTCGTTTGCGGCCTGCATCTTTTCGGCAACGGATGAAAAATCATACCCGTCAGGCTGCTCAACGAGACGCCACCCTACGCTCTCGCGTACCGTTGAAATATTTAGCTTCTTTAATGAAATATAATCGCTTAGCACTCTGGCATTGTGCCCGGTAATGTCGTTCATTGAGAGCGGCATACCTTGACCGTTACGGTGATCGGCCCCCTCGTACCCCCCCTGCCAGAAGCTGTCAAATATAGGCATCCCGCTCTCTCCTGCGTTTTTATTTTTTTGTGATCCGTAACAAAACAATATTCATTTTTATAACGGATAGCGCTATTTACCGAAGCGGCAGAGGTTAAAACTTTAAGAAATTTAAGCGTATATCCAAGGGGTTGTATTTTCCCTCATGCTTTTGCATGAGCAATTTTTAATAGAAACAGAGATATAGATATATTTTGTTAATTTGGGTTAAGTATAGTGCTGGCAATCCCTTTTTCCAGTTGAGTATTGCTAAAGAGTGATAAAAAATCATTAGAATTGTTTATATATGTGGCGCGCCATCAATAAAAGGTATGGTTTTTATAGTGAGTAAATACTCAATTAAAAAAAATAATTATAGATTTCAACGTCGCTGCCGTTAATGATTACGTCTTTAATGTCTTTTGAGACGCGATCTTCCGGGATGTGGAACAATGAAGGATAACGGCAGTACAAAATACGACCTGCTTATTGAACGTCTGTGCGAAACCTTTGGTGCGCTCTATCAGGGCGTCACTATCGATAAAAACTGGCTTTGCGAGCGGTTTGGCATTGCGGAGCGAACGGCTTACCGGGATCTTGCCAGGCTTGCGCATGTGCTGGATGAAGTGTCGAACGGACGGTTTAAGCTGACGGCGAACCTGCTGCCTTCTCTCCATATGGGCCATCTGGCCGAGTTCGCGAACTTTGCTGGCGTTGCGCACCTTTTCCCACATCATGATGGACAGTCTCTACGTAAGCGTATGAACAACGCCGACAATATTGCTATTCACGGCGCCAGCAGCCGGGAAAATCAGCAGTACGGGGATCTGATGAATAGCCTCGATAAGGCGATGACCGATCGTACCGAAGTCACCTGCTTTTATCGTGGCAAATCCCGCCGCCTGCAGCCGTATAGGCTGATTAACCACTACGGCCTCTGGTATCTGGCGGCGGTAGAGCAGGGCCGCCTGAAGTCGTTCGAGCTGGCACGTATTGCACAGTTTGCCGCCACGCAGATCGCTTTCGAGCCTGATGCCAGCATCATCGAAGAGCTGGATACTACTTCCGGCATCCGCTTTGGTAAGAGAACCGACGTAACGCTGCACGTCTCTGCTCATGCGGCCACGTTCGTGACGCGCCGACCGCTCTTTCCCGCGCAGCGCCTGCTGAAGGAGCATGAGGATGGTAGCATTACCATTGCCACGGCGATTAGCGACCAGAACACCCTGTTTCGCTGGCTACGCTACTGGTTGCCCGACATCCGTATTGTGGCCCCGGCGACGCTGAGCACCGCTTTCATGAAGGATCTGCAGGCGCGCTGTGAACCCACTACCAGCGAACAGCCGCAAGACGCCTAATTTACCCGTTTCTTCGCTGCGACCAGGTCGATGTAGTCCTGCACCTGGCGCTGTTTCCGGGCAGAAAGCTTGCTGATTTTCCGCACCGAGCGAACCAGCTCCTCTTCAACGGGCTTAGCGATCAGCACAATACAGCCGTTCAGCACCCGCACGTCCATCTCTGTTCCCGTTGTGAAACCGGCCTCCTCCAGCCACTGGCCCTTTATGGCAATGGCTGGCACATGAGCATGGTCGTGAAAGCGTGTCGCATAGCTGACGGTTAAACGGCGCTGCGTGATGGGATCTACCAAACAATTTTCATCTGCCATGATAACGGCTCCTTAGCGAGACAGAGGCGGTACGTCGAGAGAGAATGCCTGTTATTATATACAGTGCTCTTCTGCTGACTATTTAGAAAAACTCAAAGAATTATTTAGAGAGAGTGGGTTCGCCAGACTCTTGACCCATGACAAGGCGGCAAGGGTAACGACCTCCTTATAATCAGGGCCGTTTGTCCTCTCACTGGTGTGAACCTATGGCTTACCAACTCGATCTGAACTGGCCGAAATTTCTCGAGAAATACTGGCAAAAACAACCGGTTGTTTTAAAAAATGCGCTGCACAACTTCGTTGATCCCATTACTCCCGACGAGCTGGCAGGGCTGGCGATGGAGCCGGAGGTGGACAGCCGCCTGGTCAGCTATCACAACGGGCAATGGCAGGCCAGCAACGGGCCGTTTGAGCACTTTGATAACCTGGGTGAAACGGGCTGGTCGCTGCTGGCCCAGGCCGTTAACCACTGGCACATGCCCGCCGCCGAGCTTGTGCGCCCGTTTCGCGTGCTGCCGGACTGGCGTCTGGACGATCTGATGATCTCCTTCTCCGTTCCCGGTGGCGGCGTGGGTCCGCATATCGATCAGTACGATGTCTTTATTATCCAGGGGATGGGCAGCCGTCGCTGGCGGGTGGGTGACAAGCTGCCAATGCGCCAGTTCTGTCCGCATCCGGCGCTGCTGCACGTCGATCCCTTTACGCCGATTATCGATGAAGATCTTGAGCCGGGCGATATTCTCTACATTCCGCCGGGCTTCCCGCACGATGGCATTACCCATGTTACGGCGCTGAACTACTCCGTCGGCTTCCGGGGACCCAACGGCAGGGATCTGCTCAGCAGTTTTGCTGATTACGCCCTGGAAAACGATCTCGGCAGCGAGCACTACAGCGATCCCGATTTGACCTGCCGCGATCATCCGGGCCGGGTGGAAGGGTACGAACTTGATCGTCTGCGTACGATGATGATCGAGATGATCCAGCAGCCAGAGACTTTTAAGCAGTGGTTCGGCAGCTTTGTGACGACACCGCGCCACGAGCTGGATATTGCGCCCGCCGAACCGCCCTATGAGCAGGATGAAGTGCGTGATGCCCTGATGGGGGGCGAGCGTCTGACCCGCCTGAGCGGCCTGCGGGTGCTGAACGTCGACGACAGCGTGTTTATCAACAGCGAACCGCTGGAGATGTCCGACCCCACAGCGGCAGATGCGCTCTGTCGCTACACCACTCTCGGTAAGGACGAGCTGGGTGCAGCCCTGGATAACCCGACATGCGTAGCAGAGCTGACCGCGCTGATTAACCAGGGCTACTGGTACTTCGACGAGTAGAGGTGTGCGAAGATAGCTCAATATGCCCGGCGGCTCAGGCTTGCCGGGCTGACAGTAGCCGCAGCCTTTCGCATTCCATGCTCTTTACCTGTTCATTTCTTGATAGTTCCCCTGAGAAGCATTAGCTTACCCCGCTTTTGTTAACAGACGCCGCTGGCACGCCTGCCTGCGACGCTGCATCGCCTGCACTAACACCGTAAGACATAATAATCATGATGACGCCTGAACAAAAATTCGCCCGCTGGGTAAGGGTCAGTATTGCCTCTTTCCTGCTGATGTTTATCTATTTTATCGTTGCGGATATCTGGATCCCGCTAACGCCGGACTCCACCGTGATGCGCGTGGTCTCACCCGTTTCCGCCCGCGTTTCGGGCTATGTTGCCCAGGTCTATGTGCACAATAATAGCCAGGTGAAGAAGGGCGATCTGCTGTTTGAGCTGGATCGTACGCCGTTTATCAACCGCGTCGAGGCGGCGCAGATCGCGCTGCGGCAGGCGCATCTGACCAACCAGCAGCTGGATGCGCAGATCGCCGCCTCGCAGGCGAGCCTGACCAGCGCCCAGCTTACCGCCCACAACGACAAAGCCACCTTCGATCGCTATCAGCGCCTGAGCACCACCCAAAACGTCTCCCAGCAGGATCTCGATAAGGTCCGCACCGCGTGGCAGTCCAGCGAGCAGTCGGTCAGCAACCTACAGGCAAACATCCGTGCACTGAACATTCAGCGCGGGGACCGGGACGATAGCCGAAACGTCACCCTGCAGAAGTATCAGAACGCGCTGGAAGAGGCGCAGCTTAATCTCGGCTGGACGCAAATCCGTGCCGAAGCCGACGGCACCATCAGTAACCTGCAGCTTAGCCCCGGCTGGTACGCCTCTGCTGGATCGGCAGCGCTGGCGCTGGTGAGTAACAACACCGATATCGTGGCCGACTTCCGTGAGAAGAGCCTGCGCCACACGAAACCGGGAACGGATGCGGCGGTGGTCTTTGACGCGCTGCCGGGCCAGGTGTTCCACGCCCGGGTTACCTCCCGCGATGCCGGGATCCTGGCGGGCCAGGAGGCGGTAAACGGCGAGCTATCCCAGCCGGAGACCTCTAACCGCTGGGTGCGCGATGCCCAGCGAATGCGCATTCACGTGGTGCTGGACGAACCGCTGGCGCAGCCGCTGCCAACCGGGGCGCGCGCCACCGTTCAGCTCTATAACAGCGAAGGCCCGTTTGCTCATTTCTTCTCGGGCCTGCAAATCCATCTGGTTAGCCTGCTGCATTATGTCTATTAGTACGCTGGCTCGCGTTTTCTCGCCTCACGACAAGGTCGTCTACTCGGCTAACGATTTCCGCCAGACGCTGCGCATTGCCCTGGCGGGGACGCTGGCCTTGAGTATTTCGAGCTTCTATAACGTCCAGTACGGCGTCTTTTTTGTGGTCTACCCGCTGATGCTCATGTCGCTGGTGCCGGTCTTTAACGGCCACGTGGCGAGGCAGTTTATCTTCAGTTCGGTCATCAACTGCATTGAAATGGTGCTGATCATCGGCTTTCTGTCGCAATGGCCGGTGATCATGACGCTGGTGGTTTTTGCTCTGTATGTGGTGCGCTTTCGCTTTATGAGCCAGGGGCCGCTGTTTCTCTTTGGCTCGATGGGCGTGGTATGCCAGAGCACGATGCTCAACTTTATGAGCTATCCCACCAACGACTGGCACGTGCTGTTCTTCTCGAATATTGAGGCCTGCGTGATGGCGGTCTGCCTGAGCGCCCTGCTGCACTACCTGATCCCGGACGTCGAGCCGCGTATGCGCCCGCCGGTTATCGAGAAAGACGCGGCCCGCGTTCGCCATGAGTCGCTGCTCTCCGGCACCGTGGCAACGGTGATCTTTATCGTTTTTCAGGTGTGTAACCTCAGCGACTCGCTGTCAGCGCTGATGGCGGGCGTGCTCAGCCTCTTCCCGATGAGCTACCGTGGCGCGGTGCTCAGCTCAATATGGCGAATCGCGGGCGTGGTGCTGGGCTGCTTCTATATTCTTCTGATCCAGCTGGTGCTCTACGATCACAGCAGCCATATGCTGCTGATGATGCCGCTGATCTGTCTCGGGCTAGGGATTGGTGCGCGGCTGCATACCATGGAGAAGGTAGGGGCGGGCGTGGGCTTCGCCAGCATCACCACCCTTGGGATCATGTTCGGCCAGAATATGCACCCTAATCAGGATCTGGTATTCAGCGATCTCTACCGTATCGTCTCGGTTACCGTGTCGCTGTTCATCACCCTGACGCTGGTGTTCCTGGTACATCTGCTGCTCAACCGCTTTGCGGCAACACGCTACGTGATACCGCCGCCGGCCTGATCAGCCGGCAAACAGCCCCGGCAGCTGCGACAGGAGCCATAGAATCAATCCAATGGTCCCGCCAACCAGCGTGCCGTTGACGCGGATAAACTGCAAATCTTTGCCGATGTTCAGCTCGATCTGCTGCGACATCTCTTTTGCATCCCAGCTCTTGACCGTATCGCTGATATGGCGGGTCAGGAACTGGGCAAACTCCGGGGCGACGCTGCGGGCGGCCTGCTCAAGGTGCTGATTAAACGAAGCGCGCAGGGCACTATCCGCCACCAGCGTCTCGCCAAACCACTGTCCCGCTTCGGCAATGCGCAGCTGCACTTTTGAGTTCTCACCCTCCATGTCGGCCTTCAGCCAGTTGCGCAGATCCCCCCACAGCTCGCCCAAATAGCGGTTAAAGGCTTCGTCCTCTTTCAGGTAGGTTTTGGTGCTCTCAGCGCGGGCGGCCATCTCCGGATCGTTCTTCAGCCGGTCGATAAGTTTCAGGGTCGCTTTGTCAAAGGCCTGACGGATCTGGTGGCCCTGATCGTGGCTGATGTCATCCAGCAGGGAGTTCACTGCGCTGGAGACCATCTCCGCGCTCTGCTCCCCCAGCCATTCAGTGGGCAGCAGCATCGCCTTACGGGGATGCTCGGTCTTCAACCAGCGCACAATGTGGTGGGCGATAAAGTCGCGGGTGCTCTGGCGCTGGATAAGCGTCAGCAACTGGGCGATCAGCGAGTCCAGCAGTACCTGGTGACGGTTGTTTTTGGTCAGGCTCTCCAGCACCATCGCGGTGGTGCCGGAGAGATCGACCTTATCGATCGCCTTGTGCACGGCGCGCTTGAGCAGGTTCTGAATGCGGGCATCATCGGTCAGATCGAGAAAGCCACTCATCACCTGCAACAGATGCTGACCCACGCGACGGGCGTTATCGGGTTGGCTGAACCAGGTACCGATCATTAGCGCCGGCTCATGGCGGCGGATCAGCGCAATCAGCGACTGGGTATCAAGAAACTTCTCCTGCACAAAGATGCCGAGATTGTCGCCGATCCGCTCCTGATTGCGGGGAATGATCGCCGTATGGCGGGAAATGAAGGGTAGCGGCACGCGGCGAAACAGCGCCACCACCGCAAACCAGTCGGCCAGTGCGCCCACCATTGCCGCTTCGGCTACCGCCTTCACTGCGCCTACCAGACGGGTGGGCGGCAGAAAAAGCGTGGTAACAAAGGTTGCCGCAGCGATCAGCAGCAGCGACAGGGCCAGGCGCTTGGCGCGTTTAAGTTCGGCTAATTTATCCATCTGTTCATCATAGATCCCTGACGATTAAATAGAAATCCGAATCAGGGTTTCCAGCGCCGCGAAGCGGTCTCTTTTTCATAAGGCATCGGCGAAGGACGAGAGATAAATTCAATGATGCCACCCCAGGGCGTGCTGCCGTAGCAGAACTGATTGCCGTCGCCGTACTCGGTGGGGAAGGTGAGCGGCTTAGGCTCGGTAAACATCTTCCCCCCGGCCTCTTCGAAGCGTTGCGTCGCCTGCTCAATGTTATCGGTGTAGACCGCAAAATGCTGTAAGCCATAGTCGCTGGCCCGTGGGGGGCGATCCTGATCCGGCCCCTGCATCTCAAAAAGCTCGATGCCCGGACCGTTGTGCAGCTTCAGCATCCTGACCGCTTTTACCTGAGTACCCGGGGCAAGGCGCAGCGTATGCTGCTGGGCGTCCTGGTCAATCTCCTGGCCGGGCGAGACGGACTCATAAAGCAGCTCCGCGCCCAGAGCCGCGCATAGAAAAGTGGTGGCCTGTTTGATGTCCGGAACGGTAATGCCGATATGGTCCATACCGCGAATGGTCTCTTCACTCATGGTCTCTCCCGATGCATAGTCGATGATGTGTAGTCAGTGGTTTTATCCATGCGTTTAAGCGTAGAAGGTGAACGCCGCATCGCGCAAATGCTGGGCTACTCTTCACTATTCCGATGATTCAGAACCGTCCGTTTATGCCGGATAATCCATGCATCATCACCTGTTTCAACTACCCTTATTAACCTTATCAGCATCTTTTACTGCTAACCAGGAGGTATTTGAGATGGCCTATCAGACAGTGAATCCATTTACAAATCAGCTTGTTAAAGAGTATCCGTCCCATAGTGACGCGGATGTCGAGGCGGCGCTGCAAAAAGCGGATACGCTATACCACTCCTCATGGTCGAAGGGCGATATTCAACAGCGTCTGCCCGTTCTGCTTAAGCTTGCCAATCTGCTGGAGGAGCGCAGCGAGGAGCTGGCGAAAATCGCCACCCAGGAGATGGGCAAACTGATTGAGCAGAGCCGTGGCGAAGTAAAACTGTGCGCCGACATTGCGCGCTATTACGCTGATAATGCTGATACTTTCCTTGCACCGGTAAAATACGTTTCCGATCTGGGCGACGCCTGGGTTGAGCATCACCCCATCGGTGTGCTGATGGCGGTAGAGCCGTGGAACTTCCCCTATTATCAGCTGATGCGCGTCCTGGCCCCGAACCTGGCCGCCGGTAACCCGATTATCGTTAAGCACGCCAGCATCGTGCCGCACTGTGCGGAAATCTTCGAGCAGCTGGTACGGGAAGCGGGCGCGCCAGAGGGGGCGTACACAAACCTGTTTATCTCTTCAGATCAGGTCTCCACTATTATTGCCGACGATCGCGTGCAGGGTGTGGCCCTGACCGGGTCTGAAACGGCGGGCAGCGCGGTTGCGGCGCAGGCGGCTAAAAAACTGAAGAAAGCGACTCTTGAGCTGGGCGGTAACGACGTCTTTGTGGTGCTGGACGACAGCGACCTGGAGAAAGCCGTTGAGGTGGGCGTCACTGCACGTCTGCAAAACGCCGGGCAGGTCTGTACTGCCGCGAAGCGCTTTATCGTGCAGGAGGCGGTTGCCGATAAGTTCCTGGAGAAATATACCGAAGCCTTCCGTCAGGTGAAGATTGGCGACCCGATGGATGAGTCCACCACTCTGGGGCCGCTGTCGTCAAAAGACGCGCTGGAGACCCTGACCAAACAGGTTGACGAGGCGGTGAAAAACGGTGCGAAGCTGCACCTTGGCGGTAAGCCCGTCGAGCGCGAGGGTAACTTCTTCGAGCCGACCATTCTGACCCACATTACCCGCGACAATCCAGCCTATTTCGAAGAGTTCTTCGGCCCGGTAGCGCAGATCTACGTGGTCAAAGATGATGACGACGTGGTAAAGCTGGCGAACGACTCAAACTACGGTCTGGGTGGCTCTATCTTTAGCCAGAATATCGAGCGGGCAAAAGCGCTGGCATCGCGGATTGAGACCGGTATGGTCTACATCAACTCCCTGACCGATACCGCGCCGGAGCTGCCGTTTGGCGGCGTCAAGCGCTCCGGCTTTGGTCGTGAGCTGTCGGATCTGGGGATCAAAGAGTTTGTGAACCAGAAGCTGGTGGTTGTGAGTAAATAAATGGTTGTCCCCCTCCTGCCAGGGAGGGGGCTATTCCATCGCCACTTTTACCGCATTGCCCAGCTTTTCCATCACCGCCTGATGCTTCTCGTTTGGCGGCAACGCACAGTTAATTCGCACGCAGTTGCGATACTTTCCTGACGCCGAAAACAGCGATCCCGGTGCAACCTGGATTTTCAGCCGGCACAGCTGTTGCGCCACGCAGACCATGTCGACCTGTTCGGGCAGCTCGACCCACAGCATGAATCCGCCTTTCGGTCGGGTGATGCAGATCCCTTCCGGAAAATACTCCCGTACCCAGCAGGAATAGATCGCCATATTGCTTTGGTAAAGATGGCGCATCCGCCTGATATGTCGGTGGTAATGCCCCTCTTTGATAAAGCTAGCCGCTGCCAGCTGAGTCACTGGTACATTGCTACCCAGCACGGCGTACTTCATCTGCAAAAAGCGATCGTGGTAGCGGCCGGGCACAATCCAGCCAACGCGCAGGCCCGGCGCAACGGTTTTGGTAAACGAGCTGCACAGCATGACCCGACCATCGATATCCCAGGAGTGGATCGTGCGTGGGCGCGGGTAGTCCGTTGCCAGTTCGCCATAGACATCGTCTTCAAAAATCACGATGTCATGGCTCTGGGCAAGGGCAAGAAGTGCGCGTTTGCGCGCGTCCGGCATAATAAACCCGAGAGGGTTATTGCAGTTCGGTACGGTAATAATCCCCTTAATCGGCCACTGGGCAAGGGCCAGCTCCAGCGCCTCCACGCTTATACCCGTTTCCGAATCGGTGGGGATCTCGATGACCTTTAAACCCAGGCTGCGCAGAAGCTGCATGGTGCCGTAATAGGTGGGAGACTCAATGGCGACGATATCGCCAGGTTGGCATACGGTTAAGAGTGCAAGCGACAGCCCACTCTGGCTGCCGCTGGTGACGATAATATCCTCCGCGCTCACCACCGAGCCGCCGTCTAACATCAAACGGGCGATCTGCTCCCGCAGCTCCTGACGCCCGGTCAGAGAGTCATAGCCAAGAACCTCGTCGAGATTATGCTGCACCAGGCGTTTAAGCTCGCGCCAGAGCGGTTGCAGGCTGGGCTGCTGGATATCGGGCGCGCCGCTGCTGAAGGGAATGATCTCTTTATCCCTGTGACCTTTCAACATGTCGATCACCTGATCCCACTGGGTGATCTCCACCGGGCGCTGTACCGGCCGCGACATAGGCGGTACCGGTGGCTGAACCTTGCGCGGCGCAACAAAGTAGCCGGATCGCGGCTGCGGGGTAATAAGCTGCCGCGTTTCGAGGGTCTGGTAGGCCTGTTGAACGGTGCTGATACTCACCCCGTGCTCCTGACTCAGGCTACGTACCGACGGGAGTTTTTCTCCATGACGATACAGGCCTTGCTCAATACGCTCGGCTAAGAGATCCGCCAGAAGTTGGTAACGTGGCATGCTGTATCCTTATTTCTAGCCATACAGATTATAAAAGCAGTACAGATCCGCACAGATGGCGCTGTTCAGATACCGTTTTAGCGCATCTGTATGGAAAACAAAATCGTTTTTTGAATCTGTATTGTTTATGCCTCTCTCGCTAAAAATAGTGCTTCAGTCAACGCGAGGAGGTAGAGAATGGAATTTCATGAAAACAGAGCAAAACGGCCCTTTATCGGCTTTGTCCTGCTCTGGCGAGCTATCAAAAAATGGCATCTCCGCAGGCAAGCGCAGCGTACCCTACAAAAAATGAGTAACGAGCAGCTAAAAGATATCGGCCTGCGGCGGGGAGAGGTGGAGTAAGCGGAGCTAAAACGGTGCATCGACTTCACTTGTCGCTAAAGGCATCCCGCAGCAGTCGCCACATATGGTGCGCCGCCGGGGTAAATCGACGATCCGAATTACGCAGCAGGTGACACTGGGCGCTGCTGGCGATGGGGTGATCGAGAGGCACCGCTTTCAGCAAGCCCTGGCTTATCAGCCCGGCGGCGGCGTATTCGGTCATAAATGAGATCCCCAGCCCCGCCTGGCTTAGGCTCATGGCGGTGGAGAAGAGGTTGCAGCGGTAGGCCGGGTGGAACTGCAGCCCCTCGCTTTTGAACATCGCGTTCATATGGCGCTGAAGACCGAAGTTCTCTGTCAAGGCGATCAGCCGGTATTCGGTCAGCTCCTGAATCGTTATAGAGGTACGTGTAGCAATAGGATGAGCGGGAGAGACGACTGCGCAGATTGGTCCCCACTGAAAGCTATGGCGCTTCAGCTCCGGCGTGCCGATAGGGCCGAACGCCAGCGCCATATCGGCGTCGCCGCTGGCAATCTCGTTGAGCATCTCCTGCATGCTGCCGACGGTGATATCCACAAACACGTGCGGATAAGAGCGCGCAAAGCTGCACATCACCTCGTCAATAAAGGTTGTGATCAACCCGCCGCCAATCTTTACCGAGACGCTGCCGCCGCGCATATGGCGCAGATCCTTCAGGTGGCTCTCCAGCTTCTCCCGTCGCTGACGGCTCTCGAAGTAGTCTGCCGCCAGCAGGCGTCCCGCCTCGGTCAGCACCACCGAACGCCCGCGCCGCTCAAGCAGGGGGAGCTGGAGCGCACGTTCCAGCTGGGCTATCTGGCGGCTGACGACGGAGGGGTTGATGCCTAGCATATCTGCCGCCCGACGGATGCCGCCCTGAATGCTCACCTCGTAGAGATAGCCTACCTGCCGTTCATGAAACATTGCGTCTGGCTCCTGTTTGTTGACCTGAGAGCAACAATAACATTCATCACCAGGCATTTATAATCCCCAATGTTTATAGATAATCGAATTTCAGGATATTTTTAGCTGTAAAGAAATTCAGAAAATATACGCACCATAAAAAGACAGATGCACCGGATTGGTGCCCTGCATAGGTGAGAGAAGTTAATTTACTTATCTCTTAACCGTCACCATTAAAATAAATTATTTTTTCGCTGCCGATTATTGAGGCATGGTTTCTGTTTAATTGTAAACGCACAGAAAATTAAACCTGTTTTTTGTTATGGGAGGGGGAGTGATGAGCGAATCAAAAACGCTGGAGCGTCCAGCAGAGGAAGAAGCAAATGAGTGGCATGTCGGGCCTGGAGCCTGGATCGCTCTGATTATTGTTCTGCTGGTCTTTTCCGGCTTCTTTTTTAAAGTCGAGGGGATGGCGTGGCTGGGGGCGTTTGACTTCACTACACTCGGCGGGGCATTCGGCACCATGAAGTCGCCGGAGACTAACACCTTCATCGGCAGCGGCGGCATCAGCGCTAAAGCGGGCTTCCTCTTCGCTCTGTCGCTGGTGCCGACGGTAATGCTGGCACTCGGGCTGCTGGAAATCTTCACCCACTACGGCGCGATCCGCGCGGCCCATAAGCTGCTGACGCCGCTGCTGCGTCCGTTGCTCGGCATTCCTGGCTATACCGGCCTGGCGCTGATCACCGATCTTCAGAGTACCGATGCGGGGGCAGCACTCACCAAAGAGCTGTACGACAGCAATAAAATTAGCCGAAAGGACGTGGTGATTATGGGCGCGTGGCAATATTCCGGTGCCGGCCTGATCAATAATTATTTCTCTATTGGTTCGGCGATGTTCGCCTCGCTCACCATCCCTATAATTATTCCGCTGGTATTAATGTTTGTCCTGAAATTTGTCGGTGCCGCCGTGGTTCGTCTGGCATTAAATACGCTGTATAAGAAGGATTTCACCCATGAGTAATCACGCTAAAGTCTCCGGCAACCCGTTTGATATATTCGTGGTTGGCGCACGCAAAGGGTTTAATATCGCCATCAATAATTTGATGCCGAACGTGCTGATGGCCTACGTCATTGCTGAGATGCTCAACCTGCTGGGGGTAATGCAGATTATCGGCAAGGTTTGCGCGCCGCTGATGGGGCTGTTTGGCCTGCCGGGAGAGGCGATCACCGTGCTGCTGACGGCCTGGCTCTCCTCCTCGGCGGGAACCGGCGTGGCGGTGAGCCTGCTGACCAAAGGCACGCTGGATATCACGGCGATCACCATTCTGGCTCCGGCCATCTTTTTAATGGGCTCTCAGCTACAGTACATGGGACGCCTGCTCGGCGTCGCTGACGTGCCGAAGAAATACTGGCCGCTGCTGATGGGCGTCAGCATTCTCAACGCCGTTATTGCCATGCTGGTAATGCGCGTTATTGCCTGAAAAAACCAATAATTCATCTGCCTGGCAGTCAAGGAGTCAGCCGTGTCGCAAACCTTAGAGCACTTTAACTATCTGCATCATATTCCCGAGCTGGGTTTTGAGGAGTTCAAAACCTCGGCCTATATCGCCGATAAGCTGGAGGCCGCAGGGTTCCAGGTAACCCGCAATATTAACGGCACCACCGGCATTGTTGCCGTACTGGAGAGCGGCCTTCCGGGGCCGGTACTGGCCCTGCGCGCCGATATGGACGCCCTCGGGCATATCATCGATGGGCAGCATGTTGCACGCCACACCTGCGGTCACGATGGCCACTCTTCGGTGGTGTTAACCACCGCCCAGGAGATCCTTGCCGAAGGCGGCATTAAGCAGGGGAAGCTGAAGATCCTCTTCCAGCCTGCGGAAGAGCTGGGCACTGGCGCGATCGCCATGACCGAAGGCGGCGCGATCGACGATGTGGATATGCTGCTCGGCTTCCACCTGCGCCCGCTGGAGGAGTGTCCGATGGGGCAGGCGGTTCCGGCCATGTACTACTCTGCATCCGCCACGGTGGAAGCGGTTTTCCACGGCAAGGCGGCCCATGGTGCCCGTCCGCACCTGGGGGTCAACGCCCTCGACGCCGGGGCGCATGCGGTGCAGGCGGTTAACGGCATTCACCTGTCGCCGTCCCTTACGTGGAGCGCGAAAGCGACCCGCTTCCTCTGCGACGCGGGGGTGACTAACTCGATCCCTTCCGAGGCGACGGTGGTCTGGGATCTACGATCGGCAGAGAACGAAGGGATGACGGATCTCAAGGCGCGCGTGCTGCGGGCAGTTGAGAGCAGCGCCCAGGCCTACGGCGCGAGCGTTGATATCCGTATTCTGAAAGAGATGCCAGCGGCGATTATTGACGAGGACGCCACCGGCGTGATCGCCAGCGCCATTCGCGAGGTGCTTGGCGACGCCGGGTTAACCGAGCCGAAAAGCACGCCGGGCAGCGAAGATTTCTTCCACTACCTGCGCCTGCGCCCGCAGATCAAAGGCGGCTTCTGGGGGCTGGGAGCCAACCTGACGCCAGGCCTGCACCACCCGGAGATGCACTTCGACCGGGACGCGCTGGCCCTCGGCGTGAAGGTCTTTAAGTCCTGCGTACGACGCGTGCTGGGGTAGCCCGCTGTTAAACTGCCCGGCGGACCACCTGCCGGGCCTATGCCAGGGCAAAAAACCATACTGCCAAAATCCATAATCCAAACCCCATCAGCACTGCGCCGGCGATCCGCTCGATAATCACTACCGCGGTCGAGAGGCGTCTTTGCACCGGCGACAAACCGATTAGCATCACTACCAGCAGATCCCATACCAGTACCACGCTCACCATCCAGATACCGCTTATCGACTGCTGGAGCAGGGTGACGTTAGCCCCCAGCAGCGAGGTCATTAGCGCCAGGTAGAACAGGGCATTTTTTGGGTTAAGCAACGCCGAAGCCAGGCCCATCAGCAGCTGCTTTACCAACGACGGGCGGCCACTATCGACCCCCTGTAGCGCCAGGTTGCCCGGTCTGCTGCGAATAAGATGGCTGCCGATCCACAGCAGGTATGCCGCGCCCGCCAGTTCGATAATTGAAAACAGCACCGGCGAGCGCCGCAGCTCGCTCCAGCCAATAATCGCCAGCGCAATATAGACGGCGTTGCCTGCGGCGATCCCGATGCAGAGACCCATGCTGCCGCGCAGGCGGTAGCGGATGGCGTAGCCCGTCAGTAAAAAGAAGTCTGGGCCGGGGCTAAGCAGAGCGACAAAGTGCGATAGCGCCAGCATGGCAAACGCGGCGGGAAACAGGGTGTGTAGTAGATCCATAGCGACCTCAGAAAAGAAAACTGAGGCCATCCTACGGCGCACGAGACGTTAATTATTGTCGGATATTGATCGGCCCGTGGCGTACTGGCGCGGCGTGGCGGCGGTGTAGCTAACAAAGGTTCTATGGAAGTGACTCTGGTCGGCAAAGCCGCTCTGGTAGCCGACGTCGGCGAGATCCGCCCCTGCACGCAGGCGCATTTTGGCAAACTCAATGCGGGCGTTGTTCAGAAAGGTAACGGGCGTCAGGCCGGTATCCTGTTTAAAGGTGCGGATCAGCGTCTCTTTGCGTAGCGAAAACCGGTGGGCCAGCGCATCCAGCGAAGGCGGGGCCACCAGGTTTTCAAGGAACGTTTCCTGGAGCTGCTGGCTGGTAGGGCGCAGCGTAACAGACTGCACTGACCCTGCGGGAAGCGCGGCTAGCAGCGTCTCGACGACGTGAGGAGAGAGATCTTCAATGGCTTGCAGATAGTGACGAAACAGAGATTCGCTCCGCACAATCTGGGGCGCGGGCTGAAAATCCGTTTCAATGTAGAGCATATGGTAACTGCGAGGCTGCCCGTCCACCGGATTGCAGCTGTGCGGGGCATGCGCGGGAATGATGATCAGATCTCCCGGCGAGAGCAGATACGTTTCGCCATTACAGACGCAGCGGGTTTGCCCCTCGACGATAGCACCGATCGACAGCTGGGCGTGGCTGTGCGTTTTATATGCCTGGCGGCTCTGCCAGGTGGAGCGCAGCTCCACCCAGGGCAGCAGCGGCGAGCGCCAGAAGGTCTGCGGGATATCGCGAGTCACCGGGTTTTCAGCTCCGCAAACGCCGCCCGGATCTCATCCTCCGGCAGCTGAACGCCGATAAACACCAGCGTGCTGTGCGGCGGCTCGTCGCCCCAGGGGCGATCCCAGTCGGCGCTGTAGAGACGCTGCACGCCCTGAAACAGCAGGCGGTTCGGTTCGCCGTCGATCCACAGCATTCCCTTATAGCGCAGCAGCCTCTCGGCAAAGCTGAGCAGCAGGTTCTCCATCACCCGGGAGACCGCGCCAATCTCTACCGGGTAGTCCAGCTCCACCACAATCGACGAGATATCGTTCTGCTTGTCCGCCATAAAGTGGAAGCGCGGCTTCGCAGGCACCACGTTCTCCTCCAGCATAAAGCCGTTGGTGTCAAACAGCAGCGCCAGGTCGATGTCGCCGTGGGTCACGGTGTAGATCGGCGCGCGGGCGTTGATGCGCTGGAGCCTCTCGCGCAGGGCCTCGGCGCTGCCCGCCACATCGGTTTTGGTCAGCAGAATGCGGTCGGCGTAGCCCACCTGCGACTGGGCGAGGGTGAACTGGTTCATCTGCCCGTCGGCATGCACTGCATCCACCAGGGCAATAACGCCGTCCAGCAGGTAGCGCTGGCAGAGGATCTCGTGGGAGAAGAAGGTTTGAATAATCGGGCCGGGATCGGCCATGCCGGTGCACTCGATCACCAGCCGGTCAAAGGCGATATCGCCCCGGTCGAGGCCGTCGAGCAGATCCAGCAGGGCGCTCTCCAGCTCGTTGGAGCGGGAGCAGCAGATGCAGCCGTTGGTCAGGGTTTTGATCTGCGTAGCGCGATCGCCAATCAGCTGGTCATCGACGGAGACTTCGCCAAACTCGTTCTCAATGACCGCAATTTTGTAGCCGTGCTGCTCGTTGAGGATGTGGCGCAGCAGGGTGGTTTTGCCCGCGCCAAGAAAACCGGTAAGAAGCGTTACTGCAATGGGTGTCATAGTGTCTCCTAACAGCAGCTGCTTCCGCCGCTGCCATAGCGTGCTTCCTGTCGCTCGCGGAAGAACTCGTTATAGGTCATGTAAGGCTTGTCCGGATGATTGGTCTTCATATGCTCGACATAATTATCGTAGTCAGGAATACCAATCAGCATTTTCGCGGCCTGGCCGAGATACTTTTTTGCTTCGCCTAAGTTACCAAACATAATGCCATCCAGAAATTGAAAAAGCCCGGCAGCGTTGCCGGGCCTGTAAATAACCCAGAGCGGGTAATTAGTGGTGTGAAGAGGTCTTCACGCCGCCTTCCGGCACCGGTACGTACGGCGTCTCTTTATCCGTGCGCACCGTACTGCTGCGGGTCTTCATCCAGGTTTTGAAGCCGTAGAAGATGATGCTGTACACCACTACCAGGAACAGGATGCTCAGCCCGGCGTTGGTATAGTTGTTGACCACGATGTGGTTCATGTTCGCCACCTCCTGGGCAGTCAGCTCGCCACCGGCGGCAATACGCGCTTTGTACTGGTTGGCCATGTAGAAGAAGCCTTCCATCTGCGGGTTGTCACTGAACAGCTTCAGCCCCAGTGCCCAGGTGGTGCAGATCAGCAGCCAGACGGCCGGAACCACGGTCACCCAGATGTATTTTGTACGCTGCATCTTAATCAGCACTACGGTACCCAGCACCAGCGCCACGGCGGCCAGCATCTGGTTAGAGATGCCGAACAGCGGCCACAGGCTTTTCACGCCGCCCAGCGGATCGACCACGCCCTGATAGAGCAGGTAGCCCCAGAGGCCGACGCAGCCTGCGGTACCGATAATACCCGCCACCAGAGAGTCAGTTTTCTTCAGGAATGGCACGAAGTTACCCAGCAGATCCTGAAGCATAAAGCGGCCGGAGCGGGTCCCGGCATCCAGCGCGGTCAGGATAAACAGCGCTTCGAACAGAATACCAAAGTGGTACCAGAAGCCCATGTCCGCCCACGGCAGGATTTTGTGGAATACGTGGGCGATACCTACCGCCAGCGTCGGCGCACCACCGGCACGGTTCAGCACGGACGGCTCACCGATATCCTTCGCGGTTTGCAGGATCTGTTCAGGGGTGATGACAAAGCCCCAGGAGCTGACGGTGGCCGCTGCATGGGCGGTGACGTCCTGCAACTGCGCCATGATCGCCGGGGCGTTCGCGCCGCCCAGCTCGTGCAGGTTCGGCATCACGATGCCCAGACCGGCAGGCGGGGTGTTCATGGCAAAGTAGAGGCCCGGCTCGATAATCGAGGCCGCCACCAGCGCCATAATCGCCACGAAGGACTCCATCAGCATCGCGCCGTAACCGATAAAGCGGGCATCGGTTTCACAGGCCAGCAGCTTCGGCGTGGTGCCGGAGGCGATCAGCGCATGGAAGCCGGATACTGCACCACAGGCGATGGTAATAAACAGGAACGGGAACAGCGCGCCTTTCCACAGCGGACCGGTACCGTCAATGTACTGGGTCATGGCCGGCATCTTCAACTCTGGGTTGAGGATCACGATGCCAATCGCCAGGCCAACGATGACGCCGATCTTCAGGAAGGTGGCCAGGTAGTCACGCGGGGCGAGGATCAGCCACACCGGCAGCAGCGCGGAGACAAATGCATAGCCAATCAGCGTAAAGGTGATGGTGGTGTCTTTAAAGGTCAGCGCCGGACCCCAGTACGGATCGGCCGCAATCACGCCGCCGAAGTAGATGGAGGCGACCAGCAGCACGATACCAATTACCGACACTTCGCCCACGCGGCCCGGGCGCAGGAATCGCATGTAGATCCCCATAAACAGCGCGATCGGCACGGTAGAACAGACGGTAAACACGCCCCACGGGCTTTCCGCCAGCGCCTTAACGACGATCAGCGCCAGCACGGCGAGGATGATAATCATGATCAGGAAGCAACCGAAAAGGGCGATCGTGCCCGGTACCGGACCCATCTCTTCTTTGATCATCTCCCCGAGGGAGGCACCGTTACGGCGGGAGGAGATAAACAGCACCATAAAGTCCTGCACCGCACCGGCCAGAACCACGCCCGCCAGCAGCCACAGCGTGCCGGGCAGGTAGCCCATCTGCGCGGCCAGCACCGGACCAACCAGCGGGCCTGCCCCGGCGATAGCGGCAAAGTGATGGCCAAACAGCACGTTACGGTTGGTTGGCACGTAGTTCAGACCGTCATTATTAATGACCGCCGGGGTGGCGCGGGTTGGGTCGAGCTTCATGACCTTCTGCGCGATGTAGAGGCTGTAGTAGCGGTAGGCGACGAGGTAAACGGAGACCGACGCGACGACGATCCACAGGGCGCTTACGCTTTCACCCCGCCGTAAGGCGACAACCGCCAGACAGAAAGCACCGATGATCCCGAGGATCATCCAGGGTACGTGCTTGAGTAGCTTTTTATTATCCATATCAGACCTGGCTATATGACAAAGATTACAGGAACAGGAGGCGTTAAATTGATAAATTTTCCCTGAGGATCATGGCAAACGGCGGGCAAAAAACGGGCAATAAGTAGCTGAGCGGTTGAATGTGAGGGGTAAGCGGTCGCAGGAGCGTGATAAGCGGTTTTAACCGGGCGAGAAGGGGAAAAAGAGTGTGATATGGATCACTGGCCAGGCGCTAAGCCAGCAGGCCAGACCACGTCGCAACGCACAACTATTCGGTAAAGTTTTCCTGTTCCAGGCCGAAAAACTGTTATCCCTCTAAAGGAATGAGAAAACATGTTGAACCGTATCAAAATTGTGACCAGTCTACTTCTGGTCCTTGCACTATTTGGCCTGTTACAAATCACCTCCGGCGGTCTGTTCTTCAACGCGCTGAAACACGACAAAGACAACTTCACCGTTCTGCAAACCATCCGTGAGCAGCAGTCTACGCTCAACGGCAGCTGGGTTGCCCTGTTGCAGACCCGTAACACGCTTAACCGTGCCGGTATCCGTTACATGATGGATCAGAACAATATCGGCAGCGGCACCACCGTCGCCGAGCTGATGCAGACCGCCAGCGCCTCCCTGAAGCAGGCGGAGCTGCACTGGAATGAGTATCAGACGCTGCCGCACGATCCGCGTCAGAACGAAGCTGTAACTCAGGAGATCAAGCGTCAGTACGATATCTATCACGGCGCGCTGGCTGAGCTTATCCAGCTGCTGGGCGCAGGCAAAATCAACGAGTTCTTTGACCAGCCGACCCAGGGCTATCAGGATGCGTTCGAGAAACAGTACGTTGAGTTCCTGCAGCAGAATGACCAGCTGTATGACCTCGCCGTCGCGGACAACAACAGCTCCTACAGCATGGCTATCTGGATCATTGTTGGCGTGCTGCTGGCAGTGCTGGCGGTGATCGTTGCCGTCTGGTTCGGTATCAAAAATGTGCTGATCTCCCCGCTTAACCGTCTGGTAGAGAGTATCCGCCATATCGCCGGTGGCGATCTAGTGCAGAAGATTGACGTGCACGGCGCTAACGAAATGGGCCAGCTGGCAGAGAGCCTGCGCCACATGCAGGGTGAGCTGATGCGTACCGTGGGTACTGTGCGTACCGGTGCGAACGAGATCTATAGCGGCGCGAGCGAAATCGCGATGGGTAACAATGATCTCTCCTCCCGTACCGAGCAGCAGGCTGCCTCTCTGGAAGAGACCGCTGCCAGCATGGAAGAGCTGACCGCGACCGTGAAGCAGAACGCCGAAAACGCCCGTCAGGCGAGCCATCTGGCGCTCAGCGCCTCTGAGACCGCGCAGAAGGGCGGTAAAGTGGTGGATAACGTGGTGCAGACCATGCGCGACATCGCTGGCAGCTCGCAGAAAATCGCTGACATCATCAGCGTGATCGACGGCATCGCTTTCCAGACCAACATCCTGGCGCTGAACGCGGCGGTAGAAGCGGCGCGTGCCGGTGAGCAGGGTCGCGGCTTTGCGGTGGTAGCAGGGGAAGTGCGTAACCTGGCCCAGCGTAGCGCCCAGGCTGCTCGCGAAATCAAGAGCCTGATTGAAGACTCCGTAGGCCGCGTAGAGCTTGGCTCAACGCTGGTCGAGAGCGCCGGTGAGACCATGGACGAGATCGTTAATGCGGTCACCCGCGTTACGGACATCATGGGTGAAATCGCCTCCGCTTCCGACGAGCAGAGCCGCGGTATTGATCAGGTAGGCCTGGCGGTTGCCGAGATGGATCGCGTTACCCAGCAGAACGCCTCGCTGGTGCAGGAGTCTGCCGCGGCGGCGGCGGCGCTGGAAGAGCAGGCGAGCCGTCTGACTCAGGCCGTAGCGGTGTTCCGTATTATGCAGGATCAGCGTAAAGAGGCCCGCGAGCAGGCTATCGTGGCAAAAGCCACCGCGCCGCTGGCGACCCGCAAACCAGCAACTGCTGAAGCGGGCGATAACTGGGAAACCTTCTAAATTACAATAATGCCGGGTGACGATACGCTTACCCGGCCTACCCAACCGGGGGCATCTAGCCCTCGGTTTTCACTACCTTAATCTCCACCATCCCAATCCCCAATTTGCGCGGCGAGTGGCCGAGAATATTCCCTTCGTTAGTGGACTGCGGCTCCGGCGGCACAATCGTCAGCGTATTGCTGTGGGACGGGTTATGGAACCGCAGCGTGGTGGTAGAGACCTCGTTGCCTAAAGTTAGTGTTTGCTCACTATCACCTACCCGCACCGGGATCGGCTTATTGGCGTTCGGGCCATAGGCTTTAGCAGTAATAACCAGATCGAAGCTCTCCGGCAGCGGTGCGTTGTACTCGATCTTCACTTCTTCACCCAGCTGCGCGTTGGACCAGCGTCCCCAGCTCTCCGGGCGAGAGATGCCGCTAAACTGTTTTACCTCTTCCGGCGCACCCGCCACGTTGAAGATAAAGCTGTCCGCCTTGTAGCGAACGTCATTATCCACCACCTTGAGCATATCAACGTTACGCTGATAGCGTGCGGTATCGATAACCGTATCCTTAAATGCAGTTTTGCTTTTCCACTGGTCGCTATCAACGTGCTGCACCCTTTGCTCGCCTCCCAGCTGCCCCTGGGAAACGCACCAGTCGGTGGAGAGCGCCAGCTGCTGCGCCCACATCTGCGCCATCTTGTAGCAGCGGTCTACCCAGACAAAGTTATCTCGCGGGGCAAAGTCGGCGAGCTGGAAGCGCAGCGGCGCGGAGTACTCGCTCTCCGGCAGCGGCTCTACGCGCTGGTCTGAGACGCGGATCAGCAGCGGCAGACGGAAACGGCTGCCGGAAAAGGCGATCGTCTCTTTGTCGCTATCAACGGTAAACTCCTTCATCTCTTTGGGGAAGTTCCACAGGCGGATGATATCCGGCTTCCACGCCAGCACCTTCTCCTTCATGTTGAGGAACGACTGGGAGAGGGACTGGCCGGAGAGGCTGCTGCGCCCGAGGCCGAGGAAGTTATCCCCGCCGAGGATATCCAGCACGGTGGCACCGTTATCCATGGTGTTGCGTTTCAGCCCGATGACGTCCTGCGCAGGCTGGTCGCCGCGCAATACAAAGAAGAGGTTGTTGCGATCCTGCTTGCTGAGGTACTTCCACGCGGTGTTGTTCATCGCCAGATGATCGGAGGAGACGACGATCACCGTATCCTTAAACCACGGTGAGGCTTTGATCTTGTTAATCAGCGCGGCGATATGCTGCTGGCTGCAGGTGACCGCGCTAAAGGACTGGTTCGCTTTCCCGTCGATGGCGTAGCTTTTCCGCTCGCAGGTGCGGGAGACAAAGCCGTCCGGGTGATGGGTATCAACGGTCAGGGCAAAGAGCGAGAAGCGCTTGCCGCTCTGGGAGAGCTGCTGATACTGCTGCCACACCTCGTCCAGCACGGTGTCGTCGTAGAAGCCCCAGTCGTTGCGGTAGGTTGGATCGGCCACCCGGCCCTTCAGCTCTTCCGCCCCAATCAGGTGGTCAAAGCCGTGGGATTTTAAAAAGACATCTTTCCCGGCAAAGCGCAGGTTCGCCCCCTGCACGAAGTGGTTCTCATACCCGGAGTTTTTCAGGATATCGCCGAGGCAGAGATTATGCGGGAAGAAACTCGACATCGAGGCCGAGGCGTTGCCCTCGAAGGGGGCAAAAAGCGGAATGCCGCACTGGGAGGCGACCATCCCGGCAATGGTGTAGTCGGTGCCCGGCAGTTGCGCGGTATGGCTAAAATCCAGCCCCTCATCTTTCAACGCACCCAGCTCCGGCGTCAGGCCTGGAAAGGCGTCGCTGTCAAAGTAGGTTCGCTCCAGGCTCTCACCGTAGATGTAGACCAGGTTAAGAGCCGGCTGCGGAATGCTTTTTGCTGGCTCTTTATACCAGACCGCAAAATCCGGATCCCCCGCCCGGGACTGGGATTTGACCAGCTCGGTGATCTGCCGGAAGGCCGGGCTGGCATCTACCGATCCCAGAGCTAATAGCAGCGCCAGCAGACTATAGCCGACGTGCAGCGGATGATGGCGGCGACGGCGCAGGATCCAGCCGAGGGCAAAAAAGAGCGCCAGCAGGCCGATCGCCAGTGCCGCGCCGGGCAGAATATACTTGCTGACGCCCGCGCCGGTCAGGCTATTGGTAATGGTATAGAGCACCGCATCGTTAATACCGTCGCCGGTAAAGTAGTCGCTGGCGTAGAGGGCGATATTAAGGACAACAAACAGGCCCAGCACGGCAAGCATGGCGGTAAACCACCAGGTATTACGGCCTGCCTTCAGAGAATAAATAGCTATCGAGGCAATAAACAGCACGAGAGAGAGAAATTCAGACAACGGTCGATCCTCAATAGCAGCAAGCCGGAATGTTGCAGGAATAACACTTTAATGGGGAATTCACATAGCTGCAATTCTAGCGTCACAACGCCTGGATTCTATTAAGAAAAGGTTTAGAGAGGGGCGTTTTATGAGCAATGTCTCATTTATAAGCGGCAGGCGCGCCTGCTCTGTATCGTGGCAGGCGCGGCAAGGTGAGAGGCGATCAGGAGAGGAAGTTCATGCCCTGCTGCAGAACCAGGTCGCAGGCTTTGGTTTTCACCTTCTGCGCCAGCGGCGTGCTACCGATATTGTTCAGGTTCAGCTGTTCGCCATCTTTGGTGTTTAGCATCCCCTGTAAGCCTTCCAGGAAGTTGGTATCTTCCTTCTGCTCCGGCGCACTCAGGCCCAGTTTCTCCAGCACCTGGCTCTTGATATTCTCTGCGCTGGTGACCGAGGCCAGCTTGTTTTTAGCGCAGTACTCCAGGATGCCGGCGGCGTTATTCATGGTGTCGGCGCTCAACGCCTGGTTACCGCCGTTCAGCAGGCCGCCAAGGGCGGAGAGCGAGGTGCCGCTCTGCTGGGTGGACGTGGCGGAACCCGAGTTCTGGCTCAGCTGGTTAGCCGCGCTGGTCAACTGCTCCTGCCAGGTTGCGGCGTGAGAGAGGGAAGAGAGCAGGGCGCTGGCGATCGCGACGCTGCACAGTAAACGTTTAGCTGATTTCATGTGGCATAACCTGTTGTGATGAATCGCGTCAGTATATAACGGGAGACCCGGCAGGCCGCGCCAGGAAAGCTCTTAATACTCTTTGCCGGTCACGCGGCTGCGGTAGCTATCCCAGTTAAAATTGACCCACAGGCTATTGCCGAGACGCATACGATCCATGACCCGCTCGCCGAGCAAATCGGTCATTTCTTTAGTACCTAAGTTGGTTAGCATTCCTGTAGGACGCTTTGAGGAAGAACGGCGATCAACGATCTGGTTAATGATCACCTTCTCATAGCGGGACTCCGACTGCATACCTATCTCATCAATGACCAGCAGATCGACCATGCTGAGATCGTTAAGCAGCTGCTCTTCGCTGGTTTCCCGGCTACTGAATGTCTCTTTCATAGCGGACATGATATCGGCCACGGTAATGATCAGCACCGACTTTCCGCGCAGCAGCAGCTCATTACAGATAGCCGCCGCAAGGTGGTTTTTGCCGGTGCCCGGCTTGCCGGAAAAAACGAAGCTGGCAATGTTGCCATCAAACGCTTCAACGTACTGCCTTGCTCTATTTAAAGCATTCATCTGCCCCTCGTTTTCGACCTTATAGTTATCGAAAGAGCAGTTCTGATGCAGAGGACGAATGCCGGAGCGGTTGAAGGTGCGCTGCATCTTCATGGCCCGGTTTTCGCGGGCGATGGCCGCCGAACGCAGCTCACCTTGCTCTTTTTGCCAGGCCAGCAGCTCTTCGCCGGTGGTAAACGCCGGTTTCACATGGGCAGGCATCATCTTTTGTAAACGCTTCATCATTTCGCCGACGTCTTTCATGATTAACCTCTGAAGCCTGGGGGAATCTGGTTATCCGGTTCGGGAATGGCATTTACATCACGCTCGCGCTTAGCGGCACCGTTCAGGCTACCACGGCCGATCTGTACGCTGCGGGCCAGCTTCTGCTGCCACTGCATATGGTGAAACACCTTGCCCTCGGCCTGCCAGTAGGTGACAAACGAGGCCAGCTCCTCATGGGTAACGGGCTGGCTCAGGCCGATGCCCCATAGAGCCGCCAGGCGTTGAAAATCGGCGTCCGGCTGCCAGCCTGCATACATGGGAAATTTGCCCATCGGTACGCTGGGCGGCGCGTCGGTCGGTTCATCATAAAACTGCTGATCGAGCGCGATATCGCTGGCCGGGCGCTGCAGTCGGGCTTCCAGTTCCAGCAGCTGCGCCAGCCGCGCAGGCGTCAGGGCATAAAACGCTGGCGCGTTATCAGCAAAAACGGCCACCGTCCCTTCACGGGACTGGGTCAGGACGCGAGCGTGATCGTGCATAAACGCGTCGATACCGATGACATTGGTGGAGAGGATTCTGGAAGACATAGCGCAATCTCAAGCTAAAAACAGAGCGGGAAGATCCGCGGGTGATATGTGCTCATAGTAGCACAGAGAGGGGGTGCTTTTATAGGCCGGGCAGGCGTCGCGCCGCCCGGCCTTGTGAACGTCTTACGCGATAATGTTCAGCGTCACGTCGATGTTGTTACGCGTGGCGTTGGAGTAAGGGCAGACGATATGCGCGGCATCAACCAGCTTCTGCGCCTCAGCCGCGTCCATACCCGGCAGGTGAATATTCAGCTTAGCTTCGATACCAAAACCAGTTGGCAGCGGTCCGATACCCACTTCACCTTCAACAAAGGCCTCTTTCGGCATGGCGATCTTGTCGCGGCCAGCAACAAACTTCATTGCGCCGAGGAAGCAGGCGGAGTAGCCGGCAGCAAACAGCTGCTCCGGGTTAGTAACGTTACCGCCCAGGCCGCCCATCTCTTTCGGTACGCCCAGCTGAACGTCCAGCACGCCGTCAGAGGAGGTCGCACGGCCGTCACGGCCACCGGTTGCTTTGGCTTTTGCGGTGTAAACTACTTTTTCTAAAGACATGGCAGGTTCCTTATTCTCGCTGTTATCGATTTATGTGCTATAAAATAGCGCGCTATTTATATGTTAAGCCCAGGGCCGTCAGGGACGGTAAAACCTAAGCCTTATGAAGCTGATGGCGCAGCGTCTCCAGCTCGTGCTGAAGCGCGGCCAGTGAATCCGTATCGCACGCGGCGGCGCAGCGTACTGATTCCGGGATCGTTAGTGCCTGCTGCTGCAACGCCCGTCCCGATTCGGTCAGGGTTACGGCAACCTGGCGCTCGTCCTGACGCGAGCGCTGGCGAACAAGCAGCCCGGCGCTCTCCAGACGCTTAAGCAGTGGCGTCAGGGTGGCAGAGTCCAGAAACAGCTGCTCGCCAATCTCTGACACGGTGACGTCGTCCCGCTCCCACAGCACCAGCATCACCAGATACTGTGGATAGGTGAGACCTAACGGGGCCAGCAGCTGCCGATAGAGTTTATTCAGCGCCAGGTTTGCGGAGTAGAGCGCAAAGCAGAGCTGATTATTCAGGGCCAGAGGCGCATTCGCCGGGGCTGTCGATTTCGTCTTCATGTTTTGAATATAGGTAGTGTGCGATTTAATTGCAAGTTATATTTTTGTACAGAAGAAAACTCATCAAGGACAGACATAGCGCAGCACCACCTGCACCGCCATGGCACGGTAGTGTGCCTGCTGGGCCTGGCTATCCGCCCCCTCCTCGAACAGCAGAGTAAAGGTGTAGCTGTTCGCCACGTAATGGAAGCTGAAGCTGCTCATCAGGCGGTGCACGTCGCGAGCGTTGACGCTGCGGCTGAAAAGCTGCTTCTGCTGGCCACGCGCAAGGATATCTTCCAGCAGGGTCAGCGCGCTGCGATTAACCTTGCGCAGATATTCCGACTGCTGCATATAGCGTCCGCGCTGCATGTTCTCCATGCAGATAATGCGAATGAAATCGGGATGCGCAGCGTGAAAGTCGAAGGTACTCTCTACCAGCTCTACCATCGCTTCTACCGGCGGCAGGTTTGTCAGATTAAGCCGCGTTTCGCTGGCACGGATCTCGGTATACACATACTCAAGCACCTGCAGATAGAGGCTCTCTTTCGTTTTATAGTGATAAACCACCATCCGTTTAGTCGTACCCGCCTTCTCGGCGATCTGCTCCATACGGGCACCGTTCAGGCCATACTCGGCAAACAGCTCAATGGCACTGATGAAAATTTTGTCCTTCAGGCTGGACTCGTCCAGTTTCTCCGGTAAATACACGCCGTCGTGCTTCACATCCGCCTCTTTGTGGCCGCAACAGGAACAGGGATTATTACCACGGTGCAGGCAGAACACAAATCTCAAACGCGGGGGCGCTTACGGTAGATCCACAATCCGGGCACCGACAGGCCAATTGAGAGGGCCGCTACAATCGACGTGGCCTTCAAAAAGTTGGTCAGCAGCAGGATCATCATCGCTTCGCTATAGCCAAAGTGACCTATTTTTACCGCAGAGATCATCGCCGTATAGGCCGAAATGCCGGGAAACATCGGGATCACCGCCGCGACGGTAAAGACCTTGGGATGGGCAAGATACCAGCGGGACCAGCGGATACCGATGCAGCCAACGAGCATAGCGGCAACAAAGGTAGACCATTCGGCATTGATGCCGCCGGTCATCATCACCATCCGCGCGCCGTGGCCGATGGCACCCAGCAGCCCGCACCAGGGCAGGGCGCGCTGCGGCACATTGAAAACCATGGCAAAGCCAACGGCAGGAATAGCAGCGAGGAGCATATCCTGCGCCAGCGCCAGCAGAAAATCGACTATACCCATCCGCGTAGCCCCCACAGCGTCATGGCCATCACCACGCCGATACAGGTGGCGAGCGTCAGCAGGCTGGCGATAGCCCAGCGCGCCAGCCCGGTATTAATATGCCCTTTAAACATGTCGGCGACGGCGTTGATGAGCGGGAAGCCGGGAACCAGCAGCAGGACGCTGGCCGCCATCGCGACCGTTGGCGTCAGGGTGAAGGCGGGCAGAGTGAGTAGCAGTCCTGAGACGGTTGTGGCGACAAAGGCCGTCAGGCAAAAGTTGATCTGCGGATGCAGATGCCGCTGGGCCAGCGTCAGACGGACATACATCGCCACGCTGCTGGCACAGAAGGTTACAACGGTGCCATCCCAGCCGCCATTGTTCAGCTTGCAGAAGCAGGCGCAGGAGAGGCCCACCACCAGCGTTACCAGCCAGCGCGGGTAGCGCAGGGGTTTTATCTGGCCGAAGCGCTTTTCCACATCTCTCGCATCCAGCAGATGATGTTCGGCCATAATGACGATGTGCTGTACCTGGGTGACAACGTGCATATTGATCCCCCGGTCGCTGTTTTTACGCGTGGAGGTCATGCACTGCCCGTTCTGAAGCGTGGTAAGCACGATAGCGTTTGCCGAGATGGCGCTCTCAACGCTATCCATTCCCAGCGCCCGCCCGAGGCGGGTGGATAGCTCTTCTACCAGGGCGCTCTCCGCCCCGTGCTGTAACAGGAGAAGGCCGCACTGAATACACAGGCGCGTTACGACCCGCTGTTGATCCCGATCTGCTTGCATGAGTTGCCCTGGTAGAGTAGCCATATGCCGACGTGGCGAAACAGAAAACGTACTTTTAACACAACGTGCTACCTGCCCGGCGCTGTGATAGATCAATATTTAGCTAATAAATTGATTTTATCGCCTCAGACCGTTTCCTTGCCGTGATATCACCGCATTGCGCGATACAGAATTTTTTAATCATTCAGAGGGTTTATATATTTAGAGATACTTCCTCAGTAACGTATTTTTTTTGCCGTGGCACCCATTATTTTTTTAACAGAGATATGCGATATTACACCAGGAATAAATGAGTAATACTGCAGTCGGCCGCCGTGAGTCTGATGATGTAAGCGTGACGAATAAAGATAATGACATGCTGTGTTAACAGTTGTGATGTTGAGTAGCGCTTTTGTTCTGGCATTTATTTATTCATGAACGTTATCGTGATGAATTAACACACTTGGTTCTCGAATGTAAGCGGAGGAGATATGCTATCAGAAAAGTACAGGTGCGCAGTGGTAATAAGCAGGGCACCCATAATACAGTTTGGACTTGGCGCTATTATGGCGCAATCATTTTGTGAGTATGAAACTATTTACTGTGCGACGCCAGAGGAGATAACGCTCTCTCTGCTGCAGCACGCGAACGTCGTTATTGTCGATCTGACTAACGATTTAAGACAGGCCCGCAGCGCCTGTAAAACATACTACTCAATGATGATTCAATGTGTTGATATTCATTGGGTTTTTATCGTTCCCTTACCTATCTATCCGCTGGCGGTAGAGCTACTGCTGCGTTCAGAAAGCACGCTGCTCTCCAGTATGGAGCCGGTCGAGGGCATTATTAATGCGGTCCGTAGCGGCAACCGTCGTGCAGAAATTATCGGGCGGTCGCTTTTGTCAGATCATGATTATGATGATGACGATGTGAATCAACCCGCACTGTCATTAACCTATTCAGAAAGGCAGGTATTACGGCTTCTTGGTAAAGGATGGGGTATTAATCAGATCGCGTCCATGCTTAAAAAAAGCAATAAGACGGTAAGCGCACAGAAAAATAGCGCTATGCGTCGGCTCTCATTACGTAGCAATGCCGAGTTGTATGCATGGATTAATAGCGGCTATGGGTCTGAGGTATTAAATTTAAATCCAATGAATGGCGAGAGTAAACAATGGAAAAAAGTGGAGCAAGAAGAAACGTTGCCATTATTGAACGATGCGCCATGAGCGAAGCCGGACTTCGGCACCTATTACCGGGCGCAGGGAATTATCAGTTTTATTTCTTTAAAGATTACGCCGATTTTATGAATGCGCTGCCGTGGACGCCCTTTTTTGCAGTGATCTATTCGCTCTCCGCTATCAGAGCGCAGCGGCTGGAGTGCCTTAAGGTAATGTGCGAGATGGCGAAAAACCGCCCCGGCCAGCAACGCATTGTGCTGGCGGGCAATGACATGGAGGCGCGGCTGGTAAGCCGTTTTTCACCCGTCGCGCTGCATGGCATCATCAGCAAAACGGCCCCGCTGGAGCGGGTACGCCAGCAGCTACGGAAATGGCTTAGCGATAAACAGCGGGTGAATGAGACTATCCTCAACCTCTGGTATTACAGCTATGAGCGGGTACTGAATCAGACCGAGCGGGAGATCCTTCACTATACCGCCCTGGGCTATCCGATTGCTAATATTGCCATTCGACTTCAGCGCAACTGCAAGAGCATTCGCGCGCATAAGCTTAGTCTGATGACGAAGCTGGGCGTTGATACCGATGCAGGTTTATTCTACGCGGCAGATATCCTTGTGCAGATGCAGCAGGCGTTCCTTGAGATCCCTCACTCCCGACGACAGATACCGGCCTGACTGTGAGGTGAATCTTATTTATTCACAGCGGGATAGGCCGATTATCGATCCTCTTCACAATCGCGGAAACCGGTTACAGTAACCGGTTGCACAGTGCAGATCGCAGACTGATACTCATTTTTGCCATTCCTTTTTTCGCCTGACCGGAGAGCCAAAATGTCTGCCAACCACGCTGCGTTTAACCTGATCTTCCGTTTTGTTGAAAATTATGTCAGCCCCATCGCCGGACGCATCTCTGCCCAGCGTCATGTGATGGCGATTCGCGATGGTTTTATCTCGGCAATGCCCTTTATGATTGTCGGCTCCTTTCTGCTTATTTTTGCCTATCCGCCGTTCTCACCGGATACCACCTGGGGCTTTGCTCGCGGCTGGCTCGATCTGGCAAAGCAGTATGAGGGGCGGATCCTTACCCCGTTCGATATGACCATGGGGATCATGTCGATCTACATCTGTGCCGCCATCGCCTATAACCTTGGCAAGCACTACGTGAAGTCGCACCAGCTCGATCCCTTTATGTGTGCCATGCTCGCGCTGATGGCGTTTCTGCTGGTCGCCGCGCCAAAAACCGATAGCGCGCTGCCGGTGCATAGCCTGGGCGGCACCGGGATCTTTACCGCTATCCTGGTGGCCATCTACTGTGTGGAGATGATGCGCTTTTTAAAAGCGCATAACATCGGCATCCGCCTGCCGGATCAGGTTCCGCCGATGATCAAAAACTCGTTCGATCTGCTGATCCCCGTGCTGGTGGTCGTGCTCACGCTCTACCCGCTGAGCCTGTTTATCCAGTCAGAGTTCTCGGTGCTGATCCCGCAGGCTATCATGGCCCTGTTTAAGCCGCTGGTGGCCGCCGCTGACTCGCTGCCTGCTATTCTGCTGGCGGTGCTGGTTGGCCATCTGCTGTGGTTCGCCGGCATCCACGGGGCGGCTATCGTCTCCGGTATGCTGCAGATGTTCTGGTTAACCAACCTGGGGATGAACCAGACCGCGCTGGCACAGGGCGCGCCGCTGCCACACATCTTTATGGAGGCGTTCTGGACATTCTTCATTGTGGTAGGGGGGTCTGGAGCGACGATGGGACTGGTGATCTGCTATCTGCGTAGCCGATCCGTGCACCTGCGCTCTATCGGGCGGCTCAGCATTGTGCCCAGCTTCTTTAATATCAACGAGCCAGTGATCTTCGGCACGCCTATTGTAATGAACCCGGTCTTTTTTATCCCCTTCCTGCTCGCACCGCTGATCAACTCGGTGATCGCCTGGGGCGCAATGAAAATGGATCTGATTGGTCGGGTGATTGCCGTTGTTCCCTGGACCGCACCGGCACCGATCGGCGCGGCCTGGGCACTGGGCTGGGACTACCGGGCGGCGATCCTCGTCGTGTTGCTGGCCGTGGTCTCCGCCGTGATCTACTACCCGTTCTTTAAGGTCTACGAGAAACAGCTCCTGGAGCAGGAGGCGCAGGAGTCACAGCGTGCAGAGGGGGAGAGCCAGCAGGTCGCGTAAGATTATTTAAGCGTACAGTCGCCGCACTGCTGGACATCCGGCAGGCGGTAGCGCTGACAGCAGGTACGGCGCACCAGCACGCCCTCACGCAGGACGACGGTGCGCCAGAGTGGGTTATCCATGCCGTTTGCCAGGGTCTTGTCGAAAAAGCAGAGCTGGCGCAGCGCACTAACCCGCGCATCGCCCAGAAGCGGCTTCATCTCGTTCAGATACCAGTTGATGAGATAGCCCGTATTGCTCCAGATAAGCTTGCCGTTGATCTCACCGGTAGCCTCCAGCGCCTGAACGACCGGCATCATTGCCGAGACGATCAGCTTTTCAATGCGTCCGCGATCGTCTAACAGCGTGGTATAGCGATCGGCATGCACGTCGGCCCAGAAACAGGCGGCGCGGCCTGTCTCATGAAATTCAACGTGAAAATGCTCCGGGGAGAGATCCAGCGCGGTGTCGTGCGCCAGCAGGGCCAGCATCAGCGGTGGAACCAGCAGGCCCAGATACCACTGCGCCCACAGCGAGATAAGCGGTTTCCCCTCGCGCGGCAGTTGCGGCTGGTTGCGGTAGATATGATCGCCGTAGTCGGCCAGCAGCGTGCGCAGGGCGGCGGGGCGCTGCCACTGCGCCAGGGTCATGGCCCGGTGCGGCGGTGGCTCATCAAGGCGGATAACCTCCAGCATGTGCGGACGCTGGCTGGACATCGTTTCGCGCAGGGCATCAGCAAGCGTTGGCGCTGCGGTGTGCAGCGGGGCTCGCCAGATAAGATCGTTTGCCAGCAGTTCGGAACGTTGAGCCATAAGAGGTTAGACCGGAATCTAAATGATAATGATTGCTAATCCTAACCATAGGCAGGAACAAGCGCAACATTTTTGTCGCGAAATGCCTGCCGGGTTCCGTTTAAGCCATCTGCAGGTCACCGCTAACCAAAATATGGTTGCGCCCTAAATGCTTCGCTTCATACAGCGCTTTATCCGCTTTGCTCAGCGCATCCTCAATATCCTCGTCCAGCAGAGGAGCAATGCCGATGCTTACCGTAACGTTGGTTGCCACACTCTCGTTAAACATATGTGGGATCTTAAGATCGAAGACCTGCTGGCGAATGCGCTCGGCGGTCATGCGAGCGTGTTCCAGATCGACATGACTCAACAGGATCATAAACTCCTCGCCACCAAAGCGGGCGACAATATCCCGGGAGCGCACCGCGTCGCGGATAGCGGCAGAGACACGAATAAGCGCCTGATCGCCCATCATATGACCGTAGTGGTCGTTATAGGCTTTAAAGTGATCGATATCCAACAGCAGTACGAACTGTTTGCCGTCATCGTGCGCCAGCAGGTTATCAATCTTATTTTGCAGGCCGCGGCGGTTGTAAAGCCCGGTCAATGGATCGAGCATGCTCAAATCTTTTAGCATCTTGCGTTCATCTAACAGCTTGTCCATCAGCTCCTGGGCAAAGCTATCGTTACGCCGCTGGATCACGTGCTGGATGGTAATACCTACCACCGGCAGGGCAAAGCAGTAGAGCACCCTTAGCCAGGCGCTGCCGTCGGTCAGCCACAGGCAGCTCAGGCTTACCGGCAGTGAGTGCAGCATAAACGCGCTGATATTGTTAGAGAAAGCGATAGTGCCAATAAATAATACGCTTAACAGCGCAATTAAAAGATATGCCGGATCCGGATGACCAATAGCGGAATATTTCATGCTGACATGCCACGCCCACAGGCAGCCAAATAAAAGTGAAATGAGAGGAATATTTATTTTCTTTTCTGATTGCCACTTGTGCCAGAGCAGCAGCGCAACGCTGGCTGTAAAGAGCAGCCCGAGCGGCGGAGTCACGCTCATCACGCTGTTTAGCGGCAGCAGAAATGAAAAGAGGGCCGAAACGGCATTGAGAAACAAAAATAACCGCAGGGATAGCTGATATTTCTTGTTACAAAGGTTATGCCAGGATTGTGCTGTCATCTGTAATGTCGTTATTAATCTGCGATATATAAAACGTTATGGTTGGCAAAATGAGAAATAACGCGTCAATAAAATTTCGCGAAAAAGAGTAAGAAATTGTTATGTATTTTCCGAGGCGCACAATTTATCACCTTCATGAATGCCTGTCATTAACAGATGTAGAAAGATCGCGCAGCGTCACAACCGCATGCTGACAAATGAGAAAACATATCATATGATATTAGTTATCATTATCACTGTGGGGGCAGAGGCATGTTGCAGCGCGTGCTGGAAAGTGGATGGGGATTCGTATTATCGGGCATCGTTGCGCTCGGGCTGGCCTGTGCCGATCTCTCTGATGACGCCTGGCGTGCGATTATCGTGCCTGGTCTACTGTTAACGCCTGCCATGCTCTATCACAAGCGTCTGCGTCACTTTGTGCTGCTGCCGTCGGGTATTGCGTTAATTGGCGGAATGATGCTGGTAATAATGAATTTGAAAATGGGATGAAGCGGGAGAGGTCGTACTGGAAGAGAGCAAGATAAGTGGTGCGAGGGGGGGGACTCGAACCCCCACATCCTAAGGACACTAACACCTGAAGCTAGCGCGTCTACCAATTCCGCCACCTTCGCACATCTATCTTACTATTTTGCTTTTTGATACTGCCTCGTTGGTGCGAGGGGGGGGACTCGAACCCCCACATCCGTAAGGACACTAACACCTGAA